>CALOAF010000004.1:0-362609 GCA_942491385.1 uncultured Anaerolineaceae bacterium | reverse complement strand
GTGGCACCAGCCTGGTCCTGCTGCTGCTGCTGTTGCTGCTGCTGCGGGTTCGACAGCGTGTCCTCCTGGAGCTGGTGGTGGTGACCCCCCTCCTGCTGGTCCTGCTGCTCTTGCTGTTCGCAGGTGGACATGCCGGGCGGAGCTGAGGCTGGCAGAGCTGCTGTTGCTGCAGGAGTCAGCGCGCTGCAAGCTGCTGCTGCCGCCGTGCTTGAGGCTGCCGCTGTGGAAGTAACACTCGTCTTCGTTGGTCTGCGGCAGGACGGCAGCAGCAGCACAGGAGCAGCAGCAGCAGCAGGCACGGCACAGCACGATACTGCGTCAGGCCGCGTTCCACAATACCCACGGCCACGTCCTTGCAGATATGCCCACGCCCTTGCTGCCACCGCGCCAGGTTGCTGCTGTGTTGAGAGACCACGACAGCAGGTTCAGCGGCCGGCGGCTGCTGCCGGGGTGGTGGCTCCCCTTGTGCAGCAGCTGCAGTCCCATCAGAAGCTGGAGGCAGGCCAGGCAAAGGAGCTGGTGGGGCAGCAGATCAGGGTCCTGCAGGTGCACTCACGCGCAGGAAGTCGAGCTGGCTCATGACAAAGTCCTGCTGGTTGGTGATGCTGCGCCGCATGTAGCCCACGTCATCCATGCCGCCATACTCATCCACGTCAGGGTCCCCATACAGCCTTGACCCTGCGAGTGTTTGTGTGTGTGTGTGTGTGTGTGAGTGTGCGACATGGGCACAACATGCGCCATCGCGCAGAAAGCAAGCAAACAACACACCAGATCCAGGCCCCCAGGGGTGTTCCAGGTGTGGCTGCCGAGAGTCATCTGCTGCCGTGCACAGTGCCTGAGGCCCATGCGGGCCCTGATTGCGGCTGATCGCTGCGGCACTGCTGTTGGGCGTCCACCTGACCCACCGCTCAAGCGCGTCTGCAGGCCCTCCGCTGCACCAGGTGGCCAGGGGCTGTTTGACTGAGAGTCCTCAGCATCATCAGCTCCCGCCTGGGATGCACCTCGGCTGCGCAGGCATGGCAGCGGGGGTGTTTCAGCAGCGGCGGGCGGGGACTACACAGCAGAAACAGAATGCCACGCCTGGCCCAGCACAGCTCACCTGCCCTGCAGCACTGGGTCGGCTGATACACTCCTGTATTCCTGGGCATGATCCACCTCATCAGGGCCATACTCTGGGCCTGCCTGCACCTCTGCACCAGCCTCGCCGGGTTCATCAGCAGCTGCCACTGGCCCATCCCCCTCAGGCCCTGCCTTGCTGGTCTCCAGCGCCTCATAGACCGCACTGGCTGCCTTATCAAAGCCGTTTTCTGACAGGAAGGCAAGAACGTGTGCAAGCACTCCACAAACTTTGCACTGTCCTCCCCCTCCCCTCCATGTTGTGATGCAGGGGCTGAAGCTATCTTCCCATCTCGTCGGCCCCCCCTCAAGTTTTTTTCTGTGAGATCACTGATCAGGTCAGCACCGGGGGCACAGACCGGGAAACAGCAGCAACAACAGCAGGTGCAAGGAGACCTGTCTCAAGATCAAAGATATAGGCTGTCGGGAGGTACGAGGAGGCTTCTTGAGGTTGAATGTGATGTGCAAGAGGTACGTGGGCAGCTGCTGCAAGGCCTCCTCCCGCACAGCGGCACACACACTCAAATTTGAGTCTTGACTGGTGTGACAGCTGCCACTCTTGGGCTCTCTTTCTGTGATGTGTCTCTTGTTTGCAAGCTCTGTGTGCGTCGGTGTGAGTTGATTGAGCAAGCGTGCGTGCACGTGAAAAGTGGCGGCATGGCTGGCTGCCAGCCTGTCCCTCCCTCCACCACACACACCCAGCCTGTTGTACCACGCAGCAGCAGCCGCGACTCGCTTGGATCAGCCACCACTCACTCAGACCTTGCCGTCAGCCGGCTTGGGCGCAATCATGGTCTCCGGCCGCACCCACGCGTCAAACTCCTCGCTGTTCAGCAGACCCAGTGACATAGCAGCCTCCTTCAGGGTGGAGCCCTCCTTGTGAGCCTTCTTGGCAGCAGCTGCTGCCATTATCATAGCCGATCTTTGGGTTCAGGGCAGTCACCAGCATCAGGGACTCGTGCAGCAGCTTGTCGATCCGCGCCCGGTTCGGCCTGCGGAGCAGGGAGGGGATGGCATTGTGTGCAACATACATGGGCGAGTGATTGTTTTGGCCAGGCACGCAGCAGCCAGCCACACCCCCCATGCTCAGGGCAGACTGCTACACAACTTCAAGTTCAACCAGAGAAGCGGAAGAGAAGCAGAATGGTGCGCACTTCGTGCACCAGCCCATCCAACCAAAAGTGTTTTCCGGGAAGGTGTGTCGGCGGTGTTCAGCTCCTTGATTAGCAAAAACAGCTGAGGCTGCTGGCTGCAGGCGCACAGAGCAGCGCTGTAGCCGGGCTGTGCACACCGCCATGATGCCTCTCGGCGCCGTTAAATACCAACACCAGCTGCCGCGAGACGGTTTGAGGAATTTCGATCGCCTTGCTCTACCTCTGCCCTGCCCTTCCCAGGTTCGCCCCAACCCAAGCCTGCTGCCCATACTGCACTACTGCTCACCGCTGCCGGCACCCAACCCTCCCAAATGCCATCCCCACTCAACAACCCAAGGTCTCTGCCTGACCCGTCTCCCCCCAAACTCGAAACGCAGGCATGCAAGCGCATCTTATCGGGACTTACTGGATGCTGACCACGGAACAGTTTGTGGAGAAGGGAAAGCCAGCAGCCGCATCGACTGCAGTCCCCCCCCCCCCCCCAAAAAAAAAAACTCAAAACCCAGGCATGCAAGCGCAGTCGTCGTGACTTACTGGATGCCGACCACACAGTTTGTGGAGAAGGAGCCAGCAGCATCACCTAGCAGCCGCATCGACTGCAGCAGGGAAGCAATCATCATCGGCTTGAACACATTGAGCTCAAAGTGGCCGTTGCTGCCAGCAACAGACACGCCAACGTGGTTGCCCATGACCTGCACAGCACGCACAGCACACAAAGCACACGGTGCGGCAGCACACATCACCTTCAGCAAGACGATCATGCAAGAACACTGCCCGTGAAGGGGAGCAAGCAAGAGGCTTGACCGGCTACAAGGGTTCAGGTTCTCAGTGGCGCTGGCTTTCGCGCCACAGCCTGTCTGGCTTTGCCCAAATCTGACAGGTGTGTGCCGCCACAGCAGCTGGGCCCTTTTGCACGGACCTGCTTTGCAGCGAGGCTGTTCGCAGCTGCCGCCGCTGTCCCGAACGGAAGGACGTCACATCCCAACAGTATCCACGTACTACGTGCTCACATCTCCAACCCCCCTTTCCAGAAGGCCAGAAACCCACTTTCTGAAACCCTTCCAAAGAGATCTGGAGCGGTATTTTTCGCCCTCTCACCTGTGCTGCGACCATGGTGAGTGCCTCACACACTGTGTGGGGTTGACCTTGCCTGGCATAATGGAGCTGCCTGGTTCATTCTCAGGCAGCAGCAGCTCACCCAGACCACACCTGACAGCAGGCAGGCAGGCAGGCAGGCAGGCAGGCAGGCAGGCAGGTCAGGCAGGCAGGCAGGCAGTCAAGCAGGCAGGCAGACAGGCAGGCAGGCAAAGGGGCCGTACAGTGAGTGTGCGTCACTTTCACGAACCCCAAGGTGGCTGGGAGGCACAGCACACCTCGCCAACGCGCCTCCACAACAGGAGCGGTACCTGGCAGCGAGTGTGCATGGGCAAGCAGACGCTCCTACTGTTTGCTGCAAGCAACTGCTGTGTACTGCCCCACCTTGGTCCCGATCCCAGGAAGCGGATGTCGTTGGCGATTTTCATCAGGCTGACAGCGACAGTGTTGAGCGCGCCACTCATCTCCACCACACCTGTAGGGTGATGACGCAGCAGGCACAAACAAGGGTGTCAGTGTTAGCTCCTTCACCAGTGTTAGCTTCTTCACCTTGCTACACTCGGAAATTGCAAAACTGACACCCTTGTTTGTGTCAAGGCAGGGTGATGTGGCAGCCCGGTGCAGCTGCCGGTGTCGCCATGCTGCATGTTCAGATCTGGGGACTGAAAGTGTGCATGAAGTGGCTTCAGGCTCCCGCTTGCTTGCCCACATGTCTGCCCAGGCAGCGGCACTGACTTGGCAAGGGCTGCTGCTTTTTGGCTGCAAGCACACACAGCTGCTGTTCGCCCGTTGGTGTTTGGTTTTCCCCTGGCTGCACATGCTGTAACTTTGCCTGCAGTCCATACGTTCTTGCAACACGTAACACAGTGCCTGGCTGCTGCCAGATTGCAATACCCCGGGAAGACCCAGGGAGCCACTTCTGTACTCTGTCAGTGCCCTACCCCCCCTGTCACTCACTGTCGTGAGCTGCCAGTGCCTCAAATTTGCATGGCGCTGTCACAAAGGGCAGGCCTGTGTCCTCCGCCACCTGCAGCACAGAACAGGATGGCACCAAGTGCAGCCAACCAATACTGCTCACAGTAGCTTGCAGAACGCAGGCTCGTGAATGCGTACACTACCCTCTGCATGCTTGCGAGAGACTGAGCAAGCAGACAGGTGCTACCAGGCTTTCGGCCTGTCCCCAAGCTTCAAGGCAGCACACACATGTTTTGTTTGTGACTAGAGGGCTACCATGGCTGTCAGCCTATCTCATCCCTGCATAATGTTGCTTGCCTATGTAACCTATGTGTTGACACACATACACGGCTGAGCACATGGTGCAGATCAATTGAGCACTAAAAGATGCAAGAGCAGTACCCCACCTGAGCAGCCACAGCCTTGTCATAGCCAACCTTGGTGTTGAGGCCGGTGCCGACTGCCGTACCGCCCTGTGCCAGGCGGTACAGTGCAGGCAGTGCTGCCTTCACACGTGCCAGACCGTACTCAACCTGCAACCAAGGAGGAAGATCCCAGCACAGGCGTGCGCACACCTTCAGCACGCAGCCATCGCTTGTCACCAAACAGAGAGCCCCCTGCCTTTGCTGTGCTCTTCAGCAGAGGTGCCTACATTCGTGCACCCTTCATCCCTCTTTCTGTGTGTGGAGAAAAGCCATAACAGAAAGCGGAAAAGGACAAGAAAACCAGGTAAATGAGTTCAGAATCTACAGTCAGTGGGTCACCTCGCCTTGGCATATCCACTGAACTCCTGGCCCAGTGTGAGGGTGTCGCGTCCATGGTGTGCGTACGCCCGATCTTGATAATGTCAGCAAACTCACGCGCCTTCCAGTCCAGGGCTTTCTGCAGGCAGGCAGGCAGGCAGGCAGGCGGGGGGGAGCAGGCAGGCAGGCAGGCAGGCGGACAGGCAGGCAGGCAGGCAGCACAGCAATGCTGCTCCACGAAAACAAGTTCAGGGTGTTGGGATCGGTAGGGTGGTTGACCTGCACCAAGGCTTGACAGCTTTGAAAGCCTCTGGTGTGGTCCCACAGGCCTTGTGTGTGGGCCCACAGGAGGGCCTGTGGCTTCAAAGCTGACGCGCGGCAACAAGGGCAGCAGACACACTGCACGGCTGCAGCACGACCCACATGCAACACTCCAGCTGCAAGCCTAGAAAGCCCTGATAAGACCTAAACCCTAGGACCCACATGCAGCTCCTCCAGCTGTGGCAGCAGCACGTGGTGTGCCTCTGTGACTGCTGCGATGTGCATGACACTGGGGAATGTGTCGTTGCTGCTCTGGCCCTTGTTCACGTGGTCGTTGGGGTGCACCATCTTGCTGCCCAGCTGGCCGCCAAGCAATTCAATGGCCCTGCAGGCACAGCACAGCACAGCACAGCACAGCACAGCACAGCACAGCACAGCACAGCACGGTGCATAGTACGGTGACACTATAGTCCGTACACTATAGTCTGTGACCCTACAGTCCGTGCACGGTGCACAGCACAGCACGGTGCACAGCACGGCAGGGCGGACAGGACAGCTTGCCTGGCACGGAACGGCATGGCAAGCATGGCGAGCTTCAAAGCGCCTGCCCAGACTGCTTGCCTGCTGCTGGCTGCTGACCCGCCCGCGTTGCCTCCTAGCAGGCGCTGCAGCTGTGGGCGTTGACCAGGCAACAGGTGGCTCAGAGACACAAACACACACAATTCCCTGTGTTGTCAGCAGCTTCCATTGCCTCACCCTGTCTGTCTACACATGCACACACACACTTGATAATCATGCCTGGACCCTACACATGCACACCTGTTTGCGATGACCTCGTTGGCATTCATGTTGCTCTGTGTGCCGCTGCCCGTCTGCCAGATCACGAGCGGGAAGTGGCTGTCCAGCTTCCCGTCTGCCACCTCTGTGGCAGCCTTCACAACTGCATCCCCAATCTTGGGTTCCAGCACGCCCTGCGCCATGTTGACCTGCGTTGACCAGCACGTGCCAGGACAGCACAGCACAGCACAGCGCTGAGTTTCCCTTTGAGGCTGCCCAGTGACGGAAGGACAGGTCGCCACGGGGGGTGCACAACACACCAGACACAGCCTGTGTCCTCTGTCTGCCTGCATGCGTTGCTTGTTCAGGTGCCTACGTGTTAGTCAACACACGTGGCACGCTGTGCTGGCCCTGTGCGGTTTTGTCACCGCTGACCGATGCTGTGCTGTGCGGTGCAGGCATCAGGCCGTACCTTGGCGGCTGCCCTCTTGAGCACGCCAAATGCTTTGACGACTGGCTCTGGCATGCGCTCACGTGCACCTCCAATCTTGAAGTTCTGAATCGACCGCTGCGTCTGTGCACCCCAGTACCTGCGAGCGTGACGGGTGAGGGGTCGGTGCAGCTGCAGCAGGGCTGCTTGTTTGTTTGGCAGACAGTGGGGGTCCTCACCTGTCAGCTGGCACCTCTAGGGAGCCCATAGTGTCCTTCTCAACCCTGACAGCAGTGGACAGCGCCCTGGCACCTGCGTTTTGGCAGCAGCTTGTGGGTTGGCGGCCGCACACTGTTTGTTTGCTTGCAGCAGGCTGCACTGCCGCACCTGCTTGCGACAAGGCAGGCAGCAGGGTGCTCTGCAGGGCGAAGGGCATGCCGTGCAAACAGCACAGCCGGCTGCATCTCCAGGTTCGCTTCCGCACGTGCAGATCACTTCTCTCGTGAGATCGTTTTAAGCGATGCTATCCTGGCGGCCTGGTCGCTGCTGTTGCTGGTTCGCGGTTGAAAAATCTGTGGGGCACAACAAACACCGTGACCTGGTGGGCCGTTGACAGCCGGTTACTGACAGCGTTTTCACTTGGTGAGCTGTCAACTGTTCTGGCCTTCTCTGTGCTGGGCCAAAGAATGCCACACTGAAGGGGAGTCAATGCATCTGCTCTTGGCAGCTACCAAGGGGTGATCTGTGCTGTAGAGGCTGTGCTGTAGAGGCTGGGGTCGTCTGATTGGGGCAGATTGCTTGCACATCACATGCTGCCCTGCCTCTGCACTGATAGTGCGTGTACAATAATGTGTAAATTCCATCGAATTGTCTGGTTGTGGCGATGCACAGAGCCTCCTCTCGGTGTCGGTGAAACCTTGGCAGAACCCCAGAGCAGGGCGCAGCAGGTATCCATGTGCACTGCCGGTGCGCATCAGTGAATGAACAACATCCAACATCCTCTGTGACACGCGTATCAGATACCCTCCTGTCCTGTTTCTCACCCCGCCAACTAGTCCCGCAGCCCCTCCCTCCCCCCCCCCACACACAACGTGCTGTGCGGCTGTCACCCCTGGCGCCTTGAAAGCCAACAACCTGGACCACACAGGGGGTTTAGGAATGGGGTGAGCATGGGACGCAGCCGGCACACAGGCTGGCACACAGGCTGGCACTGAGAGAGCAGAACAGCAGGAATGCTGGAGCCCAGCTTCAGGTGCCAGTCTTGCAAGGCTCGGCTGGTACTGGTTCGAGGAAGCAACGATGGGGGACAACAGCAGGCGGACAGGCGCTCGGATCCGGGCCTGCTGGCAGCTTTGGATGCCACCAAGATCGAGGAGTCCTTTATCGTGCTGGACGATCGCAGGGGCCCCGGTGAGTATTGGCATGCAGTTGATGTGTTGTCTTTGTTGTCATAGTCCCCAGATCAGGCCTTGGTCAGGGTGCTGTGGCCCCAGACCAGAAGGGGGCACGCTGGCAGCAGCGCAGTGCAAGAAGCATGCGACCCCCCCCCATGGTGCATGCTCCTGCCAAGCAGGCAACGCACCCCAAGCACCACCACCAAATATCCCCTGCTTCTCTGCCCTCTGCGCAGGTGCAGGGGCTGCAGGCGCCCCATCTGGGCGAGGTGGCCTGGAGGAGTCCTTTGTTGTCCTGCCTGGCTCAGCCAGCGTGTTGAGGCCCAACCAGGCAGGCAGAGACCCGCAGCCCTCAGCCTCCGGACGGCCCGCACCAGCAGCAGCAGCAGCAGCAGCAGCAGCAGCAGCAGGCCTGCCACCAGAGCCCGGGTCCAGCGGCGGCGGGGCGGCAGCAGCAGCAGCGAGCAGGGCCCACAAGGCAGGCTTCAATGCAAAGCTTGACACCATGGTCCGCCTCTGTGAGCTTGCCAGCACAGTCACGGCAGTCGACCACCCGCTGTGCCTGGACTGCGCAGCACAGCTCAAAGACGAGGTGCAGAAGCAGCTCGAGGAGCTCGACTCGGAGATCGCCGCCTACTCGAGTGCCGTGCAGCAGCTCGAGTCCGAGTCGCCCGCTGCCCTGCCGCAGGTGTGGGACGCAAGGAGGGGGTGGGACGTCACTCACCTTGAAGCACTTGCGTGTGTTCCTTTGCCCTTTGCCTGCTTGAAAGCCTTTCACAACGGCATCAGCACCCAACGCACACAGCTGTCAGCAGGGCTGAGTGTGTGTCTCGTGTCGCTCTCGCCGTGGATGCTGCTTGCGTGCTGCCCAGGCTGCTTTTGAAGCTGAGTTGGCGGCAATTCAGGCGCAGACGGCAGCTGCACAGCAGGAGGAGGCCGTGGCTCAGCAGCAGTTAGAGAGTGTCCTGCAGGAGGTGCGCTGACACGCAGTGGCTGTGTGCTGGCATGTGCGCGCAGCGCGGGGCGCAGCACATGCAGCCTGGGCCTCTTTCTGCACATGCATCTCAGACTGACGCCCCCTCCCCTTGTGTATCCCTCCCCCATTCGCTCGTGCTTGTGCTGTTGACCCACCCTCTCTCTCCCGCGCCTCCTGTTGACAACAGACCCAGACATATCTGAAGCAGTAGCATGCTGCCCGCGCCATGCAGATGCGGATGGCGTGCAGATCAACTCTTTGCAAATGCTTTCCCGCCCCATGCCCGCAGATCCGAGCCCAGCAGGTCATTGCCGCAGACATCGATACGTTGGAGGAGCGCATGTGGCACGACGTGAACGAGTACCAACTCAGCCTGCAGCAGCACCTCAGCGACAGGGACGGCCTGCTCAACAGGATCGACAGGGCCAGCCAGCAGCTGCTGCTGCTCAAGGTGCGACGGCCGCACACAGCGGCTGCGCCTGTGCCTGTCCTATGTTGAGCAGCTGTGTCAAGGGCTTTCAGGTCCCTGCCAGCCAGCCAGACTCCCCGTGGGATCGCGCCGTGTCGAGGGCCCACAGACGCCCCCTGCCGCTCCTCCTCTCCCCGGCACAATGCCCTGTCTCTTGGCCGTCTATTATTCAAAGAGGGTCATCACAAAGAGGGTCATCACAACATGTCAGAGTCTGATCTGGTGCCCGGGCCCTCAGCAAGCTCCCTGGCGCTGCAGCTGGCCTGGCCGTCCCGTGTTGTGGCCCTAACGCCGGTGCTCCCTTCATTGCCTCTGCTGCCCCTTGGTGCTTCTCTCAAATCAGTAATAGAAGTAGCTGAAACTCAACTAAGCAGCGTGTGCCCCTGTCCCTGCTGTCCCGCTGCTGTGCAGTCCACGAGTGTGTTGAACGACACTTTTCGCATCTGGCACGACGGCCCTTTTGGCACGATCAGTGGCTTCCGGCTGGGGCGCACGCCGGAGCACCCGGTCGACTGGAACGAGATCAACGCGGCCTGGGGCCAGGCCGTGCTGCTGCTGCACACCATGGCGCAGCAGTGCAAGCTCAACTTCTCATGTGAGTGCGCAAAAGCGCAAGGCACATGCGCACATGCGTTGACGCGTGGCGTGTGTGCACCCCCCTGCTGCCCTGCCGCCGGCCTGCAGCGTACCGGCTGCTGCCGATGGGCAGCCACCCCCGTGTCGCGGACAAGCGAGGTACCTATGACCTGTTTGGCCCCGTGAACAAGCTGTGGGGTGGTGGCTATGACAAGGCGATGTCAGTGTTCCTGGCCTGCCTCAAGGAGTTTGGGGACTTTGCTCGCGCCAGGTGTGCTGCGCTGTGCTGTGCTGTAGTTGTGCTGTGCTGTGTGCTCGGTTGCTATGGGGGGGGGTGCCTCAAGGAGTTTGGGGACTTTGCTCGCGCCAGGTGGGCCCACAGCGCTGTGCTGGCACGCCCTGCTGTGTGCTGCGCTGCGCTGTGGTGCGCAATTGCTGTGTGTGGGGTGCCAGCGCATTACTTGTTTCGACTGAGGCAGCACTTGTGTGGCACTGAGGCGTGTGTGTGTGTGTGCTGTTGTGTGTTGACACGCAAGGTACAAGGATAGGCAATACATGCAGGCATGTGACATGCTGCAAGTCATGGTAACCCCCAGTGTGTGTGTGCTGTTGTGTGTGCATCACCAACTGCCACAGGGACGTCACTGAAGGGCAACAGCCTGTGTTTGAGTTCCCCTTTGCTATAGAGGGAGACAAGGTGAGGCAAGAGCAGATCACTGCAGGCCAGGAGCACAGTGCGCACTGTGTGCCAAGAGTGCTGCCGGCTTGTGGAGGCTGGGCGCATTTTGATCCAACGCTGTTGCTGATACTGCTGCTGCTGCTGCTGCTGCTGCTGTGTTGTGTGTTGTTAGATTGGCAACCACACCATCAAGCTGTCGATGCTCAACAAGGACAGCAAGTGGACTAAGGCACTCAAGCTCATGCTCGCAAACCTCAAGGTGTGGGTGTGTGCTGCCGCTGGGTGCGCAAACAACATCACGCCCCAGCTGACATGCATGCATGGACTTGAAGCTGGACCAGGCCTCAGCCTCCGTAGGCATGCCTTCTGGTGCTGTGTGTGCGGCGGGGTTGGACAGATAGCACTGCACAAACCTCCTTTCATCTGCCGACTGACACTACGGCGTGTTTCTGTGCGGGCACATGTGATGTGTGTGTGCAGGTTGCGCTGCAGTGGATGATCCAGAGAGACGTGGGCAGCCTCGCAGGCCAGGGGCACCAGCTGGCGAGCCTGCCCGCCCTCGCGCAGGAAGGCCCCGCGCACCAGCTGTGAATGCTGCAGCACATTGCTGCTAACTTTCCCCTTGGAGGCTGCATGTACATTATATTTGTATCTGTACAGTGGGATGGGTCGACTCGTGTCGGCGCAGGGTTGGGGCACCCACCAAACCCTGCCACGGCGCGGCACAGGCAGCATGTGCATGTTCCTGTTGAGGGTCCTGTTCAGCAGGCAGGGGTGGAAACCAGGGTAACAGCCCCATTGAACACAAACAGAGAGCAAACTCAGACACAGAGCAAACCCTCCACACAGGAAATTCTCCAGCAGGATCTGGGAACAGGCAACCGGTACGTGGCAATGCGCTCCAAATGAGATTTATTGCAGCGGTCCAATTGGGCAAACGCTGCTTGTTTGCAGATTGTCACGTAGATGGCGATCTGTGCTCATTACCTCCATATGGATCCAGTGCGTATCGTCACTCCAAATAACTGTCATCAACCAAGCTTTCTGTCTGCCTCCTGCCTTGCTCCTGGCTTCCTGCAGAGAGCCCTCCTGCCGCACGGAGATCCTGCTGCTGTGGTCCAGCGGGACCATCTGAGCAGCCATGCTGCACTTTCTGCTGGGATCGGCGGTCATTGTGCTGCCAAGGGGAAACCTTGCCCTGCTGGCAGCAATTGGAGCCGTCAAGGTTGCTGGTGGGTCCGATTCCGGTTGCAGCCAGACACCACCCACCCGCCAGCACAGCCCAATCCTCACCTGTTCCTGCGCTGCCGCCGTATTGCTGCAGGTGCTCTGAAGCGCAAGCTGAGCAACAAGAGCAGCAGTGATGATCAGAGCAAGCAGCAGCAGGAGCTGGACGACGAGCCAGACGAGCAGCAGGCTGCCGGCGCCAAGCGCGCCAGCACGCCCGACCCAAAAGAGACGGTGCGTCCAGCAAGGACCCCACCCCCCCCCGACGCGTCAGCAGCAGCTCAGTTACCAACCGACTGTTTGTTACTATGTGGCCCCAGAGGGGCCCAGCCAACCCCATGCTGGCTCTGGACCCAATCCATGCTCAGTTGCAGCTGCGTAATCCCTACCATCAATCCATCACTGCGCCTGCTTGTCGCTGGTGAGCTGCTTGAGTCAAGACTGACAGCTTTCCCCTGTGTGTTTCCCCTCGGCCCTTTGCACCCTCCCTGTCCAGGTGCCCCCTGTCGTGCTGGAGTGGGATGAGCTGAACTGCCACTGGACCAGCAAGAAGAAGAAGAAAAAGGGCAAGGGTACAGCTGCTGACAGCAGCAGCAGCAGCAGCAGCAGCGGCACCAAGCAGATCCTGCACAGCCTGACAGGGCAGGCGAGGCCCGGCAGGTGAGACTTTCTGAGGATAGTCAGCACACACGGCCAGCACAGCATGACACAGCACATTCAACGGTGTCCTGCACGTTGCAGGTAGCGTCGCTGGACGAAGCAAGCAGTGAATCATTTCAACGGCGTCACGCTTCCAGCCAGGCAATCACAGGCTCCTGACAGCTGCAACGGACTGATCTCTTGGCGCTGAGGCGGCTGCGCAACTTGCTCTTTTTCTACTGCTGCTGCTGCTGCTGCTGCTGCTGCTGCTGCTGCTGCTGCTGATGCTGCGTACGCGGTTTCCCGCCTGCTGCGTACCAGGTTGTTGGCGCTGATGGGTCCTAGTGGATCCGGCAAGGTGAGGACGTGGGGCAGCTGCTGCTGGGTCGGGAAAGGTGCAGTCTGGAAACGTGCAGTCGGTTCAGAGTCAGGCAAGCAGTTGGGCACCCTCAACAGGAACAGGTTGGGAAAAAGTCAGGAGAACGTCAGGAAATCCTGTTTTTTACAGTGCAGAAACAGGGGGGCACTGGTGGCAGTGGGCGGGCGGCGGGGCACACTGCAGCAGCCAGCGTTTGCTGGTCAGCTGCACCAACCTGTGCACCAGGTTTTGACTGGACCCTAGTAATTCTGATCAGAGTTCATGAACACCTGCAAGCGGTCTGGGGGAGAGTTTCGGCTGGATGTCCCATGAGACTTCCTGCTGAGCGGACTGATGAGGTCTGCTGCTGCTGCTGCTGCAGACAACGCTGCTGAATGCCCTGGCAAACCATGTGCCAGCCAAGTCTGGAATGAAGCTGACAGGTGGGGGAGTGGGCTGGTGGTGGTGCAGACACACATTACTGCGCTGTCATATCATCGAGTCACTAGGAGGGTGCCCGTGGTTGTGTGCATTCATTCATTCATTGTTACACCTACAGCTACAGCTATTAGCCCCGAAGGGCGTCAAGGATCAAGGTTGCTGCATGACACACTGTTTGCCTTGCTGGGTTTCGTGCTGCACATAACACAGGTCAGCTCAATGTCAATGGGGTGGCATCCACAGACTCCAACCACCGCCAGGTGGGCAGTTTCAGGGAACCAACTGCCGCAGCGTGTGTGTTGCGTCCGTTAGATGTATCAATGTGGTTGTGTCCTCAGGACGTGTACCTGCTGCAAGCAGCTTTCAGCAGCTTTGTGCTCTGTGAGCTGGCTGGGCAGGAAAAACTCAGCACCACATAAGCATAAGCTGGCAGTGGCGGCTGATGCGTAGTAGACCAGCGCCCATATGCACACTGCATTGCGCTTCTCCGTGTGTGTCCACTCCGCTTGCAAGGTGTCCCTCCTAGGGGGAGCACCTTGCACAGGGTGTTTGTAAGACCACACAAGGGGGAAACCTTGCAAGGGGAGTGTTGGAGGAGACGAGGACGGGCCTTGTTTTCCCCTACACTGCTTTTGCAAGCAAGGCACCCACTCCGTCTGGTCTCCAACACCCCCTCCCCCCCCCCCCGGTTGCAAGGCACCCATTCTGTCTGTGGTCTCTAACAACACTCCCCTTGCTGACGTGCTGTGTTCACCCCTCCTCAACCACAGGACACCCATTCTGTCTGTGGTCTCCAACACTTGCCTTGCTGACGTGCTTTGTACACCCTTGTGTGGTCTCTGACACCCCTTGCAAGGTGTTCCCCCTTGTGTGATCCTCACCACTCCCCTTGCTGATGTGCTTTGCTCACCCCTCCTCAACCGGGCCAACCAACCTCCCCCCCAACCGTCCCCTCACAACCGCAGGCCTATGTGGAGCAGAGCGAGCACCTTCTACTCTATGCTGACAGTGGCTGAGACGCTGACAATGTCCAGCCAGCTGCAGCTGTCACCCGGCATGTGTACTGACGACAAGGCAGCATACGTCGACAACCTGATCTCTGTGCTGGGCCTGGCAAAGGTGTGCTGAGATGTGCTGCTTGGGGAGTGTATGCTGGCGTGCCTGCGCTGTATCCTGGGCCTGGCAAGGTGTGCTGAGGTGTGCGGATTTGGGGACTGCTGGCCATCCGTGCACTTGGTGACGGTGGCCTGGCTGCCTGGCGTCGGCGTCTGCTCCGTGCCCTGGTGCCACGCTGTGCTGTGATGTGCTGTGATGTTCTGGCTGCCCCGTGTGTTGACTGCCCATGCCCTGCCCTGTGCGCGACCCGTCCTGTGTTCCCCGACCCGCGTGCCGTGTGTGGGTGTGGAGGTCGGTGTCGGGTGGCGGAGAGCGTCTGGCGATCGCTGTGAGCTCCGGCCCCCGCCTGCTGTTCCTGGCGCCCCCTGGCGATGGACGCCCACAGCTGACCCCCCAGCCTGCTGTTCCTGGCGGGAAGACAGGCTGCGACGCTCCTCATCCTGGCCTGGCAAGGTGTCTGAGGTTCGGATGGGGGGCCCCTCTCCGGCAGGCCGGTGCCTGCCCTGCCGCCCCCCCCTGGTCCCGCTGTGCTGTGATGTGCTGTGATGTCTGCTCCCCGTGTGACGACACAACCCTCCCTGTGTGCGCGCCCCCTGTGTCCCCCCCCCCTGTTGGGTGGGTCGGTTCGCGGCTCTCGCGCTGCCCCCCCCCTCTGCCGCGCCCCCCCCCCTCCCGGGCGGGGAAGGCGAGGTGCTTGGCCCCGCGGGTAAACCCCAACCAAACCCCGGCTGGTACCTTCCTCCTGTGTGGTGTCGGACGTACCCAAACTAAACCCTGGTTGGTACCTCCTCCCGAGCTCCTGGGTTTCGTTTTGGCGCAAAAACAAAAAAAAAAAAAAAAAAAAAAAAAAAAAACAGCTGTTGACAGTTTGGTGGCTGCTGCTGCTGCTGCTGCTGTTGTCATTCCTGCAGGTGGTTGCCACTCTCAAGGACCTGGCCTCCTCTGGCCACACCGTGGTGTGCAGCATCCACCAGCCCCGCAGCAGCATCTTTGGCATGTTTGACGACCTGCTGCTGCTGTCTGAGGGCCGCTGCGTGTACTTTGGACCTGCCGAGGGTGTGCTGGGCTACTTTGAGCAGGTGTGTGTGGGTGTGTAGACAGACAGGGTGATGCAATGGAAGCAGCTGACAACACAGGGGGCCGCGGGGTCGAGACAGGCATAGATAGAATGAAAGAATGGGATGCCGGTAGAAATATCCCGGATAGAACCCTAGCCCTGCTCTCTATGTGTGTGTAGCAGGTTTGTGGTGGGGTTGGCGCGCTGACTGTGCTTGCTTGGGGCCGCTGGGTCTGGGCCGCTGGGTGGGCACCTTGGCACCTGTGCTGCCATCGCTGTGTGGAAAAAGCTAGAAGCTGTGACAGCCCGGATGGTGCTGGCTTGCACGTGTGTGTGCGGGGTTTCAAAGGTCCAGGGCGGTGCTTACAGGAGGCCAGCCAATGCCTACATGCTCAGCTGGCGCAGCTCCCGCTGCCATTCCTGACAACCAGGCACTGCCATTCCTGACTTGTGCACTGCCCTTTCTGACGTGTGCACTGCCCTGCCCGTGTGTGTCCTGTTCGCTCCTGCAGCTGGGACACACCTGCCCCCAGCACTACAACCCTGCAGAATTTGTCGCAGACCTCATTTCCATTGACTTCTCCTCCCCTGAGCTTGAGGCAGAGACAAGGGGCCCGGCGTGCAGCAGCTGGTGGCAGCATGGCAGGGCAGTGAGGCAGCGCAAGCTGTGCAGCAACACGCCCACATGACACGCACGCCCAGTGGGGTGCTGGCTCTGGGCAAGGTCAGGACTGGACCTGTGGCTGGTTGGGCCAGGTGAGTTCGTCCGGCTTCTTCTTGCTGTGTGAGCAGCAGCAGCGCCGCTGGCGAGGGAGCGGCTTCGTTTGGAAGTTTGCAGCTTCCTTGGTTTGCATGCTGAAGAGCACAGGCGGCTGCAGAGCAACTGACACCAACAAACCTGTGTCGCGCGTCTGCTGTCCTGTGCGCAGGCAGTTCAGGCTGCTGCTGCAGCGCAGCTGGCGCCAGATCTCTCGTGACAAGGCTGCTTCCATGGCTCGCCTGATGAGCAACCTGAGCAGTGCCGTCATCTTTGGGGCTATCTTCTTCAGGATGCAGGTGTGATAGTGTGATAGTGTGATAGTGTGATTGTGTAAAAGTTTGGGGACCGCCATCAACCCAAGACAGGGGGAGGGTGGACCCCTTGATTGCGAGATGCAGGTGTGACAGTGCACACACATGCGATAGTGTGATTGTGTGATAGTGGGAGACATGCTGGATGTAGGTGGTGATAGTGTGTGATTTGTTGGCGGGGTGGCAGGTGTGGTGCATTGCAAGGATGCAGGTGTGATGCAGGGGCAGAGGCAGCCAGCAGCTGACACACAAGCAGGCGGGCAGCACCTGTCTGGACTGTGCGACAGTGAATTCAGTGTGTGGTTGGGCTTCCCCAACATACTGTGTTTGCGCCCTTGCTGCTGTTTTTGCGTTCCGCAGAAGAAGCAGAGCAACATTCAGGACAGGATGGGGCTGCTGCAGGTGGGTAGTAGCAGGGGCACCTGGTGGGCATTCTGACAGCAGCGTACAACCTTGGCTGCGCGCATGCTGTCAGTGACTGAAAACTCACGCCCCTGCTTTCATGTTCATATTCATGCCTGCTGCAGGTGGCTGCCATCAACACAGCCATGAGTGCCCTGGTCAAGACACTCAACGTGTTCCCCAAGGAGCGCTCCATCGTGTCGCGTGAGCGCACCCGCAAGGCATACAACGTGCTGCCCTACCTCTCAGGTGCGTGGCTGCTGCTTGTTTTGCAAAGTATACTAGCTACTACTTTACTGGGTCAGGGCCCTGCCTGACCGCCCTGTCAGGAGCCACACTAGGCTCATAGGGCTATACATTGCCCCTTGGGGGGCCTGTCCGAGTCAGATGCGTGGCCGCTGCGCTGCGCTGCGCTGCGTGGTGCTATCCAGCATACTCGCTGTGCGCTGTGAGCCTGGTTTGACTCCTGAAAGGACAGTCAGGCCAGGCCCTGACCCAGTGAAGTAGTAGTAGAAGCAGTAGTAGCAGCAGCATTGCTCAAGGGTCCTGTCCAAGAGCTGGGCTTATGCAAGCATACAGAAGGAGCAGTGGTTGTGCAGGCAGGTGTGTTTGCAGCCTGCTGTTGATGCTGGCTGGTGTGCTGAGGGTGTCAATTTCGTGCGTGTGCTTACATCCGCTGCTCTGCTGCTGCCGCCACTGCTGTACCGTCCTGCCTGCAGCCAAGCTGCTGGCGGAGTTGCCCGTGAGCTGTGTGTTCCCGCTGGTGTTTGGAGGTGTGGTGTATCCGTTCACTGGGCTCAACCCCAAGCCCAGCAGGTAGGTACTAGTCCACAGTTACTCTGGCGGGACGTGGATTGGGTGCCGGAGCCAGCATGGGGTTGGGTTCGCTGGCCTCTCCGGGGCAACCCATTGCAATGGGGAACAGTCAGTCAGTTGGTCAGAGCTCAAGCACGCTCGGCCTCGGAGCTGACGACCTGTGTGGCTGCAAGGTCATGGGCGCTCTTCACTGCGCAGGTCGCTGCGCTGACGGGGCAGCCGACCAGTCTGCCCTCCGCAGTCCTCAAAGGTTCTCAGCCTCTGGGTATCCTGACCCTTGAGGTCCTTCTGCTCCTCTGCCTCTTGGCCTGGCCTGGGTGCGGTTGCCCCCAGCATAGATGCATGCATGTGGGCCATCGGCCCTGCGGTCATGCTGGTTTGGATCATTTTTGGCGGTTACTATGCCAACTTGGAGACGATTCCCAGGTAGGGTGTGAGCTTGTGTCGGGGCGGGGGTTTCGCGGGGTTTTGTGGACATGTCGCGCTGAAAGCCCGTCAGCGCATGGACAGCCCAATAGTTTCTTATCTTCAGTCAAGGGCTTCTGGGCCGGCTCCAGGCCTGCAGCCGCGGCCGCATCGCTCACTCTCCATCTAGATCATCACATCATCACCATGCCCCTGCAGCTCCCCAGCGCAGAGGGAAGTAGCTGCAAACGCCAACAAACACTTTTGTGGGTGCAGCACCCCACAACACTTCCCGCTGTGCTGCTGCCGTTGTTGCAGGGCGCTGCGCTGGCTGCCTCAGGCGTCGCTGATCAAGCACGCGTTCGAGGCGCTGTGCATCAACGAGTTCAAGGGCCTGACCTTGGAGCTGGATGACAAGGGCGGCGGCATGAAGACAGGTGGGCGCATGCTTGTGTGTGTTTGTAAGGGGGGGTGTCCACTCCCTCAACTACGTATCCCAGCCACCGGGGCGGCCATGTAGACACCCCCTTGTGTTGGTTGATACATGTATTGAAGCATGGGAGGCAGCAGTCGAGACAGGTACGGGAGCTAGATGAACTGTGTGCGTGTGTTGGTGCTGTTGGCGGCACAGCCTGAGTACAGCCTGAGCCTGCTTGCGTGCTGCTGCTGCTGCTGCTGTCCGGCAGGTGAGGACGTGCTGAAGTGGCTGTCCTTTGGCCACACCAGCATCCCCAAGACGCTGGGGGCGGAGGCGCGCATCCTGGCGTTCTACTACTGGCTCACGTACTGCATCCTCAAGGCTGGGAAGCCCAAGTTTGAAGCCATCCAGGCACCTGCAGCAGCAGCGGCCGCGACAGGAGGCGCAGGAGGCGCGGGAGCAGGGGGCAAAGCAGCAGGAGGGAGCAGCAGCAGTGACAGCAGTCGCCGGTGCTTGAGAGAAGGAGAGCAGGTGCTTTCAATTGAGGCAGGGTAATATGAGAGCCGGAACCAGCCTGTCCCCTCGAGCCCATCACGCTGAGCACCGTCACTGTCTTATCGCTTGTGATGTTGCTGAAACGGCATGTCCTCAGTTTGATTACATCAAACTAATGCTGTGACTGTTCGGCATACTGAGTGCTGCTGGTGCCCTTGCATGCGCAGTTCTTGGGGCTCCTGTCACAGCTGCAGCAGCAAGGGCAGCAGGACATCCTGCTGCTGTTGGACCCAACGGCAGCAGCAGCAGCAGCTGACAGCATGCAAGTGTGAGTAGATCTGTATGCAGCAGGGTACGGCCGCCTCTTTCCAGCAGATAGCACCATCGTGCTGTGCTGTGCAGTGCTGTGCTGTGCTGTGCTAACCCTGCTCCTGCGCAACGTCGTGGCCACGAATCAAAGTTCTTTGTACTTGTTTGTTTCGTTTGTATTTCGGCAATTTGGCGCGGGAAGTTTTTATCGATCGGCCGAGGTGCGGGTTTGCTCCGCTCGGGTTCCAGGTTTGCTCGGCAAGGCTTGTTCTGTGCCTCGGCGAACCGGTCGTTTTTGTGCGCCTCTCTCCAGCCAGCATCAGCCAGCAACAGTGAGGATGACTGTTGGGAGCCCAGCAGCAGCAGCAGCAGCAGAGAGCACCGCTCAGCGCTGGAGTGATCCTTGGGCCCTCCACCACATCCAGCATCGGCTGGACGTGTGGGGCAGGGCAGCGATAATCACAGAGGAGGATCTGCAGCTGCTGCAGCAGCTTTCCAGGGGCGAGCTGCTGCGGATTGCAGAGGATCTGGGCCTCGAACCATCTCGGGAAGATGCTCAGACAGCGCGGGACCTGGTCTACTTCCTGATCATCCACCAGAGCAGGCTTGCCTTGGCTTGGCTTAGAGCTGGCAGCGGTGTGGGAGCAGCAGCAAGCCAGCATGCAGGAGCAGGACGCCGGGGTCCGCTTACATCAACCCTGGTGCCACTCATGTTCACAGCTGAAGGCACACGGCTGCTGCTGGATGTTATAGCAGCGGCAGAGGCATTGGCACGGGGTCCCCCAGGCGACACCAGGCGCTGCAGCGTTGTTGCAGCACAGTGTGTATGTTAAGTTGGAGAGATCCATCTCCGACCAGCAGCAGCAGCAGCAGCAGCAGCAGCAGCAGCAGCAGAGGAGGCCTCCCAGCAACTGGCAGCAATCCTGGGACCAATCACAGCCTCGTCAACAGGCAGGCAGCGGCTGCAGAGCATTGTTGAGCTGGCGGAGTGGATGCAGCAGTGGTAGGGGGACGCAAGGTCACACCGGATGCTGCAGGCGCGAGCAGAAGATTTGTTTCTGCTACTGGAGAACGATTCAGAGCAAGTTTGAGGCCATCCAGCAGCAGCAGCAGCAGCGGCGGCGGCAGGAGCAGGAGGCATAGCAGCAGGAGGCAAGCAGCAGGAGGGAGCAGTAGCGGTGTCAGCAGTCGCGGGTGCTTGAGAGAGAGAGGGCAGCTTTTTTGATTGAGGCAGGGGATATGCGCTGTAATAATGATCTGATCTGGGGTCTGCTAAAACTGCTCACTATTCAGACATTTTTGTTTTAACCTAGCCGTTTAGAATATATATCAATGCGATACACCGCCTGCATTGCGAACAAACAGCACCAAAAAGAGACAAGCTGTCTTGTGCCCTCTGTCTTCCCCTCTGCCGGAACGATGAGGCGCTTGCAAGCAGCACGGGAATGCAATGCCACCTCTACTTACAACATGCAGCGCAGCAGGCAGCACCAGAGGTCCAGGCATGAGGCCGACAGCAGCGGACCGTGCATTCTGACCCGGAGACACCCACCCAGCAGCCGTGCAGACCCCATCACCCCATGCATTCAGCCACAGCATCAAGAGCAGCAACAGCACAGCTGGGTGCCAGGCAGACGGGCGCTGCTGGCCGCGGTGGGGGCGACTGGCCTGGCCTGGCTCCCCTCGCCAGCAAAGGCGCAGCCTGCGAGCACGGACAGCATCATAGGCTGTGGAGGACAGCAGCAGCAGCAGCGCCCGGGGCCGAACAGCAGCAACCCGGGTTGGCGAGTGGCGGGCAGGAGGGCGCGGGCGCACCAGCAGACGTTGGTGCAGCATCCGAGCAAGACGACCGCCATAGCGGTGAGGGGCTTGATGACGATGACAGCAGCAGCAGCAGTAGCAGCAGTAGCAGCAGCAGTGGAGCAGCGATAGCGACAGCAGCTCTGATGAGGAAGATGGAGCCCGGTGGAGTCCAGGGTGGTGCATGAGGAGACACATACATGGGTGACAGTTTTGCTGCCTCACCTTGCTGCATTCGGTTCAACTGCCAGCCATTTCATACAAGATGTTTTGAGGAGCTGGTCTTGGGAGCAGCAGTGCACCTCAGCGTGTCGGCTGCAGGTGTGCTGGGCGTGCGCTGGTAGTATCCCTACTGACAGTGATGCTGCATGCATTGCTTTCATTTGCTCGTGTGCCCAGGCGAACTCTTTGCCAGCAGCGACGACAACAATGCAGCAGGCGGCGGCAGCAGTAGCAGCGACGGCAGCAGCGGCAGCAGCACGGGCACCGCAGACAGCAGACCAGACGGTGCGAGCAGCAACAGCGCCGCCGGCGTCGGCGGCAACCCCAGCAGCAGCAGTGGCGGCGACGGCAACCCCAGCAGCAGTGGCAGCAGCAGCACAGGCAGCTCCCGGACCTCACCAGCCAGCCGGACCACCATGGGTTCAAACCTGAGTGTGCCCTCCTACATTCAGATCCTGCAGGTGTGTGGGTGTGTGCTGGGCATATGTGGCACAGCTTGGGGGGCAGCAGTTGAGACAGGCGCATCTGGGAACGAGGGCAGCAGTGTGTGCGTGAGCATGTTGACCAACATGGGAAGCTTGAACACAGCAGCAAGGTGGTTGGGAGCAGCAATGACACAGAGTAGGCTACCTGCCTATGCCTTGCTAGCCAGCAGCAGCCTCACATGCATGCTGGCCGCAGATGGGACAAACACAACACAAAACACAACATCAACACGTCAATGTGTGTGGACGCATGTGTGACGAATACCAACTCCTTCCTATGTGTTGTGTGCAGGACTCGAGGCGCAGCAGCTGGCCGCTGCTGGCTCAAAAGATACAGGCTGGGGAATGGATAGCCTTCAGCCAGCTGCTGCAGGAGGCACCTTTGATGCTGTGCGCCAGGTGCGCACACGGGTAGTAGTTGGGTGTGTGGACGGCACTGCCCTGCTGCTGTCTGCCTTCACTGCTGCCTTGATTGCCAGCATGCTTTGGTGCAGTGACTGCTTTTCATGCTTGGCTTGCTCTTGAGCTCTCTTGCTGAGTCTGTCACCGCAAGTGGCAACAGACAGCAACACCCTCGATATGTGCCCTACACTGACGCGCCCGCCCCTGCTACCCCGTCTACCCCGTCTTGTGCCTGCACACACAGGCCTGTTTCTACATCCCCTGGGCGCTGCTGCAGTCCGACGACTTTGACGCAGCTGTCGCGGCACGCAAGGCGTATGTTGATTACATAGACCACGTGCACGCGCTGGCAGGGATTGCTCTCAAGGCCGCAGACGGTGTCCCTGGCGCAGGTGGGGTTGGGCCCGTGCCCTGTTGGTGTTTCAGCAGGGCAAGGGGTGTTGCTTTGGCTGGTTTTTGTGGCCCCGCAGCACAACACAGCACAGCGCGTGAAGCGTTCTGGCTGGCAGTAGCAACAGCGCGTCACTGACTGCTGCTGGCTGCCGTTTTGTCCTGTCCTGTGCTGCTGCGCCTGCTGCTGCCGAGCAGACCTGCAGGTCCAGCAAGCCTTCACGCTGATGAATGCCTCGCTGAATGCCTTCCTGGCGGCTGTGCCCGTCAAATACCAGCGCTATAGGATCTGATGATTATGACGCTAGGGCCTGGATGGAAGGGGCAGGATAGGGGCAGCAGCACAGTTGAGAAATTGTTGGGTCCAGTGGGGAATTGGATGCAGAGCGCGAGGTGCCAGGCTGGCAGGTCTTGTTTGGACTATTGGGTTGTGGGTTTTTGGCCGGCTCACAGCCTGGTTGGATGAAACCAAAACAAGCCTGCATTCCGTCAAGACCCGACAGCTGTGGTGCTGGGAGTGTAGCTGCAGCATTGCGGTGCAGCTGATTCACGTACCCCACCAGGTATGTTCAAAAATCAGCTGCGCACCAAGGTGCAACAGCAAAACCGCCTGGCATGCGAGCGCCAGGCTGGTGACGGGGTGGCATTGCGCTGCGCCGGGCGGCAGTGGTAGCCGTGGCGGCAGCGCTATATATATAACACTAAGTACCAGCGGTATAGGATCTGATGATGCGGCTAGGCTGGATGGAAGGGGCAGGATAGGGCAGCAGCGCACTTGAGATCTTGTTGGGTGCAGTTGTGAACTTGGGTGCAGAGCGCGAGGTGTGCCAGGCTGGCTGGCAGATTTTTGACTCCTGGGTTCTAATCCGGCCTGAGGAGCAACATGTTATTACTGCACTAAAATCAGTAGAAGACCCAGAAAATCAAGCCAAGAGGAAACTTCTGATCTAGCCTCTAGATCATATCTCAATGCAGGCCTGTGACGTACGCGCAGGCCCAGGCCACTCATCGCGCGCCGAGGCCCTTTCAGCTGCTTCAACGCAGCGCAGCGCCCGCCGTGTCCTCGTGGTGTGGCACAGAAGCAGCAGCAGCAGCAGCAGGATGTGGCTCACTCTTCAGCAGCTGCTGTGTCAAAGCGCACCCTGCTGTCTGCAGTCGCTGCCTCAGCTGCAGCTGCATCACTGGTCAAGCCAGGGTGAGTCCTATTCCCTTCCCTGTGCCAATGGCCGGCCTGCTCACCACCACACGCACACCACACCAAGGGGTGTTTTGTGCCCTGCAGGACTGCAGCAGCAGCAGCACCGATCCCTGCAGCTGACGCATCAGTGACACAAAAGGTCGGTGCCACGCTCCTGTCCCCCCTATCGACCCACAGCACCTTGCCCCCCTCACAGCAGCGGCCCTTCACAACACGCAAACAATGCACCTCCGCACACACACCGCAGGTGTTCTTTGACGTCTCTGTGGGTGGCCAGCCTGCTGGTCGCATTGTGATCGGTCTTCTTTGGAGATGCCACCCCAAGACTGCCGCCAACTTTGCAGCACTGCAAGCTCCCTCAGCCTACACGTCTGGTGAAACGTGGCAACATCAACATCAAGAGCCAGGTTTCACCCAGACCTTGGTTGCCTGGCTTGGTTTATATTGGCTGGTGACACACCTGAGACAAGATCCCTCACTTCAGCAGTGGTGGGCGCACACAACCCACACACACACAACACAGCACAACACAGCACACATGACCGACAGCACTTTGAGGCCCACACTCGTCTGTTGTTGCAACAAGCAGGCATCAATTGATGCCTCACGCTGCTGTTGACGCCGCGACTCCGACCCCGGGTGGTCACCCCGGTGGGCCACACACATGCTTGCCTTACCCTGACTTACCTTTGCCTTACCCTGCCTGTCTGTCAACACTCATGATGTGCACAGCCACTGGTGAGAAGGGCTTTGGCTACAAGGGCGCTACCTTCCACCGTATCATCAAGGTGAGACGACACAGCATCTGCAGCCACCACGTAGGCTCACCTGCTGCACACCCGGCCTGCGTACAGGCTGGCACCTGCTTCAAGTGCTGCTGGCAGCAGGGCTGTGGACTTTGCGGCAGTCAGCGGTGTATGCTTGCGCAAGCATCTCTGGTGCAGTGGTGCCCAACACCAACAGGGAGGAGGGAGGAGGGAGAGAGGGAGGGAGGGAGCTGGCTGCCTGCAGCACCAGGCACACCAGGCACCAACACAAGCCCTGGCCACACCTGATGACCTTCCTGCTGCTGCTGCTGCTGCTGCTGCCTCTGCTGCTGCTGCTGCTGCTGCTGCTGCTGCTGCTGCTGCTGCTGCTGCCCCCGCTGCTGCTGCCCCCGCTGACGAAGCTGACCGCTGCTGCTCTTGCCCCGCTGCTGCTGCCCGCTGCTGCTGCCCTGCTGCTTATGCTGCCCGCTGCTGCTGCGCTGCCTCTGCTGCTCGCTGCCCGCTGCTGCTGCCTGTTGCTGCCGCCCGTGGCTGCTGCTGCTGCTGCCCACTGCTCCTCGCTGCTGCTGCAGGACTTTGTGATCCAGGGTGGTGACTTTGAGCGGGCAAACGGCACGGGCGGTTACTCAATTTACGGGCGCAAGTTTGCGGACGAAAACTTGGCGTGGCTGCACGCGCCTGGTGTGGTGTCGATGGCCAATGCGGGGCGCAACACAAACGGCAGCCAGTGAGTGAACAGCAGTACAGCAGCAGTACAACAACAGTCCTACAGCAGAAGAACGTATAGGCAAGATGTTGGTGTTGTGGTGCTCTCTTCGGGCTGTGGCTGAGGCTGCTGACAGCCGCTGTTCTCAAAATGAGCAGTTTTGTTGGTGTTTGGGTTACGGGCTCTTGCGATAGAAACCTGACTGTGTTCGTTTTGGTGTGTGGTGCGTGGGCGCTGCGCCCTGCAGGTTTTTCATCACGACCGCGGCTACCCCTTGGCTTGACGGCAAGCACGGTGAGGGTTTAGGGATGGCGGGGTGGTGAGGGTTCAGGGCTGGCAGGGTGGTGAGGGTTCGGGGTTGGGCGGGGTCAGCGTGGAGAGAGCCCCATCAGCTCAGGGTGCGGAACTTGTCGCAACACCACAGAAGTGTCCTCCGGCTGTCGTGCACAGCCGCTGACGTGCTGTGCATGCCTCTCACGGGTGCCTTTGGTTGCTGCTGCCTGGGCTGATGTGCTGCTGCTGCTGGTCTGCTGTTGCTGCTGCTGGTGCTGCTGGTGCTGGTCTGCTGCTGCTGCTGCTCTGCTGCTGCTGCTGTGCAGTGGTGTTTGGGCGTGAGCTGGAGGGGTTGGATGTGGTTGACCAGCTGCAGAACATTGCAACAGACAGGGTGGCAAGCCAGGGCAGCGTGTGGTGAGTTGGTGGTTCAGGGGTTTGTGGACAGGGGGTGGCAGGCCAGGGCAGCGGCAGGGCAGCGTAAGGTGAGTTGGTGTTCTGAAATGTAGGCGTAGGCCCTCAGAGGCTTTACGTGACATGCCTCTCTTTGAAAGTTTTTGCTGTGCAGCAGTCTAGGGGGGTGGGGTTCGTCACGCTGTCACTGCTGACAGGGCCGTTTCCTGCTCTGCTGGCTTGCCTGCTGCAGGTGATTGAGGAGTGTGGTGTGTTGGCTTAGCAGCAGACAGAGGCCAGTTGGTCAGCTGCAGCTGTCGGTCATTGCAGCTGTCGGTCAGTTGCCGTGTCCTGAGAGGTGCTGCTCTGTGTTGCGGTCGCGTGTGTTGACTGAGCAGCAGACAGGCCACTTGCAGCTGTCGGTCGGTTGTTGGTGGGTTCTGAGAGGGAGTGCTGCTATGTGTGGTCGCATGCAACGACAAGGACTGTAGAGCGGCAAGGCCAGGTTGATAGTGTTGTCATGGGAACGGCTTCAGCTATTCAGCTGCATCAGAGCTTGTGCTACTCCTCGGAAAGCAGGTAACACAATGTCGGAGGGTCACAGAAGCACAGAGGCGCGGACTTGTCTCTCTGACTTCAGGGTTCATTTTCAAGGACTCAAGTTACACAAAAGGATCATGCTGAAAAGGTTGTGGGGGGGATCTGCAGACAGCTGTATCACCAGCTGTAGCTGCAGCAAGGCAACGACAGGACGGGTGTGGTGCGCAACATCATTCTCACCCAAGGGAGTTGTGCTTAGGCGACAGGACTGTAGCCTCAGTAATTGGTCAAGCTGTAGGGTGCATCAGCCGGATCAAAGGGAAAGATGGGCAGCAATTCGACAGCCGTCACGCCCAACGATTGGAGATAAGGAATCTTCTCAACCAGACCCGCATAGGTGCCCCGCTTTTCTTCACGCACGCCTGAACTGACATCCTGCGTAAAGCTGCGGACATGCATTTCGTAGACAATCGTGCGGCTAAAAGAATGTTTGAGCGGGCAGATCGCCCTCCCAATCATAGGTGCTGAGATCAACGACGACGTTCTTGATTGCCTGTCCGGCGTGTGTCGCCCGGCCGACAGGTAGCCCCCCCGGTCATAGTCCTGCGGCGTAGCAACCAGACGACCATATGGATCCGGCAGCTTAGCCTAAATCCAGAAACGATGACCGTGCAGGCGGATCCATGGGGCCGTAGACGCGATAAAGCCACCGAGCTGGTCCGCCGTAATGCCGGGGATAAAGATATGCCAGTGATATGTACGGTTTGGCTTGCGATCGGAGTTGGATGACGCGCAGGCGTTGTATCATCCACATGATCAAAGAAAACCAACTCCATGAAGCCGGCGCTGTGCGCGTATGAGCCAGCGAAGTTCACACCGTCGGGGCTAAGCGTTACGCGCAGAGGGGATAACTGGTTCAGGGAAGCGAATCTGACGCGATTCCATGCAGCGTATACCTTGCGACCAGGCAGAAGCATCGCTCAACCGGTCTAGCTGGTCTCCAGAGAGGGTCAAATCGGTGACCGCAAGACTAGCGGCCAACTGCTCGACCGAATTGGCGCCGATGATTGGCGCCGTGACAGCCGGCTGCTGGAGTAGCCAGGCCAGCGCGACTGCGATGGGCGAAACATTTTGCTCTTCAGCTACGGTCAACAGCACATCCAGCGTCCGCCAACCGGCCTCGTTGAAATAGCGACCCTTTACGCCATCGGCGCGCACGCTGTCGGGGCACACTGTCCCAGGGGATACTTTTACCGGTAAGAAAGCCACCGGCCAACGGGCTATAGGGGATTACGCCAACACCGTACGTCGTACAGACCTTGACCAAGTTCCCGCTCATATTCGGCTCGGTTGACGAGGTTGTAGTGGGGCTGCAGCGAATCATATCGTGCAAGGCTATCGGCAGCGCTCGCCCAAAGCGCCTGCATGAGCCGCCAGGCGGGATAGTTGCTACAGCCAACGTAGCGCACCTTGCCCTGCTGGACCAGCGTATCGAGCGCGGCCATGGTCTCCTCAATCGGCGTTTCCGCGTCGTACCAGTGGGTCTGATAGAGATCAATATAGTCAGTTTGCAGGCGGCGCAGGCTATCTTCACACGCCTGGAGAATGTGGCTGCGGCTTAGCCCTTCGCCGTTGGGACCCGGCCACATGGCGCCGCGAACCTTGATGGCGAGCACAATTTCATGACGCTTGCCATGGCTCTTCATCCAGCGACCGATGATCTCCTCACTGACGCCGCCGGAGTTGCCCTCCGCCCACTGACTGTACACGTCCGCCGTGTCGATGAAGTTGCCGCCCGCTTCTACAAAGGCATCCATCACAGCAAAGGCAGCATCCGTATCAGCCGACCATCCCCACTGCATGGTACCCAGGCACAGCTCAGAGACTTTCAGCCCCGATCTACCCAGTTTTCGATAATGCATACTTATCCTTTAATGCGCCAAACGATTTCGTTTTGGCTCAAAACGTTTTATATTGCCTTTGCATTAAGATACCACGTAAAGATCGAACAAACCAGACCGGCAGCGCGCCAAATTACCCCCCGCGCAGGACCCGCACATCATCCATTCGCCGGGTGATCCGCTGCGCATCAAGCTCCTCCAGGAGTGCCTGGGCATATTTGCGACTGGTATCAAAAAGATCGCGTGTTTCCGCGAGAGTGATCTGACCGTGGGTCTCTAGAAACGCGACGACCGCGGCAGACATAGCGTCATAATCGACACGACGCAATAACACGCCGCCGATACGGACCAGTTGCCCTTGTTCTACAAGCATCTCCAGAAGCGCCTCATCGTTACCCAAGAGTTTGAGCGTAGCGCCCTGATTAGGGGGGGCATATGGTGCTGCCGCAAAGGCTTCCAGCGTACGCGCCACGGCGCCCTTCTGGCCTGTGGTCAGCGTTGGCGCGAAACCAGTCTGCCAGATCGCGCTCATCCATCTCCACCAACCCGGCAGCCTGAGCCCGCTCCGTGACAGCCGCAAACTGGCGCGGCGCCAGCTTGCGGCCGAGTGCAGCGTCGACGCGGCTGCGTACCTCACTACGCGGCATTCCCTGCCGCAGTGGCGCTCGTTCGTGAGAATCGGCCAACAAGGCAGACAGTTGATCGAGCAGTCGCTGCCACTGATCAAGCGTCAGCAACGCACCATTGAGGTCGATGACCGCGCCTGCGGTGACAAGTTCGGCATAAGCAGCGTTGGCTACGTCCAGGTCCAGACCGCTCAAGCTCAACAACTCCTCATGCCCGATGAGGGGAGAACGGCTAAGTGCCTGCAATAGAATTTCATCCGGAGCGCCCCGCGCCAGAGTCTCCAAGCGCTTTATCACTGCGGGCTCGAAGCGTTTCCAGCGGCGGCGCGGATGAGGACTCAACACAACACCACCGCCCAGCGTCATGCTCGGTGAGGGCTGGCGCAAGATGTAGCGATCGCCGGGAGCAACGACGACCGGTCGATCCAGGCGCAACTGGAGCCAGCCCGCCTCTCCTGGCTGAATCTGTTCTACGCCGAGCACACGTACGCGCCGGCGTCTCCGTGGCGCCCGAAAAGAAATCGACGGCTAGATTATGCTCCAATGCTCTGGGTGCATCCGCCAGCAGACGAAACGACACGTCGAGCAGCACGGTTGGCCGCAGCGTACCGGGCTTAGCAACCACATCGCCGCGATGCAACGCTTCAGCGCCCACGCCGCTCAGATTGATTGCAAGGCGACTGCCTGGCGCCCCCTGCTCAATTGGGCGTTTGTGACTCTGAAGACCGCGAATGCGAGCAACCGCGCCGGCGGGTAGAATTTCGACGCTCTCTCCAACGGTCAGATGACCGTCACTCAGGGTGCCGGTCACGATCGTGCCGAAGCCGCTGAGACTGAAGATGCGATCGATGGGAAGACGGCCGGGCGCGATTGCGCCGGGGCGCCAGGTCAGCAAGGGTCATGGCGAGCGCGGCCCGCAACGCCTCCAACCCTTCGCCGCGCTGGGCGCTGACGCGAACCACGGGCGCGTCAGCCAATTGGGTCCCTTCCAGTAGTTCGACAATATCAAGTTCAACCAGCTCCAGCCACTCCTCGTCTTCCGCCGCATCCGTCTTGGTGAGTGCGATGACGCCATTGGTTACGCCGAGGAGATCAGGGATTGCGAGGTGCTCGCGCGTCCTGGGGCATGACGCCTTCATCGGCGGCAATCACCAGGATTGCGGCGTCAATGCTGCCGACGCCGGCCAGCATGTTCTTGATGAAGTCGATATGCCCGGGCACATCGACGATGCCCACGTTTTCGACCTCGCCCGCGCCAATTGGCAAATCGATCCAGGCAAACCCTAGATCGATCGTCATGCCGCGTTGCTTTTCTTCTTTTAGGCGATCGGGATCAATGCCGCTGAGAGCCTGAACGAGGGTCGATTTGCCATGATCAACATGGCCGGCGGTTCCAATAACGCTGCGTCATGACTTGCTACTGCTGGCGCCCGTTAGCCGGGCCGGAAGAGTCGCCCGAAACAACGCCGGCAGCGCGCCGTTGCCCAGCCTGGCTGGCATAAAGCTCAGCATTGCGCTGGCGACGCTGCCATGCTTCTTCCATGTTGCGCACCTTGTCATCACGCTCGCGCACGGAGCTTTCAAGCCCCTCCAGCCACGACTGGGCTGTGCCCAGGAAGTAGGCGCTATAACTCTCCTGAAGCTTCCAGAGATGTTGCAGCAGCGCGCCATGGATCTCTAGATCATGCAGCAGCGGCGGGAATTTTTCCACCACTTCAGCATTATATTTGTCCTGCTCGGCCCAGAGATGCTCCTGGCGCAGTTCAGCCTTGCGCCGGCGCTTTTCGTACTCCTCACGAAACTCATCCATCTCCCGCCGCATGCGTTCCTCGGCCAGGCGCTGCAGTTCCTGCACCTGACTCTGTTCACGGAGGACCAAATCCTTGAACTCCTGTACCTCCTGCACCGAACGACGAGCAACGTCGATCTGCTGCGCAAACGACTGGACGCGCTGGTGGGCCTGATTGACCAGCGTCTTCTGCTCTTCAATGGCCTCTTTCCAGCGGTTGATGGTCTGATCACGTTCGACCAGGGAGCTGCGCACCGTCTCCATGAATTCTTGCTGCGCCTCGCGTAAGGTATCGATTTGTGGCGGCAGTTTCTCAATCTCCGATGCTGACTTGCGGACCGACTCTTCGAGCACCGGAATACGGCCGGCAACGGCCTCGATGCGCTTGAAGAGCTCAACCGTCTCTTGCTGGAGCTGCGCGATTCGTTTGGTATCGCTGGTGCGCTGCTCGGCCAGGAAGGGGATCTGTCGCGTCCGTTCTTCGATCTCCTTCGCCAGCCCCCCCACCTGATTGCGAACGCCCATAATGAGCTCGGAGAGGCGCTCATCTTCGATGGCGCGAATCTCGACCGCCTCTTCCAGGCGCACAAGACGAGGCAATTCGCGGCGAATCTCGCTAATCTCGCGGTTGAATAGTTCGCGGTCGTTCATGCGCGTGCGTTCTACATCGCGTTGAATCTGACCGATCTCTTCATCGCGCGCCTCAACCATCGTCGTGACTTCAGATTTTGTATTTTGAAGCGCGTTCTCGATCTGCTGAAAACGCGTCAATTGGCCTTGCGTTGTCGCCAAGCGGCCTTCCAGCTCTTGAATCCGCCGCGTCTGTTCGACAATGTCGGCGGTCTGACTTTCGAGGCGCTGCTGCAGGCGCGCGATCTCGGCGTGGTCGCGGCGATGCTCTTCGTCGAGCCAGTTAACCATCTGAGCAAGTTGTGCAATATCCATCCAGTTTCACCTGTCCTCAAGCATGCACGATCGGACGCGCTGAGCGCTTTCACACTGTGACGATTCTACCCAAACTGTAGATGATTCCAAAGCTGTGATGATCGGCAGAGGCATGCAAAATGACTACCCGAAATGGCGTCATGAAGTGGCTCTAGTATAGCATCTTTTTGGTTGCCTAACCAATCATTTTGCGTCCTGCCCCGGCAACCGTGCGCGGCATAACGAATTGGTTGCGGCTTCGTGCGAAAGGAGCGCATGAAAACTGATTTCGATCATTTGATTCTCGTCCCCCGATCATAATTGTGTGGATCCATTGTCTATTCGGTAGCGCTTTGGAACTTCAGGACAGCCACCGGTTAGTTTGACCAAATGAGAAAGGGGCTGCTAGAATCTCTACACAGTTTGAGACTTGACTGATCCAGCCTGAATCCGTAAACGAACAAATTCTCTTATGCAAATCGGCGTCGACGCACGGCTGATTCATCATCAGCCGGCAGGCATCAGTCGTTACACGTGGCATCTCTTACATGCCATGGCTGAGATTGAAGCCCCGCACGAATTTACGATTTTTCAACACCGCAACCATCGGACGGCGCTTGTCGATGAGGCGAACTTCTCAAGGGCAACCCTTTTTGCACCTGTGCATAGGGGTCGCATGGAGCAATACCTGCTGCCAGCAGAGTTGATCCGCTACCCCCTTGACCTCTTCCACGCCCCAGACTTTATCCCGCCCCTGCACTCGCCCATCCCAACCGTTATCACAGTTCACGATTTGGCCTTTCTACATTGGCCGCACTTTATCACCAAAGACAGTGCAGCCTATTACGGCCAGATCGATCGCGCCGTCAGTCACGCGCGCCACATCATCGTGCCGAGTGAGCACACGCGTAAGGATCTCATCGCCCGCCTCGGCGTCCCGGACGACAAGGTCAGCGTAATCTACGAGGCGGCCGACCCCTCTTTTGTACCGCTGCCTGAGGCGGAGACGCGCCAGGAGATGATGGAGAAATATGACCTACCCGAGCGCTACGCGCTTTTCGTCGGCACGATTGAACCCCGCAAAAACCTGAATGGCCTGCTGCAAGCCTTCCGAATCCTCACGGACCGTTACAATATTTCCGACGTCGGCCTGGTCGTTGCGGGCAGCAGGGGATGGCTATACGAAGAGACGCTCGAGACGATCGAAACGCTCGATCTGGGCAATCGGACCCGCCTGCTGGGGCGCGTGAGTGACGAAGACCTGCACAAGCTCTATGTCGGCGCCCGCTGCCACGCCCACCCGGCCTACTACGAAGGCTTCGGCCTCCCGCCATTGGAAGCCATGGCCTGCGGCACCCCGACCATCGTCAGCAATGTGAGCAGCATGCCTGAAGTGGTCAACGATGCCGCGCTGCTGGTAGACCCGCGCAACTGGGAGGAGATTGCCGTCGCACTTCAGCGCCTCTTCACGGACGATGAGCTGCACGCCGATCTCCGTCGCAAAGGATTGCAGCGGGCAAAATGTTTCAGTTGGCGCCTCGCCGCCCGCCAAACTCTTCAAGTCTACGAAACTGTGGCCGCAGGGAAGATGAACTCTGTGGAATCGGCCAAGTCAGCCTCCTCTTTCAGCAACCCACCCAGCCGTAGCCATCCCCGGCATGAGCGGAACATCCGGTCACGCCGTGAGTCAGCCAGCGAAACGCCCGCTGTGGTCAAGACGCAGTCAGGTCGCAACAACCGCACCGGAAGCAGGCCTGGAACCAAGCTATGGAACTATTGTTGTTAACGCCCCAATTGCCTTATCCGCCACGGCAGGGCACGACGCTGCGCAATTACAACTTGATCGAACAGCTCGCAAAACGCCATACCATCGACCTGCTTACCTTCGTGGCTCCGGGCGAGAGTCTGCATGACGACAGTCCGCTTCACGCCCTCTGCCGGCATATCGCAACGGTCGATCAGCCCATACGCAGTCAGGGCAGCCGCATCCGTGACACGGCGCTTTCGCCCCATCCGGATATGGCGCTGCGCCTGGAGAGTTCGGCCATGCGGGCCTTGGTCCGAGCCTGGGCAGGCGCTCACGCCTATGATATTGTTCAGGTTGAAGGGATCGAGATGGCACAATATGGCGCACTGGTGAGTCGTCTCGCAAACCGGGGGGCTCGCCGTCCTCAATTCGTGTTCGATAATCATAATTGCGAGTATCTGCTGCAAAAACGCAACGCCCTCACTGATCTGCGCAGCGCCGACCGGCTCCCGGCGGCCGGCTACAGCCTCGTACAGTGGCAGAAGCTTGTGCGCTATGAAGCGGCCATCTGTCGCGCCGCCGATGCCGTAGCCGTTGTCAGCGCGGCCGACGGCGCGGCCCTGCAGAACATCGTCCCGGAGCTGACGCCAACGGTCGTTTCCAACGGCATTGATCTCAGTCAGTATGAGCACGTGGCGGTGAACGAAGAGCCGGCCACGCTGGTCTTTACCGGGAAGATGGACTATCGTCCCAATATTGACGCGGTGCTCTGGTTTTGCCAGGAGGTCCTGCCGCTTGTCGCTGCGGAAGCGCCCGAGGTGCGCTTCCAAATTGTGGGGATGAATCCCCATGCGCGACTGGATCCCCTGCGCACCATGAGCGGAGTCGAGATTACTGGGGCAGTTGAGGATGTTCGCCCCTATCTGTACGCGGCCACGGCGTATGTTATCCCCATGCGTATCGGCGGCGGCACGCGCTTCAAGGCGTTGGAGGCCATGGCCGCACGCAAGGCCACGGTCAGCACCTCACTGGGCGTTGAGGGAATCGACGTCACAAACGGGCGCGAGATGCTGATCGCCGATGAGCCGCAAGCGATGGCCGATGCGATCCTTGGGCTAATACGCGATGGCTCGGCTCGTCGCGCACAGCTCGGAGAGGCAGCCTATGACTTCGTGGCTGCAAATTATACGTGGGAAGAAATCGTTCCAATCCTTGATGAACTGTTTGCAACGCTGTTGCGGGATGCGTGAGTCACAGCGCAATGGCTCAGGCATATCGCTTTCCGCTTCGCCCCGCCCACCATCAACCAAAGGAGAAGTAATTCATGACAAACCCAATGCTCCGAGTCGGATTCATCGGCACCGGTTGGGCCGAGCGTGTTCAAATTCCGTCCTTTCGCCTGGGTGGGCTAACCGCCCAAGCCATTGCGTCGGGCCGGCCGGAAAATGCGCAACGGGTGGCTCAGGCGCTCGACATTCCGGAAGTCTATTCGACCTGGCAGGAATTGATTGCCTCTGACAGTGTCGACATCGTTAGCATCGTCACGCCGCCGGGGCTGCACAAGGAAATTGCGGTCGCTGCACTTGAAGTCGGCAAGCATGTCATCTGCGAGAAACCGACAGCGCTCAGCCTGGACGAAGCCGAGGCCATGCTGGCCGCGCCCCAGGCCGTTTGCCCGAGCAGATGGCCATTCTCGACCATGAACTGCGCTTTCATCCGCAACGCCGCCAGATGCGCCAGATGATCAAGGACGGCGCGGTGGGCACGGTGATCTCTGTACGCATGACGCGCCTGGGCCCGAATCGGCTCGATCGTGATCTGCCTTGGACCTGGTGGAGTGATGCCGAGGCAGGCGGCGGCATGCTCGGCGCCGTGGGCAGCCATCTGCTCGACCTGGCACGCTGGATGATCGGCCGCGTGGACATGCTCACCGCCCAGCTGGCTACCGGCCATCTCTATCGCACCGATCCGGCCTTGGGCGGCCAGCGTCAGGTCACGGCGGATGATCACGCCCAAATCATGCTGCGCTTTGCCAATGGCGCCTGGGCGACATCACCGTGAGTTCGACGACAGCGGGCAGCAATGGCATGACGATTGAGGTATATGGCACCAACGGTGCGCTCAAGATCGACCAAAAGGACCAACTGTGGAGCATGCAAGGCAACGAGATTGCCGGCGGCGAATGGCAGCCCGTGCGGGTGATGGTTTCCGACCGAACGTTGATCGATCAGTTGCCCAATCAGGGACCCTTTGGCGTCGGCACGCTCTTTCTGGCCCAGACCATTGCCGCCGCCCTCCCTATGGGCGAAGCGATCCTGCCGGACGCCGCCAGCTTCTACGACGGCATGGCCGTACAGCGAATGCTTGACGCGGCACGTACCGCAAGCGAAGAGCGCAGCTGGATCCGCCTCTAGCAGAGCGCACCGGCGCACGGGCGCCACTCGATGGGCGGATTCGAAAAAAAATATTAACGCAAGGCTTGACATCTGCATCCTGCTTATGCTATCCTTTTGGCCGCGGGCAAAATGCCTTGCGAAGTTGTTTTGGAATGAGCGCCAAATTGTAGATTGCACCAATCTGTAGAGGAGACGCACGAAATATGTATCACTTCCCAACCACGATTCGCATCCGCCTCGCTAGCGGCGAAGATGTTTTCAAGGGGAGCAGTGCGTCTGCTGTCGGTTAAGTCTTTCACAGGCTGACTCGAAAGTCGCAGCGCACTGCAACGGTGCCTGCGACTTTTTTGATTGGTGCAAGCCGGCTCGCTCAGGATTGAGCGATCGCTCCATCAACCATGAGCGTGGGCATCGGGGATCGAACCGATGACCCACGCTTTTTTCGTTCTTACGCGAAACAACGTGGACAGCGGCAGGTAAAACAAGATTGTTTGAAGCAAAACTCGAGGTTGATCATGGCCGTATCGACATTTGAACACAACGCAGAGCAAACCCGACAAGAGGATGACGTGCGTAACGCGGCATCTGAAAATCGCCTACAGGGGCTGTGGCTGCTCATGGACGGCTTCCGCGCACAGTATTTCGGCGCGGCGGCCAGTGTGGCGGTCGCTACAATCGCGCGCACCGCGACCTTCATACTGCTGGCCTACTTTGTCGACACCTTCCTGGTGGCCGACGAGAAACCTGTGGCGCTACCGCTCGTCGCCTTCGGCTTCGTAGCGCTAGCTCTGGTACAGGGCATCTTCACCTTTCTCGGTGGACGGTTGGCCGCCAGTACGTCGGAAGGGATCTCACGCCGGCTGCGCAACTATATGCTCAATCACATTCAGCGCCTCAGCTTCACCTACCATGACAAGATGTCAACCGGTGAACTGATCCAGCGCGCCACATCCGATATTGATGCCATCCGCCGCTTCTTTGCCGAACAGGCCATCGAAACGGGGCGTATCATCATGCTCTTTGTCGTCAACCTGGTGGCAATCATGTTCATCGACTGGCAGCTGGCCCTGCTCTCCGTGGTTGTCATCCCGGTGGTGCTGGTGATATCGCTCTACTTCTTCCGTAGGGTCTCGGATATCTATGAGCGCTATCAGGAGCAGGAGGCGACACTCTCCAGCGCACTACAGGAAAATCTAAGTGGCGTTCGGGTGGTCAAGGCCTTTGCACGTCAGTCTTATGAGGAAGAAAAATTCGGTGCAGTCAACCGCGAGATGTATGACCGGGGTCGGAAACTGCTGACCATGCACTCGCTCTATTGGCCAATCTCCGACACGCTTTGCGGATTCCAGATGCTCTTTGGCTTTGGCGTCGGGGCCGTCATGGCCATCAATGGACGGATCAGCGTGGGCGAGTACCTGGCCTATACCGGCATGCTAATCTGGATTATTTGGCCCATTCGCAACCTGGGCCGGCTCATTATCCAGATGTCGACGGCAATGGTCTCCTTTGGGCGCGTGGCCGAGGTCGTACGTGAGGAGCGCGAGCAGATCGACGAGGACGGATTCGTTGCGCCCCAGTCACTGGCTGGCAAGATTCAATACAAGCATGTTGACTTCATCTACGCAGGTACCGAGCGACCGGTGCTGCAGGACATCAGCTTTGTTGCGCAACCGGGCCAGCGCATCGCCCTTCTGGGTGCAACCGGATCCGGCAAGACATCGCTGATGAACTTGCTGCCGCGCTTCTACGACTATACCGGCGGCGTTATCCTACTGGACGGCACGCCGCTGACCGACTACTCGCGCAGTTACCTGCGCAACCACATCGGCATCGTGGAGCAGGAGCCCTTCCTCTTCTCACGGACGGTGAAGGAAAACATCGCCTATGGTGTGGATCGGGCCATCTCGCAGGAAGAGATCGAGGAAGCAGCGCGCGCGGCGGCGATTCACGAGGTGATTGTTACCAAGTTCCCTGACGGCTATGACACGTTGGTCGGTGAGCGGGGCACAACACTCTCAGGCGGTCAGAAGCAGCGCGTGGCCATTGCTCGTACGCTGCTCAAGGACCCTCGCATCCTGATCCTGGATGACTCAACGTCGGCCGTGGATACAGAGACCGAGGCGCTGATCCGCCAGGCGCTGGAGACGCTGATGGAAGGCCGGACGACCTTCATCATCGCCCACCGCATCCAAAGTCTCATGGATGCCGATCTAATCCTGGTGATGAATGAGGGCAGGATCGTCCAACGGGGCACGCATGATGAACTGGTCGCCCAGGCGGGCATGTACCAGAATATCTTTGCGGCTCAGACACGCATGGAAAGCGAACTCGAGGAGGAACTTAGTCGTGTCAGAACATTATGATCAATTCGAGGAAGAAGAATTCGATACGCAATTCAATGGCCAGACCATTCGGCGATTGATTGGGCAGCTGAAGCCCTACTGGCGGCAGACCCTGGCCTTCATCAGCCTGATTGCGCTCGTCTCCTTTCTGGACTCGTACTTTACGTATCTTAGCAAGCTGATCATCGATGACGGCATCATGGCGCAGGATGTTGAAGCGCTACGTGCCATCCTCACGCGTTATGCCGCGGTCATCCTTGTCCAGGCGATATCGGTCTTCGGCTTTATCTACCTGACAGGCATTTTGGGCCACAAGATCCGTTATGATCTGCGCGAAGCAATGTTCAGCAAGTTGCAGCAGCTTTCGCTGGGCTACTACAACCGCACGCCGGTTGGCTGGGTTATTTCGCGCGTGACGTCCGATGCCGACCGGGTGGCCGAACTGGTCACGTGGGGCATGCTTGACGTGACCTGGAGCATCTTCAACATCGGTACGGCCCTAATCTTCATGTGGGTGATCAGCCCCCAACTAACGGTGATCGTGGCCGTGATCATCCCGATTATCGTGATTGTGGCCATGGAGTTCAAAAAGTATATCATCGTCGAATATCGTCACGTGCGTCGGATCAATTCACAGATCACGGGCCACTACAATGAGACGATTACGGGTGTGCGCGTCATCAAGTCGCTGCGCCGCGAAGAGGCCAACCTGGCCGAATTCCAAACGCGCTCCGATGACATGTATGAGGCCGGGTATCGAGCAGCGTGGCTCTCCGCCCTCTTTCTGCCCATGGTGCAGCTGATTGCATCGCTGGCAGTGGCGCGATCATCTGGTACGGCGGCATTCAGGTCGAGCTGGGCGGGATCACCATCGGTGGTATTCAGGCCTTCATCTCGTACATCACCTTCATGCTTTGGCCGATCCAGGAGCTGGCGCGAGTCTATGCCAGCCTGCAGCAGGCCATTGCTTCGGGCGAACGCATCTACTCGCTGCTCGACTCGCAGCCCGAGGTGATTGACAAAGTCGATGCCTACGACCCTGGTAGCATGCAGGGCCGGATCATTTTCGACCATGTCGACTTCCAGTATGAAGAAGACAAGCCCGTCTTGACTGACTTCAGCCTGGACGTGGCGCCAGGGGAAACCATCGCGCTGGTTGGCCCGACGGGCGGCGGCAAGTCAACCATCGTGAACCTGGTTTCGCGCTTCTATGAGCCCACAGGCGGACAAATCCGGATCGGTGGGGTTGATTACACCGATTATACGCAGCAGGCGATTCAATCCCGCATCGGGGTGGTGCTGCAGACGCCCCATCTCTTCTCCGGTACGATCCGCGAGAATCTGCGCTATGGGCGCCTGGAGGCCACCGATGCAGAGATCGAGGCGGCGGCCGAGATGGTGGGAGCCCATGAGTTCATCCAGAGACTGACGTTGGGCTACGATGAAGAAGTGGGCGAAGGCGGCAACTTGCTTTCCGTAGGACAGAAGCAGCTACTGAGCCTGGCCCGAGCCGTGCTGGCGGAGCCGGACATCTTCATCATGGATGAAGCGACCAGCTCAGTCGACACGCTGACCGAGGCCTTGATCCAGGAAGGCATGGACGTGCTGATGGCGGGCCGCACCAGCTTTGTGATCGCCCACCGCCTGAGCACGATTCGCAACGCCGACCGCATTCTCGTCATCGAGAACGGCGGGATTGCCGAGATAGGTTCGCACAGCGAGCTGCTGGCGGAGGGTGGTCACTACTACCGGCTCTACACCCAGCAATTCCAGAAGGAAGCAGCCGGTGAAGTCACCCAGTTCGAAGAGGGTGCGGTGGCGATCGAGCGTCGTGGCGCCAACAGTGATGGTAGTGAACTCGCGCACGAGCAGACGACCCATCATGGCGTGCCAGAGTCCGAGTACGGCGACTAGACAGAGTACCCAATCGGGAGGAAATGGGAATCGAGCAAGCGCGATTCCCATTTCCTCTTCCTGCTCGTGGGCGTTGCACCTCGCAACAGTCATCTAATCACAGCCTGCACGTTGGTTGATTATGTTTACAAAATGATCTATGATGCCTCGTGACAGCACGCCCCACGATCTGTTCACCAGCGGACCCGACGCGGTCCCAGACAACGAAGGAAGGACCATCGTGAGCGAAATCACACCGGATGACCGCCATGCCAATGCTGGGCATGAGGCGGCCGAACCAATCAGTCCCCAAAGCGATCTTCCAAGCACGGACCCCATCACCCGACGCCTGAGCAGTTGGCTCGCTCAGTACAACATTGACTATTGCACGCTGGACGAGCGCCCCGACGCGCCTGATCTCGCGGGCGACACCGTCTATGTGTTGCGCGACCTTTTCACCACCTACTTGGGCTCTTGGGAACCGGGCGAAGAAGCGGCGTCAGTGCCCCAATGGGCGCGCGACACCTATCTGAGCGCCGACTTCCTGGAAGCAGGCGCTGACCACCATCTCTTTGGCGCCGTCCTCGATCGCGGCGGCAACCTGATCAAGGGCGCCAAGATTCGTTTCTGGTCTGATGGTCTGGATAAGCTGGCTGACCCGGCTTATGACAGCTATACCGTCATCGCGACAAAAGACGATTCCGGCTGGGCCAACAACCCGCTGGGACCAGGCAGTTCCTATGTGCCGGAGCGCGGCGAGGCCGGCCCCTGGTGTTGGTCGCCGGAAGGCGCCGCCGAGGTCGTGACTGGCGGCGGCTTGCCGGCACGTCATCACGTCTCCACCTTTGCAGTCTGGCAAGAGATGGATCGCGAGGCCTACGATGCCGCCCTGCGCGGTGAGGAGCTGGCGCCCCACCAGTCAAGCCCCCCGTCAATCCACCCGTTGAGCCAAGTGAGCCCGTAACGCCGCCGGTCAAACCGATCGAGCCAGCAGAACTGGTCGAGCCGGTCGAGCCATCCGTTCCAGGCGGGGAGACAGGGAACGTTCCCGCCATCGAGCGGCGCGTGAGCGACTGGATCGACCATATGAATATGCGCTTTTTCGCCATCGACGAGCGCGGGGATGAGGTGGATGAAGCGAGCGAGAGTGTCTTTCTGATCAAAGATGTCTTCACGACCATTAATGGTTCGTGGGAGGTCAGCGATGCCCCGTACGCCATTCCGCAGTGGGCGCGTGATGAGTATCTGAAGCCGTGGGGCGCGCCCGACTATTTTGACGATGCAGGCGCAGATCATCACATCTTCGCCGCTGTAATCGGTTTGGACGGGCAGCTGCAGCGCCAAGCCCCCATCATCTTCTGGTCGGACGGCTTCGACAAGCTCAGCGATCCAACGTACGCCAGCTACGTACACCGGGAGACCAAGGAACGCTCCGGCTGGATCAACATTCCGATTGGCCCAGACAGTAGTTTCGTACCTGAGCGAGGTGAGTCAGGTCCCTGGTGTTGGGCGCCGGTCGGTCCTGCCGAAGTGATTGCCGGCGGTGGTTTGCCCGCCAAACAGCACGTTTCCATCTTCGATGTCTGGCAGGAGTCGCAGCGCGGGGCGATTGAATCGTCTGTGGAAGGCGACGATGGCAAGGTTGTGGACGCCGAAGGTAGTGAGCCTACCGCACCGGTGACGCCAGGCCTCGTCACCCAACGAATTAGTGAATGGGCGAGAGAGATGAATCTCGTTACCCGGTCACTTGACGAGCAGAGCAATCTTTCAGCTGCTGATGGCAACTACGTTTACGTGGTGAAGGATATATTTACCACCCGGAACGGCTCATGGGAGGTGGAGGAGCTGCCCTACTCACTGCCGATCTGGGCGCGTATGTCCTATTTGCGACCTTGGGGAGCGCCCGACTATTTCGACGATGCCGGCGCCGATCACCACCTGTTTGCGGCCGTTATTGGCCCGGATGGCGAGCTGCTGCCCAACCACAAGATCTACTTCTGGTCGGATGGCTTTGAAAAGCTCGGTGATCCCAGCTACAACGGCTTCATCGAGCGCACAACCAAGCATCATTCCGGCTGGACCAACATTCCCATCGGCCCCAGCAGCGCATTCTGGCCTGGGGAAGGCCAGTCCGGGCCCTGGTGTTGGGCGCCGGAAGGCGCGGCCGAAGTAATCCAAGGCGGAGGTCTGCCAGGCAAGCAACACGTTTCCACCTTCGTCGTCTGGCAGGCGGTCCGGCGCACGGTAGCGCCTGGAGTTGACGACACGGGCGAGGCCATCAGCACCAAGGATCACAACACTTTTCTGCCCTTCGTTTTTGGACCAAGCGCACAACCAGCTGCCCAGCAGGATGCGGGTCCGGTTGACGCGCCCGGCGGCGAGATCGGCGATGCAGTCCAGCTAAACATGGGACGCCTGCGCGGCTCGGCCTGGCTCCGATTGGGGTTCGAGGGCGGCCAAAACAGTGCTCTCGCTGTCTATGCCCGCCAGCAGCAACTTGGCATGCCCGTGACCGGCGTCTATCGCCTGGACAACCTGATCATTCAGGGCTACATGGGCGGCATCGTCTTCCACGAACAGGGTATGCCGGCCACGGTGACGTACACGGACTGGTAGAAAGATTGTTGCACCGGGAGTCGTCACAAAAAACGAAGAGCCACTGGCGGTCACTTGGACGTCCAGTGGCTCTTCGTTTTCCTACACCGTTCCGCGTATTTTTCCGCGTACCGCTTCCCCACTCTTTCTACCTGTTATATTCGTTCAAGCAGAAAGGGGTAGACACGGTCAACCTGCTGTTCAGGCTGAGCGGGGTCCATCAGATCGTGGATCAACTGCCATTCAGCCGGCGCTTCGTGCGTGGTGACCGTCGCACCATGATTGCGCCAATTGCGCACCAGTTCGGCGGTCGTCGCATTGCGCACCACATCGTCACAGGGATTGGTGATGACGACGAGTTCCTTGACCGCTGGGGGTCGCTAGTGATTGTTTCAGAACCGCCAAATTCATACGCAGCATCGTACCGACACCCCGGCTGGAAAAACGGGGATAAACGTGAGGCGGACCGGATCGGGCATCCTTCTTCTCTTCATCCCACCAGCGGAAAACATTGGGCAAGGTACTCAACAAATTGGCCGAGGGCAAGCGCAGCCCAGCCTGGCACCGCTGCAAGGCCAATGTTGGGGGAAATCATGATAACCCGATCCACATCGGCGCGATTCTGCCCGCACCAGGCGGCCAAACCGCCCCCCATGGAGAAGCCCAGCACTGTGACATGTGACGCCAGTCCATGGGCAATATCCAGGCTACGGCGCGCCGTGGTCAGCAGATCAGCCGGCGAAAGCTGACCAAGATCCGGAGCGAGCGATTCCAGACCATGCTGAGGAAAGCGCGGTACGAGTACGTTGTAGCCCCGGGCAAAAAACGCTTCGGCCAGTTTGGTAAACTGTGCCGGGCAATTGGTGAAAACCGTGGAACATCACAATCGCCCGCTCCGCCCGTGCACCGTGTGAGCAGGCGTGAACGGCAGGCGGGCTTGACGCGGGACGTATCCAGCGCCGTCAAAGCGGTCATGCGCTGCAATGCACCTGCATAGTCCGGCGCAGGGTCTTGCGGCGTGGAGTCGAATATAGGGCGAGTCTGCAACAGGCTGTGGAGAAGCGCAGCTGCGCTACCGCCGGCCAGGAAAGGGATCAGCCAGCTTCTGCGCATAATACCTCCTTTGCGCGTATCAGTCGGGAGAGGCGTCTAGGATTCAACGCCAGTACGGAATCAGGAGAACTCTGGTAAAAACGATGGGCAGCAACGTCTGATCAACGCAATTGGCCAAGCATATCGCGTCCGACGACGATACGCATGTCGATGGGCGCGGCGGTATTTAGGCCTTCCAGCGTAGAGAGTCCCGGCTCCAGCTCCAGATCGTTGCCAACCTGATCGATGACCGACTCGGGAATCCCGTAGTTGACGATCAACGTGTGGCTATAGTCATTGCGGTCGGCGTCGCCAATCGAAACGACCTGCCAGCCCCGCGCCTGCAGCATCTCGCGCTTGGGCGGCGACACCCGGCTCGCCCGTCCCGTTCAGGATCTCGACACGCACCCAACTCGGATCCGTCTGGGCTACGGAGCCGCTCAGCGTGGTAGGCGCGAAGAAGCTATTGAGCGCCGCGCGCACCCGCGTGCGATCGGGTAGCAGGATCCACTGACCGTCGTCGCTGTAGGTCTCTTCGCCATAGCGGCTGTCGAGGACGAGTTGGCGCACCTCGCGCAGAGATTCGGTCCGAAAATAGTTGGCAATATCCAGCGCCTGAGCCATAGGCATGTCCGTCTCGATACTGCTGCGCATGGTATAGAGCAGTCGGTGCCTTGGCGATAAGCGTCGGGATCATATCGGCGCGCATTACCTTGTCGGCGATCGCGCCGATCACCTGCTGCTGGCGTCGGGAGCGGAACATAATCGCTATCGACATTGCGGGTGCGCACATACTTGAGCGCGGTCTCACCGTCCAGGTGCTGGAGTCCCCCGTCCAAGTGGAACGTCTCCACGCCGTAGTCGAGCGTGGGAAAGGCCTCATCATGAATTGCTTCGGGCACCATGACATCGACACCGCCGATCAGGTCGACCAATTCCACAAATCCATCAAAATTGATGCGCACGTAATACTGAACCGGCTGACCGATGAAGCTGCCGACCGTGTCTTTGGCTGTCTGAGGGCCGCCACCGGGATAGCCGCCGGACTCGCCCAGCATGTACGCTGTGTTGATTTTGGCCGTCGTATCCGTATGCGGAATCGGCACCCAGAGATCGCGCGGGAGCGAGAGCATGCCGGCCGACTGGCTGGCGGGGTCAAGCGAAATGAGCAGCATGGTGTCGGTCAGAGGCAGCCCAGCATCATCAGGCCGGGCATCAACGCCGAGCGCCAGGATGTTGATCGACGGCATGTTGGCCATGGCCAATGCAGCCGGATCCTCAACCGAGTCCGTCACAGCAGCGTCGGCCGACTCGACGCCGGCTGTATCCTCCGCCACAGGCGCGACGGCCAGTGCGTTCGACTGGAGCGAAGCCGTCAGCATCTCCATACCGGCCAAGGGGGACGTATTGACAATCCGATTGCGCCCAATCAAACAGTTGAGTACTGGCAAAAACCGAAAAAGTCAGGATCAGCAAACTGTATAGCGCCGTCGCCAAGATGGGTGCGGAGAAGGTACGCTTGCTTTGCGGTTGTGGTGAATCTGCTTGGCGCTTTTCCATAGAATGCGAATTATAGCATAGCAAGACGGCAGGTTAGCAAGATCAACTGTGGCAACAAGGCGTATTTGCGCCGTATTTTGGCCAGGCAAAACGCGTCAGCGGCACGACGTAGGCTAGCGGTCTGAGTTGGATCCGAAACGCTGCCAAACTGGAGGGTCAGTCAGCGTTGATGTCCGGGCGGTCACCCCTGGCGAGTCGCACAAGACCACCACCCTGCCCCCGTTGTACAAAGTGGAGAAAGGCAAGCGGCCCTAGTTGGGGGGCGGGACCTGAAAGAGTGAAGACTGAGTCATGATATAGAACTGGCCGGCCACATCATCCAGGAAGAGACCGCGCAAGTTATTGAGTTGATCGCCTTCAGGGGAGACGTATTGGGCAAGATAGTTGCCGTTCTTGTCAAAGGAGAAGATGCGATCATTGGCCGCATCAGCGATGTAGAGTGCATCCGTTATTTGACCCACGGCCATATCAACCGGGTCACCGATCTGCGCCACGTTGCCCTTGATGGAAAAGGGGACCGACTCACCCTGGTTATAGCGCAGGACCATTCCATTGGGATAGAGTAGCCAGATGTCGCCGTCGATCGCCATGCGCCCTGGAGACCGGTTAGGTTAGCCGATGCTCCCCTCGGCAAACCAGGGTGTCGGCGTTAGCCGCCGCCCGGCTCGTAGCGCAAGATTTGCTGCGCCCCCTCATCGGCCACGTAGGTGCGCCCGCTGTAGATTTCGACCTGGTTGGGCAGCAGCAGCCGGATCACCCAGTTCCACATGCGATGCGCCCTCTACACGATCGTCGTAGCGGAAGAACTGGTTGTTGCGGTCGAGCACCAGGAGCCCCGGCTTGTCCTGCACGCCGGCGACTGACGGCTGCCAGGCCATGTCAACCAGACGACCCACGGTGAAGCCATCGATGACGTCACCCTCACGCAGCACCGTCTCGGGTGTGGGTTCAGGCACAAATTCCAGGTTCGGATCGAGGCGATAGCGTTCGACCACCTGGCGGCCGGTGTCCATCACATAGATATTCTGATCAACGACGAGCACGCGGGTGGGCAAGGCGCCATCTGGAAAGCGCAGCAAAGGTTGCACCAGCGCGCTCAGCGGGCGGACCTGCAAAATGTCTTGCAACTCGCGTTCGATTTGAGCGAGATCGCATCAATCTCCGGCAGAAGCGCCAATAAGGCATCTCCGCAGCCTCTCGTTTTTTCCATAGCAGACTGCAATGGCTGCATGCGTGCGGTCTCCCCGTCACCGGCGTTAAGCGCCTCGTTCACGCTCGCAAGCTGGGCCTGGGACAGGCTCAATCAGCGAATCGGCCTCCGCGCAGTAAATGAAAGCTAGCGTTGAAAGTTTCCTGCATTATATAGAGCTCAACAATTTAGGACCGCAACAATTTGTGATTAGATTCAGGCAGGATGTTGATTAGCTTTTTAGTTGACCTGCAATAATCCCTGAAATAAACGCCCAATGTAAATTATATCCTCCACAAGGGCCAAACATATCCAACACTTCACCAGCAAAATAGAGACCAGGGCATAATGTGGATTCTAGTGTTCCAGGATTAATAAATGAACTCTCTATTGCCCCTGTTGATATTTGAGCAAATTCAAAATCCCTAACCCCCAGAATTTTTTCCTTGAATTTCAAATTCCTGACCAGGTACAGAAAATCACTCACACTAAATTGAGAAGTAGTTTGAAATTTTAAGTTCAGTAACAATTGATCAATTATTTTTTTATTCATGATTGGGAGGAGGGGAGTGGATAGCAATCCGAGATTTTCTTTATTCGTGATCGTTGTATCTGTGAAGTCTGCGGGTAAAACTGTGGATAAATCGATTTCTATCGATAAATCTTTCTGATCACGAACCTTATGGCTGAGGTTCATGACCCCGGGACCGTTTAATCCCCACTCTGTAAAAATTATGTTTCCAAATTCGCTGCCCAACTCTACTTTTTCATGATAAATTCGGATGGTTGCATCTACCCTAACACCATTTAGTGATTTGGTTCTATTTTTACTTGTTTTAATCGGTGCCAAAGCTGGAAACGCAGAAATAATCGTATGTCCAAATTTCTCAATAGAAAGCATTATTTCATCACTCGCATTTAATTGCGGGTATGCTTTTCCCCCAGAAGCTAGTATCACCTTTTCAAATTTGTATGTTTTTCCCGTGTCTGTGAGTAAGTGAAAGATATCTTCATGCTTATGAATTTCTTTGACTTTGGTATTTTTAAGGATATTTACTTGTGATTGGGATAAATAATTTTCCAAAAAAGATGAAATATTACGGGCAGAATTAGAAATCGGATAAACCCAACCATCATCAGTATGATAGGTATAGATTCCTAATTGACGAAAGTAATCATGCAAAAAATTGTAATCATAAATTTTAACCAATTTTGAAAAGTGATTATCGAATGTTGATCTGTAACGCTCAGCAGAAATATTTACATTTGAAAGATTGCATCGGCCTGCGCCTGTGGCAGATAATTTCCGACCCAGAAATTCGTTTTTATCAATAATGGAAATATCCGTATATTTTTTTCTCGCTTCTATTGCAGCAAACATCCCAGATGGTCCACCGCCAATGATACCAATTTTCATAATCTAATTTTACCTTCTAAAAATCTGATTTATTGATTTAAATTGGACTATAATACTAGAATTCAATTATTACAAAGACTGAATACCATTTATCGGTAAAATCAACATTAAAGGCGAACTAAATGATTAAAGAACTTTACAGCGCACGTCAAAAATTTGCTTCCACAATCTTATCTCAAGTTATTGATAAAATAACTTATAAACAATTACAGCTGAATTCAATCCCTCAGGATTTTCAATATCCAATTCCGAAACCTGGGCATCAATATGTTCTTTATGCCCATATCCCGTTTTGCGAGAGCCTTTGTCCTTATTGCTCTTTCAACCGTTTCATCTTCAACGAATCCAAGCTCAAGTCATATTACCAGAATTTACGTCGTGAAATGGAGATGCTGGCTGAATTAGGTTATGACTTCGTGAACCTGTATATTGGCGGAGGAACGCCAACGGTTGATTTGCATGAATTAACATCATTGATAGATTATGCAAAAAATCTATTCTCCATTAAGGAAGTATCCTGCGAAACGAACCCCAACCATTTATCGAAAGAAATTTTAGGGGAATTAAAAGGACGTGTGGATAGATTATCAGTTGGGGTACAGAGCTTTGACGACAAGCTACTTCGTCAAATGAGCAGGTATGAGAAATTTGGGTCGGGTGATCAGATTTTAGAAATTATCCAAAACGCGGTTGGCATTTTACCATCATTAAATATTGATATGATATATAATCTGCCAGACCAAACAGAGGAAAGTCTCATCAGAGACCTTGAATACATCAATTTGTCCGGAGCTGAACAAACAACTTTTTACCCGTTGATGAGTGCTCCTTCCGTAAAAAAAGCCATGGAAAAAACTCTCGGAAATTTAGATCATGCCCGGGAATTTAGATATTTTCAAATTATCAGTGAAAACCTTTCTAAAGAATATCAACCCAGTTCTGGGTGGACATTTTCCAGGAAAGATATATCGATGTTGGATGAATACATCGTTCAATATGAAGAATATGTTGGGACTGGGTCAGGTTCATTCAGCTACCTGGATGGGAATTTATTGGTGAACACTTTTTCTCTAAAACAATATGAAGAAAAGATAAAATCGGGTGTTTTCCCTGTTTACAAAATTAGGCGGTTTAGTAATTACGATAAAAAAAGATATCGGTTCCTGATGGAAATGTTCGAATTTATCTTTGAACAGTGATAAATTCAAAAATGATTTTTTTTAAGTCCCGCTGGTTTTAGGTTTATTCCCTGAGAATGATTGATTTATGTGGTTATCCGGTGCATTCGGGAAAATGGGGAAAATGGTCGTATATATTTACGACCCGAAAGTCGCTATCTTCTCGTTGTTATGATGAGAGAATTCTTTTCTAATGTGAATATATTAAGAGACCAGGCACGATCCTCGTTGTCTAAGGAGGAGCGATTGATGTGTGTGGTGAATGAAAAACTTTACCACAATGAATTTGCATAACTAATCGCTTAGATGCTTATCTTGAGAAAATTTATATGAATATTGATTTAAGAACAATCCTCTGACGGGTTCTCCAGTGGATTGGGTAATAGAGTATTCAGGAAAATGAGAAACAACCAGCCGTGGATATTTTTTTGGATGATTTGGGTCATATAATGTCAATTCCAAAAAAGAAGCATTATCTTCATAACCGGTAACTAATACCTGATGATTGTGGGTCGGATTCTGGAAAAGGCTGGAGCGAATGATTACAATTGGTGCAGGTAATCCATCATTTAATCGTTCAATGATGGTAGGCAATTCATATTGAATGGTTTTTTGCAGGGATTTTGATTTTGTTATGGCAGCAAACTGCACAATTTTAAATAAAACAGAAAACGAGACACTTTCTGTTTGCCTTTTCCATAAATATTTCGTATAGTTTAATGGTAAATCATCGACAGCAGCATATTTTGGTATTTTTCTTTGATCAAAATAATGATCCAGTGCAGTAAAAACCATACCGCCACACATCCCAAATATAAATGAACTTTTTACGAATTTAACAATCTTCGTAAATCCTTTAAACTCAAATCGATTAGGAAAGTAGTATCCATTTAACAGGGGAGTGAATTTTGTAGTAATTTTCATCAGGTTATTTATCGAATATTTCGTTATATCCTTTATCTAACTCATCATCATTGATATGGGCATATCTTTGTGTAATGGCAATATTGGTGTGCCTGGCCAGTGACTGAGCTAATTTTAAGTTTCCTGAAGATTGAAGAACTCTGGTTACATAATAATGACGAAAAGAATGCGGAGTAATTGTTCCTAAAGCGTCATCTCCTAAAAATTGCACCACTCTTCTGGCTACAATATTTCGACCTGTTGTAGTAGTGATCGGTTTAATTTTCTTTCCTGCGCCTTTGTCGTGTCGGGCAAACAACGGTAGGGATGTTAGAGGAACACCAGTAGTTCCGTCAATGGTAGCTCTAATCTTTAGATAGTCTTTAATGGCCGTGATACTACGATCAGAAAAACGTACGATCGCTTCGCGATTTCCTTTGCCAACGACAATTGCTTTTTTTTCAAACCAATCGACGTCTCCGCGACGCAAATTACAGGCTTCATGTACTCGTAAACCAGTATCTGCCAGGCAGATCAAAAATGCTTTATCCCGAAAATTTACTAATGTATCCGTTTTGTTCTCAGTTGGTACCAAATTGACCTGGGAAATTTGATCCAACAATGTCTCAATATCCGATTTAGGGAATTGTGGGAGGCGCTGTCTAGGTATCCTAGCCCTTGTTTTTACTAATAATCTTATAGATTGAATATTTATATTACTCATATTTTCAGCCACAAGAAATTCAAAAAAACCTACCACGGCGGTAATATACAATCTTTCAGTCGTTGGGGAATAAACTTTTAATTCATTGATCAATCCAGCAAAGTGTTTCTCTGTTAATTTGTCACAAAGTGTGTCACCAATTTCTATGGAGGCTTCCTGTAAATAGTTTTTAAAAACATTTAGCGCGTTTTGGTAGGTTCGATGTGTATTTTCACTTCTAGCCAAAGAAATCGTCTGTAAATAATTATTTATTGACATACTGATTGAAATCATAAAACAATTATAAATCTAATTTGACCCAGGATAATATATATTAGAACGATTTTCCTAAAATATTTTATAATTTTCAATCTCATGGGGCAGTGAGATACCCAGAGAATAAATTGATATTGCAAAGCTATTCTATGTTTATAATTACATTAGAAAATATTTGACACTCATTAATACATTTTGGTAAAACGCGGCCTAGTCTCATGAAAACTACTGAATTGACTGATCAATGAATGATAATCTATGGTTATGATAATGTATCTTATCGAAACCTATGTCATTTAATTATCCCTCCCCCTTTTGTCAAATTAATTCTAAAGTTACAAATAATCCGTAATGGAAAAGAAATGAGAGTAAAAATGAATATTGAAAAACAAATAATTTTTTTACCGACAAATAATTTACAAGAGACCACCCACTTTTATCAGACTCAGCTTCATTTGGAATTATTTATGGATCAAGGCGATTGTGTCATATTTAAAACAAGTGAAAACGGGTACATCGGTTTCTGTGAGCGACCTGTTAATATTATCGAAGGCAAGATTATGCTCACCCTTATAGTTGATAATGTGGATAACGCATATGAAGTTTTAACAACCAATGGAAAAATTCATGCAAATCCACCAACCACAAATTCAAAATATAGAATTCATCATTTTTTTATCACAGACCCAAATGGATACTTAATTGAAATTCAGAAATTTTTGGATAAAGTGAACTGGTAACCGTGGAATTTTCATTGAAATATGGACAACAATCAATAAACTTCGACATCACCGATGGCAAAGTTGACTTAATTGTCCCCCACTCCGAAATAATTGGTCCGTTAAGGAACATTGAAATTAATTTTAAACCTCTGCACGAATTGTTAAACAGAAACAAGAAAAATCCAGCAGACATCCTAATTGGAATTGCTATAAACGACAAAACCAGGCCAGTCCCCTACCCCAAACTCCTACCTTCGTTAATCAATGAATTATTGATAATCGGAATAAATGTTGAAAACATCTATTTTTATATTGCTAATGGAACGCATGTTCCAGACCCAAATTATTCTTATTTAAGAATGGATGACGATTTTCTGAAATATTTCACAATTAAACAACATAATTGTCAGGCGGACCTGATTAACCTGGGAAATTCATCTTTTGGGACACCCATCCAAATCAATCGATCTTACTTTGAATGTGACATAAAAATAAGTGTTGGGAATATCGAACCTCACCTTTTTGCTGGCTATTCCGGGGGTGTCAAAACAGTATCTATCGGCTTAGCCGGAAAAGAAACAATTACTTGTAACCATGCTTTATTAATGGATGTTAATAGTGTCGCCTGTGAATACAACAACAATAAAGTAAGGATGGATATTGAAGAAATTGGTGAAAAAATCGGTATTGATTTAGCTTTGAATTGTATTCAGACAAAAGATTTAGAATTATTAAAAGTATTTTTTGATAAACCAAAGATCGTTATGCAACAAGCAATTCCTATCATTGAAAATTTATATACTGTCGATGTCCAAAAAAAGTACGATTTAGTGATTGCTTCAGCTGGAGGATACCCAAAGGACATAAATTTTTACCAATCTCAAAAGGCTACATCTAATGCAGGGAAAATCCTCAATAATAATGGCACGCTGCTCCTCATTGCGGAGTGTAAGGAAGGTCATGGAAGTGACGCTTACTTCCGTTATGTTTCGAAATTCTCAAACCCTTTTGCGGTGATTTCTGATTTCGAGAACAAAGAATTCGTGATTGGTCAGCATAAAGCCTACTTAATGGCGAAACTACAAACCAGGTTTAAAATTTTTTTATTATCACGAATGCCTCCCCATATTGTAAAATCACTCTTGATGGCACCGGTGGATGGTATCTCAAAATTTATCAAGAACTTTCCAATAGAACAATCAACAAAAATAGCGATCATGCCGGATGCAGTAACAACAATACCTATAATAAAAGGACGGTGAAAAATGGAAAATCCAATATTCCAGAATCCCGATTTGGATGGAAAGTCTTTTACCCTTAAAGGAACGAATGGCGTCTGTGTGATATTGATCCATGGTTTTACTGCAACCACCGTTGAAGTCAGACCCATTGCAGAATTACTAAACCAAGAAGGCTACACGGTTGCAGCACCCCTGTTGCCTGGCCATGGCACCACGCCTGAAAATTTAAATAAACAATCCTGGAAAAATTGGATTGATTGTGTTTCTGACATGTACAGGCAATGTAGGGTTGATCATGAACATATCTTTCTGGGAGGAGAATCAATGGGAGGTGTGATCACATGTTATCTTGCATATCTCAATTCGGATATTGAGGGAATCATGTTATATGCGCCAGCCTTGAAAGTGGATAAATTAGCATATTCAAAATATATAAGATTTTTCAAAAAAGTAATTCCTAAAAAGAACATAGAAGAGGAAATCGAAAAAGATGTTTTTCCCTGGCAAGGATACAAGGTGCATCCAACTCAAGCTGCTTATCAAATGTATTTATTACAAAAAATCACCAGAAAAAAATTAAAATTCATTAATCAACCAACAATCATATTTCAAGGAAAACTTGACAAAACAATTTCTCCGGATGGTCCTAAACTGATTTACAATACTATTAATTCAACCAAAAAAGAATTTGTATTGTTAGAAAATTCAGGTCATTGTGTAGTGTTGGACAAGGAATTTACATTTTTAGCCAGGAAAACTTCCGAATTTTTGAAAACCAACTTGAAACCCAACTTGATAAACTAATAAGTTCATTGGAGATAAAGAATAAGCTCTTAGGTTATAATTAGAAGATAATTCTGTACTTTAATATGGAGATAAAATGACAACAACTTCAAACACTCCTGGAAAAACAACTATTGCGCTTGAGGTATTAGTGACAATAGCAAAACTAACCACGCTTTCTGTTGATGGAGTCAGTAGAATGGCTACGGTGCCTTCGGAAATGAATCGAATTTTCAAACGCGGTGTTAGTGAAGGGGTAAAAATCAGTGTCGACGAAGATGTAGTATATACTGACCTATATGTGATCTTGAAGCGTGATTTTAATGTTAGAGATGTATCCCACAATATTCAAGCAAATGTGTCCAGAGCAATTTCTGAAATGGTTGGAATGGATGTTGGCAAGATCAATATTCATGTTGAAGATATTGAAATCAAACCAATAGAACACTAATTTTATGAAAGCTCGCACAAAAGCTCGCGGGATAGCACTACAAGTCTTGTATGAATTTGATGTGTCTGGCCATTCTCCTTTCACATCATTAGAATATAGATTGGAAGAAGATCCAATTGAGGCGAACCTTGTTCAATTTACCACGGATATTGTCTCAGGAGTTATTCCTCTCGTTCACCTTTTGGATGAACTAATTGCAGTTCATGCGCCCGAATGGCCAATGGATCAGCTCGCTATTGTGGATCGAAATATTTTGCGAATAGCCCTATGGGAATTTGCAGTATCAAAATATACTCCGATAAAAGTCGCGATTAACGAAGCCATTGAACTTTCAAAAACTTATGGATCGGATTCCACCCCCAGATTCGTAAATGGTGTGCTTGGAAGTCTCGCTAACCAATTGAATGAGATTGATCAAAAGGTAAGCAACTATTTGTCAAAAGATCAGTGAGGATACGATGAATAAATACACTATAAAAAAAAACTTCTTCAAATTTTTTACTCTCGCTGTATTTTTAAGTACATTCATCTCTAGTTGTTCTCAAATCCCCGAAGATCTTCCGATTGATATGGTAAACGAAAAAATCGAACAATATCAACAGGATTTACCTTATACTGAATTCAATTTTATATTGTCAATTCCAAAACCTGTTCAAAATGAAATCATTTTTGAAATGGTGGATGATATCACTGGAATTGAATTGAACCCGACACGCTATGTAATGAATAAGATGGATGATAATCATTACCAATTAATTCTACCTGTTCAAGTCCCCTCATTAATCAAATACCGTTTTTATAAAAATGATGGCTTACCAATATATGAAACTAACTCTGATAATCAAATTATTGAATATAGAATGGCTTATATTTCTTCACCAGGAGAAATAAACAACCAACTTACCAATTGGTCAGACGAACAATATGCACATACATATGGGAGAATTTATGGTCAAGCCATCAATGCTGAGACAAATTCACCAATCCCGAATGCTTTGGTGGTGGCAGGAGGATTACATAGCTATACGAATTCCTTAGGCAATTTTATAATTGAAAATCTTCCACCTGGAAAGCATAATCTCGTCTTGATGAGTACAGATGGGGAATATCAAAGTTTTCAACAGGAAGCAATCATCGCAGACGGCTTAACAACCCCTGCTTTTATTGGAATGAACGCGTCAAACTTTGTAAACATATCTTTCATTGTTAGACCTCCGGAGGGAACCCCAGAAGATGCGTTTATTAGAATTTTAGGAAATACCTACCAACTAGGAAATGTGTTCGGAAATATTTATAATGGTACCAGTATAGCCCCCGCCAGAGCTCCCAAATTATCCACCCTACCTGATGGTAGTTATTCCATCACGATGAGCTTGCCCAGTGGATTTGATTTGCGATACAAATATTCGTTGGGTGATGGATTTTGGAATGCAGAGCTCCATGCAGATAATAGTTTCGTTGTAAGAAAAATCGTTGTTCCAGATCAAGACACAATTATTACGGATGTTATAAATAGTTGGAAATCAACTGAAAATCAGGGTGTTGAATTTGTTGTCAATGTACCCGAAAATACGCCTGATACTGATAAGGTTTCCATACAATTTAATAGTTTCGGTTGGTCTCCACCGATACAGATGTGGCAAACTGGGGATTACCAATGGACATACCAGCTTTTTGGACCTTACCATCTTGTTAGTAAAATTGACTATCGGTTTTGTCGTAATGATGCCTGTGGATCAGCAGATGATGCATCCGCACCTGTGAATGGATATTCCTTTGATACAACAAGTCTTCCACAACAATTGAATGTTAATGTGTCACATTGGAAAAGTTGGAATCAAGAGGTGGAAGTTCCTTCCTTAAATGCCCCCGAAATTAATTTTCGTGGCGACAATTTCATTGCAGGTTTTTCTTTTTCAGATCAATACAATGTCAACACACCGATTTATGTAGAATCAGCCTACAAGAATATTTTAGGGGTAAATGCCAATTCGATCGTCATACCAGTAAAATGGACGCTGCAATCGCTTAATCCGGTGATATTAGCCCCAATCACAGGTCAAAATCCTCTCTGGAAAGATCTGGTATTGATGATTCAGAAAGCCCAAAACCTTGGACTCCAGGTGTGGCTATCACCTGAAATTGAATTGTCCCCCAAAGCTGTCAAGCAATTTGTTCAAGAGGATTTCACTACAAATTGGCAAGAAAATTTTTCAACTTTATACTCGGAATATACTATTTTTTCCGCTGACTTAGCAAATTATATGAATATAGAAGGTGTCATATATCCTACAGACATTCTTCACTTGTATAAATTCCAAAATTATGCGACCCTTTCAGAGATAATGACATCGACCACACTTTCCAATATGGATGATATAAAAACTAGATTCAAGAATAATGTTTTTATATCTTTTAAAGGATCTGAATTGTCAGAAAACGCGATTCTGGATGAAGTCGATGGATATGTCATCACACCAAAATTAGATTTTGAAGAATCTGATTTCGTAGGTGAAAATTACCAGGAAACTTTCAAAGCATACCTAGATGAGGAAGTTTTTTCAAATTATTCTGAATATGGGAAGGAGATTTTTATAGGATTAAATTTCCCCTCAGTTAAAGGTGTAGAACGAGGATGTATCCTATCGGAAGAAATTTGTTATGACTTCGATATCATAAACAATCTCGGAGAAAATTTAGACAATGCCTCATTTGAAATTGACCTATTAAGTCAGGTAAATATTTATCACGCAGCTTTTAATGCAATTAATGAAACAGAATGGATAAATGGCGTGATTTCTCAGGATTATAATCCCCAGGTTGCAATAATGGATTTGAGTAGCTCTGTTCGAGGAAAGCCAGCAATTGGTGTATTTTGGTATTGGTTCCCGAGGATGTTGGGCAATACGAATTAAATATTGGGAGGTATTAAATTGAGTGATCAACAAAAACCAGATGTAGAAAAACTGGAGCATCTAGGTCTAATTAATCTTGGTGGCATATTCTGGAATTTATCACCAGCAGACCTGATCAAACACGCAATATTGAATAATGACGGAGATCTGACCGCAAGTGGGGCATTAAGTGTTTCCACTGGTAAGCATACAGGTCGATCCCCAAAAGATAAATATATCGTTAACAATACTCCTCCTGAAGATTTACCAATCTGGTGGGGTGAATTAAACAAACCAATCGAAGAAATTAAATTCAATCGAATATTCAGGAAGTTCCGATCCTATTTTCAAAAGCGAAATATTTATGTTCAGGATTTATTTATTGGATCACACCCAGACTATAAAATGCCTATTCGTATCATTACTGAAAACGCATGGCATAGTCTCTTTGCTCAAAATCTATTAATCGTTCCCACAAAGAATGAATATGCTGATTTCATCCCTGAGTTTACTTTAATACAAGCTGAGGGATTTAAAGTTAATCCTGAAGAAGATGGGACTTCTTCTGAAACTTTCATCGGGTTAGATTTTTCTCAAAAATTGGTATTGATTGCTGCTTCAGGTTATGCTGGTGAGATTAAGAAAGCAATGTTCTCAGTTTTTAATTATCTTTTACCACATAAAAATGTCCTTCCAATGCACTGTTCAGCCAATATTGGCAAAGATAAGGATGTTGCTTTGTTCTTTGGTCTTTCAGGCACCGGGAAAACAACTTTGTCCTCCGCTCGTGACAGGTTTCTAATTGGGGATGATGAACATGGATGGAGTGAGCAAGGTGTATTCAATTTTGAAGGGGGATGTTATGCAAAAACCATTAATTTGGACAAAAACTATGAACCAGTGATTTGGGATGCTGCTAATCACTTTAGCTCTGTATTAGAAAATGTGGTGATTAATAAAATAACAAAAATTCCAGACTTTACAGATAATTCAATAACTGAAAATACACGCGCCGCCTACCCTCTCGAATTTGTACCGAACCACGTAGAAGCGGGTCATGCTGGACATCCAATAAATATATTCTTTTTGTCAGCTGATGCATTTGGTGTATTACCTCCTATAGCTAAACTCGATCCGGAACAAGCCATGTATTATTTTCTGTCTGGCTACACTGCGAAATTAGCGGGGACTGAAATTGGTCTTGGTAAAGAACCAGAGGCTACGTTTTCAACTTGTTTCGCATCACCATTCCTTCCTTTACATCCTAGCCTATACGCAAATATGTTGAAAGAAAAAATTGAAAAACACTCCGTAAATGTCTGGCTGATCAATACGGGATGGTCAGGTGGTCCGTATGGAATTGGCTCAAGAATTAAATTGCCAATTACGCGTGCTCTGATTAGAGCTGCGCTTTCTAATCAGATCCAGGAGGATGAATTTATTCAGGAACCTACCTTTGGGTTGAGAATCCCAACTCATTGTAATGATGTTCCTGATGAGATTCTTAATCCTATAAACACCTGGGAGGATAAAGAATCTTATGCTCAGATTGCTGAAGAATTAAAAATGAAATTTGAGGAGAATTATGAAGCTTTTTCCAAGCGAATAGAGCATGTTACGTCATAATTCATTTTGGTGAAGATATATACAACAGAAGAATTGAAGAAATAATTAGAAATGGAGCATATGGGATTGCGGTGAAAAGCTCATATCGCTTCTGGATTTTCAGCACAAGTAAATAACCTACGCTAAATAGACCGCCAAATAATATAGCAAAAAATAATAGAACAGCTATTCTTGGCCAGCCAAACAACAATCCAAGAATAGCTGTTAAATTTACATCACCAAAACCTAATGCAACCTCATCAACCGGTTGCCCTTTTCGTTTTGAAATCCATTTTGAAAACAATATGCCAAAAAGGTATAAGGCATACATTAGCAGAAAACCCAAGCCCCCACCTAACAGTGTTTTTTGCCATCCATTGAGAAAAAATCCAATAATCGTGAAGATTAAAGCACCAAAGATACTGACAGGATGTAATATTAGCCGATGTTCAAAATCAATGATAAAAACAAGATATAAATATGTGACAACAATAAGGGAGATATAGAAGCCTGCATAATCCGAAGGAAAAAAGAATATTAGAACATATGTTATAATAAAAATTATTGGTAAAACAATTCTTCTTTTGCCTGGTGTTGTTTGACAATGAGGACAGGGTTTGAAAAAAAAATATTCTGAAAGACCTAGCGATTTGTGACACACTGTACATTTTGTCGAAAAGGATATTCTTCGAATGACTGGTAAAGTGTCAGCTAGTTGATTAATCAAAAAACTTACGACAATGCCCAATGGAATTAGCCAAAATAGATTTATAAAATTCATTTGTTAACCACTTAATTCTAAATTTGTAAAAGAGATATTCTACACATTATATGCCAAAAGAGATGCTGATTAGTAATTTTATTGATCAATGGATCAATTCAGGTGATATTTCTGAAAATATAACTCACATCCATACCAGAAATAAATTTGATGGAGATTATAAAGAAATATCCTCATTCTTACACCCAGAATTGATAAAAGCATTGAGAGATTATGGAATAAATTCACTATTCTCTCATCAATATCAAGCTATTGAATTCATACATAGGGAGAAAAATGTAATATTAACCACCGGCCCATCGAGTGGAAAATCATTAGCATACCTTTTACCCGTGCTGGATGCCCTGTATAAAAATGAAAATGGTAATGCCTTATTATTGTATCCAACAAAAGCGCTTGCATACGATCAATTTAAACACGTAAACGATCTGATCAATGGTGGTCAGGAAGATAAACAACGGAAAATTAGTATCGCCAAGAAAATAAGCGTATATGATGGAGATACTCCAAAAGAAACCAGGTCATCCATCAGAAAAAAGGCTCAAGTCATTCTAACCAATCCTGATATGTTACATATCGGGATTCTTCCGAATCACTTTTTGTGGGAAAAATTCTTTGAAAACTTGAAATATATCATTCTTGATGAGTCTCATACATATCATGGGATTTTTGGTTCGCATGTAGCAAATGTCATCAGAAGATTAAAAAGAATTTTATCAATTTATCATCAGAAACCGATTTATATATGTACATCAGCTACGATCGGAAATCCAATCGAATTCATACAGAAGCTGACTGAGGAAGACTTCGTGTTAGTCGATAATGATGGTTCCCCTCAAGGTCGAAAACATTTAATTTTTTATAACCCGCCTGTTCTAAATGAGGAACTGGGTATTCGCAAAAGCAGTAATCAGGAAACCCTAAAGATTGTTAAAGAAATTGTAGAAAGTGAAGTGCAGACTTTGGTTTTTCAACGATCAAGAAAAGAAGTTGAGAAAAATCTAAAATATCTTAAAGAACAATTTGGACATCAAAACAGTCATTTTTCAGCATCTTACCGCAGCGGATATCTGGCTAATGATCGACGTAAGTTAGAGGAGGATTTTCGATCTGGAAAACTGAATGTTTTATTTTCTACAAATGCTCTGGAATTAGGAGTAGATATTGGGGGTTTAAAGTGTGTAATTTTGTCCGGGTATCCGGGTTCTATCAGTTCCACTTTACAACAAATCGGAAGAGCTGGCAGAAAACAGTCAGATTCTTTGGCAATTTTGATCGCCAGCGCGAACCCAATTGATCAATATATTATCAAGCGGCCGGAATATCTATTGGTCAACAACCCGGAAAAAGCACTGATCAACCCAAACAATCCAAATATTTTGCTTGAACACTTAAAATTAGGATTGTATGAATTGAGTTTTATGGAAGGTGAAAATTTTGGTATTTTGGAATGGGAACAGCTATTTCCATTGATTAATCAATTGCTTGAAATTGGTTTTGCTCGAAAAAATAATAACAAATATCTTTTTTCTGGTATATCCAGTTATTCAAATAAAATCTCCCTGAGAAATTTAAGTGGAAATACAATGAAATTAATCAATACCACAAATGATCAACAAAAAATTATTGGAGAAGTCGATTACGCTAGTAGTTTGTGGATGGTTCACCCTAATGCCATTTATTTACATTTAGGCGAACAGTATTTTGTGAAAAATGTTGATTATGAGAGGAATGAAGTTGTTTTGGAAGAATCAAAAATGGATTATTACACTGAGCCAAAGCTCGAAAAAACATTCGAAATCTTTGAACAAATCAAAACCAAATCATTTAATCAATTGGAAATCTATTTTGGTGCCATTCAAGTCACACAACAAGTCATCGGATATAAAGAAATACTCTGGGAAAACCACCAAAAAATCTCTGAAGACAAGTTGGAAATGCCTAAGATCGTTCTGGATACGGAAGCATTCTGGTTTTACATACCTAGTGCAATTAAAAACAAAATCTTAGAGAAAAAATTATTACTTAATCAGAAAAATGATTACGGGCCAGAATGGAAAAAATATAAAGATTTAATTCGAAAACGGGACAATTACACCTGTCAACATTGCGGGATACATGAAGATAATACTGCGCATCATATTCATCATAAAAAACCACTAAAGTTATTTGAGTCAATTGAAGCAGCTAATAACCCTGCAAACCTTATCACTTTATGCCCTTCCTGCCACAGGCTGGCTGAATTTCAGGTAAAAGTCCGCAGCGGCATGTCAGGTTTATCACATCTATTAAGGACATTATCACCAGTTTTCATTATGTGCGGTCCGGAGGATCTTGATGTGATTTTGGATTCTAAAAATAAAATCACTGGATATGAAAATGCAATTATTATTTACGATAACATTTCATATGGACTTGGATTAAGTGAGGAAATTTACAATAATTTCGATATGATATTGCCCGAAATGATCAAACACGCTAAAGAGTGTGGCTGCCATCATGGCTGTCCATCCTGTGTAGGTCATGTCACGGATGAAGGTTATGGTGGGAAGGAAGAAACCATCCAATTACTAGAATTATTATTGGAAGCGATCCATGGACCCTGAAAATAAGAAAAAATTACAATTACTGGGAGTATATTTTGGCCCGAAGAATTCACTTGATTTCAAGTCCAAAGACCAAACAGAAACGAATACCCTGTCTGGAATCAAAATGTCTAATTCGTTGGGTGAATACTTCTTTACTGAGCATAAATATTCCTCGTCTTATACGCATGGTACGATTCCGTTCGAAATATTTTTTAGGGCACATGCTATTTATTCAACCCCAGAATCAGATGACCTCTTCAATTTGAAGAAATGTATTTTTCTCGATACAGAAACAACTGGTTTGTCTACCACCAATGGTACTTTTGCATTTATGGTGGGAGTTGGTTGGTTCGAGGATAATCAATTTTTGTTACGGCAATATTTTCTTAGTCATCCAGACCAGGAAGAGGCCATGTTGTTAGAACTGGAAAACCTTTTCTCTTTACATGAAAATATCGTTACCTACAACGGAATCAGTTTTGATATCCCCATTCTTAAATTCAGGTATAAATATCATCGAATTCCAACAACGATTACTCATAAAAAACAAATTGATTTATTAAAATATGCGCGGATGCTATTTCGTTATCAATTTGATGATCGATCTTTAAAAAATATTGAATCCAAGGTTCTAAAATTTCAAAGATCTGAACAGGAAATCCCTGGATTCTTAGCACCCATCATTTACCAGGATTATTTAAAAACTGGCGCAATTCAGGATATTGCCGGTGTTTTTTACCATAATGAGATGGATATCGTATCGTTAGCCGCTCTCCTCAGCATCATTAACGAAGTCTCAGAAGAAAATGTACACCATTTTTCCACCTACGATACATTGCATTTTTCTTTAGCCCGCCAGTTTGACAAAAATAGAAATTATTCTAAAGCGATTGATTATTACATAAAGGCCTTAGAACAACCCGGAATATCTAATGTAATTAGAGTCACTTCTCTTCTCTCTTTAGCAAATTTATACAAAAAAATAGATCAGACCGAAAAAGCGATGACCATCTGGCAGGAGGCTGCTGATCTCGGTAGTATCGATGCATTCATCGAAATGGCAAAAATTTTGGAACATAAGCGGAAAAGCTACAAATTGGCCCTTGATTGTTGTAATAAGGCTTTATTTATATTGGATAATGATGTAAATTTTATGAAGAGAGCTTTGCTAAAAGATATGATTGAATATCGAATGAAAAGATTGAAAGCAAAAGGAAAATTATGAAAGAATATAAATTACTTTACCGCAGTTATGGTTTATTAGATGCAAAATCAATTCAAATATTATTGGAATCCTTCAATATAAAATCAAAAGCGTATCAGGAGAGTGCTGGAGTAGCCTTGGGATTAACCGTTGGTGGCTTAGGTTCTGCAAATATATATGTAAAAAACGAAGATTTTGAGAATGCCATGAAAGTGATTACCCTGATGGAAAACGGTCAGCTTGAAATGCCGGATATAAACCTGGAGGATCAATCCACTAGCGACGATGAAATGGCACAAATGGATATCGACGAGGAAGATGAAGAAGAAGAAATTTAAATAATATTTTCAGATTCCAAAAACATTCTTTCATTTAATTTTTGCTTTAAAAATTTAGAAATCTTTCCTGGTTTTCCACTTCCAATTTGTATGTGATCAATTTTTGTGATTGGTAATAATCCCCTACTGGTACTTGAAATAAATGCTTCATCAATTTCAATAATCTTATCGTAGGTTATAGGGAAATAATGGATATTATATCCCGCTTTCAAGGCTTCATCGAGAATAATATCACGTGTAGCACCACTCAAAACCTCTTTATCGGCAGTGTAAATAACATTTTCCAAAACGGCAAAAAAATTACTCGACAGTCCTTCTAATAAATTGTTCCCTGAACTAAGAATAATTGATTCTTCCAGATAATTGTCTTTGCAAAATTTTTTTATTTTTTCAGACTTTCGAATAAATGAGGTTAATTTCGCTTTAGGATTCTTTCGAGTCAGTTTGTTTGTATTGACACTCACCCCATTTTCGTAATCCAATTTTCCAGGAGTTGTGAGTTCTTCAAGAATCAAATAGGTCTCATTTTGCAAATTTAAGGGAATGTAAATTCTGATTCTTAATTCTTCTGCTGGGAATTGGGTGATGATTTTAAATAAAGGAGGACGCAATTTATTAATATCGTATGGAAACACTCCTTTTGAAAGAGAATAACTTTCCATCAAACGATTGAGGTGATACTTGAATTGGAAAATTTTATTTTTTCCAACCGTTCTCAATGTTGTATAAACCCCTTCTGGCAAAGATAAAAAAAACTTTTCAAAAGATAGTTTTTCATAGGTCGTTGGATATTGTTCTAAAGTATCTTCATCAAATTTAAATAACCAGCATTGAAACATAAATTACTCTCGTAGGTCTAGGATTCCAAATTTTTCAAATCTTTGATTGTATCGATGTCAAGGGCTAAAAAATCATTTTCTAAATTTATTTGAACGGGTGAATATCTTTCAAAAAGTTGTCTCCCACCCTGTTCCCCGTGAATATTCAATAAGTCCTTAAATATTTTTTTTGAAAACAATATTGGATGCCTATATTGACCTTTATAGCTATGTACAATAATCTTATCTTTTTGATAGGCGAATAAATTAAGTACGTTATTGATCATCCTGGAAGTTATCTGTGGTTGATCAACCAAAAGAAATAATATTGCTTCGATTTGATCATCCAAAAAATAGGAAACACCCAATTTTACTGAGGTCGATTGACCAGCTTCCCAATTTACGTTGTTTATCGTCTTGATTTTAAACTTTTGAATGACCGGTAAAATTATTTCATAAAATGAACCTAGCACAACGACACTCTTGTAGAAATTGACTTGTTGCGTTGTTTCAACCACGTTCTCTATAAAAGTTTTGTGTTTATAATACGCTAATTGTTTTGGTCCACCGAACCTCGACCCTGAACCTGCGGCTAATAAAACACAACCTATTCATCCCCAATGTGCGACGATTTCCAGGCTGGGTCCATGAATATTACTTAATAATATCTGGTCAAAAAAACCTTTGAGCTTTAATGCGAACCCATCTATATCATGCGGATTTGCCAAACTATCAGCTTGATGTAAGAATAGAATTTTTTCAGCACGTGAGGGAATATTTTTTAGCCCACCTTCAGCGTGTGTTAGCAATAAAAAAATGTGTTCAATCGTAATTTCTTCACCCAAGGAGATATCCAGTACTTTTGCAATCTCTTCCGGGCGATGAAAATATTCATTGTTGAGTGGTTTACCAATGGCTGACAATCCAACTACAACGCAAACTTTATTAACAAACGACGGAATGTTAGGCTCTTGGGAACGTGGAAATTTACAAGGTTTTTGTTTTGAACCGTCAGCCTCGATCATAAATGGAATCTGATGTTGGTACAAGTCACCTGATAATTTGATTAGGTCATCTTGTTCGTAACCAGATATTTTTCCCTTTTCATTTTCGACCAATCCACGATATACAAGAGTAATGTTACTTAATTGATCGACAGCAAAATCTTCAAGATTTTCCATTTGAAAAGTTTGATCAGCCAATGCCAATTCAGAAAATGCCATTTTAGTTGTGGTTGTAATTAAACACTTATTATTAAAAAGTTCTCTCGCGACTGAAAAAATAAGGCTGGTTTTACCTCCAGCTCCCACCCAGGCAATTTGATCAGATTCTGAAAATACTTGTAAAGATGAAAGTCTCATTTAATATTGTTTTGATAGGTTAGGATAACCTCTAACACGCCACCGGCAATCGCTAATGCTTTTTCGGATATGTTGTTTATTAAATTCACATCAAGTCTTGGATCCAGATCTCCGATTTTTGTTCCTTCTTTGACGAAAATGCCATCGTACATCAAGCCCCGTAGGATTCCACCAAATGGAGCAAGGATCGGTTTATCCCCTACACAACCAATCAATTCACCATTTTTTATAATTGTGCCAATAGGAATTTTTGATTCTATAAACCCATCAGCAGGAGCACGCAAAACACGCTCGTCGCTCTTTCGGGAAACAGTACCAGGTACACCCGTATCAGCCATTGCTTCACCAGCCCACAACGCTCTTCCCAAATAATGTCCGCGATTCGTTTCAATGACCGCGTGACAATTCAAACCTACTTTAAAGCCGGGTCCTAAACCAATGATCATAGGTTTTATTAGCAGGGAGTACTTCACCGTTTTCTTTAACAATCTTGCATCCACAATTACATCAGGAACATATTCAGGAAATGTATATTGGTCCGGTGCTATGACCACCGGGATTTCGCGCTTTGTAATCAATTCAGGAATCTCGCATGATTGTTCAATGTGTCTGGCGATTATTCCTTCTACATTCACCGTACCCTCGTAAATCGCATTGGCGAATGCTACAGATCGACGTAAAACCAGAGGTTGAGTAATTTCGGTTATGACAACATTCCAACCTACTCGTTGAAGGCGAAAGGCTACACCACTTCCGATGTCACCACCTCCGCGAATTAAAATCTTCATCATTCACCTCAACATAAGATCAAAATGATTTGACGTCAGACTTATAAATCCTCATCTATTTTCCCTAAACCTCGTAAAATATTTTCAGGAGTCAATGGAAAACGATCGAACCATACACCTGTTGCAGCATGTACAGCAGAAGTAATTGCTGGTACCAGGGGTATAAATGGCATCTCACCAACGCCACGGGCGCCCCAGGGTCCAATTGGATCGGGATGTTCGAGGATGATAGAATGAATATTGTCTGGAATATCAAGAACTGTTGGGATTAAATATGTTGATAATTGACTTGTTTTCACGTATCCATTTTCCTGAACAAAGTTCTCCATTAATCCATATCCCGCAGCCTGGACGATCGCACCTTCAATTTGCCCTACCACTAAATTTGGATTGATCGCTTTGCCAACATCGTCCACACAAATTACATTTGTTAAATGAACTTCGCCTGTATCCAGGTCAACATCTGCTTCAACAGCTTCTGCTACATAACCATAGGAAATATTTGGATCACATTCCCCGGTTTCTTTATCAAATGGTGTTGTTCTTGGTGCTTTATAATAATATTTACCAATTGCTGGTCGTTCTTCATTTTTCCATTTTTCCAAGGCAAGCTTACCTGCACCGAGAATTGCATTCCCAGCCATAAAAGTCATTCTGGATGCGGATACACTCCCAGAATTGTCACTCGAGCTGGTATCGGAGGCTACCAATTCAACTTTTTCGATCGCAACTCCGACCGATTCTGCTGCCATCTGACAGAATGCGGTGTGCGATCCCTGTCCAACTTCCGCACCTGCATGATGCAGAATAACTTTTTCAATCTCTGAGCCACCTCTTAATTCGATCGTCGCCCAACAACCCTCAGGAGCGCCGAAAGAAAATCCAATATTTTTATATCCACAAGCAAACCCTAGCCCTTTAACTTTTCCATTTACAGAAAAGGTTTTAATATTCGGATTCTTCCACGTTCCATCAACAACTTTCCAACCTGCTTCAAGCGCGCATCTTTCAACCACTTCTTGTAGACTGACCCCTTTTGGCAAAACTGATCGTACAGATAATTTGGAACCTTCACGGATTAAATTGCGCATGCGAATTTCGACTGGGTCAAGATTCAATTTTTCAGCCAATTTGTCGATTTGCATTTCAGCGGAAAATGCGCCTTGAGGTCCGCCAAATCCTCTAAAAGCACCTCCGGGCACATTATTTGTATAAACCGTATAAGAATCGACTTTCACATTGGGTATTTCATACGGGCCGGTGCACATTAAAGTTGCATTCCCTTGAACTTTTGTCGATGTGTATGCAAATGCTCCTGCATCTGCGATCAGTTTTACTTCAGCAGCAAGTAGCTTTCCTTCTTTGTTTGCACCCCATTTGGCAATAATTTTGTATGCATGGCGTTTGTGATGACCAATGATAGATTCTTCTCTTGACCAAACTGTTTTAACTGGACGATTGATGCCTTGTTCTGAAAGTCGGAGGGAAGCCAATGCTAAAACAATCTGGACCGACATGTCTTCTCGTCCGCCAAATGCGCCTCCGATTGCTGGATAGATAACTCGAATTTTTTCCAAAGGAAGATTTAAAGAATGTGCTATTTGTTCCTGATCTTCATGCACCCATTGACCAGCAACTATAACGGAAATTCTCCCATTTTCATCAATGTAGCTCACTCCTGCTTCCGGTTGAAGGTAGGCATGTTCCTGCATAGGTGTCTCATAAATTCCTTCGACTATCACATCAGAAGCTTCAAATCCTCGTTCAACGTCCCCATCTCTAATTTTGTAGTGGAGCAGTACGTTATCATCTCGGTCTGGATGAATAAGAATCGCATCCTCTGCTAACGCCTCATCAGGGTTCCCGATAATTGGTAAACTTTCATATTCAACCGAGATAGTTTTGAGGGCTTTAGAGGCAATATTCGCAGATTCGGCAACAACAATTGCAACCTGGTCTGATACACATCTAACCCGATCAGCAAAAGGTTTGTTTGATCCAGGACCACAAAGCACAGGCTGATCCTGAATACCCAAACCATACGCATTATTCGGTACATCCTTTGCGGTCAAAACCAGCACAACACCAGGGATTTTTTGTGCTTCGGTGGTATCTATGCTTTTAATAATTGCATGCGGTCTATTTGCAAACAAAGTTTTCATATAAAGCTGGTTATCTAAGTTTATATCCCCAGGATATAAAGCCTCACCAGTTACTTTTGCTTCTGCGTCAACTCTTGTAAGGATTTTTCCAATTTCCATAGAACCTCATTTAACTTTTATCGTTTATATTTTTTCCCGCGATAGGCAACTCTTGGAACATCTAAAGGACCATATTGGGAAGGACCTGCAATTTTATACAAGAAGAATGTAATTAATTGAAATAATAAAAAAATCAAAAAAGCAACCACAATTGTGATGATTATTTTTATCAATAAGTATGGATCAGTCCCAGAAATTAATAAATCTCTTGGTATAGGAATCCACTTATTAACTCTATTAAGATCAATCAATAATATCGCTGCAAAGTACCCCATGATGGGTGCCAAAATCAGTAAGGCAAACCCAATACCACGCCAGATGGGATGAATGTATATTTTATCGTCTGTCACCGGGCGTTTGTGCTCATAAGTATCATTTCTAGACATAAATCCCTCTCTTTAACAAATTATATTTTTGCCGATTTTTCAATCGCTGAAATAATTTTGTAATACCCCGTACATCTACATAAATTTCCAGATATTGCTTGTTTTATTTCCAATTGTGAAGGAGTCGGTTTTTCTTCAAGTAATTTAACCGCAGACATAACAAATCCTGGTGTGCAATAACCGCACTGAACCGCACCCTCCTGGATAAATAAATCCTGAACAATGTGTTTTACTCCGAATGTTTTTATTCCTTCTATCGTTGTAATCTGAGCCTGATGTGCCCTTGCGGACGGAACCAAACAAGCCATAACCGCTTTACCATCCAAGAAAACTGTACAGGCACCACATTCACCTTCAGCGCACCCTTCTTTTGTGCCGATAAGCTTAGCATCTTCCCGAATTAAATCCAATAGGGTCTTAGCTTGGCAACCTTCAAATTCAAAATATTGACCATTAATGTGAGTGGCAATTATCCCTTCTTTTTCAGTATGTTGTGATTTGGTTTCCAAAACTGGAAATTGGCTATGATCGTCTAAAACAACCGGATCCTTTGGAAGATTCTTATCGCCTTCTGCAGAAGATATCGCTAATAATGCTCGCTTTGTAATGACTTTTACCATTGTTTTCCGGTAAGAAGCCGAACCTCTGACGTCGGAAATTGGTCTTGCAGCTTTTTGAGTTAGTTTTGCTGCTTCATTAATGATGTCGTCCGATAATTTTTTACCAACCAGAAATTGCTCAGCTTCTTCTGCATGAATGATGACAGGGGCAACTGCTCCCAAAGTAATCTTTGCACCTTTTATTAATTCTTTTTCCATTTCACATATGACTGCTACATTTACCAATGAAATTGCTTGTGCTCTTCTCAGAGCAAATTTTATAAAATACCCTTTTTTATAGGAATCTAATGCCGGGAAAAATATGTCTGTCAAGATCTCATTCGGTTGTAATTTGGTTTTTCTAACACCTAAATAAAATTCTTCGATAGGTACAACCCTTTGACCATGAATAGAGGTTAACACCAATCTGGCTTGTAAGGCAAATAAGGGTGTGATTGTATCATTGGCGGGAGAGGCGGTTATCAAATTTCCAGCAATTGTTCCGCGGTTTCGAATTTGTGGTGATCCGACTTCCCAGGCTGATTGCGCCAGGGGTAAAGCTTGTTCCTGAATAATTTTTGAGGCTGCAACATCGTTGTGAGTAACGAGAGGACCAATGTGAATATTTAAATCTTCGTCTAATGTAATTTGATTAAGTCCCTCAATTCTGGTGATATCAATCAAAATATTTGTGGTTTTTCTGAGGCCTCTTTCAAATTCAATAATTAAATCAGTTGCACCAGCAACAATTCTAGATTGTCCCTGAAGTTGATCGAGCAACTCCAGGGCTTCGCCTAATGAGGTAACATTGTAGTACTTATTCCACATCAAGATTTCCTCCGATAAAATTTCAAGCTCTCTCCAATGGCATTATTTTTTACCTTTAATATTTCTGCCATAATTGACAGGGAGATTTCCTCTGGCGTTTCACACCGAAGATCCAAACCTATTGGAGAGTAAATTTTTTCTATTTCATGTTCCACTATACCATCTTTTAATAATAATTCTGTTGTTTTAATCCAGCGTTTTTTGGATCCGATAACACCCAAATATAGTGGATTGAATTTCAATATGCATGGTATGTTTTTTACGTCAATTTCCAAACTTCTGGTCGTCATCACAACAAACGTGTCGTTTGATTCAACTATCGAGTAATTTTCTAACAACTTCTCCAATGTAACAAAACAGTGCGCTGCGTTCGGAAAATTGCTTTCGGAGAGCAATTCCTCTCGATCATCAATTACGAAAACTTCAAATCCCAACCAATTGGCTAAAAAGGATAATTGTTTTCCAACATGTCCTGCTCCAAAGATCAAAATTTTTGGTTTTTTCCCAATCACTTCAAGATAAATATCCACTTCCCCACCACAAATTCCGGGGTCTCCTAAATCAGGATTCACCAATTTGTATTGTAGCGTTGTAGTAATACCTTTCTCAATTAATTTAATCGCTTCAGAAATGCAGAGTGATTCTATTTCACCTCCCCCTACCGTACCTACAATGCGGCCATCAGGATAAACAATCATTTTCGAACCAGCATGCCGCGGCGTGGAGCCTCGCGTTGAGGTAACAATACATAATACAGCCGTTAGGCTTTTGGACTCAATTTCATCTAATTCAGAAAAAATATTCATGATTTACTTTGTAATTAATTATTTTCCTTCATAATAATGATTTATTGGCATTTTCTAAACATTCCAAGTCTTTTTCAGAACAGTCATTTGAAAAAATTGCTTTATGAGTAAAAAATTAAATTAAACCCATAAAGCAACCATGCATCAATTATTTTGCAGCAAATGTTTTTAACAAAGTTTCCATATTACCACCAACTGGGTATAAAATTGGGCAGGTACAACCATTTTTAATATATTCACCCACTTTGGTTCTCGCTTCATCTGGAGTCCCAGAAGCTGTAATTTTTAGAATCAAATCTTCAGGAACAAGATGCTTCGCCTTTTGAATTTGCTCATGTGTGGCAGGCCAACCGAGGATGGATTGAATTTCTGCAACTACGTCTGATGAAACACCTGAAGCTTTCGCAATATGGGGCTGTTGAGCAAGATATTGAGTTAGCAATTCTCTGGTAGTATCAATCGCTTTGTCATGGTCCTCGTCCACTGAGCACACCACTAATTGGGGGCGATCGATGTCATCAAAGCGTCTCCCAGCTTTTTTGGCACCTTTATCCAAAAGCTCAAGTGCTTTAAGATTGTATTCAGGTGGTACACAATAATTGAGTACACAGCCGTCAGAGATTTCACCGGTCATCTCCATCATTTTATCGCCAGTGGCACCAATCATGATGGGAACATTTCTTGGTTCTCGTCTACCGTGGACAACGTCTAATTCAATTCCAGAGACTTGAATAAATTCTCCTTCGAATGAGACGCGTTCCATATTAAGTAACCTCCTCAATACCTCAACGGTCTCTCGCATGGCTAAAAGAGGTTTTGATCGATTTATGCCAACATTTTTGGCAAGCGGATCCCACCAAGCACCAATCCCACAAATAATTCGATCAGGGGCTAAATCATCCAGGGTCAGGAATGTTGCAGCGAGTAATCCAATATTTCGAGTCCAATTATTAATAACGCCAGAACCTACTTTTATTTTATCAGTAACTGCTGCATATGCTGCCATCGGTACGATTGCATCCCGAACCAGGCGGCTTTCTGCTTGCCACACAGCTTCAAACCCGTAATTTTCTGCCATTTTCACATAATCTAACCCATCTCGCAAATCATGTGAATCTTGTAAATATAAAGCAACACGTTCAAACATCATTCCTCCTTTAATAAAATCGTATCGTGGGTAGTTTCTTTAAAATTGATTAACTTTTTATAGATCTCAAAATCCTCTGGGGAATCAATATCTAGTTCTGCACTATCAAATTTTCTTACTTCAATATGCGTATTTTGTGATTGAGCCTGACGAACATGACGTTCAAATGATCCCTGACCATAACTAAATTCAATCAGATCCGGTGGGGACATGAATAAAAGATTGGTACCACTCATTTTCCGATCTGGTGAAATTAACATAAACGAGTAACCATTAGAAAATCCCATAACACCTTCAATGTCTTCCTTTGTGATAAAAGGTAAATCTGCTGGCAAAATTAAAACAGATTGAGCGGAATAAGCTATCACAACCTGGATCGCTTTTTTCAAAGCCAGATTTAGACCGCTATCACCATCTTCCTGTAGGGTTTTCGCATGATGGGATCGAGCGATCGACAATACCGAAGAATCTTTACTGACAACCAGCACCTGATGTGGTATCTTAATATCTTTCAGGACTAATAATGTATTTTCATACATTTTTAAATTTAAAATTGCTCGTTCTTCTTCGGATAATATGTTTGTTAATTTTGATTTAGATCGTCTTAAGGGTTTTACTGGAACAATCACCCATAAGCTCATGGTTTAACTCCTATTTCAGAACGAATAAAAAACGAAATGTCTGACAAATAAATTATACAATATTTAGAAACTCATTATCTAAATAAATCATCATTTTCATTTCGAAGCAATTCAGATGCACGACTTTCTTGCAAAGCATACGGATAACCACGAATCACAACGACAGGGCGTCCTTCATTAGCTTGACCCATTAGTATCGAAGCGGCAGCAGCTAACTCATCAGCTGACCCAATTTCTGTTACCCTGAGCTGATATCCAAACCTATCTTTATAACCTCTACGGTCAATAATAGAAGGTGCACCACTTAACCCAATGGTTACTCCAACCACACCTTTTCTCCAGGGGCGCCCGTGTGAATCAATAATTATTACTCCAATGTCTTTACCAGTTTTATTTTTGATATGTTTACGAATATTTTTTGCAGATTTATCTGGATCCTCTGGTAATAAGAGTACCCAATTTTCTGCATTTCCGTCAAATCCTCTTACATTCGAATGATCAATGCCTGCATTAGCACAGATAAACCCTAAATTGTGTTGAACAATGATCAATCCTGCCCTTGTACGAATAACTTTTTTGGATTCCTGTAAAATCAGTTCGACCAGCCTCGCATCTTTTCCCGTTGATTGCCCGTATTTTATTGCCCTAATCCCCGGTTTTACGTACTCCAAATTAACCAATCTATTTTCGGATTTAGATACAATCTTTTGGGCTACGACTAAAATATCACCATCTTCCCACATCCATTTATTATTCTCTGCAGAAATGAGTAAAGTTTTTGGAAGGAACGAAGATATCTCGACCTCAGGAAAATTCTCGAATGCCGAAACCATCAAATTCATTTACGAAATACCTGTGATTTTTAATCCCGGCATCGTGAACGCCAAATTGTTTGTTGATTCCAATTAAGATTGAAGTCAGACCTTCAACGACAACAGAATTTTCAATGGGTCCTGCGTCAATAGCCATCAATCCGGCTTCTCGTACTAGGTCCATAACAATCTCTCTCGACGCTTTGCTATCTCCAGTTACTAATACATCACAAGCAACATCTCCATCTTCCAAAAGGTGTTCATATGAAATATTCTGAAAAGCAGCCACTACACTGGTATTTTCGCCGAAAATTTCTTTCGCTTCAAGGGTTGCACTGCCAGCAGGTGGCATCTGAACCTTGGTAACTTTGGGTGGTACGAGCGGCACTGTTACATCAATGACAATTTTTCCTTGACTTGCCACTTTTATGTACTCGCACATTGCTTTATGTGCAATATATGGAACAGTTAAAACTATTAATTCTGCCTCATTAGCAGCTTCTAAATTCTCTTTCCCAGCAATTTTATACTTATTTTCAAGCATTTCTTGAAGTTTGGTTGCAGCATCCAGGGCTTTTCTCTCTTGTCTTGAACCGATCGTGATATCGTGGCCTGCTTTCGCCCACCGAAATCCAATCCCCATTCCTTCTTTGCCAGTACCACCTAATATTGCTATTTTCATTTATTCCATCCTTCTATGATTAAAATTGTTCGTTGTATTTTTTCCATACAATCTTGTGAGTCTGAAATGCGTCACTGAATATTTTCTTCTCATCAATATCCACAAGTTCTTTATTTTTCATCAGAATCTTACCTGCTACCATAGTCAACGTTATCATGCTATGATGCATTCCAAATAAAATGTGCCAGGGTAGATTGCCGCTATTTAAATCCGTAAATGGCAGGTAATCCACAAAAATTATATCAGCTTGAGCTCCTGGAACAAGAGAGCCAATTGGCAAATTAAACTGTTGTGAGGCCAAAGAAGAATTTTGATAAATAGCCATTTCAACCACATCATAACCACCCATTCTTCGTGGGTCAAGATTAACCAATTTATGTACCAGATATGTGGTTTTCCATTCATCCCACATCGTATTCGAAAACCCATCGTTCCCAAGACACACTTTTACACCAGCTCGCATCATGGACTCAATATCCCCAATACCTACCGCATTGTTCATATTTGATCGTGGTTGGTGAGTTACCCAGGTATTTGTTCTTGCTAGAATATCCACTTCTTTTGCGTCAACATGAACAGCATGGGCAACGATTGATTTCTCATTCAAAATATCGTGCTTGTATAAACGGTCTACTACACGCATGCCTGATTTTTTCAAACTGTCATACTCATCAACAGGGTGTTCAGCCACATGAATGTGAAAACCGGTTCCAGCTGGTGCCATGATCTTACTGTGATCAAGTGTGTTATCGGATAACGTTAAACTGGCGTGTAATCCAAAAGTCGCTGCTAACCTGCCTTCAAGGTTATCGCCATTATTTATTCGGTTAATAAACCTAACATTTTCATTAACTCCCTGAATCGCTTTCTTTTCTCCATCACGGTCGGTCACTTCATAACATAAAGATGCACGAATTCCAGATTGATTAACAACATCTGCTATCACATCCAGTGAGTTTGAAATCACATTTGGTGAAGCATGATGATCGAATAAACTAGTATTCCCATGCTTAATGGCATCTATGATACTAACCCAGGCTGATGAGGCTACACTTTTTTCATCTAAAGCTTTGTCCAAAGCCCACCAAAGCTTACTCAAGATGTCAGGGAACGCGGCAGGAGGATCTCCTGGAATGGACAATCCACGAGAGTAAGCACCGTAAAAATGAGTATGTGCGCAAATTAATCCGGGCATCACGTATTGTCCATTTGCATCTACTATTTCTTCACCGGGATTCTCTTGCTGTATAACCTCTTTATTATCTATTTTTTTAATAACACTTCCCTGGATAAGAATAGATTTACCTTCAATTATTTCATTTGGTTTCGTCCAGGTTATTATTTTTCCATTTGTAATAATCATTGTTTTCTCCTATTAGTCACGTTTTGTCGAACTTCAGGGGTAAAATAATTTACCTTAATATACAAATTACTTTATAATCATGAGCGTATTAAATCGAAGGAGTGTAAAACATGTTACCGAGAACTGAAGCACTTGAGTTCATTAAAATAAATTATGATTTCTATCAAAGCATTTTACAAGATTTTATCAAAATCCCATCCATTTCAACTGATCCAAATCGAAAACCAAATATGTTGGAAGCTGCCAATTTTATTAAAGGAATTCTAAACCAGTTTGAAATTAATGATGTTCAGATCTTTGAGACCAAAGGCCATCCAGTCGTATTTGCTGAAAAAAAATCACCGAAGCAAAACGCACTAACCGTATTAATTTACGGCCATTATGATGTTCAACCTGCCATTCCGGTTGAGTTGTGGCAATCTGACCCATTTACTCCTATTATAAGGGATGAACGCCTATTTGGTCGTGGTGCTTCAGATATGAAAGGACAAATTGTTGCAAGTCTCGCAGCTTATCATGCAATCAATTCTACTGGAGAAATTCCAGTTAATTTCAAATTTATCATCGAAGGTGAAGAAGAAATTGGCTCACCCAATTTAGCAAGTTTCCTGGCAGAACACAAAGATTTATTAGCATGCGATGTTATCTTAAATCCGGATGCAGGCATGATTTCGCCTGAAACCCCAACGATTGTATATGGATTACGAGGTCTTACCTACTTTGAATTAAATATCTATGGACCTGATCATGATCTTCATTCTGGCATGTTTGGTGGAGTTATTCATAATCCAGCAATTGTTTTATCTGAATTAATCACAAAAATGCATGATGATGATTGGAAAGTCACTTTACCAGGTTTTTACGATGATGTACTCCCGCTATCTGATGAAGAAAGAGACCAACTTTTACGTTTGCCTATTACAGAGGAAGATTTAAAACGTCAAACAGGTGCACCTGCTCTGTGGGGAGAGAAAGGATTTAATCCAATCGAAAGGCTCGGTGCTCGTCCAACACTTGATATTAGTGGGATGCTATCTGGATTTACTGGTGAAGGTTCAAAAACCATCATTCCAGCATCAGCGATGGCGAAAATCTCGATGCGGACTGTTCCAAATCAAGAACCAGATAAAATTTATCATCAACTGAAGAAATTTATTGAAGACAATATCCCTCCAACAGTCAAATGGGATCTAGAACAATTTGCTGGCGGTTGGGCATCAATTTCAGATACGACTCATCCCGGCGTAATTGCACTGACGAATGCCTTAAAGCGTGAATGGGGTTCAGATCCATTGTTCAAACGTGAAGGTGGATCCATCCCGGTGGTTGCTGCAATGCAAAGAATTCTTGGACAAGATTCTGTGCTGACCGGTTTTGGCCTTCCCGAGGATAAAATACATTCGCCAAACGAAAGTCTCCATTTACCAACCTGGAAAAAAGGAATTCTTGCTTTGGTTCACTTTTTCTTTAATTATGCAGGTATGGAATGAAAACTGAAAAACTGAGATTACCTTCTTATGGCGGACAGGCATTAATCGAAGGTGTGTTAATGCGTGGTGGTAAATTTCTCGCGGCTGCGTACCGAAAACCAGATGGAGAAATAATTGTTGAAACGGAAGAGCTAGGGAAAATCTATCAAAGTCCACTCAGAAAAATTCCATTTTTACGTGGTTTAATAATACTTTGGGACGCGTTGGGGTTAGGGACTAAATACTTAACAAAATCCGCCAATCATCAAACTGAAGAGGACGAAGAAAAAATTGAAGGCCCTGCTCTGTATATTACACTGTTTATTTCTTTAGCGGTTGCAATGGCCTTATTCTTCTTAACACCTGCATTATTGGGAAAAGCCCTTGAACAATGGTTAGGTTTTTCCCATATCATTCAGAATTTGATTGAGGGTTCAATTCGCCTCATTTTTGTCATTGTTTATATCTGGGGTATAGGAAAAATGCCAGATGTGCATAGGGTTTTTTCATACCATGGTGCGGAACACAAAACGATTAACGCCTTTGAAGCAAAGGTAGATTTACGTCCAGAATCGGTTAAACAATTTTCTGTCCAACATCCAAGATGTGGAACTGCTTTCATTCTTTATGTGGTTTTAATTTCAGTAATCATGTTTACATTTTTAGGTGACATTGGTTGGGTGGCATTGATCATCTCGAGATTATTTTTAATTCCGGTAATTGCTATGATCGCCTATGAATATATTCGATTTACTGCTGATCATTTAGAAAACCCTATCATTTCGATACTTGCCAAACCTGGATTGTGGCTACAAAAAATAACAACGAATGAACCAGATGAAAAAATATTGGAAGTAAGCATTGCCGCATTTAACGCCATGTATAAGTTAGAAAACAATGAAGCTTAACTTTTACCTCATCAGAAGAAAAAAGTTAACGCTGCTAACTTGACACATTCAATCCTGAAATTATACTTAATTTATGAAAGGTTCCAATTTCCTCTGGTATCTGCTTTCCTTGCTTTCTGGATTATTAATTGCAGGAATTATTCTCTTATTTAACTCAAATAAACCTGGAACAGCGATATCTATTATTTCAGCACCAACGCAATCACCAATAAAGGTATATTTATCAGGAGATATTGAAAGGCCAGGTATTTATCAGCTGCCAATCAATAGCCGCTTAGAGGATTTGGTTACCCTATCAGGTTCTGTGCTTCCAATTGGATCGGATTATAATTTGGCCTCCAAATTATACGATGGTCAGCATATACATATCTCACCAATCCAATTAGTTGAAAGAAACAATGCAGATATTCCGTTCATTGCAAGCAAAATTGAAAAAATAAATATTAATGAAGCTAATATTGAAGAGTTAATGCGTCTACCAGGTATTGGAGAAACCAAAGCCAAAGAGATTATCATGTATAGAGAATCCTTTGGCTATTTTGTTACAATAGACGATATACTTAATGTTCCAGGAATTGGTGAAGCTACATTTAATCAATTGCAGGACAAAATTGTGACCAATTCTATTAATTAACGAGGCATGGCATGAGCTTGAAAGATAAATTATCAATTGCATTGAAAACCGCAATGAAGGCAACGGATACTGATTCCAAGAGAGTTATTCGCATGATCTTATCAAGTATCAAAAATAATGAAATCGATACTGGTAAAGGGTTAACCGATCAGGAAATAATTTCGATCCTTCATAAAGAAATCAAAAGTAGACATGAAGTTATTGAAAGTGCCAGACTAAACAATCGGCAGGATTTAATTGATGAAGCATATAATGATATCAAGATCATTGAAGCTTTTCTGCCAGAAGGATTATCACAGGAAGAAATTACATTAATTGTTAAACAGTGTATTGCTGAAGCGAAAGCCCAATCTCCAGCAGATATGGGAAAAGTGATGAAGATCGCTCTCCCAAAAATTGCAGGAAGAGCTCCCGGGAATCAAGTTAGCCAGATTGTTAAGGAATTGTTACAAAATTAACATGAAAAAAATCATTGAGAAGAAATTTAAAAAGAGAGAGAATTCGTTTTTCAAAATATTTATTCTCATTCTCACAGGAATAATTGCCTTTGGTGCAAGCATTCTACCTATTTCTTCTCGGCCAACCGCTTTTGAATTATCCGTTGGAAGTGTTGCCACTCAAGATTTTCAAGCACCTAGAAACCTAACCTATACTTCTGGATATTTAACTGAACAAAACATAAACTCAATCAAAAATTCTGTTTCCCCGGTTTACCTTAATATCGATCCAGCAATTTCACGCCAACAAATTGACAGATTGCGAAAATCTCAAGATTTTATCACTTTGGTTAGAAATGATACATTTTCTGATATCAACCAAAAAATTAATGACATTTCTAACCTGACCCATACACAACTTTCTCGTGAAGAAGCCACACAACTTATCAATTTAGACGAATCAACCTGGGTAGCCATTCAGCGGGAAGCCATTTTGGTTCTGGAACAGGTTTTTCGAGCAACAATTCGTGACTACCAGATGCAGGAAGCAAAATTAAGAGTACCAACACTTATAAGTTTTTCCTTTAGCGAAGAAAATTCAGAAATAATTGATAACTTGGTTTCTCCATTTGTCATTCCAAACTCATTATTTAGTAAAGAATTGACTGAAGAAGCCATAAACTCTGCCATCGCACTCGTAGAACCAGTTCAAAAAACATATTCTCCTGGAGAAATAATTATTCGGCGCGGTCAAATTATTGATGAACAAACTTATGAAGCTTTGGATCAATTTAATTTCATTTCACCAGATAATAAAAACCAGGAATATATTGCCACCGGAATTTTCATCCTGCTCCAAATGGTATTCATAGGTATTTATTTCAATAAACAAAAATCAAACACATATACAGTTAAAGAAATTTTGATTATTGCGATTGCTTTTCTTATATTTTTGTTATCAGCAAAATTCCTGATTCCAAACCGGACCGTATTACCATATATCTTTCCTTTTGCTGGTTTCACTTTTGCAATTGGAACATTATTTGGTTTTAAAGCTGCATTTATTCTCTCATTATCTTTAAGTTCAATCATTTCATTCGGTTCTTTTGATTTTCAAAGCTTATTACCATTCTATTTACTGCCATCTTTATGTGGTGCCCTCGTTTTAGGACAGGGACGAAGAGTATCCGTTTTCTTTAGTGCAGGGTTGACAACAGGAATTATTTCTACGGGAATAATTTTGGCGATACGGCTGTTGGATGGATCAACTGATTTGATCGGAATGATTACCCTTTCAGGAGCATCCTTATTTAATGGCATGGCTTCCGCCAGTTTAGGATTATTGATGCAATTCTTTGTAGCTCAAATCTTGGGCATTACCACAGCAATTCAATTACTGGAAATCTCCAGACCAGATCATCCACTATTGCAATTTATATTAACCAATGCTCCAGGTACTTATCAGCACTCACTACAAGTGGCAAATATGGCAGAACAGGCTGCGAAAGACATCGGTGCGGACCAACTTCTGACTAGGGTTGGAGCTTTATACCATGATGCTGGAAAAGGAGCAAACCCTTCTTTCTTTATTGAAAATCAAGTAGCTGGGGATTTAAATTCTCACGATGATCTGAACCCATATTTAAGTGCAGCCACTATTATTCAACATGTGCCTGATGGCGTTGATTTAGCTAAAAAATATAGACTGCCTGCCAGAATAATAGATTTTGTTAGAGAACATCATGGTACGTTGATGACAAAATATTTTTACATCAAAGCAATAGAAATGAATAATAATGACGAATCTGCTGTTGATGTTGACGACTTTCGGTATCCTGGTCCAACTCCTCAATCTAAAGAAACAGCTTTATTAATGCTGGCAGATGGGGTTGAAGCCAGAGCGAGGGCTGATAAACCAACCAATCGGGAAGAATTAGAAAAGATCATTCATGGAGTGATCGATTTTTGTTTGAAAGAAGGCCAACTAGAAAACACTGAATTAACTATGAAAGATCTCAATACGATTGTGAATTCATTTTCCAATACCTTAATTAACACTTATCACCCACGCATTAAATATCCAGAATTAAAGACCCAGCCAGTTGAATTACTAAATGAACCCGAAAACCCATGATGTTTTCATCGTAAATGAGGAAAATTATTATATTCCTGAGGATTTGAAAAGCCTTGTCTACTCTATTCTGTTTTATGAAGATATAACAGACGAGAAAATTGTTTCGATTACATTTATTAATGAAGAAGAAATTATTAATTTAAACAATCAATATAATGGCTACGCGCAATCCACTGATGTTTTATCGTTTGAAGCAGGAGAAATTGACCCAGAATCTGGCCAAGAAATCCTGGGTGACGTTGTGATTTGTTACCCATTTGTATCGCGCCAAGCACTAACACTTGGAAATACATTGTTTTCTGAAATAAAATTAATGGTAATTCATGGAATGTTGCATTTGCTAGGATATGACCATGTCACAAACGATCAGAAACTGGAAATGTGGCAGTCCCAGAACGAGATCCTAAAGGCAAATGAAATTGTGTTAAATCAGTTACCAGAATGAAGATAATAAATTTTTTAATCGGTCGTCTCAAGTCATTTGTTCCAGCTTTTGAAGGTATTTTGTTCATTATTAAGAATGAGAAAAACACCTGGGTTCATTTAACTGCGACTTTCTTTGCTTTGATACTTATTTTATTTTTGAAACTAAATTATATAGAAATACTTTTCATTATTTCAGCAATTTTCAGCGTCTGGATGACTGAAATATTCAATTCCGCAATCGAATATACACTGGATTTCATTCAACCTGAAAATGACCCAAAAATCAAAATTATTAAAGATATTTCTGCTGCTGGCGTATTATTGTCAGCGATCTACGCCTTGTTGGTTGCTTTTATCATTCTACTTTTGAAAATAATCAAATTGTAGAATCAATATAATCGGATTTAATTTGTTAGCGATAAGAATTATAAATATTCTCTCAAATTATGCTCCACTGCATAAGCTGCCGCTTCAGCCCTATTTGCCACAGCGAGTTTTGAAAGAATGCTGCTGACATAATTTCTAACAGTTCCTTCACCCAGAAATAAATTTTTCGCTATTTCCCTGTTCGTTTTGCCTTCAGAGACCAATAACAATACATGCTTCTCTTGTTGGCTTAAGTTGGCAAATGCGGAAGCTTCTTCTTCTTTAACCGCACGACGAACTTCCTGAAATACACGTTGTGTAACAGCTGGATCTAAAGCTGCTTCTCCCCTGCCAACCTGTTCAATAGCTCGGACCAGATCCTCGCCTCCGATTTGTTTCAAAACATAACCAGATGCGCCAGCTCTAATAGCCGAAAATAACATTTCATCTTCTGCATAAGACGTGAGCATCACCACTTTAATATCTGGATAATTTTTTGTTATTTCTTCACATGCTTCGATACCTGATGTCCCGGGTAGCCGTATGTCCATAAGTACCACATCAGGCAATAGTCGGGCTACTTTTTCAAGCGCCTCTTTTGCTGTACCAGCTTCTCCAATCACTTCAAATTGTGGATTTCGATCCAATAAAGATTTCAGACCAAGCCGAACAACTTCATGATCATCAACTAATATTATTCTTTGTTTTGACATGCCTTTTTCTCCTTATTCACCGATAATTAACGTTACAGGGCAATGGTCTGAGCCTTCAATATCCCCATGCACGACAACATCATTAACATCCTTCATGAGTGAGTCGCTTACCAAAAAATAATCAAGGCGCCAACCAATGTTTCTTCGTCGTGCTCCAAATCGGTAAGTCCACCATGTATATTCCACTTTTTCCGGATACAATTCTCGATAAGCATCCTTAAACCCATTGTTCAAATATTTTGTTATCATTTCTCTTTCTTCGGGTAGAAAGCCACTTGTTTTGGCATTCTCCTTTGGGTTAGCCAGATCAATCTCGGTATGAGCAGTATTGAAATCTCCTGTAATCACAACTTTTTCACCCTGCTCATGTAATAGATTGCATTCTTCTAATAACTTCTCATAAAAAGCCAGTTTGAAATCAACTCTGTCCTGACCTCTTTGCCCATTTGGAAAATAAATATTGTATAGGTAGTAGTCTTTGTGTTTCGAGCGAATCACTCGTCCCTCATCATCAAACTTCTCAACCCCCAATCCATACCGTATTTCTTCGGGATCGTCATTAAAAAATGACGCGACCCCGCTATAACCTGGTCTCTTCGCAGAATTTATATGAACGATAACATTGTTCATGTTCATTGCTTCTTCAGGTATTTGCTCAGAAAACGCTTTAATTTCCTGCAAGCATAAAACATCTCTTTGGTGAGAAATTGCCCACTCAACAAAACCTTTCTTGATTGCTGCCCTGATTCCATTTACGTTCCAAGTTGTTATTTTCATCTAATAATTCTTTCCTTATGCTATGGTAAACTATATTATATTACGTTTCTGATTGTACCAATGGGAGTGCATAATGCCAAAGAAGATTGTCTACATTGAAGACGATTTAGAGATGACATATCTTATAAAAATGATACTTGAAAGAAAAGGTTATGAAATAATCTCGACGAATGATGGCATGGAGGGGTTTGAATTAATTGAGAGGGAAAAACCTGATTTAATTTTATTAGACCTGATGATGCCAAATATTGACGGCTGGGATATTTATCATCAAATAAAATCAAGTGAAGACACAAGTTATATACCTGTAATTATTATTTCTGCAAAAGCACAACCAATTGACAAAGTTTTAGGCATACAAATAGCTAAGGTGAATAATTACATAGGCAAACCATTCAAACCTCAGGAATTGCTGGAAAGTATCGAAGCAATTTTAAATTCCTAATCAGCTATGAGAAAAGTTCTCATTCGGAAATTATCTGGAGATTTTGGGGATTTTGATTATCTGGAAGCATGGTATTTCGAAAGTTTTTTCCATCGATTACGAGGCTTAATGTTTAAAAATAAGATATCCAATCACCAGGCTGGTTTGTTTATCAATCAATACGAAAATAAAATTGATTCAGCAATTCATATGTTATTTATGAATTTTGATATTGCAGTGTTCTGGATTGATCAATTAAATGTAATTGTGGATAAAAGAATTGCAAAAAAATGGGGTCTGGTTTATTATCCAAAGGATAAGGCTCAAAAAATCCTGGAGACGCACACAGATATTTATGAAAAATTACAAATTGGAGAGAAAATCATTATTGAATAAGTCTAATTTTTTGTTTTTTGTATTGTTCTTTTTCATTCTGGCAATTCCATCCGCGACAATTTCTGGACAATCCAGTGATCCTGGATATCCAGTTTATATTGTTCAAGCTGGAGACACAATCAATGTTATTGCGATTAAATTTGATGTCAATGCCAACGATATTATTGCAGCAAACAATATTACTGATCCTAATCTTTTAAGTGTGGGCACACAATTGGTCATTCCTGGTATTCAGGGGGTCTCGGGGATTCTATCCTATCAGGCAGTTTCGATCGGTGAAACGCCAGATACTTTAGCAAGAATTTATCAAATTCCAAAGGATGTCATTTTTCGATTGAATCAAACCACATCACCGTCTGAATTTTATATTGGCTCAAATGTAATACTAGTAGAATCACCTGAGAATTCATACCAAAAATTTTCTTTGTCATCCGGGGAAGCTTTATTTGAGCAATCTATAAAAAATAATACATCTTTTTGGGAGACAGTTCTTATCAATGACGTGGAAAATCCATGGTTCATCTTGCCCAATGAAACGGCAGTTACAACCAAAACAACCAATACAATTATTAAGAGTGATATTGAATTCGTTGGCCTGCCGTTAACCCAGGGGCAATCTGCAACCCTAAATATTCAATCTGGTTCCCCAGATTTAGTTGGAAGCATAGGTAACAATAACTTAAATTTCTTTCCAAATAACTTACAGCAATCATCCATATTTGGAATTCATGCTATGCTTCCCGCCGGACTTTATCCATTTCACTTGGAATACAAGAATGCAATGGGTCAAAATGTTGTGATTGATCAATTGATTCTTATTCAACAAGGTTTTTATCCTCAGGATCCACCATTACAGGTCGATCCCAGCACGCTAGATGAAGCCTTGACAAAACCTGAAGATGAATTAATTTTTGAGGTTTCAAAACCATTTACACCTGAAAAGTATTGGTCTGATGTGTTTGATTATCCTGTAGATGAGCCAGTTTGTATTAAATCCTGGTTTGGAAACCGCAGATCTTATAATGATCAACCTTATAATCGCTTTCATACAGGTGTTGATTTTGGTGTATGTGCCAATTTAAACATATATGCCCCAGCAGATGGAAAAGTTGTTTTCTCGGATTCTTTACTCACACGTGGAAATGCAACCATTATCGATCACGGACTGGGTATTTATTCAGGTTTTTGGCATCAATCAGAAATCCTGGTGGAAGTAGGTCAATTCGTAAAAGCTGGTGACCTGATCGGAATAATTGGCAATACAGGTCGATCAACGGGGCCACACTTACATTGGGAATTAATCGTAAACGGTATTCAGGTCGATCCATTACCCTGGCTGAGCACAATTTTCCCATAATCACTCTCAATTGTAGGGTATAATGATACGCGCAAATTTTAATAAAAAGAAAGCAATTAATAAATGACCAAAACCAAAGAAAAACATAATAATATCTGGGGGAAATTCGAAGCAAATAATAATGATATTGACTTCATTTTTAACAAATTATTTGAAATTGAAACACCTACAAATACAACTGAACTTGTAAAAATTCTGATTCAGGAAAGAATTAGACTGGAAAAAATTAAGCGAGACGAAATGGAAAAATCCAAAGGTGCAGTATATTTACCAAAAGATGATTTCCAGGTTGGTCAGAAGTTAACATTTCCAGCTTTAAATTTCAAAAGCGGAGAAGTTGTCGGATTAAGAGAAGGCAATAATCCTGAAATTGGTGAGTTTTCTGTTGTAAAAATTAATTTTCCAAAAAGTGAAACAAAAGAATTTGCTGCAAACCTTGAAGACCATCCACTAAATCAAACGGTTTTTGCGCTTGATGAAGAATCAGACCTCGATTTTGATAATATTTTTGAATCTTACAAATCAAATATTTCAGATTCACTATTTGAAAAGCTAAATAACAATCAGGATCTCGTACAAATCGCTGGTTTTTGGTTTCCGAGATCCTTATTGATTGATATCAATATCGGATATTTAAATCTCGCGGAAGCAGTTTTAGAAGTTTCAAACGGAGGACCGCTCTCCACACCGGAAATTATTGAACAAATTGAACTTCCAATCGATTCCAATATGATGCTCACTATTTTTTCTCTCAACCTTGCCCTTCAAGAAGACCCACGATTTGATGAGGTTGGTCCCGCGGGAATTACCCTGTGGTTTTTACATCGCAGTGAACCTGAAAATGTTAGAACACAACCAAAATTTCTTATACCAGACAATCAAAAGAATTTTGACAATTCGAAATATTCAGATTACCTTGCACAAATGAATGCAGGGGTTTTTGATGAATTGGAGTATTCAAAATCTATTGAGAATGGGTCAACAAAAGGGGTTACCATTGCTGTAATTTTCCCGCATATCGCTTCCGGTACATTACCATTAAGCAGAAATTTGGAAAAACTTTTCCCCACTGCCTACGAATCACCTCGAATTCGATTTACTTTTATAGATGGCGACTCACAGGAAAAATTTGCAGGATGGGTAATTCGTGAAAGAAAATATGTGTACGGCCTGGAAGAATGGTATGAGAAAAACAATGTCTTACCAGGTAGTCTGGTACATATTAGACCAGGAAAGGTCCCCGGGGAGGTCGTTGTATCTATCGGTAAAAAACGGCCGACCAGAGAATGGGTAAGAACTGCCAATCAGAATAGCGATGGAAAAATTAGTTTTTCAATGACCAAGCAACTGATCTCAACTGAATTTGATGAAAGAATGGCAATTGCAATTTCAGAACAAGATCAAATTGAAGCCCTCTGGGAAAGATATCTTGTTGTTCCGGCAGAAAAACTTGTGCCAACATTTGTAAGAGAATTAGCCAAATTAAATCCACAGGGGCATGTACATGCCCAGGAATTATATGCGGCTTATAATATAGTAAAACGTGTTTCGCCCAGTTATGTTTTATATTTACTGGAAAACAGTTCTGAAATTGAGCATTTAGGTGATTTATATTTCCGTATCAAAATTTAGGACAAATTTAATTTAAGGCACTGATGATGAATGACAAAAAACGATACAGCATTATAAAACCTACCCTCGAGACCCCTTTCCATATTGATTTTGATTGGTGGAAAAATCATGATCAAAACTGGAGAGTTTATTTACATAGTTTTTTATGTGAGGAACACCAGGAGCTCTTTTCGAACGAAAAAAAATCTCCAAAAATTGATTGGGTTGATCCTACCACTGCTGAAGTTTTGGTTGTAGATGGTATTCAACACACATTAATGAATCACTGTGCAAGACAACCAGATTTTGTAGAAAAACACACGACCATCGTAAATGTTGTCTTTGGAATATTCCTTTCGAATGGCAACAAACCCTTAACGCCAGAGCAATTAAGTAGTATAACTGGAAAAGCTGCGATGACAATTTTGAGAACTTTTTCTGGGACACAAGTTTATCGTGGAATACGGCCAATCATAAAACAATAGGTCAATTGCCCCTGTAGCTCAATGGACAGAGCACCAGCCTTCTAAGCTGTAGGTTGAGGGTTCGAATCCCCCCAGGGGCGCTATTTTTTTCTTTCCTGAGCTTGAAATGATTGAAGTCAACGGGTCTCTATTTTTTTATGTATAAGTTGGTTTTGATATTTCTAAAAATTTATGATAAATTTTATATCAGGATTATCTCATTTTTCGTCTAAGGAAATAGTTTTTTTGAAAAGTTGATTTATGATAACGAACTCTAGGAATTGGCGACCACCCACTGATGTTTATGAATCTGAGGATTGCATAATCGTAAAAGTTGAAATCGCAGGAATGTCTCAGGAAAAATTTGAAATAACATATTTCAAGAATACCCTTAATATTTCTGGTTGCAGATCCGATGAGATATCAACAAAAAAAGCTTTCCACCAATTAGAAATTGGGTACGGAGAATTTTTAACTACCATTGAAATCAATATACCTATCCAGGTTGATCAAGCCATTGCAAATTATGAAAATGGCTTCCTGTTAATTAACTTGCCAAAATCGCAACCGAAAAACATACAGATTAAATAGAGAAAAGAATGACAGAAGATTTAACAAACAAAGAAGACATAACACAAAATGATGACTCTAATCAGTCCGAAAAAGAAGAGCTTTCTCAAATAAAAGAAATCCAAAAAAATGATCCAAATACAACCAACGTTGAATTACCTACCACCCTACCTATTCTACCGCTGCGAGGTCTGGTTGTTTACCCATTCACAGCGGTGCCTTTAACAGTTGGTCAACCTCGTTCTATTAAATTAGTTGATGAGGTTATGTCCTCAGATCGATTGATTGGACTGGTAGCAGCAAAACAACAAGAAATCGAAAATCCAGGTCCCGATGATCTTCATACCATTGGTACTGCTGCTACGATACACCGTATGTTTCGGACGCCAGATGGAACGATTCGACTTGTGATACAGGGAATCGCACGCTTTAAAATCACTGAATTTGTTCAACAGGAGCCTTACCTGCAAGCGATTATTGAACCTCATCCTGAAATCAGCGAATCTACTTTGGAAGAAGAAGCCATCGCTCGCAATGTTAGGAATCAATTTCAACATATCGCTGAAATGATTCCTTCCATTCCAGCAGAATTGGTAGCGTCCATAACTGCCATTCAGGATCCGTTACAAACTGCCTATACAATTGCCAATTTTCAACGGATGGAGCTGGAAGACGGGCAAAATTTGCTGGAATTAGATTCCTCTCTCGAGAAGTTAAAGACATTGGTAACTATATTATTGCGTGAAAGTGAAGTTCTAGAACTCGGACAGAAAATCCAAAACGAAGCGCGAGAAGAGATTGATAAAGTACAACGCGAGTATTTCCTCAGAGAACAGTTAAAGGCTATCCAAAAAGAATTGGGTGAAGGAGATGAGCAAACCGCAGATATTGATGAATTCAGGGTAAAGATTTCTTCCTTGCTCATGCCAGAAGAGGCCGAAAAATTAGCCAAAAGAGAGCTTGATCGTCTTTCCAGACTACCGTCAGCAGCGGCAGAGTATGGTGTAATTCGAACATATCTGGAATGGCTGGTAAGTCTGCCCTGGTCTAAAACTACCGCTGACAATTTAGATACTCATCATGCCCGGGAAGTGCTGGATAAAGATCATTATGGTTTGAAGGATGTTAAAGAACGGATAATCGAGTTCCTTGCAGTTCGAAAATTACACAAAGAAAGAGGGGACATATATGAAGATACCCAAATCGATGAAATCAGGCGTAATCGCGAAGGAGTCATTCTATGCTTTGTGGGACCTCCAGGCGTCGGAAAAACATCACTAGGAAAATCTATCGCATCAGCACTGGGCAGAAAATTTATTCGTATCTCCTTAGGAGGTGTGCGTGATGAAGCTGAAATTCGTGGCCACCGGCGAACTTATATCGGTGCCATGCCTGGTAGGATTATTCAATCCATTCGTCGAGTTGAATCTAAAAATCCAGTATTTATGTTGGATGAAATTGATAAATTGAGTTCGGATTTTAGGGGTGATCCAGCTTCAGCTTTATTAGAAGTTTTGGATCCAGAACAAAATAATGAATTTCGAGATAATTATTTGGAAGCTCCGTTTGATCTCTCGCAGGTCATGTTTATCACAACAGCCAACCAACTTGGGACAATTCCATCCCCTCTCCTCGATCGTATGGAGGTAATCTTTCTGGCAGGCTATACGGAAAACGAAAAACTCAACATCGCCCAAAAATATTTGATTCTCCGCCAATTGAGAGAAAACAGTCTTCTTAGTAATGAAATTGAATTCAGCGATGAAGCGATTCATGCCATTATTCGAATGTATACAAAAGAATCTGGAGTCAGAAATCTTGAGAGGGAAATTGGTAATATTTGCCGGAAAATTGCCACTAAAATAACGGAAGGTAAAAATAATACCTCAGAAATTACACCTTCAACAGTTAGAGAATTGCTGGGTAAACCGAAATATTTTGAAACAGAAGAAATTATCCGGCGCACATCTTTCCCTGGAGTTGCAATAGGATTAGCTTGGACACCTGTTGGCGGTGATATTTTGTTCATTGAAGCCACCAAAATGCCTGGAAATAAATCTTTTACGATTACAGGCTCGATCGGCAAAGTCATGCAAGAATCTGCCCAAATTGCATTATCCCTCCTGCGAAGTGTGTCAGAAGAATTAAACATTGATCCGAAATTATTTTCAGAAAATGAAGTCCATTTACATGTTCCGGCAGGAGCCCAACCAAAAGATGGTCCTTCCGCTGGAATTACCATGTTTACAGCTTTGGCATCGTTATTTTCAAATAAATCGGTAAAACCAGATATAGCAATGACAGGAGAAATTTCATTAAAAGGTCAGATTCTTCCTGTTGGTGGAATTAAAGAAAAGGTTCTGGCAGCCCATCGTTCGGGTATAAAGACAATCCTTTTACCAAAACTCAATGAACTTGATTATGAAGAACTACCACAGGAAGTCAAAAACGCAATAAATTTCATTTTTGTCGATACAGTTGATGAAGTGCTTGACATAGCGCTCGATCAAGATAATACTAAAAAAGAATAAAATTTTCCTTTTTCTTTACAATCCCCCAATTTGGAGTCATTTTGGCAAATAAAACAAACCCAACAAATAATCAATGGTACAACATGGATTTACATATCCACTCCGCCGCCTCAACAGATTATCAACAACCAGAATTTGATATTCTGGATATGTTAAAAAAAGCTGAAGAGAAAAATCTGGATATCATGGCGATAACGGATCACAACACAATTGCTGGTTTTAAGCAGATGATGTCAGAAATTTCCAATCTAGAATCGTTATTGAAACTAAATCGGATCCTTCCTGCAGAAAAAATTAAACTGAATGAGTATCATCGCCTCTTAAAAAAGATTCTTGTTCTCCCAGGTTTTGAATTTACAGCTACTTTCGGATTTCATATTCTTGGTATTTTCCCACCAGATAAACCCATTCGGGAAATTGAACACCTACTTTTATCCCTAAAAATTCCACCTGACTTATTGGATGATGGATCCCAAAATGTTGGCGCAACCACGGATGTAATCTCTGCTTACCAACAGATACATGAACATGGAGGACTTGTGATCGCAGCTCATGCGAATTCATCCAATGGTGTGGCCATGCGCGGATTCAATTTTGGTGGGCAAACAAAAATCGCCTATACGCAAGATGGACATCTACACGCTTTGGAAGTGACTGACCTGGATCAAACAGGGAGAAAAACCACTGCTCATTTTTTCAATGGAACTAAACCCGAGTACCCACGCCGGATGCATTGCATTCAAGGGTCAGATGCACATCGTTTAACCTCGGATCCATTGCGAAAAAAGAATTTCGGTTTGGGCGAAAGAACAACCGAAATCCTTCTGAGTGAAAAGTCTTTCGAAGCGATATTAAATGTGTTAAAAGGAAATGATTTCTCGCGCACACGACCTCGAAAGGAAATATCCGATCCTGTGTCTAGCTTTTTAATCAACGCCATTGAAGAAGGTCCCAATATTATCCAGGATTTTCATGAAAGCATGACAATTCGCGGAGGAAAATTATATGCAATCCTTTCAGATATCTGTGCATTTACCAATACCAACGGTGGCACTTTGTATGTAGGTTTAAATACAGACCAAAAAATTCCCCCAGCTGGTATTCCCGACCCAGAAAAGAACATTAAATCAATTGAAAATGAAATTTCCAATCGAATCAGCCCCCCCATCCAATGCGAATTTGATACACATGAAATTAAAAAGAAGAATATTATTCGTATACTAATCCCCAGAGGGGATGATCCGCCTTACACGTTGGATGATTATAAGATATATATTCGAGAAGAGAGTGAGACAAATCTGGCTGTCCGTGATGAAATTGTAGGTCTGGTTCTAAGGGGGAAAAGCCGCCATCTAATGCCAATAACGCCCGGATTGGATGAAGACTCCGTATCACCCGAGAAAACCGCTAAATATCAGGAACCACCAATCATTTCCATTGAACCTAAAACAGGCATTGAGTTATATCCACCTGTGGAAAGAAAGGGAACTTTGTACTTTGCTGTAAAAGATCTCAGGAATGGAAATATCGTTACGAACGTGACACAAAAATCTGCGCGAAGATTGTGGCAATATGCCATTAGAAGCTATCTGGATAAAAAAGATAATCAAAACACCCAATCAATTAAATGGTTTGGGAAATTTGGCCTATTGAGAAAATATAAAGCAAGAAATACTACAAATTATGATTTGGTTTATAAAGAGAGTGGTAATTTGCGATTTTTTTATGGTGTCAATGCTAACGGACTTCACGGAGAGTGGAAAACAATTGCAGGCGAATTAGATGATGATGAATAATCATATTTCTGTAAGCGTGCTTACTGTATCTGACCGATCTTTTACGGGGATACGGGAAGATAAATCTGGACCTGTGATTATTGACTTCTTAAAAGATAATGGGTTTTTGATCCATGAATATAAGATTGTTCCAGATGAAAAAGATAAAATAATTTTCGTTTTATCCAAATGGTCTGATCAAAAAGTTCCGTTAATTTTTACCACCGGGGGAACCGGTTTCGCACCCCGTGATATCACCCCAGAAGCAACCAAAGCAGTCATTGAAAAAGAAACACCCGGGATATCGGAGTACTTGCGATACAAAAGTTTTCAAATCACTCCACACGCAACCCTTTCGAGAGCCATCTCAGGCATAAAAAACCAATCTTTAATTATTAATCTACCTGGCAGCCCAAAAAGCGTTCAAGAATGCTTGGAATTCTTGTTACCAATAATTCCTCATGCAATCGAATTGATTTGGGAAGATCCCAAATCTGAAGAAAACCATTAACTGTCAGAGAAATTTCTATTGAATCGAGATTATTTCAAGATTCCTGGAAAAATCCTTCATTTTTCAAAAATCATTATAAAATAATTGATTCTAATGCCCCGGAGATAGAATCACCATAATTTATTGAAGTTCCAGCTCTATTTCCCAATTCGGAGTCATCAGTAGATTCTCCCTCCAGGTCAAAAGTTTCTCTATTGATCTGTATCACAATTGGTTTCAGCCTTCTGCGGATGAGGATTTCAATACACAACTGAATTGTTTGAGCGTCTGATGGTGAGACGATCACAACTGCGCTCCCCCGCGAAATTTGAGTGCTCAAAGACTCGATTACTTCATTGATTTGCATCTGCCCTCGACCTTCAAAAAATGCCAGGGTCTCCAAAATTTTACCAAGTTGACGGCTTCCTTTTTCAGTGGGAAGAACTGTAAGAACCGAATCGGCACATGCAAGTCCTACCGCTTTGTCTGCGTCGATAAAATATGAAGCGAGTGAAGCGGAAGTACTGATCGCGTATTCAAATGTGCTTCTCGGCAATTTAAATGCAGTTTTTTTCTTGAGGGCCCAGAATGTATCTGCAAATTGCAAATCATTCACGACAAGTTCGTGGAAATTAGCCTCAGCATTACCATCGATAACGATCCATATATCGCCCTGGGGATCTTGATCAAATTCTTTGACCATAAATTTATCCCTTCTGGCACTACTTTTCCAATGTATCCGATTCAAAGGGTCACCTGGTTGATATTCCCTTACTCCTGAAGCAAAAGAGGTAGCTTCCAAACTTTTCTGGCGAATAGCTCTACCTCCCTGAATGTTACCGGGTGGTTCAGGAAATCGAGAGATTTCCTCAATATACGGCAACACTATTAATTGATTTTCGGATGGTATTCGCTTTTCGGAAAGAAACATGCCAAACGGATCCCCTGATCTTAATAAAGTGGGGCCTAATACAAAAGCACCTCTTTTGGTTAGAATCGTCCGAGAATTGTAAAAACGATTTTTCTTCCCTCCAACTCCTGATATTACTTTTGAACCGGTATTTCCAGGCAAATTACTAAGGTCAACGATTTCAACCCATAATCTTGCGTAGCGAACAGGATTAACGAGTTCAAAACCCTCCTCAAAAACATTTCCAACTTGATAACGTAAAAGTCGTTGGGTTCTGATAATAGTGAGTTTTCTTACGGAAATCAGTGTCCAAACCCAATTGATAAACAGAAAAAGACTCCCGAGAACAGTCAACCGAACAAAAATATCTTTCGCATTCGGAAAAGGAGAGTAATTATTTGTGTACCAGATCATAAAGGATGAAAATGCAATGATGGTGATGGCAACCCAAAATATTTTTCTAACAAACATTATGAATCAACTTCCTCGAAAATCTCCTCCAGGCACATGAACCTGCAGTAATACTTCGCCAAGGATTTGATCTGCTGATAAATTTTTCAACCTGGCGGAAGGATTTATCACCAAACGATGTCCTAATACAAATTTTGCAAGACTTTTAACGTCATCCGGCAAAACAAAATCCCTCCCCAGGGACGCAGCTTTTGCCTGACTTACCCGGAACAATCCTAAACTTCCTCTTGGACTGGCACCGAGATAAACATCATGATGGTCTCTAGTAGCGCGTGTTAATTCAACAATGTACCGCTTTACAGCAGTTGAAACATATACATGTTTGATCGCTTCCTGCATGTCAAGTATTTCTTTACTGGTAATAACAGTCTTGATATCTTCTATAGGATGTTTTAATTGCTGTAGTTCAAGAATTTCTATTTCATTCGCAAATCCTGGATAACCAATTCGAATCCTCATTAAAAATCGGTCAAGTTGTGCTTCTGGTAATGGGAATGTACCTTCATATTCGATCGGATTTTGGGTAGCAAGAACCATAAACGGTTGTGGAAGTGGGTGGGTTATCCCATCAACAGTAGCCTGCCGTTCCTCCATGGATTCTAATAATGCTGATTGGGTTTTCGGTGTTGCACGATTAATTTCATCGGCCAGGACAATTTGAGAAATAATAGGTCCAGGTCGAAATTCAAATTCACGAGAATTCTGGTTGTATATGGATACGCCGGTTACATCACTTGGTAACATGTCTGGTGTGAATTGTATACGATTAAATGTACAGCCCAGAGATTTGGCTAGACTTTTTGCCAACATTGTTTTACCTACGCCAGGCACATCGTCAATCAGTAAATGTCCTTGACTCAACAGAGCAATGACAACCAGGTCAAGAACGTCATCCTTTCCAATAATTACATTTTTCAAATTTCCTAACAGTTTTTTATAGAAAAGATTTACTTCAGTAATGACTACTGTTGCCATGCTTTACTCCTCATTTCCTTCGGATTTATAGATAATAACTCGTTTTATCAGGATTTTCTATGCAGTGAATAACGAATGCTCCATATCAATAACAATAAAAGGCTGGAAATGGATAAAATGAGCCCGGCACGAAAGCTATCAGGATCGTATATAAATTGAATAGTATGCCGACCCTCAGGTGCAAAAACACCCTGAAATAAATAATCAACTTCTTCAATTACTAATTCTTCTTCTCCATCCAAGACAGCTTTCCAGCCTGGAAACCAGTTTTGGCGAACTACAACCCAACCTGGATTCTCCGAAGAGTAATTAACTTCAATTGCGTTCATAGAGATTATTGAAAAATTAAGATACTCGGGATTTTCCGCCGGAGAGTTAGGTGAAGTCACTAAAGATGGTTCATTAACAAGTACACAACGATTTTCAGAATTATCCTCTTCAGTAACTAGAAGGGTATTTAGCATCTCATCATCCTTTGAGAACATAGCGCAACCATACCACTGGATGAGCTCTTTGGCATCAATAATTTGTTCAGTTATGAAATCTGGTTTATTTGGTTCAATACCGATGATCCTGTTTCCGCTAACCATGGAAATAATCAATTTCTTTTCATTGTTAGATAAGAAATTTAACCAATCCCAAAATTTTGTAAATTTTTCAGGTTGTAATGGATCGAAATTATTGATCATTGCATAACGATGATTGAGCAAATTTGTATCAGGAATATATGTAGGCTGGATTTTTTCAATATCCACTATGGGTTGCAATCGATCGGGACGAAAGAATACATTGAACTTCAAGAATTCTTCATCCTGAGCACTGATAAACATGCGCTTACTTTCAACGTTCGTTGGTTGATCATTGATATTGGAAAAGGCAGTAAATGGCTGAAAATTTTCCCAGAGGAGATTATGGAATAAAAGGTCCATAATAACGATGAGACCAAAAATTATTTTAATCAAGGATTTGTTCACCGATGATTTATCTTTGATTAACGTCATGGCTCCAAAAATCAATCCAATGAAACTTCCAATAAAAACACTGCTGATAAGCTCTTCCGGAAGACTTGGAGCAACTAATTTCCCAATCAAAGATACGAACAATAAAGTGCCAAAAACGACCAAAATAATGATTGTTTTTTTATGGTTGAATTTTGAATTAATCCAGACATCCAGTCCAAAGCCGAATAATACACTAAAAGAAAAAAAGTAAATGATCAGAAATCTGACTGGTGCTTGAAAAAGATCGAAAGTTGGGATCGTTTTATAAAGGAATGGAAATAGAGGAAAAAACTTACCGAATGAAAACAAAATAGAAAAAATGAAGATTGCGATAAACAGAGTAATTGTCTGTTTATGATTTCCAGAAATCTGGTTTTTGCGTGTTTTCCAAAGCAAGACCCAGATCAGTATAATAATCATTGTGAATGGTAGTACACCTGCATACATATTCTCTTCCCAGAAATTGCCACCACTCAAGAAACGTCCACCATTTGGATTCCCCCAAAAATTGCCAAACAAAATTGTTAACAGCCTGGCAGGCCACAGGGAAAGACTGACTGCAAAATCATAGCCTACCTCTGTGCTGCGCTGGGATTCCATTAGGAACTCTGCCGTGGGAAAAATTTGAACTGCTGATATCAAAATCGAAACGGTAAACGCGATTACAAATGCCAACAGTTTCTTAAGTTGAAAAATAATCGAAACAAATCCATAAAAAACTACAAAGAACACACCTAGCAAAATTGTATAGTAAGTAGTTTGAGCATGCCCGGATAACAATTGCAATGCGAGAAAAAGACTAAGCTGTATTAATTTAGGGATTGAGCCATGCTTTGATAAAGGTTTCAGTTGGATACACGCAAAAATTATCCACGGTAGCCAGGCATAAGCCCACACCATGCTAATAAACGTTATCCTCGTAAGAATATATCCACTAAACGCAAAAATTATTCCCCCCAAAAACTGTGAAAACTTGCTTCTTTCAAATACTTCCAGAATCCTCATCATCCCCAATGAGCTAATAAATAAATGCATGGGAATTAATAATGTAACAGCAATAGATAGTCCTTCTATGTGCCCAACCAAATAAAATATTAGTAATATCCAATTAAAGGGATAAAAAACTGCACTTTGGTAATTTGCAATGAACGGTACTCCCATTCCATTGAATGGATTCCATAAAGGAAAATTGCCACCAAGAATTGAATCAAAGAAAAACTGGTACCAGGGAATAAATTGTAATGAAGCTGTTCCCCAAAAAATTACCTTTCCAAAAAATACCAGAGCTAAAAAAGGAAAAAATATTATCAAAAATAAACTGATTTTGTATTTAATTTCTCTCAACCTAAGAATTATTTTAATCATTTACTTTTAACACCATATAGTCATTATTCTCGTATGTTTGGGTAATTTGATTAGCTGTAAATTGACTAAGGATCATCGTGCTGTTAAGATCCTTAGGAACAACTATAAATTTAATATTAAATGGTTTAAAGAATTCTTGAGTTTGCGTCTGGGAAAGCTCTCCTTGATAAAAAAGATCTAATTTTTCAGTAATCTCACTCAAATTTTTACTCTCCGGTCCATGTCCTGTAATAACCTTTACAGGAGCGTAGACAGGCAATAAATTGCTTTCATCAAATGGGGCAATCACTACATCACCATTTTCCACCTCATTGTGGAGGAAATTTCCTACCTCAATGATTGCTTTTGGGGTATAGATGGGGACATCTACATTTTGGATGGTTTGCAAAGAACCCAATGTGAAGAGTATATTTGAAAGTAAGAAAACCAACATAACAAGAATTTTCAGAATGGTATTCTTATTCGCCATCACATAAATGCCAATGTAAATACAAAAACAGAACCAGACACCTTCTGTCAGCCTTCGTTGTATATTAATTGGAAAATAAATCAATACTGGAATAAGCAGAATCCAAATGTTTATGAACCAGCGATGATTTATCTTCTGACTCAAACCCTTTTTGTAAACCAGAAATAAAATAATTACCCCTAATCCATATGCAAATAAGTAATCGACGAAGGGTGGAGAAATGATCCGGTTTTGATCCTGCCAGGTAGACAAGTAAGGATCAAACAGAAATGAGAAAAAATTATAAAAAAATAAGGGGATTGAAGGGATAATCCAAAAAAAATAATTTTTTACATTCTTGACGAAGAATTTATTTCTGATTGAACTGGCCAAGAAATATCCACCCATAACAAACCAACCAATGAATAAATTAATAGGTTGAAATATTCCGCTAAAGAATAATGAAATCCCGCTCTTGAGCAAAGGCTTTTTCGAGAATTTTAAGTTGTCCCCGATTTGCAATAATTTCCTGAAAGAATTATAAAGAAAAGCCCTTCCAAATAATAAATGCGGTAGGCTGAAAACCGATAAGTATCCAAACGTTTCTGGAGAATAAAATTCAAGGGGCATACGATGATTAACCAATCCTGGAAAAATAATCGCTAGCCAACCTAACCCTCCACCTAAAATTAAGAGGGCAGTAATAAGAAGTGATGTATTTTTATCTTTCACAAATATTGAGCTCAAGCGAAAAGTTTCAAAGATGAGAAAAACAATTCCAACCCATCGAAACAAATGGAATAAAACAATTAATTGGATGGTTTGTCCAGGGTTGGCTGTTAACTTTCCAAGTAGTATATACGGGAAGAAAGCAAAGAATTTCATTTGTGGGTAGGCGGTATACGGAGTGGTAAATAGCCATTCACCACTGGCACCCAGCATCATTTTAGCTAGATATGAATTTCCATCACCTACGCCGATGATAAAGCCACTAAATTCATAGAGATCATCATTCATATTGAACCCCAGCCAATAAGGAATGCTGGTGATTGAAATGACAAACATTGAAAATAAGATCAGGAATCGATTTTCACGAATGATTTTCATCATTTGGTCCCCGACGATAAAATATTACACACAAAGTACATAAAAACCACACCAAACTTTGGATAAACAAACTGATAAAAACAATTTTTGGTTTGAAAACCATTCGTAATTCATGGGAGCCTTCAGGTATAGTCACTGAACGGAAAAGTTGTTTACTATCCAGTGCAATTTGATTGCCATCTATGTAAACTTGCCATCCAGGATAGTAAATTTCACTGATTTGCAAATTACCCCCGCAACTTTCTACCCCCAAGATGATCTCATTTGGGGAATACTTTTTTATCTGATAATTTATTTCTGTTTGTGGGCAACCATTAACCATCAGGTAATGATCGTCATTCCCAAGTTCATAAACGTACTGATTAGAAATATATTGATAGTCACCTAAATCGCAGTCTGATAATGCAAAAGCCGATATCACATATTTTGTGTTTACTGCCTGCAATAACTCTTTTCTGGGGCAATTTCCGATATTATCCTTGGTCGGATCTCCTGTCTCAAAAGCTGGCAGAGTAACAGAATAACCATCGATTGGTACCCCAGACGCCTTAGCAAAATAATCAACGTACTTTTGTAATTGGAGAGGATCTACACCATTTACCTGGTGAATACCCCAATAAGATCCTTGTTCTTGTGAAATGCTATAAGATGGGGTGTATACACGAAAATTTGGTTCAATATCGGCTAATTTTGAAATTATATCTGATTGATTGTAGATCACTTTCTCAAAATTCTCGAACCTTAAACTTGAATAATTCACGAAAAACAAATCAATTGTTAATATGATGAATAGAATCAAAATCAACGATGCTGGTCTAAATGAATAATTTAGAAGAACGAATAAAATTGAAAAACATGCTGAAAAAATAATGATAGACCAGATTAAGTTGATCGATTTTTCTTGGGAAAGAATAAAAGATCCTATTGAAAAGAAAATAATAAAAATAAAAAGTGGGAAAAGAAAGATTATTCTATTAAATTTATAATCCAACTTTTCGAAAAGAATTTTATCAATGACCATCCCAGAAATAATGGCGAGCGCAAAATTGAACGGAAAAAGAAATCGTGAAGGTACCCGCATCAATGAGAACCCAGGCAACTCATAAATTAATCTCATGCCCGGGATATTTTCACCCAACGCGAATAAAACAGAGACAAATGCTAATCCATACCACTTGCGCATCCGAATATTGTGCTTGGGGAGAAAAAGTCCAAGTGCTGACAACAATACAATGACCACACCAGGATATACTCTGGTTTCCGCATTACCTTCGAAAAAAGGAAAAAATAAATTAAGAAAATCTAAAAACGACATTGAAAAAATCAATTGTTCATTCGGTGATAAACCAGACCGGCTTGAAAAGCTCAATAACTGAAAGAGCGGTAACCATGACCCCATAGAAGTTAACAACCCAACACTCAATGAGAGGCCAATAAATTTAGCCCATTCTCTAAGATTTATATTTTTATCAACTATTAATACGCCCCACATCAAGAACGCAGGGATAGACCACCGCAGATCTGCAAGAAGAATTAACCCCCAAAACAATCCGCTCATAATAATATTTCTTAATCCCTTTCTCTCCATTTTATGCTTATTTGTGAATAGAAGTAACCAGGGAGTCCAGGAAATTGCATAAATTAAAGAAAGATGGCCAGCGCCGATATGAGCATAAATTTTTGTCGAAAATATGAATGCAACACTACCTAACATTGAACCAAATGTTGAAATCTTAAGGGATTTTAAGAAAAAATACATTCCGAATAGTCCAATCAACAAGTGCAGCAGAAGAGATATGTTTATTCCGGCGGGTAATGGAAATAGAAAGGCAATCCACCCAGGAAAGTACCATAATCCGGATAAAGGGTTGGCAGCGAAGGGGTACCCAGAAAAAATCAGATTTGACCACAATGGCAATTGTTGATGGTTGAGAATACTCTGTTGAATAAAAAAATGATTTGAATAGTGTGTGATGGGGATATCGGAAAAAGTGGAACTGCCAAGATAAACAAAATCATTTAAATTTAAAATTAAATTCAAGTTTCCGCTCACAAAAATTACAAACAAGAGTATTAAATACTTTTTTGTTTTCAATTTACAACCTGAAATACGGCAATGTCATTTGCAACATAAATTATTCTCAAAGATTGTGTGATCAATGGACAATCATTGATGGTTTTTGGGAATTCACAAATAATGTAATCAACTTTATATTTGTTAATCATGCTCCAGGATTGATCTGTGGATAGTTGATTCGACCAAAAATTATTGATGTCCTGTTTCGTCCTTTCAGCGTTGATACTCTCAAACGGATGCCCATATACCACTTTAAAATTTGCCAAAGCCGGTACAATCAGACCATTTTCTTCATTTGTTAAGATAACAGATTTATCGGCAATATTTGTTGATAACCATTCTGATGAGCTGGCAATATTTTTTTTATAATAAAAAATTGAATCAAATCCTTTGATAGCATTCAAGCTGCCTGTAAAAATTAACAAACTAGAAGGTAAGCACATTCCTATAAAAACATATATGAGCAATGTTTGTTTTTTATATTGCGTTTGTGAGAAATAGATTTTTAACAGATGCCAAAAGACAATTCCGATCGGTATATATAATCCTACAAGAAATCGTCTTTGAAGATTAAACGGAACATACGCCATCAATAGAGCAAAAAATATCCAAACAATCAATAAAGAAATTGGTTTTTCTAATGGTAATTTCTTTTTCCAGAATATGAACAAAAATATGATGATTCCGATTAACATGGGTGAAAAAGAAAATAATATGTTAATTAAAGCCGGTGTTTCTGTGACATTTTGTGAGTTCCATTTATTCAGGATTGGATCCGCATGAATACTCAAATATTGATAAGCACCAATCATTACTGTGGGAATACTGAAAACGATCAGATTATTAATACTTTTCTTCGTAAATGTCCTTCCCAAAATAACATTCATCAAAAACACAAAACCCATAAGGATTGCTGAAAATGGAGAGATGCTGACAAGGATAATGCTGAGGAAAAAAATAAAGATTGAGATCCAAATTCCATGAAGATTGCGAAAGATAATACTCAAAAGAACGGTAATTAATAATAATGATAAAACAAAATGTGGATTTGAAAATGATGATAAAAATATAAATGCTTCAGCAACCCAAAAATCCAGAGGCAGCTCGCCGGATAAAAAATAAATCCATCCCAACCCACCGCCGAAAAATAATGAAATCATGGCACCTTTAAAAAATATATCTTCCGCTTTAAAGAAAAACCTCAATAATTCCTGCAAAGAAAAAAATAATAAGATCGAGAAAACTATTCGAAAAAAATGATAAATAAACGGAATACTGATACCTAAAATCCGTGAAAGATGTCCGAAAAATGCATAGATAGTAAAAATATAAATATCTTTATTTGATTCTGCGGAATAAGGCAGATTAAATGCCCAGGCACCGCCTGCCCCTTGTTGCATTTTTGCAAAGTAACTATACCCATCAATCGGATTGAAAATTAATCCTGAAAAATGAAGTTCTTCAGATGATATACTGTACCCCAATATAACAGGAAATATTAAAGCAAAAATCCAGACAATAAAAACAATGAGGTTCCATTTTTTCATCATTTCGTAGTATACAGCAACCAAAAAGAAAGCACAAACATATCATCACCTTGTTTACTTGCCATTCCATCCATCACATTCTATAATCCCTAATATGAATCAAAGGACATTTCTTTATCAATTACAGTTGCTCGATCTCGAACTCGACAAGAATGATAAGAGACGGTCGGAAATCACAGAAATAATTTCATTTTCTGATGATGTGAAGAAATTTGAACAGATAATCTCTGATTTAGAATCTGAAAAGAAAAAATGGCAAGCCAAATTAAATAAAATATCAGATGAAGCTCAAACTGTTCAGAGAAAAATAAAAAACAGTGAAACATCTCTTTACGATGGGTCTATCAAAAACCCTAAAGAGCTTCAGGATGTGAATATTGAAATTGATTCATTGAAGAAGAGATTATTGGTATTAGATGAACAGCAATTAGAAATGATGTTCTCTATAGAAGAATTAGAGAATGAAATTGCCACTCAGGAAAAATCTTTGAATGCTTTAAGAAAAGATAAGTCAACCCAAAAAGAAATTCTTTTGATTGAAATCGAGGAAATCGAGAATTCAATCAAAAAAATCACTATCGAAAAAGACCCCATCTTAACTCAAATTGAGGATGAATTCTTGAATGTTTACCAAAAGTTAAGGAAAACAAAAAACAATATAGCAGTTTCAATGATCGTTGACAATGCTTGTTCCATGTGTGGAAATGGACTTCCTCCTATGGAAGTCCAAAAAGCCAGGAGTTCTTCCGACGAAGTATTCTGTTCGGTCTGTAAACGATTTTTATATTCTGGATGATCTAGATGCTGAACTGGTTGAAAAATTTCCAACTTGAAAGAATATCTTTTTTCATCGGATTCCTGAGTGCCACAATCCTGTGGTTGGTTATCTCAAAATTAAAAATATGGCTTCCCGATATTAAACCATATCTTCAGAAATTCATTAAGAACCTTAAATCACAACATTCATCAGGTATTCAGAACGCAGTTATAAATGAAGCATATTCAAGGGCCCAATCCAATCATCTGGCGAAAAGCCTTTTTTCTCTGGATAGTATTATTATCGAGCCATTACTTTTGGTGCAGCCATTAACAACTCATGAAAAAGAAAATGTTATTTTTGAGAGTGCAACCGGTTCAACTCTTGCTTTTACCCCCGATCAACCGCACCTAACCAGGAACTTTAATGTTCCAAAAATTTCAATAACAGAAGCTGTTCAAAAAAATGCAGACTTGGTTATATGTGGAATGCCAGGTTCAGGAAAAACCGTCTCATTAGCCTACCTGGTTTCGTGTTTGGCACGGAAGGACCCAAAATGTGGTTTATCATCATCAAAAATTCCATTCTATATAAACGTCCATGATACGGATGTTATTGCTCAACCAGAATTATCGATTTTTGATATGCTCTTTAAGTCCCTCTCCCCCAAACTTCCAGCCCCCTCTTTACCCCGCCTCGTCAAATTCTTTCATGAAAGTATCGAAGATAATAATGCAATTTTGATTATTGATGCACTGGATGAATTTCCCCCTGACGATTTTGATACATTTGTTGCATTTATTAAGAAAACCAAACAAATTTACCCTAACCTTCAAATAATTCTTACTGCCACAAATTTATATCTTGGTGAATTATTATCGTTAAACTTCTCGTCTTTATTTTTGTCTTCCTGGTCAAATCAACAAATTATTGGTTTTTATTCAAATTGGAATAAATTGTGGAAACTGGAAATATTAAAAAATATCCAATTGGACGAAGACTTCAGCGATTCACTAGTGTTAAATTGGGCTTCTTCTAACTTGCGGCCTTTGAATCCAATCGAATACACCATGCACATTTGGGGAGCATTGGCTGGCGACTTATTTGGTTACAGCGTAGTGGATTTGTATCAAACATATACCAGAAGAATCCTGGATACGAAAGAAGCCTATGATGCTGGTATCTCTGTCGCTTATAATTTGATTAAGAATAAAAATTACTATATTAATTCAATCGACTCAAAACCTGATGGAATTAATAAATTATTGCAGACAGGGATCATTCAAACTTCAAGTAATGGGAATCATTCTTTTATACATTCAGAATTGATCGGTTTTTTAGCCAGTCTTCATCCAGAAAAAGAGTTACATGCAGAAATTGAGCAAGGTGATCTGCGATGGCCAGCAAATTATGCTTATTTAGGATTTACCTCTTCTCAGGATTCAGAATGTGAATGGTTGACTAATTTAATTCCCCAAGATCAATCATATTTCCCGTTCGAATTGTTCAATATTGGCCCCTGGCTTAAGCTTACAAATAAAAACTTAAATTGGCGGGTGAACTTCATCAAAAAATTAGTGAAAATAATTCAAAATGATAACGAAAAATTTTCCACCCGAATGAGAGCGATTGCAATACTGGTTCTCTCAAATGATAATAACTTGCCAACTTATTTCCGGCAACTATTAAGCAACAACAATGATTCATTGAGAGAGCTTGCCATCTATGCAATTAGCTGTTCAAACAGAGATAATTCCTTCGTACCTGATCTTGTTTCATTATCACAAAAAGCCCCATTGAATTATCAAAAGAGTGTGTGTTTAGCGCTTGGAACATTTGAGGACGAAACCGCTGTTCACGAATTGGCAAGAGTTTTATTAAATGGCGAAGAGAAGGTCAGGCAAGTAGTTGCTGAGTGTTTGGCCTTCAACCCATCCATTGGAACGGAAATTTTGCAAGAAGCGGTAACGCTCGATGATATCGTTGTGCGAAGATCCTCCATCAATGGATTGGTAAAATTAAATAATTTATGGGCAATTCAAACATTAAAAAATTTGATGATAGAAGATAGCCAATGGGTTGTCAGAAATGCAGCGACGCAAGCTCTTGAATATTTAGAATCTGATAATCCCTATATACCTGAACGCAAATTATCGTTAAGCGAAACGGCTTGGATCATAGAATTTGCAGGGAACCAAAACCTGGGTGTTTCATCCGATCAACCAGTTGCTCCAGTTTTGTTATTAGCTTTAAACTCTGAAACCAGAAAAGATGTTATGAGTGCAATCATCTATTCTTTGCAGGATGCGAACCAGGCAAGCGTTTCAAAAATGATTGAAATTGCTTCTAAATCTCATGACTCAGAATTAATTAATCAAATATTCCTTACTTTATATTTATTGAGAATTTCAAAATTATCTGATCTTGATTTTTAATCAACTTATTATTTTGGAATTTACAGAGAAGACAATATAGTAATTAATAAAAATTCAATTATTTGAATTCCAACGAGTAGAACGATGGGACTAAAATCAAACATGCCAATCATTGGCATCCTTTTTCGAATTGGCGCTAATAATGGCTCAATAATTTGATCAATCGTTTGCCTTATCGGGTGATAAGGGGATAAAAAATAACTTAACATAACCTTCGCAATTACTAATAGCGAAAAAATATTCACCGCAACTCGTACTAATACAATTAAAAAATCTAACATGCTTCCCTCTCGTTAACGATTTCCTCTTGAGCCCATGATGGCAGTACCGATTCGGATCATTGTAGCACCTTCAGCGATTGCCATTTTGAAATCATGGCTGGTTCCCATTGAGTATTCTTTAATTCTTAATTCTGGTAAACTAGCATTCAAAAACTCCCCTAATTCATGTAATTTATTAAAATGCTTTCTGGATTCCTTTTCCTCGGTGATAAAAGGTGGCATCGTCATGAGTCCGCGAATGTCCAGGTTGGAGCATTGGATTATTTCTTCAACATCAGCAAGCAAAGCTCCCCATTGATTTTTTTCGGACACATTCCAACCGTATTTGCTTTCTTCACCACCAACATTGAATTGTAGCAGAACAGGTAATTTTTTATTATCTACTTTTAACTGGCGATCCAGACGTTTAGCAAGCTTAACACTATCCAAAGAATGCAGCATAGCGAATTCATCGATCACAAGCTGGGATTTGCGGCTCTGAAGGTGTCCGACCATATGCCATTCCAGATCCTCAGGTGGGTCAACGAAACTGATTTTCTTCTTGAGGGTCTCTTCCGGATAATTCTCTCCTAAATATCTGGCACCAGCTGCTACCACCTGTACAATATTCTCTAAGGATTGGCTTTTGGTAACAACAATTAATTTTAAAGCATCTGGATCCTGATGATATAAATGACAGTATGAATCAATTTCTTCTGATACTTGTTTAAAGTTTGCTTCAATGGAGAAACCTGTCATTATTATTTTAATCCCATAAATACACCAAACCTGCCTGATTTTTGACCTTCTAAACGATAAGAATACCACTCATCCAAATGGCAAGCTGTGCAAATGCCTGCAATTTCAATTTTTTCGACTCCCATCTGACGTAATAACAATTCATTTGTCTTCCACAAATTAAAATAAGTTGAGCCATTTCTTGAAATAATTATCTGAGACTGGATTTCTTTTAATTTTTCATTTACTTCAAAAATTACATTTCTGCCAACTTCATAATGATCAGGTCCGATGGATGGCCCAATTCCAGCCAGAATATTCTTAGGATCACTCGCAAAAGCGTCAACCATATATCGGATTGCACTCTGAACAATCCGTTTTACAGTCCCTTGCCAACCGGCATGAATTATACCAATGATATCCTTTTCGGAATCATATATAAGGATCGGGACACAATCAGCAAATTGCATGAATAATGAAACATCTTTGGAATCAGTAACAATAGCATCTGCCTTTTCATGTTTGCTCTTTAATTTTCTTGGTTTGTCAGTGTACTTCACGATTTCACTATGAATTTGCCATACATCATATATGGATTCAATTGGTTTATCAAAAACCTGGAAAATTCGCCTGCGATTTTCAACTACATTTTCGTATGAATCACCAGCAGTTTCACCAACATTTAAACTCGAAAAAGAATCAGTACTGATACCGCCCAAGCGAGAAAAAATCCCATGAATAATTTTCTCTTTTGGAAAACTTTCAAATGTTAAATATCTCAGATTTCCAGTCTCATTGACAAACACTTAATCATTTCCTAAAGATTTGATGTACTTCATTTTCTCAGTGACAATTGTTCTGGTTTCAACCATGCTTTCTTCAATCAAGGGAAATAAATACCAGGCTGTGAAAAATCCAAACAAAGCACCGGTAATCGTTCTTAACGTGGGATTACTTTCACGTATCGGAATCCAATCTGGTAGGGAACTAGCCAAACCCGGCAGTTGTGATACGCCATCAAACCCAATTGGTACAAGAGCAATAATCACCCAAATATACCATTTGATCGATTTTATCCGCCTACCTGACAAAACAAAAAGCAAACCAAATAACAACATACTGGCATAAATGGCTACATCTCGTTGACATAATGCAACCTTATAACCGGTGAATTCATTACCTTTAAATTTCTGTGCCTCTCGAATGTTGATGACCGGCTGATTTGAAATATCTTCGTAGGACATCACTCCCTCAATACCAGCAGCATTACGGGGATAATAGGGTTGTTCACCAAAAATAAACCATGACCTGAATGCTAATTGATGACAAAGCGGTTTATAGATTGTGTAAATGATATTCGCAGGTAATTCTGCGCCGATTTTTAAGAAATATGGTGCAAGAAATGGCAATCCGACATACAAGGATAAAAAGAAGATCATCAGCCAAATATACCCTTTTGATAACCATAAGGAAACTTTATCAAGATTGGTTATCTTTTTACCCGATTCTATTCTTTGCTGATAGCGATTGTCTCCAACTTCTGTAAGTTGCCGTTCTCGATCCTTCGCTGCTAATATAGTCATTTTTAGATTCGCTTCAAATATTTCTCCTGAGAGAGTATAAGGACCTACCTTAATGAATGGTGAAATTTCGGCATATTTTTTTTTCAAATCTTCAGAATCTGAAATATTGATGATTTGGTCATTAAATTCAATCTCTGTTTTTAATCCTTCAAACATTTCAGAAATATTAACCTGCTGTTCGCTATTATTTACATAAGCAATGACATTTATCAATCTTCTCTCCAATCACACTATAAACCAAAGTCTATGAATAATCCAAACCTGTTCATTGTTTCTAATGTTCCAAAAAATAACATTGCTCCAATGATGATTAATATCACGCCCATCACAATTTCTACATAATGCATGGTTTTACCATACTTTTGAATAACTTTTACAACCCATCCTATTCCTAAGGCTGCCAGCAAAAATGGTATTGCCAGGCCAGCAGAATAAGCTGCTAACAATTTTGTACCTTCAAGAATGGATCCTCCACCAACGGCCAATGTTAAAATTGCTCCTAAAACTGGACCAACACATGGTGACCATCCAGCTGAAAAAAAAATTCCCATTAACATGGAAGATAAATATGATCTGTTTTGCTGAGCTTTGTTTTGAACTCGCAAATCATATTCCAAAAATGGAATTCGTAAAATACCTGTCATATGCAATCCGAACACGATGACAATTAATCCACCGATTTTGGCGAGCAACCATCTTAAATTGTATAGAAGTCCACCGATTGCCGATGCAGTAGCCCCTAAAGAAATAAAAACCAGGCTAAATCCCAGTACAAAGGCAACTCCATGGCTGAACGTCTCCCATTTGAATTTCTGGGAATCAGACGATTTTAGGACAGCAATCGAGCGACCACTGAGGTAACTGATATAAGCTGGTACCAATGAAAAAACACAGGGAGATAAGAATGATGCCAAACCTGCTAAAAATGCTAACCCTAACGTTAAATTCATTTACACCTCAAAATTCTCTAACATCTATTTGTGTGCCACCCGGCATTGGGATTGTGATATCACCAGGATCGAGCGGCACAAACGGAAGAGACCATCTGAATATCCATTGGGCATCTTCCGGTTTTACGTTTACACAACCATGTGATCTGGGTGTACCATAATCATTATGCCAGAAAGTGGAATGAATAGCGACGCCGTTACTCGAAAATAATATCGTCCATCCCACACCTGGAATATCCCAACCACCGCCAGCTGTACCACCTGTCATATGAGTTGAAACTTGTTTTCTCCACGTCCGATGAACCCCAGGTGGTGTCCCCCAACTTTTTTCGATTTGACCTTCTGAGTTCCATTTCGCTCCCGAAGATATTTGACAGTAATAAACTTCAACACCATTTTCCAGACAGGTTAAAAATTGTCTGGTAGGTGTGGCATCCACATATACCAATTTGTTTTCAACTTCAGGAGAAATCGGTTCTAAATCTCTTTCCGTCAATGGTTTGAATGCCCTTGCATTCGCCCAGAAAATATCACCATATCCATATCTTTCATTGACTTGATAATATGTTTCACCATCACCATCTGTTTTCAGGTCATCAATCCAGACAATCTGGGAATAATATAATCGCGGGTTTTTCGCTTCTTTTAACCAGGGAGCACTTGGATTAATATTTTTAAGAATCAAATCCACATAAGGAACGGTAACTTCTCCCCAAAATCCTTGCCCCAAACTTGTCATCGGTAATTCAGGTAGAATGTTATTTTCAATATTTTTTACAGGTTGCAAAGAAGGCGCATAAATAAAACCATCAGGTGTTTCTACCCATTTCGCGTTCAGCATTCCGCCAGGTATTTCACCAACAATTTCTCTTAACCAAATGACAACAGAATCCTCATATAGAATACCCACCTCTTCCGCATTGATGGACGGCTTCGCTCTGATTCTCGCCAAGCCACTGCAAACTCTGCCCAACTTACCTGATTCTAAAAAATTGGTCGCCTGGGCTTTAACCTGCAACCACGGATTTAATGCCATTGCTCCCCCAAAGCTTATAACGCCTTTTAAGAGATCTCTTCTAGAAAATTTTTTCGAAAACCAATACATATGAAAAAGATAATCGCTAAAAGTATCCTTGTCAACTCTAAATAAGATCTAAATCATTCGCAATCTTTTCGGCGATTACGAGTTGTTTTACTTTTTCAATTTCAGGCCACCAGAGTGCATCACCAGGTTGGTATGGAACAATTTCTCTGATCATTTTATAGATAATACTGGTACCATCTCCTAGTTTTCCATCCGGGGAATTTCTTAATCTTAGATCGATCGCTCTGGCTGCAGTGTAGAGTTCAATCGATAGAACATGTTGAACATTTTTCAGGATTTGTAGAGTATGTTTGCAGGCGTTCATGGCATTTGCATTGTGATCTTCCTGTTCAGCAGAAGTTGGGATTGAAAAAACACTATCTGGATGAGCTATCGTCTGGTTTTCGAGCACCAGGCTTGCAGCAGTATATTGCGGCATCATTAACCCTGAATTCAATCCAGCTGCTTCTGGATGATCAACCAACATAGGTGGAAGCCCTGCGTTGAGATTCTCATCCGTCATACGATTCACACGACGCTCAGAAATCGATGCTAATTCAGATAAAACAATTCCAAGAAAATCCATGGCAACACCTACTGGCTCGCCGTGAAAATTTCCTCCCGATAGTGCGATTCCTGGGTTGAATAATAATGGATTGTCAGTAGCCGCATTAATTTCCCGGCTGATTATCTGCCAGATGAACTGAAGCGTATCTCTAGCTACTCCCTGCACCTGCGGGGCACAACGTAATGAATATGCATCCTGTACTCTATCCGTGGAATTGATTAAATTTGAATTTAAAATAAAACGTCTGACATTTTTTGCAACTTCCATTTGACCGAGTTGGCCACGAGCTGCGTGAATCCGATGATCAAATGCAGAACTACAACCCAACATTGCTTCTAAGCTCATCGCCAGAGACATTTCAGCAATATCAACTAATAATCTTGAATCGTACATACATAAAGCTGCAATGGCAGCAGAAAATGTAGCGCCATTATTGATCGCCAATCCTTCTTTGGATTGAAGTATCAACCTGGGAATGCCCGCTTTTTGCATGGCTTCCTTACCGCTTAGTCTTTTTCCTTGATAAAAAGCATAACCAGAATCTTCTTCAAGGTCGTTTTCATCTGTTGTGAACACTAACGCCAGATGGGATAATGGCGCTAAATCGCCTGATGAACCTAAAGATCCCTGCGAGGGAACCTCAGGAATTACATCAGAATTTAACATATTTACAAGAGTATCAACAACAGTCAATCGAACGCCAGAGAAACCTTTTGTCAACGTATTTGCTCGGACCAACATTGCAGCTCGTACGATCTCATTTGAAAATGGATCTCCGGTCCCCACTGCATGGCTTAAAATAAGATTTCTACTCAGTTTTGATGAATCCTCGTTGGCAATTTGTTTATTTGCAAAAATTCCAAATCCAGTGTTGATCCCATAGACAGCGTGTGTGGAAGCAAGGATATTGTTCTTAAGCTCAAATGAATTCTTAATATTCGCAATCCCGACATCTGAAATCGCAACTTTTTCATTCTTACGTGCTACTTTTACGATTTCTTCAATCGTCAGATGATGACCATCAATCGCTACCATCCATACTCCTTTAGAACAGAATTACCCCTGCCAAAACAACAGCCAAAGGTACAGTAATATTATCCCAATCCTGTAATGGCAGTGATTCAATAAAAGTTGCCAACAGGTTTAATAAAATTATTTTCGGAATACTACTTACAAAATCAATTTTCAGGTAACCATATTCAATAAAAAGGAAAATCAGCAAGATTGAAAAGAGCAATCCGCCCAAAAACATGGAAACAGTTCCGGCAAAAGACTTGCTTGGCGACCACTTCAATGCAAAGGAAGGAATTCTGCGGCCGATTATATCTGCAAATCCATCACCCCCACACAATATCATTAAGGCAATAATCCCAATAGGAGACTCTCTCCAAAAAATTATGGTTAACGTGACAAATACCACGCCATAAAAAAATGGACCTTTCAGGATTTCTTTTGGATCGCCAGTTCTGGACATTGCATCCACTGATGACTGATCCTTAATGACTCCAATACCAATCAGGAAGAATTGAATTGAAATTAAGAGTGGAATCACTGCTGCCAGGTACCTTGAGAATGGATTTTCTGGAAAAAAAAGCCAACAAACCACAAAAATTGGTCCAGTGCCGATATGAATTATCTTCCGGCTCAGCTTTTTTGAAACCAACCCTTTTGCTGCAATAAAATCGATCAATCGCAGCCACACAATTGAAATGATGAATGTTATGAAAAAGGCCCACCACATTGACATAATCTAACTCTTAATCGGAAATCTTTCTTTTGCGGGAATTTTCTCTTTCCTGGTCTCGCCTGGCAATACTATCGCGTTTATCATACATTTTTTTCCCTTTTGCCAATGCAATTTCAATTTTTGCTTTTCCATTACTCAAATATAAAATAGTAGGAACTACAGTTAATCCCTTTTGGCGAACTGAACTCCAGATTTTATCAATCTCTTTTTTATGCAGTAATAATTTTCTTTTCCGTTTTGGATCATGATTAAAAATGCTCGCCGCATCATATTTGGCGACATGCGAATTAACTAACCATGCCTCCAGATTTTCGATTTGAATGTAAGCTTCTCCAATACTTACCTGTCCAGCCCGTATCGATTTAATTTCACTTCCATGTAATTCAATACCGGCTTCAAATTTTTCCAAAAGAAAATATTCAAAACCTGCTTTTCTATTTTTTGCCAAAATCTTAATTTCTCTCATAGCGTGATTTTAACATAACATTTAGAATTAACTAGAGATCATGATAATAATGAGAACAAGAGAATTAAAATGGAATATAAAACAATTAATATCTTTATAAATCCCCATGTATTTCACGTAAAACAACCCAGTGAAATTAATTCCAACCAAATTTATTGTTTGATTCACGGTTGGTCTGGGAATGAAAAATCAATGACTATCTTTTCACCTTCTATCCCAGCTGATTCAATGATCATTTTTCCGAGAGGTCCAATGCAAATAGGAAAAAATTCTTTCGCTTGGGCAGATATAAGAAATGATTTAAAGCCAAATTTTGAAGAATATGCCAGAATCGCTAAAGTTTTATTGAGCTCGATTCAGGAATTACTAAGTAACTCTCAAAGGTCTTCTATCCACGAAAAAATAAATTTAATGGGTTTCAGCCAGGGAGCAGCCATCAGTGCCGTCTTAAGTATCATCTACCCGGAAGAATTTAATAAAGTCGCTATATTGTCAGGATTCTTGCCATCAAATCCACCAATTTTAAAACAAAAAGTACTATCAACTATAAACTATTATATTGCACATGGAACTCAGGACAAGCTGGTGGAGTTTGAAAAATCCATCAAACTAAAAAATTACCTCGAAGAATACGGAGCAGGCACCAAATTTTGTCAGGAAGATTTAGGGCACAAAATTGGAGCTTCTTGTTTAAGAAATTTAAAACAGTTTTTTGAGAACTAAAACCATTAACGAACTCTGATAAATGAAAACAAGGTCAATAAAATCCCTGTAATACCTAATATAACAATCACCATCCCCATTGGAATTCCTCCTGGCAATTGGTTTGGTGTATTTTCAACATAAGTTGGAATCGTTATAGGCGCAGGTTCTGTAAAAGTTGGTAGCCTCGTTGGTTGTTGCGTGACCACAAATTGAGCAGCCAATGTCGGATCAATAGTGGCGGTGAATTGTGGTGTCACTGTTGGAGGGGGTTCAACAACTGGCAACTGACCGGGTGAAAGACTCACTAGGACTGCAAAAACCCAGCCTTTTCCACCAACAACTCCCGGATATTCAATTTGAATCCACTCGCCACCTTGAGATCTCCCTATCGCAGGTGCTGTTTGCCCCACCAGTAACACACCTACAGAAGGATATAAAGTGTTGGGGCCTGAACGTACATTAATAAAATCATCATTCTGACTGGGTCGAACAGTAATAATCATTCCCGATGGTGTGCCGGTAACAGTTGGCACTGATACAGTTGGCAATTGAGGTAGCGGATAAGCAGCCACTGATAAAACATTATAAAAAAATAAAATCAGGAAGAACAAAACTGCCAATAACGATATTTTTTTGATCACACTTTCTCCATTTATTTCTTTTTTATGAGCACGTTGATTATAATATAATTATGGAACACAAAACTTTTCATGGAAATATCACTCCACAAGACATTTCGAAATCATTAATCGCTCATTTCCACAGGGGAAATTATCGGGTGCAACAAATTGGTGGTGGAGAAAATATTATTATTCAAATAGCATCAATCTTGAATGCTGCTTCAGGCGGGCAGACTTCTATTGGGGTATCGATACAAAAATTTGAAGATGGGGTGATGATTCAAATTGGCAAACAGTCCTGGATGGGAATCGCTGCCAGTTTGGGCAAAACTGCTCTTAGTGCAATTCATAACCCGCTCTCGTTACTTGGAAGACTTGATGATGTTGCCCAGGATATTGAGAGTCTTTCAATAAGAGATGAAATTTGGTCTGTGATCAATCAAACGGCTTATATCCTTGGCGCAGGTTTTGAACTTTCCGATAGATTAAAAAGATACGTTTGTAACTATTGTGATACTCCAAATCCAATAGGAGAATCAAGTTGTATCGCTTGTGGCGCTCCATTAGGCGGGATTCAACCAAAAACCTGCAAACACTGTGGCTATATTGTGACAAGCACAGAAAGAGTATGCCCAAACTGCAAAAAACCTAATTTTGATTAATCCTCTGGGTTTCTCCAGTGTCGGTTGTCACCTTTAATAAAAAAGTCTACTCCAGGAGGTCCCCAGGTACCAGCCTCATAGACAGGCAGATATTTCCTTGGGTCTTCCTTCCAGCCATCCAGAATTCGATTTATAAAACTCCATTGGTTGATGACTTCATCAGATCTGGTAAATAAAGTTGCATCACCCAAAAATGCGTCTTGAATCAAACGCACATAGGCTTCCGGTATTTTTATATCAAAAGATTCCTCATAATCAAAATTCATTTCCACAGGGGCAATTTGGTTGACGTGCCCAGGCATTTTTGCTCCAAACGTAAGGGTCACACCTTCATCCGGTTGTAATTTTATAACCAGGACATTCGGAGCATCTCCGGCCATATTATGCCAATTAAACAACGAAAGTGGAATTTGTTTAAATTGTATGGCAATCTCAGTCATTCTTTTCGGTAAGCGTTTCCCAGATCGTAAATAAAAAGGAACGCCAGACCAACGCCAATTATCAATGAAAAAACGAGCCGCTAAAAATGTTTCGGTGATCGAATCTCTTGCCACGCCATTTTCATCTTTGTACCCAATCGCTTTTTCCCCGTGAATATAACCAGAAGTATATTGTGCCCGAAAAGTATTCTCCAAAACACCTTGTGTGTCGTACGGCTTCAATGCCCGCAGTACTTTGACTTTCTCATCCCGAACACAATCCGCAGTAAATCCAACTGGCGCTTCCATCGCAGTTAATGCTAGTAATTGCAATAGATGGTTTTGAAACATATCGCGTATGACACCTGAGTTTTCGTAATATCCTGCTCTCGTTCCGACCCCAACAGTTTCTGCAACAGTAATCTGGACGTTATCAACATATTGCCTATTCCATAATGGTTCAAAAATGCCATTAGCGAACCTTAATACCAGAATATTCTGAACTGTTTCCTTTCCCAAATAGTGATCGATTCTATAAATTTGTTTTTCATCAAAAACAGTATGAACCTGTTTTTCCAGATTTTTTGCGGTTTCCAAATCCCTACCATACGGCTTCTCAATTACAATTCTTGTCCAACCGTCCGTTAATTGACTTAATTTATGTTTTCCAATTAACTCGATGATCGTTTCATATGATTCGGGGGGCGTTGCCAAATAAAATAAAACATTCTTAATGTCTTCATCTATCAGATATTGCTTTAATCGTTCATATCCTTCATCTTGATCAAATGAGGAATGAATGTATTTCACATCGGAAAAAATCTGACCAATTTTCTCCTCGTGTATTTCTTTCTCGGAGTTTGCACGCACGGATTCACTAAATACTTCTTTCAAATATTCATCATTCCAGTCTCTTCTTGCAAATCCGATGATATGTAAATGATTTGGGATCCTGTCCGAGCAATATAGTTCATAAATCGCTGGAATCAATTTTCTGCTGGTCAGGTCACCAGTGACCCCAAATATAACCACAGCGCTATTCGCATTGCTAAGTGAGTTACTTTGTTCATTAATTGCCATACTACCTCATTTTGGTATCTTCAGAAATTTTTAGATTTATTCAAAAGAATTTAAACCCAACATCTCATATATAATTTAATCATAATACCAAATTTGCAGGAGAGGGATCTAAATATGTCTATCCATCCTTTACACATTTTCTCAGGTTCACGATCCATCCAACTAGCTAATGAGATCTCTTCAGAACTGAATTTAAGCCTCGGAAATGCAACCTCCACATTCTTGCCAGATTCTGAAATACATGTGATTTTAAATGAAGTTGTGCGTGAACATGATGTGTTTTTTATTCAGTCCATTACCAGACCAGTGAATGATGCAATTTTTGAGCTCATACTCTATCTGGATGCTTTTCGCCGTGCCAGTGCCAATAAAATTAATGTGATTATCCCTTACTTTCCCTATGCTAGGCAGGAAAGAATGTCTAAAGGGCGCGAGGCTATCAGCGCAAGAGTAATCGCAAACTTAATTGAACAGCAAGGCGCGACGAGGGTAGTTTTTATTGATATTCACAATCCAGCCATTCAAGGGTTTTTCAATATTCCAGTGGATCCCATTTCTGCCATCCCCATTCTCTGTAATCATCTCAATCAATCTGATTTGTCTAACACCATTATTGTTAGCCCTGATGTGGGTAGAGCACCATTAGCAGGCAAATATGCTGAACGATTAAAACTCCCGTTAGCGATCATGCACAAACGAAGAGATGATTTTACTTCCACGAAAGTTACTCACATCGTGGGAGAAGTTGTCGGAAAAAAACCGATTATTATTGATGATCTTATCGCTGGAGGAAGCATCTTAAAACAAATTGATACCTTAATTGACCAGGGAGCTACTGAAAAAGTCTGGCTATCAATCACTCACCCAATACTGCTAGATTCTGCTTTAGATATCATTTATAATGATCCCAGAATTGAGCGTGTCATTGTCACCAATACATTACCTCTTCCTGAACGAGCAAGGCGTTGTAGCAAAATAGAGCAAGTGACTATTGCACCTCTTTTATCTGAAATCATCAAAAGAATCTATCATGGTGAAAGTATACTAAATCAACTAGTATTATCCTGAGCATTTATTACTCTTTTAGAAAGGTGTATCGCATGGTAACTATTTTCGCTGATACTACTTCAAGCTTAAGTGTCAAAGAAGCAGAAGCACTAGGAATTGAATACTTTCCACAAATCATTATTTTTGGTGATGAATCATTCCGTGATGATCACGAACTGGATTCAAGTACATTTCTGAAAAAACTTGTTGAATCGTCTCACTTACCAAAAACAGCTGCTCCCCCGCCAAGTTTATACAATCCTAAATTTGAAAAACATTTATCCGGAGGTGATTCAATCATCGTCTTGACACCGTCCACACAACTAAGTGGCACATTCCGGAGTGCTGAAGTAGCATCCCAGGATTTTCCGAACGCAGATATCAAAGTTATTGACACGTTGAGTATCGGAGCATCACTGGCTTCCATCGTGAAAATGGCAAATAAATATGCAAAAGAAGGGCTTTCAAGTGAAGAAATTATCCGTAAAGTGGAAAATTTAATCACAAGAGAGAGAAACCTCTTTGTGGTTGACACCCTTGAATATTTATATAAAGGTGGAAGAATTGGCGGGGCAAAAATGTTGTTTGGCAGCCTTCTTCAGGTGAAACCACTCCTATGCTTAAAAAATGGCAAGGTGGAACCAGTCGATAGTCAACGCACATCCAAAAAGGCTATCGCAAGGTTAAAAGAACTGGTGGTGAGTGAGTGCAAAGAAAAAGGTTGCTCGCTATTCAGTATCCAACATGGCGCTGCCAAACTGGAAGCCGTTGCACTTTCAGAAGATTTTAAAAAATTATTGGGAATTGAAACCATCGAAATTTTTGAATTACCGCCTGCGTTCCTGACCCATTCAGGTCCAGGAGTGCTCGGAGTAAGTTATTTTGTCGATTGATAGGTCGAAAAAAGCTTCTCAATTTTTCCTATGTTGAAAACATCCGATTTGATTATTTTCATTGATAAATCAATTATTGCTATTAATAAACCGCCAGGATTACGAACAATCCCCGATGGGTATGACCAAAAAATCGAAAATTTACAATCAGTACTTAAAATTGATTTTCCTGAGTTAATGACTGTACATCGATTGGATAAAGAGACAAGTGGGGTAATTTTATTTGCCAGAAACAAAGAAACCCATCGAGCATTAAATTTTCAATTCGAACAAAGAATAATTCAGAAAAAATATTGGTGTATTTCACATAATATCCCAGAATGGGATAACTTTACCGCCCGTTTACCCCTCTTGATAAACGGAGATCGGCGCCATAGAACGATTATTAATCAAAAGGGAAAACCATCTGAAACACATTTTATCAGGCAAAAATATGATCGGAATAAATGTTTGTCATTTCTGGAAGCGATTCCCCGATCTGGCTATACCCATCAAATTAGAACTCAATGTTCCTTTCTTGGTTTTCCTATTCTCGGTGACACCCTTTACAAGAAGGATCTTTCAATCGCTCAATTGCACCTAAATAATCAAGTTAATCGTATGATGCTGCATGCAACTTCTATCGAATTTATCCATCCAAACACCAATCAGAAATTATTGATCCAGACGGACGCACCTTTTTCTCTGGAACATGTATGAAAAGACGGAGATGAAATAAATCATCTCCGTCTTCAAGATCAATAAAAGAGTTGTATCGTTACTCTAGAGTCTTCTTAATTTCCACAGGCTTTTTACTTTGTAAAAACGCCCAGACAACGATAGCAACTAAAGCGACAACAATAATCCACCCAATAACACCCAAATCTTGGTATTTGACAATCACAGGTGCAGCCAATAAACTCACCAGATTGACTACCTTAATCATTGGGTTTAGAGCTGGCCCAGCGGTATCTTTTAATGGATCGCCAACCGTATCACCTACAACACCTGATTTGTGGCGCTCAGAACCTTTGCCTGTATTGGCTTGTAGATCACGTGGTTCATCTTCGATTGATTTCTTTGCGTTATCCCAAGCACCTCCTGTGTTTGAAAGGAACACAGCCAAAAGTTGACCACTCAAAATGACACCGGCTAAAAATCCTCCTAAAGCTTCAACTTGCAAAACCATACCAACGATGAGCGGAATAACCACAGCCAAGATTGCGATAGGAACCAACTCCTTTTGAGCTGATTGCGTAGAAATATCAACAACTTTTGCATAATCAGGTTTTCTTGTGCCTTCTAATACACCTGGAACTCTGAACTGCCGACGAACTTCATCGACAACCTGACCGGCTGCCCGGCTGACAGCCCGAATATTTAAGGAACTGAAAAGCCATGGCAATGCACCACCAAGCAACAAGCCTACAAAGACACCCGTGTCCGAAATTCGGATTGACTCAATCACCGGCACATTCAATTGAAGTTGAACTCGAGATACATCAATGATGTAAGATGCAAAGAGACTGACTGCGGCAATAACCGCAGAAGCGATCGCAATGCCTTTCGTAATCGCTTTGGTTGTGTTTCCTACCGCATCCAGATCGGCCATAATTTGACGGGCTTCTTTGGTCTCGTCATCGTCCATGCCTTGCCAGGCCATTTCTCCAATTCCGTTGGCATTATCAGATATTGGTCCAAATGAGTCCATCGCAACATTATTCCCTGTGTGGCTTAACATACCAATACCAATCATGGAAACAGCATACATCACGTAAATCGGTGCTTCGCCATTGAATAATAATAAAGCAAATATGAAACTTATGGCGATGACCAATAATGCCCAAACACTGGATTCCATTCCAGAGGATAAACCAGAAAGAATAAGCGTAGCAGTACCGGTATCGGCGGATTTAACAATTTCCTTGACCGGTGGTTTTTTCGTAGACGTGAAATAAGACGTCAGTGGATTGAATGCAACTGCTAATCCCACACCAATTGTGGTTAACATACCCAGCCGCCAATCACCAGCGTAAGCGAATGCCACCACGAATGCCCAAAATACCGTGTTAATACTTGATACTTCATAGGAACGGAACATTGCCTCTTCTGAGTCATGTGCACGTAAAAATTTTATGGGGAATTTCATCCATATAGGAACAGCAAATGTTCCCAAAATCGAGCTCACTACGCCAATTGCGCGTATGATGAGTGGATAAACAATCCATTTAAGATCGCCTGTCAATGATACGAGCACAATACCCAATATTAAGGCTGAGACAATCGTGACTTCGTAACTTTCAAAAATATCAGCAGCCATACCAGCGCAATCGCCTACATTGTCACCAACCAGATCAGCGATCACTGCCGCATTTCTTGGATCATCTTCGGGGATATCCTGTTCTACTTTTCCCACCAGATCCGCACCTACATCAGCTGCTTTGGTGTAGATACCACCACCCACTCGCATGAACAAAGCCACCAGGGTGCCGCCAAAACCAAACCCCAATAATGCATCAGGGGCAGCCTTACCGAAAATCATAAATATAACTGTGCCACCCAAAAGACCCAGCCCATCCGTCAACATTCCTGTAAATGTTCCGGAATAATAAGCAATGGAGAGTGATTCGTTCAAACTCGATCTCGCGGCGGAAGCAGCACGAACAGATGCTTGAATCGCCATTCTCATACCCATTTGTCCAACCATGATGGAGAAAGTTGCACCGATGATGAATGCGATTGATCTACCAATAGCAATAATCATTCGGACATTTCTACCAGCAAATTCTTCCTGGGCCTCTAAGCTAGGAGGGACAACGTATACACTGAAGAATAAAACGACAGTAAGAATCACGATAGAAGCAATAATAGTCCGCAATTGCCGCGATAAGTAACTATCAGCACCGATACGAATTGCGTTCCATACTTCCTGCATCTTCTCAGTGCCTTTGTCCTTTTTCAGAACATGCTGCCTGAGTAAATAGGCATAAACCAGACTTATGATTGCAACAACGATAATGCCAAGCATCGAGATTTGTTCAAAATCATTAAACCCGTGCCTGGCCAAACCAAAAATATTCATTTTTCCTCCTCGGAGTCGATAAAATTGGATAGAACGAGATTATAAATTTGTTGAACTCAACACAAAAGATTATTTTAGTAGGAATAATTTATGTGTCAAGAAAAAATCATTACAAATCTTACAAATTTTCTTCTAATATCATTTCGAATCTAACTACGGAAATTTCTTAAAAAATTCTAATCGAATTAATTCATTTTTTCATAAGTTGGTTATTGACTTCATATTTCATTTGTTGTAATATCGTACTTGCTTAATTATTTTGACGTAAGACGGGCGGAAATTTGCCTGCTACTATTCACATTCAATTTACTATTGAATTTTAGGTTGAAAAAGTGTATGCTGAAGAATGCCTAATTTAGTTGGTCAATTTAGACCAATGGTCTTTAGTATTTAATTTCGTTGAGGAATCGATTTAAAGTATGGATAATTTTCTAAAAGCAGTAGATGATGAGAATGAAGAATTGATTGTATATCCGGCATTAGCCAGGTTGATTGAACTTGGAAGACAAAAATCCTATGTAACAATTGATGATATCCTACATTTTTTCCCTGAAGCTGAACAAGATGTTGAACAATTAGAAGAAGCCTTTGCAGCACTGATGAGTGCCGGTATTCCTTATGTAGAGGACGAGACACCTCTAGATGGACCAGCTGAAGATGATTTAGAACTCGAGCTTGAAGAAAAAGAACTCGACGAAGAAGAAGCTGCAAAATTAGTTCTTGATGACCTTGAAAATATCGATACCGACGATACAATTGGTCTTTACCTCAAGGAAGTCAGTCGTGTTCCCTTATTAACAGCTGAAGAAGAAGTGGAATTAGCCCAACGCATTGAACGTGGCCGTATTGCCAGAGAAGAATTGGCTAAAGGAATTACAACTGATCACCGCAGATTTGAATTACGACATTTAATTGAAGATGGTTGGGATGGTCGGGAGCACTTAATTACAGCAAATTCTCGATTGGTAATTAGTGTGGCAAAAAAATATATGGGTCGTGGGGTTCCATTCCTGGACTTGATTCAGGAAGGAAATATTGGACTCATTCGGGCAACCAAGAAATTTGATTATCGCCGTGGCCACAAATTTTCAACCTACGCAACCTGGTGGATTCGTCAAGCAGTTACCCGTGCAATTGCTGATCAAGGAAGAACGATTCGAGTCCCTGTGCATATGGGAGACCAGATCAATAAATTATTGAGAATTCAGCATCAATTAACACAAAGATTGGGTCGAGAACCCAGTGTGGAAGAGTTAGCCGAAGCTTTGGATGTACCACCAAAAAAAGTTGAAAATATGATCCAGGTCGCTCGCCGGCCTTTATCTCTGGAAACACCAACGGATGATGAAGAAGATTCTGTATTGGGTGATTTTATTGAAGATGATGAAGCCCCCCCACCAGACGAAACGGCAACCTACAATTTATTGCGGCAACACCTTGAGGAGGTACTGAATGGACTTCCTCCACGGGAGGTTCGCATCTTACAATTAAGATATGGCTTACTTGATGGACAAGCATACACCTTAGAGGAAGTTGGCAGAAAAATGGGTGTGACGCGTGAAAGAGTAAGACAGATTGAAGCACAAGCTTTAAGCAGATTGCGCCATCCGGTTATCCGTAGAAAATTAAGGGATTATCTGGGAGATTAGTCGTTTTTACATTTCATCTATGTTTTTTTCCTCAACCTCTGATGATTATTCGATTTCTAATGTACTTGCGAAATTAATTAAGATGTTGCATACTATTTCTGAGAGGTACATATGGCGAATATTTCTTTAAGAGCTTACATTCGAAAAATTGAAAATCAGATTGACAACAGTCAAATCGATCAGGCGATAGCTCATTGTAAACATATCCTGCAAACCTATCCGAAACATATCGATAGCTATCGATTGTTAGGAAAAGCATTGCTAGAAAAACAAAAATATGGGGATGCCTCGGATATTTTCCAAAGAGTACTTTCTTCTGTTCCAGATGATTTTGTTTCCCATATTGGCATGTCGATGATTCGGGAAGATGAAAACAATCTGGATGCGGCCATCTGGCATATGGAACGTGCTTTCGAAGTGCAGCCTTCCAATAAAGCAGTACAGGATGAACTACGCCGATTATATACAAGTCGCGATGGTATCGCTCCGCCTAAAATTCGCCTCACCCGCGGAGCACTTGTCAGAATGTATACCCGCGGAGAATTATATAATCAGGCAATTGCGGAAATTTTAGCAGCCTTATCCGAAGATCCCAATCGAGTCGATCTGGAAGTTATACTTGCTCGAATTTATTTCCAATTAGGAAAAAAAGTGGAGGCTACTGAGACTTGTAGTAAATTAATATCAAAATTACCATATTGTTATGAAGCAAACAAAATTTTGACTGAAATTTTACCAGGTACTTCGAGAGAAGAGGATGAAAAAATTTTTCGCCAAAGAGTTGTTGACTTAGAACCATATTTTCAATATGTAAATAATAAAACACTTTCCACTGAAGATGTCTCTGATTCCCTCATAATGCTGGATTATTTGGATTGGGATCCAAGTCTGGTCGCAGATGATCAGCCTGATTGGGCGCAATCAATAGGGTTTGCTTTAGAAAATGACCAAACTTCAAATGAGGATTTTTCAAGTTGGGTGGATGAACTAGATAACAAAGCACCAGAGATCATTGCTGGTGATGATATAGCAGAACCGGGAAAAGAACTGGATACTGAAATTACTGGAGAACCTGAACAACTTCAGGAATTTGAAGAACAAAGAGCGGTGGAGCAGAACGATAAACAGGACCAAGTTGATAATCTCCTCATTCCGTCTGATTCCGCAGATCAAGAAGAGGGGTTACCTGACTGGATAAAGGATGCCGGGTGGGAAGTGTCCAAAGAGGAAGATCAAAACGTGGAGAAAGGGTTTACCATTCCTTCAAACCTTCCTGTTGACGACCAGATTTCAACCAACAATGCTGAAGAAGAAGAAGAAGAAGAAGAAATTGAACCCGCAGAGATTCCATCCTGGCTTCAAGCGATTGCCCCTGCTGGTGAATTATTTGATCTTTCAGATGATGTTGACGAGAGTGAAGTAAAAAACCTGGAGGATCTATTTGATAATTTAGAAAAAGACAAATCCGAATTTGTGCGTTCAGAATCGGATATTCAATGGGAAAATGAGTTTTCGAAAGAAACTGATGCTTCCCTGGAAGAAACATTACTAGGTTTTGATTCTTCTTCTGTAGCTGGTATTAATGACGAGGGTATGACTGATTTCGTACCAGAAACTGAGTTAGAGCCACAAGATATCAATGTGAATGATCTGGATTGGATAAAGGGTTTATCAATTAATGATGAATTGGAAGAAATCGAAGAGATACCAGAAACAACATCAAATGAAAATTTCTCTGTTGTCGAAAAGGATGAAGATATAAATAAACAGTCATTAGATCAAATTATCAATGGACTGGAAGAGGGCGAAATTGGAGAAAAAGACCAAGGACTTTCTGATGATGATTGGTTGAATTCATTGGTCATTGAAGAAGAAAAAAGTAAATCAGAAACAGAATCCATAGAAGAAATTGAAAACGAAGAAATTCCAGATTGGATAAAATCAGTTGTGGATGAAGAAGGTGAACAACCTTCAGTCTCATCACCCGAAGAAGTTGATTCATTACCGGATTGGTTGTCAATATCAGATGAAAACGTTGAAAGTCAAATCGATGACATAAGAATCATTTTCGATGAAGAGGACGACCTTTCGATACCACTAGAGAATAAAGATGAATTTGTGGAAGAAAGTGATAGCTTTGATGATAAATCTGGAGAGCTCTCTTTCTCAGAATTATTGGATAATAAAATTTCCAATGACCTTGAACTGCAAAAAGATGATGAACTTCTTCAAGATTTGAAATCTTCTACACCAGAAATTGAAAAGTACGAAGAGGAGTTGGAGGATATTGAAACCACTTCTGTTATTGAAGAACAAGCTATCTTACCAATCGATGAAAAATTAGAGGAGTCATTTGATCTCGATCTTGAAAACCCCATTCAGGAGGTTGAGCATGTGGAGGATTTGGTTGAAGAAGCAATACAAACTGCAGAGACTGAAGACGATGAATTGGATAACGTTCTGGACTGGATGGAACAATTGACATCAAAACATGCTGCAGATGACGAAACTTTGCTATCCAGCTCAGAAGAAAGCAGTGAAACACCTTTGGAATGGTTATCAAAAGAGGCAGATCTTCCACAAAATTTGAGTGATGACCAAGTTTCTACTCCCAGTTGGTTGAAGGAATTAGAAATCGAAACCGAAGATTCTAACGTAGAGGCAGATAAACTCTTGGAAGGAATTCCATCTCTGAATGTCGATTCTACTGAGAAAGATACAAGTGCTGAATTTTCTGGTGAAATGGATACTGAAAAGATCAGTCTTAATGATTTTGAAAATTTCCTCGATCAATTAGAAAATGAAATTGACGGGAATAAGGAAGATTTATTTGACCAGGAAATCGATAAAGAAATTCCTGCTGTAGAAGATTCAACACCAGAAACAAATAAATTAGAACTTCCTCAAGAAAATGGAGAGGTAGAAGAATTAGGATCAGTAGAAGATTTAGTAGATGAAATTGAGGAAATTGAATCTCAAGAGAAAATTTCAGAATCATCTCTCGAGGACATGAAAACTGAAGAGCAAGTCAAAGAATTGGAGACTCCCTTCGTGGAAGGAGTTGTGAGGGAAGAAAATATTCTTGATCAAGATCAAGAGATTGAACACATTGAGGAATCACCTAAAACCAGTGAAGAGCTCCCTGAGCACGTAGAAGAAATTCAGGAAAGTATTGATCAAGAACCAGAACCTGATGCACAGGCAGAAGAAGAAGTTGAAGATACTCAACCTATTAAGATTACAGAGAACAGGCAAGCAGCATTAGAAATGGCCAATCAATATTTGGATAGTGGAAACATCGAAGATTCTATGGAGATATATGGTAATTTAATCGCAGAATCCTTTGAGTTAGACGGGATTATCCTTAACATTCAAAATGCCCTGGATCATCATTTCCCAATTGACATCAACCTATGGCAAGCCCTTGGGGATGCTTACTTGAAGAATAATCAGCTTCAGAATGCCCTGGATGCGTACTCAAAAGCTGAAGATTTATTATCATAATTCTTATCGGAGGTACATTTTGGAAAAAACATTTATTCTGGTAAAGCCAGATGGTGTTCAACGTGGATTGATTGGAGAGATTTTATCAAGATTTGAGAAAAGAGGTTTGAAATTAGCTGCGGCTAAATTTTTACAGGTGCCAGTTAGTCTGGCAGAAAAACACTACGCTGTACATTTGGGTAAACCATTTTACGAAGGACTGATTAATTACATCACATCCGCCCCTGTGATGGCCATGGTTGTGGAAGGTCCTAATGCCATTCAGGCTGTGAGACAAACGATGGGATTAACAGATCCATTAAAAGCTGAACCTGGTACGATCCGGCATGATTTTGCATTGAAAATTAGCAGGAATCTCACCCATGCATCAGACTCTCCTGAAAATGCAGCAAGTGAAATTTCACTGTGGTTTACAAGAGATGAAATTGTTGATTGGAAAAAAGTGGATGAAGATTGGGTATCTGGGGATAATTAGTAAATAAAAAGAGGTTGGAAAACTAATTTTCAGCCTCTTTTGAAACCCAGTGATGTCATACTTTTTTTAGTTAAAAACAATTATTTAGAATATCACCTGATCTAGCCAATCTATCATTGCCTGGATCTGTTTTTTTCGGTAATCGATCAAAAGAATTTGAAATTGATCTTTTTCATTGATTAAATATTCATCTTGTTCTTCGATCCATTGAGTACATAAGTTTATCTGGTTTTCTATTAGCGATTCAATTCTGTCTTCGTAAAAATACTTTGCAATAAATAATTTTGCGAAGAATTCTTGTCGCATCTCTCGACCTCGTTTTACTGGATTTGTGATCCAATCTTCCAGTTTTCGAATTCCTTCATCCGTGAGCGTGAATAATTTCCGGTCTGGATACTGGTCACCTTCGATCATTTTTTGTGAGAGGAAACCTTCGTTAAATAATCTCTCTAAAAATCCATAAAACTGACTTTGTTTAAGGTACCAGATCTTAAAAAAAGAAGTGTCGCGAGAAATATGTTTATATAATTCATAACCATAGTTAGGTTTTTCAATGAAAAAACCCAATAAAGCTAAATATAAAGTGCTATCAACTTTCCTTCTGGGGCTCATATTACCTCTATTATAGTATTTTTTTCTAACTTCTTCAGTAAGTAGTTGACCAATAATGTCTAACTATATTTAAATTATCGTGATATTTCAAAGGAACAGTATATAATATTAAAAAAGACAAGAAATCGGAGGGAATTTGAATTTTCCAAGTCCATTTTATCGTTGGCGCCCCCATCCCTGGCATGGGTTAGATACTGGTCCCAATCCACCTAAAGAAGTAAATGCTTTTATTGAACTATCTTCATTTGATTTGGTGAAATACGAAGTTGATAAGGTGACAGGATATTTAAGGGTAGATCGACCTCAAAGGTCTTCCTCTCAACCCCCCACTTTATATGGCTTTATTCCAAGAACTTATTGTGGAAACAAAGTCCATCAGTTATCCCCTAAATCCAGTAAAGGTGATGGAGACCCATTGGATATCTGTGTGATCAGTGAACGACCAATTACAAAATCTGAGATTATTCTTACTGCCAGAGTGATTGGTGGTATTCAGATGATCGATGATGGCGAGGCCGATGACAAGATTATCGCAATATTGTTCAATGATTACTTTTATGAAAATGCAAATGATTTGTCTGATATCTCACAAGTTTTGATCGACCGGCTTTTGCATTATTTCAGCACTTACAAATTAACACCTGGGAAGGAAGAGACCACTTTTATCGCCGGGGTTTTCGGGGCTGAACAGGCATGGAAAGTAGTCGAGGCAGCCATGCAGGATTACGAGGATATGTTCGGTAATTAATTGTGATCCAGTAGAATAGGAAAAGAGCCTCCCAAATCTCATTGAGTTAATTATTCGATTTTTATATTATCCAAATCTTCTTCTGATTCGGGATATTTCATATTCAAAGATTTTAGCTCTTCAACAAGAATAGAGCTGATGAGCCAATTCCGGTACCAGTTTCGATTGGCAGGAATGATATACCAAGGTGCATATTTCGTAGAAGTTTTTTCTAATACATCCTCGAATGCTTTTGTATATTCATCCCATAATAAGCGTTCTTTCAAATCTCCTGAAGAAAATTTCCATCGTTTTTCTGGAATATCCAATCGTTCTTGAAGCCTTTCTTTTTGTTCATCTTTTGAGATATGCAGAAAGAATTTTATTATCGTTGTGCCCTCGTCAGCCAATAATTTTTCAAAATTATTAATATGTTCGAATCTACTTTCCCAAACACCTTTTGCGACAAGATTGTGCACTCTTACTACCAGCACATCTTCATAATGGCTTCGATTGAATATAACAATCTCACCTTTACCAGGTGTATGTTTATGAATCCGCCACAGGTAATCGTGTGCCAATTCCTTTGTGGTAGGTGTTTTAAAGCTGGCTACGCGCACTCCAGCTGGGTTGACACCATCAAATACAGCGCGTATAACGCCATCCTTTCCACCGGTATCCATTGCCTGTAAAACAATAAGAACCTTGTGTTTATTTTCAGCATATAAAAGTTCCTGAAGGGTTTCCAATTCTTGATTAATTTTTAAGAATTCTTTTTTGGCTTCTTTCTTTCCTGCCGCCCAACTAGATTTGTCGTCTGGGTCCCATTCACTGAGATTAATTTTTTGCTTAGGTTTTACTCGATATTTGTTCACAAAACACCTCTTTCATAAAAACGAAATAGTACAAGATGGATACATCTGAACCTATTTCAAGTTAATAATGTTGGCTTTATTCCCCAGTCTCCAGATCATACGATTTTGCAGACCATTGATTCATACCACCGGCCATGCTAGTGATGTTATTAAAGCCTTCATTCTTTAGAATATTTCTAGCCTGGGCACTTCTATTTCCAGATCGACAAACAACCAAAACTTCCTGGTCTTTTGGGATTTCAGCCAGCCGACTTTCCAACTCACCTAGCGGAATTAAAGTTGCGCCTGGAATATGACCTGCCTCCCATTCATGTGGTTCTCTAACATCAAGCACAAAAGCGCCATTTTCACGCATTTGGTAGGCTTCGGTCACACTGACTTCTAAAGGCAATGTAGCGATATTGGAATCCCCTTTATTGGGAGGAATCCCAATTACAACTGCAAATAAAATAAGGGATAATCCACCTAGTATAAACCAAACATTAAATTTCGTTTTCTTTATGACCGTTTTTTTAACTTTTTTAGACATCTTATCTCCGATGAACTTTTGTTTTTTCAATTTTTTCAGACTATCTTTAATATGATTATTATATCGAATGTTTTCGGTTTCAAATCTCATTGTAAAATATTTAAGAACGGATCATTAAATTCCATATGGATTAAATTGGATATATAATGCGAGTTATTTTATTAAAAATTTCAGAGGATATACGAACAAAAATTATATTTGATTCTATCTTGAATAATTTTCAGGGATTCGATTCATTCTATTTTGTTATTCCGCCAAAATTATCTATTTCAGATCAGGAGCATCTTCAGAAACAAGGTTCTCAATTTTTTCAATCTCAATTCAATGTGAATATCCAAAATCGCCTCTCTATTGTATTGAAAAGAGATATAAGGAAAGTAAGCCAATTTTCTTTAGAACTTTCCTGGGAAATCTTTTATAAGTTTAATAACTGGATCCGGGTTTGTGAGGGGATATTTGACGAAGATCTTGATTGGTTTATCTCTGGTTTTAATGGGAAAATACTAGACTTTTATACAGATGGTGAAAAATGTATTTTTCTAATAGTGTTTTCTTATCATTCAATATCCAAAATTCCTGTTGAACATCTGAAAACAATCTCCAGAAATAATTCTCCTTTTTTCACTTTTCTTGAACCAGAATTAATCATGCCGGATAATGGTCCAGATAATTTGCAGACAGATGAAAAACAGAGAATGGCTTTTTTGCTCCAATTTACAGATTTTAATCAATATCCTTCGGAAAATTTAGATTTTTTTTCTGATATTCTGATATTTTGGGAAGAGCTTTTTCGGTCAAATCTTAAAAAACCAGAAAAAGCAAAGATTGCTTCATCAGAAATAAACCTTCCCTGTTTAGTGGAAATTCCATACTATTGTGAGCGATTTGGTGTGTGGGGCACATTCTTAATTGGGGATAAAAAAGTCGACATCCCATTGTTAGAGGTTGAAGAATTTCCAGACAATGATTCTCTCAATAACCTTTGCCGGAAATATCAACAAACAATGTCATTAATGTTGCCATATTAGAAAAAGATTGCCATTTCACTGACAATCTTTTTAATAAGTCTCAAGATTTCTGAGGCTAGTTGCCTATTGCTCAACTCTTGGAGCTAACCAAAACATATCAGAAGTTGTGCTTGACCGGTTACTAATACCCAGAATTAACTCGACGCTTTTACCGGCATAAGCACTGAGATCAATATCAATTTTAGTCATTTTCCCATCATAGGTTTCAACCCATTTGCCTAAATTTATTGGGCTGCCTCCATCAATGCGTGCATCCAGACTAATGGACACATTGCAGGATTTACTTCCGTCCAGACAACCAACCAAACTTGAAAAATATGCTCCATCATTAATTATTAAAGCTGGATAAAATCCCTGCATCCAACTACCATTGTCACCTTCCAAATGCATGTGGAGTGTTCTTTCATCATCGACGTTACCATTTTCAAGTTTTGGTTTTGATAAAACAGCTACAAATGCCTTTGTCATGCTTTTATCTGAGTCACAGGGAATTCTTACCGCTGAATAAGTGCTCTTCCATTGTGCGTTACAAACTTTTGCCACAAAATCGAGGGGATATATTGAACTGGGCACACTTTCGGTTTGATAATTTTCAACATTAATGATTACCCAAAATGATTTATCTGCCTTATCACCTACACCAAAAATTTTTCCGCCAGGAGTTCTCAACATCCATTCGCCTTTATATTCACCGGAATTTGTCGGAGATTTCAGATCAATAGATAAATCGATGGTTTCTCCTGGTTTTATAACGAAACCAATCTTGCTCGCAGCTTTCCCGTCCATGGCGTTTCCACTAGAAAAAATTAATTCATAATCCGCTGACCATGTGGTTTGCCCTTCATTTCTTAATCTCCAGGTTTTAGTAAACTCAGTTCCAGATGCAATTACTGTATTGTCAGGATAAGTAACATCTTTAACAAATGCAGCTTTATCCATAGGCATTGTTGTAAATGTAGGTATCGGTGTATTTGATGGAGATACCACTACTGGAGTACCAGGTGTATTTTGTACTAGGGAAGTCTTGGTTTGATCAATCACAATCGTAGTTGGAAGATTTGACACTTCCGTCGCATTGGATACCATGGTGGAAAAAGCCTGCTCTGTTGCTAATGCCTGAACCGTTTGCATGGCAAGTGTACTTACCGAACTTGGATCTGTTGGATTAACAAATTGCTTGGTCAAATTACAAGCTGCCAGGCCCATAAATATCAATACCAAAAATAGATATAAAAAGGCTCTTTTCATTTTTTTCTCCTATAACAATTGTTTCAATTAAGACGTTTCTTGTATGAAATTTGTTCCACCTATAAATTTAGCGTAAAATTAGCCAAATGGCAAAAGATTATTTATTCAAGGTAGGAAATATACCTATCCAATCACGTTTAATTCTAGCACCAATGGATGGTCTCACAGACCATCCATTTCGGGAGATTGTCAAACGTTTTCATCCAGGTATCATTTTTTCTGAATTTATAAATGCCTATGACTACATCAATCATCATCCGTTTCTAGCTCAACAAATTGTATTTTCTGACAAGCAGAGACCATTTGCTTATCAAATATTTGACAATTCTCCGGATAGGATATTGCAAACTGCTTTATTTTTATCAAGTAAGAAACCAGATTTTATCGATATTAATATGGGATGTTCAGCAAAAACTGTTGCAAATCGTGGTGCCGGAGCTGGATTACTCAAGGAACCGGAAATTATTAAACAAATACTAACTTTGTTAACCAAAAATCTTAACCTCCCAATTACCGCAAAAATACGCTTGGGTTGGGATGAAACCTCCTTAAATTATTTAGCCATTTCAAAATTATTGGAAGATTACGGGTGTGCGATGATTTCAGTCCATGGTAGAACTAAAAAACAAGGCTATCAAGGCAAGGCTGACTGGGATGCGATAGCTGAGGTTAAACAAAATGTAAGAATTCCCGTCCTGGCAAATGGTGATGTGAATTCAATGGCTGATGTACAAAAAATCCTTAGTATCACCAATTGTGATGGAGTTATGATTGGAAGATCTGCCCTCAAAAACCCGTGGATTTTCGCAGGCTATGATTTAGAACAGGTCACTTTGATAGAAAAACTTGATTTATTATCTGATCATCTGGATATGATGATCAACTTTTATGGATTGGATAGCGGTTTAATTCTCTTCCGTAAATATATTAAATTTTATCTGGATGTTTCTATCCTTCAGAAAGAAGTAAGGTCAGAAATTTATAATCAAAAGGACCCTTTTACACTCAAGGTTTTATTGTTTGAAATCGCAAATTCACAACTTACTTAACTTCATTCCTCATCATTTCCAGCGTTTCAACCGCATGCCGTAAGTGTGGAATGACAATACTGCCTCCAACAACGAGAGCTACATTGAATGCTTCAATCATTCCCTCATCTTCCCAACCTGCTTGAACACATTGAATAATGTGATAATCTATACATTCATTACATCGTAAAACCATAGAAGCCACTAATCCCAACAATTCTTTGGTTTTTGCATCCAAATAACCTTCCTGGTAGGCATTCGTATCAAGATTGAAGAAACGTTTTATACCTAAATGGTCAAGGTTTAGAATTCTCTCGTTCATTATTTCCCGATAAGCCTTGGAATCATCCAAACGACTATTCATTGGTTCACCTGTTTCTAATAAAAATCCAACGGTTCAAATAAATGATTTTGATTTCAACCTATCCATTTCAACTTTAAATATTCGCCTTAATATCGCCAGACTCGCCGCGTAGGTAGAATCCATACCAAAATATGAAAGCGCACCAGCACCAAGGTTTTTCCCTTTACTGAGTGGTGTGTCTGAAGCATAGTGTAATATCCCTAAGTCGAAATTTATATTATACAAATTCACAATTTCATTGACGGGATGTCTAGTCGGCCGGTACATTTCAAAAATTGCGGAGAGGTAAGGACCTGCTTCCATTTCAATGTCTGAATACCCTTCTCGATAAAATACATCGGCAAGTTTTCCATTTTGAAGAAAAGTTCCTAAAACCGTCACAGCTTTTTGATTATCGAGAACCGTCCCATACATTAAATTATCAGTCACATCACCCGCAGAAAAAGCATTACTGAACATATAAGTATTTTCTGAATGTTCATCATAAACAACATTCGGGATCATAACATCCCCCATAACACCATTTAAAGTAGCAGCCTTCCCTAGAATATAGACCCCCAATATGGGAGAAGAACGTTCAGCAATTTTGGTTAGAATGTTATATGCAGCTAAACCAAGCGGGTAATCAATATTAAGTATGATGGCATCGCTTTTCTTGAGAAGTTCATAATCAGAATCGTTCTGTAACCGAGGATCCATCTCACCAAAATTGATTTTACTTAATTCAATAATTTGAGCATCAACATCAAAGTAATGTTGACTATTAATGCGATTAATCCCGTTTTGTATTTCATTATCTAATTGCTCTTGCCGTAAGTAATTAAATTCAGGCGTTTGTTGTGCTTTTTTTAATACATAATAGAGTAAATTCTCAAGGCTAGCTTTTTCTTGTTGATTTTTGATAATATCAAATTCTTTATATAAAATTTCTTCGTCACTGTTTTGCAGGAAATTTATTAAAAGGTCTTCATTCTTCAATGCAAAACCTGACAATATATTCGGGATGGAATGGGGATTACTGGATATGAAATAGACCGGTCTTTTTGTCGGTAAAGGATTAGATCTTTCGATATGATCCCACCAGGCATGCGTTGCTCGCCAATACTCACTCAAAGAACCCGCTAACAAATTTACTCGTAAATCACATTTTTTATTCTTGATCCTTTTTAAATTGGACACAAATCTGTTTTCCCAGATCACTTCGAATCTTCTTAAATCCTCTTCAGGTAGCTGTAAAAAACCAGCTAGTATTGAGAATTTTGAAGGATCATTCATTACATCCTCAATTTCAAAGGATACCGGCAATTGATTGAGAATGATATGCAGCTTGTTCCATTCAATTTGATAAGCTGTCATCGCAGGTATTACATCTTCTATATCAGAACGACTGGCGATAAAACATGCTAATTTGTCTTTGTCATCATAAAAACATCTTCTGCGTCTTGCCCTTGTAATGACGGGAGTCCAGCTTTCTACATCCAAATAACCATGATTTTCAAACACGGATGTGCTTTGTCCCAGAGCAACAACTTTTACATCTGCCATACAGTCTGGCAATCTTAAAAGACTGTATATAAACGCAGATGTATCCAACGCACTGTGACGAGCAAATGGATGCAAAAGAGAATTCATTCCAGCGTGAACTTCTTCTAGTGTTCGAATTTGTATTTCAGTTGTTGATCGTAATAAAGAATAAAGCGTCCGTAAATAAAGTTCGATTTCTTCAGAAGCGATCTTTGGTACTGTTCTCTCCACAAGAACCTCCCTTGATAATTGTTATTAAATTATATCGGATATTACCATTGAAAGTTATCATTAGGTTAGAATATCTTTTTAGAAAGTGGATTAAGAAAAGAAGAAATGGAAGATTTTAACACTCACCAACAAAATAATTTGATTGATCGGTTGAAATTGGAAAGCCTGATAAGAACCATTTCGACTCACTTTATCAATTTGGATACAAATTTATTCTTTGAGGGAGTTATTGACGGATTAGAGAGAATAGCTTCTTATACGGGAAATGACCAGATAACTATTTTCAACATTGATCCGGAAAGTGATTTCACAGTAATAGAATGGCAATCGAAACCAAATTACCCTACCCATAAACATTTGACAAAATTAGACATCCTCTTAAATTGTCAGGATTGTATTGAACAATTAAAAAATAAAAACCACATTCAATTAAGCTCTGAGCAGGAAGTAAGGGGATTACTATCTGGTGAACAGAAATTTTTTAAATTAGAAAAAGTAAAATCAATTTTATTGATCCCTATGCTATTCAAAGACGATTTGATAGGTTGGATCTCATTCACAAATTATGAAAAGCTCAGTACTTGGAGTGATTTATCCGTTGAGGTTTTCAATAATCTTGCCAACATATTTATAAATGTTTTCGAACGAAAAAAATATGAAAATAAAATTATGAATTTGCACCTTTCTTTAGAACAAAAAATAAAGGAAAAAACCAATGAATTATCAACTTTATTAAATATCCAAAAAGCATTAACTTCTGAATTGCATGTTGATCACGTGATCCAAATTATTGCAGATGAAGCCCGCAGGCTGACCCAAACTCAATTAGGCACAGTTTATTTTTATGAAAATGGAAAATTAATCTTGAAAGTTATTTCTGGTGAGCAAGATAATCTTCTCAAAATCGGTTTTGAAATTCCAATTGAAGGTTCGTTGGCAGGCGTCGCTTTTAAAACTGGGTCTCCTTACCTGGTAAGTGATCTTACCCAAGCTGTAGGCGCTTTCCAAGAAGCAGGTCGATTATCAAATGTAAAGTCTATTTTATTTGTTCCTCTCGTTTCAGGTAGAAATACGATTGGCGTGATCTCTGTTGCAGACAAAGTTAACGGCGAATTAGGTGCTGAGGATGAGCGCGTATTAAAAATGTTTGCCAACAGTGCCATCATTGCTTTAGATAATGCCCGTTTGTACAAAGAAGAGCACGACCGTAGAGAAGAGGCGGAGAAACGCAGAAAGATTGCAGAAGCATTGCGGGATATTTTACGTCTGTTAAATTCAAAAATGGAAATATCGGATTTACTAAATTATATTGCTGAACAATCCAAGGATTTATTGAATGCATCCTCAACAATGATTAGAAAAATCAATTACGATGCAAACACAGTCATAACCGAAGCGTCTTCAAATCTACCGGAAGAATTCTCTATCATTCAAGATTTACCTTTTTACACAGGTGGTTCCGATACAATTCTGCGTGAAAATAAACCTGTAGTTGTATCAAATCTTCCTGAATCCTTTAGCCGTTATCTGGAGGATTCTCAAGAACTTTTTCCAGCACAACAATTATGGGCCAAGGCCATTCTTCGATATTATAAAAGCCATTTGATTGTTCCCCTCATGATTAATGATCATCTTTATGGAACAATGACCTTTTATTATCAACACATGACTTCATTTTCTGAGGAAGATATATATTTGGGACTTACACTGGCATCTCAAGTTTCATTGGCAATTGAGAATGCACGACTTAGAAATCAAGAAAAAGAAATGGCTATCGCCTCAGAACGAAATCGTCTTGCAAGAGATTTACATGATGCTGTTACCCAAACACTTTTTTCAGCAACGATTATCGCCGAAGTTCTACCGGGACTGTGGAAGAAAAACCCCGACGAAGGGAAGAAAAGACTGGAAGAAATTCGACAACTAACGCGCGGTGCATTGGCAGAAATGCGGACTCTTCTCTTAGAACTTAGACCTTCTGCACTAAAAGATGCTTCATTTTCAGATTTACTAAAACAACTATCTGAAGCACTGGTTGGTCGAACGAGAATACCTGTGGAAACTGATCTGATCGAAATCCTGGATCTACCGGAAGATACCAAAATTGCTCTTTATCGCATTGCTCAAGAAGCATTAAATAATATTGCAAAACATGCCAATGCAAATTTTGTTTCTATTCACTTAAAAAGAGCTGAGGATAAGTATATTTTGCTAATAAAGGATGATGGAAAAGGAATTGAGGATGGAAATATTTCCTCAAACCATTTAGGTTTGGGAATTATGCAAGAAAGAGCTTTAGCCATCAATGCTCATTTAGAAATAAAAAGTAAATTAGATCAAGGAACTACCGTTTCAATTATTTGGAATTGCTAATTGACAAATTAAGAGCTACAGATAATTATTGAGGACAAGATCAACTATTTGCTCAGCTCCATTAACAGGGATTGTTGAAACCCTGGTATTCGATAATAAATTCATGATCTTTTCTGTTGTTTGAAAAGAAAAGATACTATCCAGTTCAACTTCGTATGAAAGTAGATTTTCTAGTACAAATTTACTAAGTACTTTTGATTCGCGGAAATTTTTTCTTCCTATAAATAAAAATGGTTTTCCCATTGAAGATACTTCTGCAATTGTACTGTAACCCAATTTTCCAATCACCAGATTAGAGGCATTGACCAGATCAGGATGGAAATATGGATGATTATGAGGTAAATAAATTACAGTGTCATCACTATGTTTATCCTGAATATGATTGACTGGGATTAAAAACTTTAAATTAGCTTTTGGCTGATTCCTTTTAATCCCCTCTTGATCAATGGGTATTCCACCCAAGGTAACAAGAATAAGAAATTCATCTTCATTCACACCAAGTTGATTCCTAATTTTCCCACGTGTTGATCGAGGCTCGCGGAAAACCGGAGGAACGATGATAGATTTTTCTGATAAATTACAATATGGTTCGCAGGAAAAATGTAGATCAGGTATTTGGTACATTTCTTGAAAGATCGGTATAAATTTGTTCAATTGCGGAAATTCATCCAAATAATACTCATAAATCCAATTCCATGTGAAATTTTCGATTAGAACAGCTGGGATTCCCAATCTCTGTGCTACCCACAATCCTAGCGGAGATATATCACAAAAGATTAAATCCAACTTCTTTTGAGAGAGTTCACGAACCAATGAAGAATTTTTGAGATCCGAAAATGGAAGAAATTCCTGCAAAGAAGTAATCGTTTTCTCAATATCTTCTTCAAAAGGCGTTGATTGTACCAACCCTACATCGGTTTGGACTCTTATATATTCGAACGGAAATCTAAGAGAGTTATGAAAGAACCATTCTGGGGTCGAAGTATAAATATAAAAATTTCCAGGTTTTTGCTCCCACAGCTTCTGCATAACAGCAGACGCCCTGGCAGCATGACCAAATCCATGTGATGAAACAAAAAAACCTATGTTCATTTTAATATTGGAAAGCAACCTCTACGCTATTTTTATCCATCCTATCGTTGAAATTGCGTATCAAATGGTAATCTGACAGATAAGCGTCTAATATTATCCTGTGACTCATCGAAAACTCTTAAGACGACAACTGACATATCGTCATTGGGTTGATTTTGATCCAGACGGATCGCATGTGAAAGCAAGGCATCTGCAATGTATTGCGCTGACGGTTCTTGTTCATCTAGATATGCTTGTATTAATGAGCAGAAATCAATAGATTGGCTAAATCGTTCACCAGCCCGCATCACTCCATCAGTATAAAGAACAACTGTCGTCCGTGGTAATAAATTAATTTCCGTTATAGTGGGTCTGATATTTCTATTCTGGCCTATCGGATCACTTTCGCTGGAGATACATTCAATTTGATCTGCTTGTGAAATAAACACTGGTGTAGGATTATTTCTGGTAATCACCAACGTTTGAGTTTGTAGATCTGCAGACAGTATATTCATAAATACACTACAGGACCCACCTTTTTCCATAAACAGAAAATCAGACGCTCCACGGGCTGCCGCACCATCCCGAACACCATCAGAAATTAAGCTGATTATTTTTCGAACAACCATGGATGAAATATTTTTCGCAGAAGCACCTGAAAAACGCGCGTCTGCTAATACACAGGAAACCCCACCCATCGGCCTTTCAATGATTTCTAATGTGTCCCCGCTCTCTATAGAACCAAACTTAACAACCTTTGCTACCGCTAATTGAATTTCCATAAAGATGATTCTAATATAAATATGCTTTTAAGCAAAATGATTATTTATTCTTTATTGAAACAAATCATAATTCAAGATTTTTGTAGATACTTAAAAGAGTATCAATGCATAACTAAGGGAAATTTAACCGGTCACAATCCAATTAAAACTTTTCACTGATAAGAATGAAAAATTTTGTCCTTTCAGATAAAGATTCTTCATTCGTTATCGTTTCTATTATCCCCTTATGGGCTCATTGAATGCAATTTCTGCCACCTTATTTTCGTAATAAGTTCTGGATACAATTAACCAGTTTTTTCACGCAATATCCAACAATAACAACTGGTAATATTTTTTAATTCTAAGATTTCCAAGAACATATTATTCATTTCGTCTTGCAAAAAGGTCTGAATCGCATTCTTATTCGACAAATTCATCTTTGGTTGAAATTTCAGAATATTGATGTAAACTCAAATGGTAAGACCTCTAACCTTTGAAAGGATAAAATGCAATGCAATGGGATCTGCCTGAAAAACCAGCAGAATTAGCGGAACAGAGAATAATCCAAGCAATCCTGGAAGAAATTTTTCCAATCAACAGTCTCTTGCCATCCGAAAGAGAATTGTCTTCACGAATTGGTGTCACAAGACCTACATTGAGAGAAGCCTTACAAAGACTTTCAAGAGATGGTTGGATTGAGATTCATCAGGGAAAACCAACCCGGGTCAGAGATTTCTGGGCAGAAGGAAATTTGAATGTTTTATCGTCTATTTCCAAATACCCTGAGCATCTTTCTGAAAATTTCGTGGGAAATTTATTACAAATCCGCTATCTCTTATGTCCAACTTACTCATTAATGGCAGCAACTTATAATCCTGAAATGATCATTGATTTCTTGGATTCCAAACCCGAGATATCTGATTCAGCAGAAATTTATTCAGAATTTGACTTCAATTTACATCTTCGATTAACCCAGGCTTCCGGTAATCCAATTTTTACGTTAATCTTTAACGGTTTTGGAGACCTATTTAAACAAAAAGCAATTATTTACTTTCGCAACGAACAAGCGAGAATTTATTCATACAATTTTTATGGAGAACTTGAAACAGCATTCTTGAGTCAAAAACCAGAAATCGTTTATGAGTTGACTGAAAAAGTCATGAACAATAGTATATCCTTATGGAAAATGCTGTTTTAAACCTTGGAGGAAATGATGAGTAGTGAAAATATTCTGGCAATCGATAATGGTACGCAAAGTACCAGAGCAATGATTTTTGATCCGCAGGGAAATCTTTTGTATAAATCAAGGGTAACCATAGACAATTACTCATCACCCGAACCAGGACTTACTGAGCAAGATCCAGAAAATTTTTGGGAGACGTTGTGTTCGGCGTGTCAGCAATTATGGAATACACCCGGTGTGGATAAAAATTCTATTTCTTGTGTAACCATCACAACCCAAAGATCAACTCTCATTAATCTTGATCAAAACGGAAAACCACTCAGGCCGGCAATTGTCTGGTTGGATCAAAGACGCACAGATGGGCTCAAACCTGTGAGTGGCCTGTGGGGTCTTGCCTTTGCTTTGTCAGGGATGCGGGAAACTGTCGCTTACCTGCAAGCAGAAGCAGAATGTAATTGGATACGGACACATCAACCTGACATTTGGAAAAATACACATAAATTTTTACTGCTGTCCGGTTATCTTACTTACCGAATGACAAATCAATACGTGGATTCAATCGGTTGTCAGGTAGCATACATCCCCTTCGACTATAAAAAGCAGGATTGGGCTTCCTCATGGGATTGGAAATGGCAAGCAGTTCCAATGCCAAAAGATTTCCTGCCAGAATTGATCCCGGCTTCGAAAACCTTAGGTGTCATATCAGAACAGGCAAGTATGGAAACGGGAATTCCCGCAGGGTTACCGCTCATTGCAGCCGCTGCTGATAAAGCTTGCGAGGTAATCGGAGCAGGTTGTGTCGATCCTCATGTAGCCTGCTTGAGTTTTGGTACTACAGCAACAATTAATACGACCCATACCAAGTACACGGAAGTGATTCCATTGATTCCCCCATACCCTTCAGCGGTACCAGGAAGATACAGCCTTGAAATGCAAATCTTTCGTGGTTATTGGATGGTAAGTTGGTTTAAACGTGAATTTGGGTTCAACGAACAACGATTAGCAGTACAAAGAGGTGTTGAACCCGAAGAATTATTTGATGATCTTCTGAACTCTGTTCCTCCAGGGTCAATGGGTCTGGTTTTACAACCATTCTGGTCACCGGGTTTAAAAAAACCAGGACCTGAAGCAAAAGGAGCAATTATTGGCTTTGGTGATGTGCACACTCGAGCGCACGTGTATCGCTCCATCATTGAAGGTCTTGGCTATGCGCTGCGCGAAGGAGCAGAGAGAACAGAGAAACGCAGTGGAATTCCAATCACAGAAATCAGAGTTGCTGGTGGTGGTAGTCAAAGTAATGCAGCCATTCAAATTACGGCAGATGTTTTTAATCTACCTGTTTCCAGGCCTGATATTTATGAGGCTTCCGGTTTAGGTGCCGCAATTGATGCAGCCGTAGGTATGGGTTATTATCCAGATTTTGAATCGGCTGTTAAGCATATGACAAAAGTTGGAAAAACAGTCGAACCAGATAAAAAAAATATTCAATTATATGATGATTTATACAATAAAATCTACCTACCCATGTATAAACGATTGAAACCTTTATATGACGATATTCGATCCATAACCGGTTATCCAACCAAATATTAATCTTCATCATTAGGTTATTGATTGACATTAATATACCCTTCAAATAGAATGAATATGTATTAAAATAGAGACCTAAGTAGAAAGGAAATAACTTTCAAAGTTCTTCATTTGTAGGTAAAGTCCCTTAAATCAAATTAACAAGCATATTTTTCAAAATCAAAAGATAAATTATTCATAAGGAGAAAAAAATGTCGAATCCAAGCAATTTTAAATTTGCAAAAACCGATGAATGGGTTAGCGTAGAAGGAAATGTAGCCACCATTGGTGTTTCTGATTATGCTCAATCTCAACTTTCAGATATTGTTTACTTAGAGTTCCTTGTTGAACCGGGAGACGAAGTTGCGAAAGGCGACTCATTTGTAACACTCGAATCTGTGAAAGCAGCTGCAGATGTCTCAGCACCGATAACTGGAAAAGTTCTAGAATTCAATGAGGCATTAACAGATGATTTCGAAGCCGTAAATGCTGATCCATTTGGTCGTGCATGGATGGTAAAAGTAGAAATGAGTGATCCATCAGAGTTAGATGCACTTATGACAGCCGACGAATATGCAAAATATTGTGAAGAAAGAGATCACTAATGTTTATCCCAAATACGGAGGCCGAACGCAACGAGATGTTGCAAAAAGTCGGCTTTTCAAAAATTGAAGATCTATTTGCTGATGTTCCTAAAGAATTCAGATATCCAGATCTAAATCTGCCTGAGGCTGTTTCCGAAATGGAGGCCTTACAAAATCTAAAAGATTTGGCCATTGCGAACGACTCAACGGATGATCTGATTTGTTTCCTGGGTGCTGGTGCTTACAATCATTATGTTCCTGCATCCGTTGACGCAATTATCACCCGCGGAGAATTCCTCACGGCATATACTCCCTATCAACCGGAAGTATCCCAGGGAACTCTACAGGCTATATTTGAATATCAATCGTTGGTTGCATCATTAACAGGAATGGATGTCAGTAATGCATCACATTATGATGGCGCAACATCTGCAGCGGAAGCTTGTGTTTTGGCATACCACCATTTTCGAGGGAAAAGAACCAAATTTGTTCTTTCCAGATATCTTCATCCCCAATATCGTGAAACAATCAGAACTTATTTCCAGGGTTATGATGACATCCAAATCACTGGTGATCAAACGGAAAATGGTCTGCAAACAAATGAAGAATTACTAAAACAGGTTGATTCTAATACCGCCATTGTGTATGTTCAATACCCGGATTTCCTGGGAAGAATAGAAGACTTCAAAGCATTTGCAGAGCAAGTTCACGCCGTTGGAGCAATTCTGGCGGTCTCAGTCAACCCATTAGCCCTGGGATTAATTAAACCACCATCTGCCTTTGACGCCGACATTGTGACCGGTGAAGGCCAACCATTGGGCATTCCTTTATCTTACGGTGGGCCTTATTTGGGAATATTTACCGCAAAAAATGAATTTATTCGAAAACTCGCCGGAAGATTGGTGGGCGAAACCGTCGATAAGGATGGTAAAAGGGGATACGTTCTAACCTTGACTGCACGGGAACAACATATACGCAGATCAAGAGCAACTTCGAATATATGTACCAACCAGGGAATAATCGCTCTAACCTCAGCAGTATATATGTCCTTATTAGGAAAACAAGGCTTAAAACAGGTCGCAAAGCTGAATTTTGATAAAGCTCATTATGCAGCAGAACAAATCTCAAAATTAAAAGGATTTGAAGTACCTGATTTTGGGGTGTTTTTCAATGAATTTGTTGTTCGCACACCCAAACCGGTCAGTGAATTGAATTTATTATTGCTGGACTATGATATTCTCGGAGGATATGATTTGTCAGCTGATTATCCTGAATTAGAAAATCACATGCTAATAGCGGTGACCGAAATGAACACCAAAGATGATATTGATTATCTGGTCGAAATCTTACAGGAGGTGGCGAATGACTGAGCCTACAATCTATGAAATCTCATCTCCGGGTAGAGCTGGCGTAAAATATCAAGCCAGTGACGTACCAGAGACTGATGTCCCCAATGAGTTCTTACGTGATGAACTTCCCATGCCGGAAGTGTCAGAAATCGATGTAATCCGCCATTTCACTAGACTTTCTCAACTTAATTATTCTATTGATACGGGGTTTTATCCACTCGGTTCTTGCACCATGAAATTTAATCCCAGGATCAATGAGGTCACTGCCAGGTTACCAGGATTTGCAAAAGTCCATCCTCTTCAGCCAATCGAGACAGTTCAAGGTAGTTTGGCTTTGATGCATGATCTCCAAAATTGGCTAGGAGAAATCAGTGGGTTCCCGGGGCTCACATTACAACCCGCAGCCGGGGCACACGGCGAGTATGTTGGCGTATTAATCATTCGAGCGTATCACAAAGATCGCAAAGATAACAAACGCACTAAAATGCTTATCCCTGATTCAGCTCATGGCACCAATCCAGCCAGTTCTTCAATGAGCGGTTTTGATGTAGTTGGAGTTGCAACCGATAAGAATGGTAATGTTGATCTTGATTCATTGCGAGCTGTTTGTGATGATACTGTTGCAGGGTTAATGTTAACCAACCCAAATACATTGGGGCTTTTTGAGCAAGATGTTCTTGAAGTTATCAATATAGTTCACGAAGCAGGTGGTTTGGTTTATGGAGATGGTGCTAACTTGAATGCATTATTAGGTGTCTTGCGGCCTGGAGACCTGGGCATCGACATTATGCATTTCAATTTACACAAGACTTTCTCAACACCACATGGTGGTGGTGGTCCAGGTTCTGGTCCAGTTGGTGTGGCAGCTAATCTCGTTGATTTTTTGCCATGCCCCATAGTAGGAATTCTTGAAGAAGGATCGGAGGATTATCCTCCTTTGTATGGTTTTGTTGAACCTGCAAAAAGTATTGGCAGGATGAAAGCATTCCATGGTCACTTCGGTATGATGGTCAGAGCTTATACATATATCAGTATGTATGGCAAAGATGGGCTCAAGAAAATCGCCGAAGGATCTGTACTAAATGCGAACTATCTGATGATGTTACTCAAAGATACTTACAAACTCGCATATGATCGATTGTGTATGCATGAATTTGTTTTGGAAGGACATTGGCCAGACGCACCGAATATTCATGCCTTAGACATTGCCAAACGCTTGATGGATTACAATTTCCATCCACCAACAAATTACTTCCCGCTCATTGTTCCTGAAGCGCTAATGATCGAACCAACTGAAACGGAAAGTAAACAAATGTTGGATTTATTTGCTGATGCTATGTTAAAAATTGCTGAAGAAGCAAAAACACAACCTGAACTTTTGAAATCCGCCCCCCATAACACGCCTATTGGAAGGTTAGACGAAGTGAAAGCAGCTAAGGATCTTGTTTTATGCTGCTGGATTCCGGAAAAGAATAGTTAAGATTAATTTTCATCACAAAAAATAAGGCTGGTTTAACATCAGCCTTATTTTTATTTCCTAACCTGATTTACTAATTGGACTAAATTAGCTCTACAAAAATAAATTTTCATTTTTCAATGAAACTGGCTCAGTACATTTCTTATCAATATTGATATCCAAATTATCATGTAGATGATTTTGTTTTGTGGTATTTTTAATTATTATCATTCAAATATCAAAAAATATTTTTTAAGAAAGGAGGTTGAGTTGTTCCAAGAATGTCACCAGGAAGGACAGGGTTTTTTGGAGTATGCATTAATTATTTCTATTGTGGCTGTAATTGTTATTGTTGTTTTATATTTCATTGGGCCAGCTGTTGGCAACATGTTCAGTAATGTAATTCCATTAATCTAAATCCATAGAAAAAACTCAGGTTAATTAAGGGAGTTTTTTTGATTTAATAAACTTTATGTAGAATAAATAAACGATGAAAACTAAAAGACTTAATCCAAAGGACAGAAATAACTTTGAAACGAGATCCTCATTCCCAGGTGCAGAAGGCAATCCATTCGACAAAATATTAAGATTAATTCAAAAAATAAATCAAATTCCAACAATTCTTTTTTATATTTTTATGATTTTTCTAGGTGGTTTAATTTCATTTTTTGTCATTAATAATTGGCTCATTTTAATATCATTTTTAATTTGTGATGCAATATTAATTGGTTTGCTGCCAAAATTTAATATATCATTCGGTCCAATAAAATCTCAGGTTTTCCTGTTATTTATGCTACGTGCTGTTTTTAATGGGTTGCCATTTCCATTCAATCTGGTTATCCAATTGATTGGAACAATGTTGGTAATTCTAGGTTTCATTATTGAACCTTCCTCGATAAAAATAACAACCATTCACTATAAGTTTTCTGATTTTTCTTCAAATTTAAAATTTCTTCATTTATCCGATATTCATTTAGAAAAATTTGGCACTAGAGAAGAAAGTTTATTGCGTATCGTGGAAAGGAGAAAACCTGCCTTTATTCTTTTTACTGGTGATTTTCTTAATCTATCAAATATTCGCAATCAAGAATCGATTACACAGGTGATTGAATTCTTCAATCAAATACATGCAATTTCGCCAATGTATTATGTTTCAGGTAGTCCCGCTGTGGATGTAAAGGATACGGTAGATACATTAGAGGAAAATTTAAAGTGCATGAGATTGGATAATTCAAATGTAACCATCCAGAGCAATCATTGTACAATTAACCTAATCGGAATAACTTGCACCCATCAACCTCATCAGGACATCAACATCTTACCTTCTTTAATTCAAGAAGGCAGTTTGAATATTCTCATGTATCATTCCCCAGATCTAATATTCGAGCTTCAAAAAGAACATAAAATTGATTTGATGCTTTCAGGTCACACCCATGGTGGCCAGGTTCGTTTACCAATATTTGGTGCGCTCTTTACTGGCTCCCTGTATGGAAGAAAACTTCAAAAAGGCCTATACCAAATATATGACACAATATTATATATTTCACGAGGAATTGGACTTGAAGGCATGGGGGCTCCTAGAGTAAGATTTTTATGTTCACCCGAAATAATTGAATGGAAAATAAACAATTGATGATTAGGAGAAAAAAATGAAAATCAATTTTCCGGATTTAGAGGTCATAGAATTCAATCATTCCAAAGACCATAAAGATTATTTTTCACTCTTTTTCCAGCACTCAAGCGCAGAGTCTCAGGTTAAATACGATTTTGGAGAAATAATTATTGTAGACGAGGTTGGTGTTAAGAAGGTAATTCTTAATGTTGGAGATGAACACAAATCAACAACAGATAATTGGCGAAAGCTTGGGGGAACTCTGGCAAAATTCTTAAGTTCTCACAATATTTTAAAATTATTTATTTCAAAAGAATTAATTAACTCAATTCAATTACCGAGCCTACAACCTTTTATTGAAGGAATTTTCCTTGGATTGTATCGTTTTGATAATTTCAAAAAAGATGCGACAAATGATAAAACAGAAGTTTTGATTGAGAGTGATGATAGAACCCTGCAAGAAATAATATATAAAATTCAAAAATTAACCTCCGTCGTCAATTATGCCAGGGAGCTGGGTCAAAGCCCAGGAAACGTGATTAATCCCCCTTCCCTGGCTGAAATTTGTGTTGACTTAGCCAATCAATTCAATCTCAACGTCAAAGTTCTTGATGAACACGACCTGCAACAAATTGGAGCAAATGGAATTCTATCTGTAGGAAAAGGTAGTGCATCAAAACCCAGAATGATCATCATCGAATACAAAGCAGATAAACCAATCAAGGAAAAACATATTGTTCTGGTCGGCAAAGCGATCACATTCGATACTGGGGGTTACTCAATTAAAAACGTGGATGGTATTAAAGGCATGAAATTTGATAAATTGGGCGGAATTACAGTTTTGGCTTCCGTTTTAGCTGCATCCATTCTAGGAATTCCAAAAAATGTTGTTGGAATTATTTGTGCGGCTGAAAATATGATTTCTGATGAAGCATATCGCCCAGATGATATCATCAAGACATTATCCGGAAAAACAGTTGAGATCCTCTCTACCGACGCAGAAGGCAGATTGGTACTGGCAGATGGCTTGACCTATGCTCAAAGAAATTACCAGCCGCATTGTATCATTGATTTCGCAACCTTAACCGGTGGGATTGTGGTCGCCCTGGGAAAAATCCGTGCTGGTTTATTTTCGAATAATATTGAATTATCCGACCGATTATTTGCAGCCGGCGAAAATACTTTTGAAAGATTATGGCCGATGCCATTAGATGATGAATATTTTGATTTTATCAAGGGTGATGATGCCGATTTAAAGAATTCAGGTGGCCGTGAGGGGCATCCCATTATGGGCGGCATATTCTTAAAACAATTTATCGAATCCGAAGTTCCTTGGGCACATATCGATATTGCAGGGGCTGCAACAACTGCCAAATCTGAAAATTATCAACCGAAAGGTGCTAATGGGTTTGGAATAAGGCTAATTGTGGATTATCTTAACAATCTTGATTGAGTAATAAATAAAAACTAACACGACATATAGATTAAGAAGAATACAATCAGATGGTAATATTCCATCTGATTGTATTTATTTTGCTTTTATTATTTTAGATGCTCACTCACATATTCATATAGTTTGGAAATAGCTAGTGGTAATTTTTCTACGTCTTTTCCACCCGCTTGGGCCATTGTTGGTTTACCACCCCCACCCCCACCGACAAATCCCGCCAGATATTTAATCAGTTGACCAGCATTTATTCCCCGTGCCACCAAATCCTCGGTAACAGATGCGACCAACATTGGCTTTTCATCAATAATCGAAGCGACCACAACCACACCAGATTTGAATTTTTCTTTAAATAAATCTGTCATCGATCGCAATGCTTCATTATCTGCACCTGGTAATATCAACCCATGTACAGGAGCACCATTTATCTTTTTTACATCAACTAAATTTGTAATGAAGAAATCTTTGGCAACCAATTGCCTGAGTCTGGCATTTTCTTTTCGCAAATTCTCGAAATCTTTCTGGAGATTATCAATTTTTTCTGATACAGATTCTACGGACGAGCTTAATTTTCCAGCAACTGACTTCAATAAAGCTGTTTGCTTCAGTATTAATTCATACGCCGCCCGACCTGTCACAGCTTCAATTCTTCTGATCCCGGCAGCTGCACTACCTTCGTGGGTGATAATAAAAGTTCCTATATCACTGGTGTCATCCACGTGGGTACCACCACATAATTCATAAGAAAATGTTTCTTGATTTCCAATGGTAATGGTGCGAACAACTTCACCATATTTTTCACCAAACAGTGCCATGGCACCTTCAGAAATTGCCTCAGTCAAAGATTTAATGCTGATCTGAAGATGATGATTTTCCAATATAGCCTTATTGACTCCTTTTTCAATCTCCTCTACTTGCTCAAAGGATAATCCTTCAGGGTGTGTAAAATCGAAGCGCAATTTATCCGGCGCAACCAGTGAACCAGCTTGACGAGCATGTTTGCCCAATACACGATGTAACTCAGCATGCAGAAGGTGGGTAGCAGTATGATTTCTCATAATATCCATCCGCCGCTGGCCATCAACCATCGCCAAAACCATCTTACCTAAATGGACATTACCTTTTACTACTTTTCCTACATGAACAATCATTCCTGCTGCCGGCCGCCGCATACCCTGAATTTCAATTTCAAACTCATTTTCTAGTGAATGAATCATGCCAGTATCTGCAACCTGACCACCAGATTCGACATAGAAACCAGTTTTTGGTAACAATATTTCAATCTGGTCCCCTGGACCCGCTTCAGTAATTAACATTCCATCTTTAATTAATGCTATGATCTCAGTTTCAAATACCAAATCATCGTAAGGATCGTAAAGCACACCTTCTTCTGAAAGTTTATTGGCCTTCACCAACTGATCAAAAATAAAGCGATAATTGTCAACATCGTCATTCCCCATAACACCAAAGGTTTTCCCGGCACCAGAATCCAACCTGTGTTGCTCCATAGCATTCTTAAAACCAGGTTCATCAACATCATATCCTTGCTCACGAGCGATATCTCTGGTTATTTCAAGAGGGAGACCATGAGTTGCGTACAGTTCAAATGCATCGTTTCCAGTTACAGTTTTTTCTTCTTTTTGTTTAAGATTGTCAAATATTTCCTCAAGGGTGCTAAGTCCAGTTTCTAAAGTTTTTTGAAAGCGATCTTCTTCTCTGGTGAGATTATTAAGTATGGTTTCCTGATTCCGAACAAGCTCAGGATAGGCTTCCCCGTAATTCTTAATTACTTCTTTTGCGACTTCAGCTAAAAAGGGTTTATTCAATCCAATTTTTCCACCAAAACGTGCGGCTCTGCGGATAATCATTCGACAAACATAATTTCTACCTGTATTACCAGGAACTACCCCATCAGCAATTAGAAATGTTGCTGCGCGAGCATGATCTGCAATTACCCTATAGGGTGTGTAGTTAGAAACCACATCTCCATCACCTATGCCAGTCAAATTTTGTACTTTTTTGACCAAACTTGCTAAAAGATCTATTTTATAATTTGAATCTACACCCTGGAGAACAGCAACAATTCGCTCAAAACCCATACCTGTGTCCACATGAGTTGCTGGAAGAGGTTCTAATTCAGACTCGTTCAAACGGTTATATTGAATAAAAACATTGTTCCATAATTCCAAGAATCGGTCGCAATCCCCGTTCACTCTACAAATATGTCCAGGAACTCCCTTTTTATCACAGAACGCTTCTCCCCGGTCAATATGAATTTCAGAACAAGGCCCACATGGACCAGTTTCTGCCATTTCCCAAAAATTATCTTTTCTGCCGAAAAATAAGACATGGTTTGGATCCATTCCTGGTTGTTTGAGCCAGATTTCTTCAGCCACATTATCGGTTGGAATTTCTTCTTTTTCATCCTTAAAGACCGTCACCCATAATTTTTTCTCATCCAACCCCCACACTGTGGTTAGCAGTTCCCACGCCCATCCGATCGCCTCTTTTTTATAGTAATCACCAAAAGACCAGTTTCCAAGCATTTCAAAAAATGTATGATGCCAATCATCCCTACCAACATCATCGAGGTCGTTATGTTTACCAGCTACACGCATACATTTCTGTGAATCCACAGCTCTCGTGTAAGGCCTTTTATCAGTTCCCAAAAAGACCTCTTTAAACTGAACCATTCCTGAGTTTGTAAATAATAACGTAGCGTCTCCTCCAGGAACCAACGAAGAAGAGGTTACGACTGTGTGCCCTCTCTCTTTAAAAAATTCTATAAACGTTTTCCGTATTTCATTTCCACTAAACTTTTTTTCCATACACACTCCAATTAAAAATGGGCAAATTGATTTGCCCATGATTATAAGCGATCAAACTTTCAGTGACAATATTACCGTGACATAGCGACTTTGACCACACAACCTTTTTTGTCAAACGTGATTCTGGCGATTTGATAATACCTGTTTTGATGAATTTGTATCGGGTTTCGTACAGTAACGACCATTTTGTCACTTAATACTTTGGTTTTGTTTTGTTTTTGCCCTGCTGATCTCCCTGATCTGGATGAACCAATTTGTAAACGGCTCATTTTTACGTCTGCATTATCCAATCCTGGTAAATAGGATTTTAATGAAGATTTTACTTTTAGCATGGTTTCTTCCGGAATTTCCATTATTGACCCACCATTCTTATAATCAGTGATTGTGCGAATTTTTTCAGGCCTTTCGATTAAATTCACCCTTTTGATTTGTATTTCTTTACCTTCATAAACAAAGAATGGATCGCCATAATAAACGAATTGAATTAGTGTTTTTTGATCTTCACCATCCAGGTACCCTTGACGTTTCATCATCTCCTGAACAAATGAGATTTTTGCCCTTTGAAACGACTCACCTACCAGGAAACCTTCTCGTATTTGTTGCCAGAACAATTGAGCAAATAAATCCGCAGCAATTAATGGAGGAGCAACAGACCCATAGGAGGTACTCGTTGATCCAATCACAACATTCGTCCCCAGTGACAAATATTTTAATGCAATTGATTCATTTTCATTTTTTCCGAATACGTGCGCTCCATAGCAGGCTTCAGTGAGAACCACTTTCGGAGACTTGCCATTATTGATTAAATCATCGGGCGATAAAGCAACTGGATAATCATTACCAGGCGGATCTAAATAATCTCTTTGCCCAAACCACTCTGGGCGGTCTACCATACCATGTAGATTAAAATAACCAAAGTCCACTGACACCAAATCCTGCTTGGTTAATGATTGCTTTTTACTATTGGGAGAGATATATAACGATTTGGACTCTCCCAGCGCTTTATAAACGTTAGTGGAGGATTTTTTCCAAACGGATGCAGAATATCCAAAACTCGATAAATATTTATAGGTAAAAATATTTGTAAAGGATCTGACAATTCTCTCCCAAACTTTATTCATTGATTTCGGTTGCATGTGGAATTTTACGATCTGACGTAATTGCTGGATCAGGAGACCTGCATCCTGTCCTTTTTCACCAATCACCCTGCCCAACGGCCAATTGGTTAAGAAATAATTATTGTCTAGACTTCCATACGGATTATCTGAATAAATTTCATCATCAATATCATCTGTTGGATTCGGTAATCGATGGAAAGGCACCACTTCATTTCCACCAACGATTAACATTGCCCCAATTCTTTCACCCCTTTTGGCAAGTATTGCATCCAGTTCATGAATTGCTAGTTTAATTTTCCAGGGATCGATCACAGTGATAGGTGCCAGATTTAATTTTTGTTGCGATTTTTGCATCATCTGGGATGAAAACCAGGCTATCCCAACCAGATTTTTTCTGTAATACGTGGTTAATTTGGGACATGGTTTGGTTGATGACATTGTAGGTTTGATCACCATATTGTTGAACAATCCCTGTCTTGGTTGTCATAATCACATAAACAGGAAAACGCCCATCCAATTTTCCACTGAAATCTTTCTTGATGGTTTTGGCGATACGTTGAAATTCTTTCTCAGCTTCCATAAATGCTTTGCTTCGAGTTGAACCAGAAAAACTCTTGTCTGATTCTTCAGATTGGCCATCATAAACATAATTTGATTCCTCCAATTTCCCTTCTGGTAGCCGGTTCCACCCCATATCGGATGCAACTTCACCAGGGACTTGAAAATCAAACCGAATACTAAGTTCGTCTGGCCATAATGGTAGAAATACATGTTGATCTCCCCATAATCTGCGAGCGATTTGTCCAGCTGAATCTTTTGCCACACAATCATGTAACAAATTCACTGATTCTTCTTCTTCGCCGCTCTCCAATAATTGTTCTGCCAGGATCAATTTATAAAATAAGGTGTTTTGCCATTTTTGATGGTATATCTCAGCCAAATTTCTGATCGCATTCGAATCCTGTTGGAAATAAATTGATTTTAGATGAAATAAATTGATCATCGGATTATCTAATTTTAAGGATAAGATCCTAACCATCAGATCCCCAGCATTATCGAATTTTTCTTTACCGATTGATTTTCTTACTACCCGTAAAGCGGGTCCCCAGGCAGGTAATACATTTTTGTTTTTTGTGACGCCGCCTAAAACATGAATGCACGCCATCGAAAGGTTTTTTTCTTCCTCGGAGATTGGCAATGAAATAAATAACTCATGCGCTGTTAAATATTCTGGATCAGTCTCAATTAATTTTCTGGTAACATCTGTCGCTAATTCAAGTTGATTCTCTTTTTGAAAAAACACTGCCAGATAATATTGAACGGAGAGATCCCCCGGGTAAAAAGATAACCATTTCTGAGCTAGTTGGCGCCCAAAAACAATTCTGTTATTTTGCAGCGCAGATACAATCAGTTGAACAACGGTTCCACGGTTGATTTTTTCATCATGTTTCGGGTATGTGAATTCCATGTAATTTCTCCTAAGATGAGTGAATCAGATTTAAAGCGATAACACCGGCCAATTGGCGACGAATATTGGTATCTTTTGGTGATAGCGAGGATGCGATCCTGAGCATTTTTTCTGAGCTCTGATAATCTTTGAGATCTCGTAACAACAAGCCAGTCTTATAAAAAGCTCGATAATCATTTTCATTTCGTGAATAAGCTTCTCGGAAAGCTTCGAGAGCTTTTTCAGTTTCTTGTTGATCAATATAAATGTCACCCATCTCCAACCAGGGTTCTATACCTTCTAAACTTGACATAGCAGCTTTTGAAAAATGGTTGAGAGCTTGGTCAAGTTGACCTTGATGTTTGGCAACCTTTCCTAATAATAGATGGATTTCAGGTTGATTGGATTGTAAATGTAAGCTCTTTCTGGCAACCATTTCTGCCGCTTGAAAATCTTCGATATCAAGATAAAGCGTTGCCAGGATTTGTAAAACTTCAACATCTTTCGGGAGTCGCTGTGAAAGTTCTGAAGCGTACAATAGGCTGTTGGAGACCTCTCCCATTTCTTTAAGGTTCAATATTTTTTCAATCATTAATCCTTTGCTCTCGGTGCATTTTTCCAATCCCGTGTTGATGATATTAATCGCTTCAGAAAATTTTCCTTTTTCCTTCAGAATAACTGAACTTAGAATGTATGCTGGCTCGTAGTTGGGATTTATTTGCAATATTTCATGGATTTTATTTTTCGATTTATCTACTGCACCATTCAGATAAAAGGCTTCCGCTTCTAAGTAATCTAACTCCAGTGAAACTGGTTTAAATTTTCTTGCTGCTTGAATGTAATTAGTGGCTTCTTCATAAGACTTCAGTAATAAATTAGCCTTGGCGTGTGCAAAACAAAAATCATATGATTCGGAAACCTGTTCTTTGTACTCATTCAGTAAATGGATCACATCAACAGCCTTTTTGTTTTCAATCAATAGGTTGATATATTGGTAAATCACATGATTGAGATCTTTTGTTGAACTTACAATGTTCTTCCAATACTGATCAGCGCTTTCAAAATCTCCTGCTGCCTGGTGAAGATTTGCTATACGAATCGTCCACAATTCTTCCTCCGGCCAGATTTTGGTTGCCTGTTCCGCTAATTCAATCGCTTCCTGAAGATTTCCATTTTTTTCAAAAATCCTTGAACATACCATCAACCAGATCGGATCATCAGTGGAAACTTGAGTATTCAGGAAGGCTATTTTTTCTTCCAATGACATGGTTTGGTTATTACTCAAGAAAAACAAGTTTTCATATATTTCTGGTTTGAAATTAGAAATATAATCGCTAATAATTTCAGTTTTCCCGGCTTTCATCAGCGAGTCAACCAGAATATAGTTCATGTATTTGGGTAGTGTTCTGGAGTTGAGTAAACCAAACCCAATTGAATAATCTTTTTCTATCAGCACTTTTGAAAGGTTTTCGAGATTTTTAATTGCTTTGGTCTTACCCTGCTGATTGATGATTGCAAGAAGCTGGTATATTTTATTTGGATCAAAAATTTCCCTTTCCATCACAAGACTTCGGTGAGATTGAACATCATTTTTTTGGAACAGATCCAGTATTGTCCGATAGGAAAATTCAACCACTATATTCAAATATGCTTTTTCGATATTTTTCGTATTTTCAGTATCGAAGAGTTCTATTAATTTTTCTGCTCTTGGAAAATCATTTAATCTCCAAACTAAGATGAAGGAAAGCCTCTTGAAAATTGACTCTTTAATTTCGCCATAATGATCATTCATATCCACAACCATTGGTCTATCTATGGTGGGTTTGATCTCATTGAATAACTGAATCGCGTCCTCAAATAAATTTTTATCCAGTAGTTGATGCGCATTCAGAACATTCCGCAAATCATTTTGGGATTCCTCATCCCTAAATGAAAACCGATAATCCCTACCATCCAGAAATGCACAGGCATAATCCAAAGCTGTGGCAAACAAATTTGTATCATTTGTTATTTTTTCAGAATCACCAATATTTTTATATTTCAATAGATATTCAGAAGCCAATTCATAATCGGTTAGTTGCATGGAAAAATCAGCACCCATTAAGAACAACCATGGGTCTTTTGGATTTATTTTGATCATTCGATCAATCATTTCCAGACATTGATCAAATTCATATTTATTTTTGTGTGATTTTGTAAGGTAATTCAGAATTGCGAAATCCCCATTTTTTTGTTGAATCCAATTTTCCGGGATCAATGAATTCTCAAATAAAAGTCCCTCACCAGCCAATTCCTCCTCTGAAGGAAATGATAAAGCAGCATCAAAGGCATAAACTGCTGCAGAATAATCTCCGCTGTTGAATAAACATTCACCTTCTAATGAGGATAATAATCGAGAATTGATTGTGTTTCTTTTCAATTTTTGAATCTCTGACAATGCTGATTCCCATTTCTGATTTGCCATCGTCAAGTATATTTTTTCAACGACACTTTTTTTGATATCTACCCCATTTACGTCTTCAACTAATTTATTGAACCATGACAATGCTTTCTCATAATTTTCAATTCGCAGATAAGATATGACTGCATTGCGGATGTCTTGGTTGTTCAGGTGGTCTGCCCCTTCTAATTTTTCAAGAACCTCCTTCGCCTGCTCCAGATCCCCATTCGAGATATAAATATTTGCTAATCGTGAAATTGCAGTTGAATGAATCGGATCAAAATGTAATATCTGTTCCAACCCTCTGATTTCCCCCTCGGAATTTCCTATTTTTGTCATGAAGTTTGCGTACCATAATAAATTTTCGACATTTGTGGAACCCAACTGGTAAATTTCTTCTGCTTTGGATTCAGCTTGATTAACCAATGCGGCAGAAAAATATGTCTCAGCTATTTTTTGTTTTATCCCCAAATGTTTTGAAATTAATTGATCGGCCTCCTGAAGTGCAGCGATCCCACTTTCTACCTCTGATAAATCAATCTTCACCAGACCTAACCCAGCATACACTCTCCAAAGCAATGACTGATGATTTTGATTTGATTTGAATTCGTTCACTAATCTTGCATATATTGAATTAGCTGCTTCCGCTTCACCAGTCAAATAATATAATTCTCCCAGCATTAGCTGCAAATAATATGTGTCTGCAGAATTGGTACTGAATGCTGTTTGAAGAATTTTCTGTGCTTTCAGTAAATTGCTCATTTCATTGTATTGACCGTCGGTTGGCAGGAATTTTTCAGGTCTATCACCCAATAAAGTTTGGACATATAAAATTTGTCTTTTGTTTGGGATGTCCACATCCTGAGAATTGATGGCTACGTCAAAAGCAATTAAGGCAGCATCCCTATTTTGCTTTTCGATCTGACGGATAGCATCCACATATGCAATTTCCCGATCATGCGGCCATTGCTGCCTTGCCTGGCTCAAGATCAGATCTGCTTCATCAGTACGGCCCAAGGTTTGTAAGGTTTGTATCAGATTGAAGTTATAGATCGCGTTATCAGGTTCTAAAGCAACCGCTTTACGAATATAGGGTAGCGCTTCGGCAAACAATTCCTGATCTAAACAATTTTTTGCAAGACTGAAATGAATAACTGAAGAGTCAGGAATGGCTAATACTGCTGTACGCAATGATTCCATTGATTTTTGAATTAATCCCAAATCCGTATATACATTGCTTAAAACGATCCAACCTTCTTCATATTCAGGTAATCTCTTTGTGGTTTCTTCCAACAGAACTCTTGCTTTTTCAATTTCGCCTTCCTTATAAAATAGATTCCCACTGATAACATCAATTTGCGTCCTATTTACTCCCGCGGCTTTCATTTCCTCAACCAACTTTTTAGTTTTATCTAGTTGATTTGAATTAAGTGCAGCTTTTGCAAAATTAATCCAATCATCCTGTGACATTACATGTGATGCTGAGTATTCTTCCCATTCCGTATACAGTGAGTTCCAATCTTTACTTTTCACCAACAAATCAAAGATCTTTTTATAAACCTCATCCTGATGAACCGAATTGGATAAAGACATTTTTAATTCACTATACGCTTCATCGAATAAGTCGAGAGTTTGCAATCCCGAAATTAATTCATCCTGCAAATCTTTCATGGAATATGAAATTTCTGAAAGGAAATTTATATATTCTGCGCTCAATCCATTTAATCCAAGCGTATTAAGCAAATTGATTATTTTCTTATGGTTAACTTTGTTTAAATATGAAATTGTTTCCGAAGATGGCCATTCGACAATTTGATGATTAAGCCAATTTCTAAATTGTTTTCCAGCCATTTCTCTGGCTTCCAGAGGTTTTCCGTTTTTTAAAATCTCACAAGCATAAGTTAAAACAGCAAAAATTCCAGTGTTGGGAATATCTGGTTTTGAAATTTGCGATGATAAATTTTCATCTTTCATATGATTGAAGGCTAGATCATTGAATTTGGGTTCATTCATGTATTTCTTCAATCCACTTTGAACTTCCTCATAGGCTTCTGAGACAATATTCATGTCAATTAAGCGCAGGATATTTTGTAGTTTTTGTTTTGCACTTAGAAAATTTGATTTCGCTTGCAATGGGGATTTTTCAAGTTGATATCGAAATCCCTTCAATAAATTACTCTTTAATTCCTCATCAAATTTAGTCACAAAATCAAATTCCTGATTGGGGTGATTTTCATTTACGTTCAAAGCAAACATTTTTGATTCGCTCAGATTGTTTGAGATTTGATCTGACATATAGGGAATTTGGACCGGCAAACTTTGTAACCAGATTATTTGGGTCTCGATTGATTGTTTTTCAAAAAACCTGGTTAATTTGGAAGCTTTTTCTTTTTGAGGTATGAATTGTATAGAAAAAATATGGTTCACAAATGCTACAGCAAAGTAAGGATCATTTCCTTCAATTAGCGCTTTCAAAAGATTTTCATCACCGTTGACTAAACTGTACAAAATTGCCAAACTAGTGCGCCATTTCATCAAAACTGATTTTCTTGATACGCCAATGGATAGTTCTTCCAGCAAACCCGACCAGGTCTGATTTTTTCTTTTTCTTTCAAATAAAGCCAAGGCAATATAAACTGCTCTTTGAAAATCTATTTCTTTTGAATGGGTTTTGAAGGTCTCTTCTAAAATCAAAATTGCATTTTTTAAATAGTGTTTATCTTTAACATCGTTCCCCAAAACCTCAATTTTTGAATCCACCGACAACATGGCAACTTTTCCAAGTGACCAATTTTCCAAAGAATTCCCAAAGTTCTCCACACATTGCATAAAAAAATCATTGTTTCTAAATTGTTTTAGAAGCAATTTATCTTGTTTTATCGATTCAATCAGAATTTTTTGATCATTTTCATTCAGATTATCCCGTAAGGATTGGAAAAAAAATGTTGTATTCATCAGTACTCCTTTGTAGAACAATCTAGAATCTTAAGAACAATGCGAAAGAACCGCCCATTAACAAAACCCCTAATACCATCAGGAAAACTCCGATCCCAGCAGCGGTGGTTACCATCTGGTTTAACGAATCGATCAAGACTGAAGCGTTTCCAATGATAGAAGCGATTTCTTCGGTAATTCCTTTTTGAACCACTTTTTGGGTTTGTTTCGCGATCTGAGTAATCCCCTTACCCAAAACACGTGTTAACAAGACGATAAAACCGGTGATGAATGAGATTAGTCCTAATCCCATAAAAACAAGTGTTAGCAGTGTGATTAAATCCTCTTTTATCATAAAAAAACCTCCAGAACAATCTTCTAGAGGTATGATGCAAGTTGTATGCCAACAGAGTTTTATTGCAAGTTCAAAGGCAAATTTGGTGCGTCAATAACTCCGGTATCGCAAAACAACATCGCGCTTTCAATCGCATTACTTAACTCGCGAATGTTTCCAGGCCAATTGTAAGCCATTAATTTTTCCATTGCACGGGGTGTGATATCAAGAATGTTAATCCCCATTTTGCTATTTTTGTGTTTGATGAAAAACCCGACCAGTTCTGGTATATCTTCTTTTCGTTCTCGCAATGGTGGAATGTGTAAATCGACCACCCTTAATCGATAAAATAAATCTGATCTGAATTCTTCTTTCTCCATCATTTGGTTGAGATTCCGGTTGGAGGCTGCCAATACCTGAACATCTACGTTAATCAAATTGTTCCCACCTACTCTTCGAAATGCTTTTGATTCTAGAGCGCGTAATAATTTAGCTTGCATATCCAAAGGCATTGAGGAAATCTCATCCAAAAAAAGCACGCCTTCATCTGCAGTTTCCATAAGACCATGTTTTCTTTTATCAGCACCGGTGAAAGCGCCTGCTTCATGGCCAAATAATTCGGATTCGAGCATGGTGCTCTGGATGGCAGCACAATTAATGGCCACAAACATTTTATGAGATCGCGGGCCAACATTATGAATATAATTTGCCAACACATCTTTGCCAACACCAGTTTCACCAGTAATTAACACCGAAACTGACATGGAAGCAGCCCGTTCTGCCAGACTTAAAACATGTTTAATTTTTGGATTGTCTCCGGCAACAAACTGAACACTATTCTTTTGGGTATTTCTAAATAATGCCAACTCTCTTCTCATTCTTACGATCTCAAGAGCTCTTTGAATGGAAATCTCAAGGCGGTCAAGTTTGATGGGTTTAATTAAAAAATCATGTGCCCCATTACGCATGGCCTCAACAGCGATTTCTATATCTGGAAAACCGGTAATCAATATGATTGGTGGTCTTAGCTGCATATTTAATGTTTCATAAAGCAAATTTGGACCGAAACCGTCAGGTAATTGAACATCCAGAAGCACAATGTCACAATTGCCTTTCTGCAACTCAGAGCGTGCTTCTGCTAGTGTGCCAACCCCTATCACTTCGTATCCCAAAGGAGTCAAGAATGCTTCCAGGTGTGTTCTTGCATTCTCTTCATCATCCACTACCAGAACGGTATATCCCATATGATTTAATCTCCTTGTTTAATCGGCAGATAAACGGCAAACACTGTTCCTCCACCCGGATATGATTCAACCGTAATATTACCACGATGGGCAGTAATAATTCGTTTACTGATTGCCAATCCTAAACCTGTGCCAGCCTTTTTTGTTGTAACAAAAGGCTCAAATACATGCCCACGAACTTCTTCCGGGATACCGGGACCACTATCAATAATTTTTACCTCTATTTGAGGATAATTCGAAATTTCTCTTGAAATTTCTATATGCACGGCCAGTGTACCTTTCTGCAAATCAGACATAGCTTCTATCGCATTTCCAATTAAATTTGTAAAGACTTGTTCTAATAGTCTCGGATCTGCTGAAATTAATGGTAATTCTTCAGATTTTTGGATGAACTCCTGAACACCTACTCGCGCCATTCTTGGTTTCCATCGGTCTAAAATCCGCTGCAATAAGATGGAAATATCCACTGATTCAAATTTTGCATCAAATGGTTTTGAGTAGGCTAATACAGCTTCCATTTGGTGGGTCAGCCGATCACAATCATGAATCATGCGATCCACCATTTCTTTGTTTTTTGGATCTTCGGTAAAGCTTCTTGAGAGTAATTGAAGCCCCATGGATATATTATTGATTGGGTTGCGAACTTCATGAGCAAAAACTGCTGTAAATTCTCCTAAAACTGCTCTGTGTTCCAATTGTTGAGCCCGGGTTTTAATTTCTTCATTTTCACTAACATCACGCAAATAAATAATGATCGCTAGCAGGTTATCATTTTGAATGACTGGAACAATTTTGGCATCCACTGGAACGGAATCCCCATTTCGATTGTGAATATGAACGATCCCTAGCCGATGAATACCGAAGTCAGTTTTTGCAGATTCTAATAATGGGAAAAAGCTATCAGGACCAATGAGAATGTTATCAATACTTTGCTCAAAGACTTCACGGGATTGGTACCCAAGCAATATTTCTGCGCTTGGATTAATCATCCAGATATTCATATTTGGTTTGAGGATGATAATACCATCCTGGACATGATCGAGGATTTCATTATTTACCCGGATCATCCAATCCTGTTGGTCTATTTTTGTACGTAATGCATTTATCAGAATAAAATATTGCAGGATTGATGAAATTGCTGCAGAAAACATTTCTAAAATGGAGTTTAAATATTTCGGAGGTTGTTTTTTCTGCTGTCCAATCACCAACAAAGCAGTAGCACTTTTTCCCGGTCCTAAAGCCGAAGTACATACATATGCTAAACTGCTGATTCTGGCAATCTTATGAATTTCGGTGATCACCCGATGCCCGGGAGTCCAAATTGTTGTCTTTTGGTCCAAACGAATATCACTGGAAGGCAAGGTAAACGGTAATAAATCACTATTGGTTTCACCAGGGATTCGCGTTAGTTCAGGCACATTACTTTCCACCTGGTAGATGGAAACATGTGGTGTCTCGAAGAAATTCTCAATTAATTTGACAGCCTTTTGCAAAGCCTTTATCAAATCGTCTTCTTCAATTAATCTCAACAACTGCTCCATCATGAGAAAAAGTTGATCCTGCCAGATTTTTTGCTTTTCAATAAATTCTTGTTCTTCGTTAAATAAAATCACGCATTTGGAGTTCCTATCATCAATTCCATATTTCCAGGCATATCCATCCACCGGTTGCTTATTTCTCTTGATGATTTCAAACATAAATGGTTCGATGAAAACAGCATTTTCGATTTTATCCAAACTAAATAACAAATCAACCGGCAAATTACTTAATTCGGTCGGTGAGTAAGCTGTCAACTTTTGAAAGTTAACATTAAAACTGATGATTTCTTTGCGAGGAATGTCAATTAATATCGCAGGATCCTGGATCACATTTAACAAATTCTTATAGATAAAGGCACCATCATCCTGTGCCTTTCCCCACAAAACCTCCCTGATCCAATTTGGTTTTTCAGAATTCATTAATTTATAGGGCCTGCCTTAAATGCGCCGGAAGAATTCCTTCCATGGCTCGGTATTTCGCGACGGTTCTCCTTGCAACTTGAATGCCTCTTTCGTTTAATTTCTTCTGAATCTCTGTATCACTGAGTGGTTTTGATTCCGAAGAAACTATTTCCCGTAAAATCGTTCGGGCTGAAAGGCTTCGGTCAAAGAAAGCAGCTAAAGGAACAATTTTTTTGTTGGGTAGTTGTACAGATTTACCCGACACTGCCCTCGAAATTGTTGATTCATGCACTTCAAGTTCACCTGCCAAACTTGCCCGTGTAATAGGTTTTAGGAATTTTTCGCCTTTTGTCAGATATGGTTTTTGAATCATCACCAATTCATGCATCAATCTCTGCATTGTATGATTTCTTTGTTGTAAACATTTCACAAATAAAGAAGCCTTTTCCAAATCACCTTTCATGGCATCTTTCAAATCCGCATCGGTTTCTTTTATCGTCTGTTTGTAAAGAGGGCTTACCTGAAGTGTGCCAGAATAAGGCATTACAATTTCAACGATTAATTGTGATTTTAGATCATTGTTTGAGAATGAAATCAATACATCTGGTCGATGATAGACATTTGTATCGGGTGCTGAGGGGTTGCGAACGGATCCCCAATGAGAGCGCGCAGGAAATGGGTTCAAATTATCGCTGATAAATTCAACTATTTTTTCGATCCGCTGTACACTAATCCTGAGTTTTTTAGCGATTTCCGAATGTTGTCGCTTGCTCAATAGATCCATAAAATCTTTAATAATTTCATAAGCATACTCAGGTATTGAGATTGAATCTGATAATACTTCTAATTGAACCAATAATGCCTGTTGTGGATTTGTTGAACCCACGCCGATAGGATCAGCCAACTGTATAATTTTCTGAACCTCTTCAATCGTAGATAATGGAACATGAAAATATCTGGCTACGTCATTCAAATTTACGCTCAGAAAACCATCATCATCTAGGTTTGTCAGTAAATGAACAGCTATTAATTGTTGATCTTTTGATAATTCTGGTGCGATTTGTTTGATAACATAACTGGTCAGGTCGTCAGTGGCAGCTGAAAAAGGTTCTTCAGAATAATCGGAATCGTCATAGTCTGATCTCGGCATAAAGTCATCCATCGGAGAAACGTAGACAATTGGTTCATTCATATCTAAGTTCGTTGGTCGGGAACAAATCGGACAGGCACCATTCTCAGGCAATACACGCTTACAATGCGGACAGCGCCTTTCTTCAATAATCTCCAATGCAGGATTTGAAGCTAACTCGGAATCAATTTGTTGTTTGAGTTCAAATGCAGAGAGACTCAATAATGTCATTGTCTGCGCAAGATGCGCTGTGGTAATTGGTTTGTGTACCTGGTATTGATATTGGAGCATGATTTTGTCCTCACTCATTTAGTATATCTATATCCCGCTATGTTGCAAGTTGTATGCCAGACGAATTTTATGATATAAAATATCAACCGAGGTGCTATTTTGGAGACTAGAAGCATAAATATAATTGGAGCAGGATTGGCTGGAAGTGAAGCCGCTTACCAACTTGCAAAAGCAGGATTTCATGTGAATTTGTATGAAATGCGTCCTGTGGTTCAAACTGGAGCCCATACTTCTGATCAATTTGCCGAATTAATATGTTCCAATTCATTGGGATCAAATTTACCCGACCGAGCTTCCGGTGTATTGAAAAATGAAATACGCAAAATGGGGTCATTGTTGATGCAGATTGCCGATCAATTTGAAGTCCCAGCTGGAGGAGCCCTGGCTGTTGATCGCGACCTTTTTTCTGAAAAAGTTACTGAGACCCTTACTCTTAATCCCAATATCAAAATATTTAGGGAAGAAGTAAAAGAAATTCCCTCCGGCCCCACCATCATTGCATCTGGTCCTCTGACCTCCAGTGCCCTCAGTAAAAGTATCGCACAGCTAACAAATTCTGATAATTTATTTTTTTTTGATGCCATTGCCCCAATTGTTAATTTTGAATCAATCAATCTGGATATTGCCTTTAAAGCTTCTCGTTATCAACGGGATGGAGAGGACTCAGGTGATTATATTAATTGCCCCTTTTCAAAAGAGGATTATGATCAATTTATCAATGAATTAATAAATGCTCAAAGAATTGAATTAAAATTATTCGAATTACCGATCAACTCAGGCGTAAAAGCTGGCGCTAATCAGTACTTTGAAGGTTGTTTACCCATTGAAGTTTTAGCGCAACGAGGAGAAAAATCACTGGCATTTGGCCCCCTCCGACCCGTTGGAATTTGGAACCCACACGAAGGGAAACGACCATATGCAGTTTTGCAATTAAGGCAGGATAATCTTGCAGGAACTTTATATAATATGGTTGGATTTCAAACAAATTTGAAATTCTCAGAACAAAAAAGAATATTTAAATTAATCCCTGGATTGGAAAAAGCTACTTTTGCCAGATATGGTCAAATGCACCGTAATACCTTTATAGCTTCCCCAATATTATTATCACCAACTTTGCAATTTCTCCAACGAGAAGATTTATTTTTTACCGGACAAATTACCGGTGTGGAAGGATACGTTGGGAATATTGCCACCGGATTATTAGCCGGTATCAATATGGGAAGATTTTTGTCTGGACTAAAATTACTGGTATTACCAAAAGAAACAATGCTTGGCGCATTGATCCATTACATTTCTCATGCCGATATGCGCGATTTTCAACCGATGAAAGCAAATTTTGGAATTCTTCCTCCGGTTTCTGCGAAAGGAAAGCGGGAACGAGCGAAAATCTATGCACAGTTGGCAAATTCAAGCCTGGAAAATTATCTATCAGAAGTATCCAGTTGGGACATTTTATGAACAAAACATGCTTATTATTTTTTATCACCATTATTTTTCTGGTAGGTTGTCAGGCAGAACCACCGATTGAATTTGATGGGAAAAATGCATATGGTTACGCCCAGTCGCAGATGGATTTTGGCCCTCGTACGCCTGGAAGTGAAAGCCATCAAAAGACAATTGAGTTTATAACCAAAGAAATGTCATCCAGTGGCTGGAATGTTGAGATTCAATCAGAAAATCGAAATGGCTTTCTGATTCAGAATATAATAGGAAAAAAACCTGAAACAATTGATCAACCGTGGATCATAATTGGCGCACATTACGATTCTCGATTTTACGCGAACAAAGATGCTGATGTCAAAAAACAATTTCAACCAGTGCCCGGTGCCAATGATGGAGCTTCTGGGGTTGCGGTGTTATTAGAACTTGCCCGGGTTTTACCGGAACACCTTAATAAAAATATATGGTTTGTTTTTTTTGATGCAGAAGATCAGGGGAGTATTGAGGGATGGGATTGGATCCTGGGATCGAGAAGTTTCGTCAAAACTTTGGATAGTAAACCGGATGCGGTTGTGATTCTGGATATGATTGGTGATAAAGACTTGAATATTTACTATGAAAGAAATAGTGACATTGATCTTCAAAAAGAAATATGGGATATTGCATCTAATTTAGGATATGAGGAACAATTCATTCAAGAGTATAGACATAGCATGCTGGATGATCATACTCCGTTTCTTGAGATGGGAATAACTGCGATTGATATCATTGATTTTGACTATCCGTATTGGCATACCTCCCAGGATACAATCGATAAAATCTCACCTCAAAGCCTTGAGATCATCGGAACAACAATTTATCAATGGTTATTAGTACCATAAAACATTGGAAAAACTTTCCCATATAGCATAAACTTTAATTATGTCACAATCTGTAGATATTCTTAAGCGCATTTCCCCAATGATTGAAAAGAGGGTTGTGCTTGAGTTGGTGCGCGGTTCTCTGCTCAAGGACGAAATAACTGATCAATTTCAATCATTTTTTTCTCATCTCATTCAGGCTGTAGAGACGGGTGATCCTTCCTGGTTTGACCCATTGTTGGAGACTTGGGCAAATTCTTTAACCCAATCCGATCTGGAAGAAGAAAGAGTTGTGATAAACGATTTCATCACTCAAATAGTACAAATCTCAAATCAAACCATTATTGAAAATTGCAAAGCAGATGAAACCGCACAATTAAACACAATTTTGCTGCCAATCTATTCATATTTATTCAGGAAATCAGTCAGTATTGAAACTTCAAAAAAATTCCAATATCTCTCGAAGCAGTTAGAAATCGCTAGATCAGACTTAGAAAAATTGGATGAGAGTAAGAGTAATTTTGTGGCAGTGGCTGCTCATGAATTGAAAACGCCTCTGACTTTAATAGATGGTTACACATCCATGTTGATTGATGTGATATTAAACCAGAACAATAAAGATTTGTTGGTTTTTACAAATGGTATTTTGAATGGATCCAAACGGTTGCGAGCAATTATCGAAGATATGATTGATGTTTCTTTATTAGAAAATAACCTGTTATCTCTCAACCTTCAACCATACTGGTTAAATAGAATCATTGAATTTGTGCTTTTGGAGGTTTCACCCACCAGCAAAGACCGGGACATTTCCATCAACATTCAGGAATTTGATGGTTATCGATTAATGAATTACGGAGATTCTGAAAAGCTAATTCAATTATTTAAAAATCTTATTGTCAATGCGATAAAATTTACTCCTGATGGTGGAAAAATTAATCTCAGTGGCAGAAAATTGCCTGGGTTTATTGAGGTTTTAATTTCTGATACTGGAATTGGAATCAACCAGGAAGATCAGACAGTCATTTTTGAGAAATTTAATAGACTTGGCAATATTGCCTTACATTCCAGTAGTAAAACAAAATTCAAAGGTGGTGGACCAGGACTGGGGCTCCCAATCGCAAAGGGAATCGCAGAAGCACATGGTGGTTCCATCTGGGTCGAATCATCAGGATACAGTGAAACTGATTTTCCCGGATCAACTTTCCATATTTTGTTACCGATAAAGGATCAAATACTTGAAAAAAACACAAGTGAGGAAAATATTTAATGACAACCAATTCATTTATCAAACCAGCCGACCGAATTGCATCTTTTAAGCCGTATTATTTTGTTATCTTAGCAAAGAAAATTCTTCAACTCCAGGAAAATGGATTGGATATCATAAAGATTGATATGGGGTCACCAGATTTACCCCCGGATAAATTTATCATTGATAAATTAATTTCATCCGCTGCTTTACCCAACAAACACGGGTACACACCTATGGGTGGTGCCCCTGAATTACGGCGAGCGATTGCATTTTATTATGAAAAACGATTTGGTGTTAAGTTGGACCCACAAACCGAAACTGTAGGTTTAATTGGTTCTAAAGAAGGTCTGTTTAATATGACTCAGGTTTTGGTAAATCCTGGTGATTATGTCATAGTACCAGATCCTGGATATCCGGTTTATTCAGCCAGCACAAAAATTGCAGGGGGTAAAATTTATACAATTCCTTTGCTCAAGAAAAATGGATTTTTACCTGATCTGTCATCTATTCCTCAGGAAATCATCCAAAAAACAAAAATATTTTGGATCAATTATCCAAACAACCCAACCGGTGCCATTGCTCCTATCGCTTTCTTTGAGGAAATGGTCGCTTTTGCAAAGGAGAATCAAATCATTATTGCTCATGACGCGCCCTATGTGGATGTTTGTTTTGATGATTATGTTGCGCCAAGTTTTCTTCAGGTTGAAAATGCGAAAGATGTTGCCGTCGAATTTAATTCTTTGTCTAAGGCTTACAATATGGCTGGATGGCGCTTAGGGATGGCTGTGGGCAATGCAAATATTATTAGCTACATCCATACCTATAAAAGCCAAATGGATTCATCTCAATTTGCCCCGATCATAGACGCAGGAATTACTGCCATCACGGGTGACCAAGCATGGTTAAAAAGCAGAAATGAAATCTATCAAACCAGAAGGGACATTGTCGTTTGTGGATTAAAAGAAGCTGGTTTTGAGGTTGATTTCCCACCCGCAGCGATCTACATCTGGGCAAAGTTGCCAGAAGGATTTGAAGATAGTATGTCATTCTGCAATCAATTATTAGAAGAAACCGGTGTCAGTACAACTCCTGGTATAGTTTATGGACAATACGGAGAAGGATATTTACGAGTTTCTCTCGGCACTAAAACAGTGAGAATTCAGGAAGCAGTAGAGAGAATTAAACATTGGATGAAATCAAAATGAGAAAATTATGGTAAAGAAAATAACAGAATCCACAAGAATGGCTAAAGAAAAAGCTTTTTTGGTTGGCGTTGATATTTACAACCAGGACAATTGGCTTTCATTGGAAGATTCTCTAGCTGAACTAAGTCTTTTATCCTCAACTGCAGGTTTGAAAGTAGTCGGTGAAGTAACCCAAAGTTTATCACATCCAAACCCTGAAACATTTATTGGATCCGGAAAAGTGCAAGAAGTAATTGCACTGGTGAATGAAACCCAGGCTGATGTTGTTATTTTTGATGAAGAATTATCACCCAGGCATCAAAGAGAATTAGAAAAGAGCTTTGGAGACAAAGTGCGCATCATCGATCGCACTGCTCTCATCTTAGATATTTTCGCTCAGCATGCTGATACCAGAGAAGGAATTCTGCAGGTCGAATTAGCCCAATATGAATACCGATTGCCACGATTAACCCGCGCGTGGACGCACCTGGCCAGACAAACTGGTGGAGGTGGTGGAAGAACAGGTAGTGTGGGGGGAGTCGGATTAAGAGGACCCGGTGAAACCCAACTTGAAGTTGACCGTCGTGAAATTCGCAATAAAATTTCTAATTTAAAAAAAGAACTGGAAAAAGTCAGGTCTCACCGCAGCCGTTATCGCTCTCAAAGGAAAAGGTCGCAAATCCCTACAGTTGCTCTGGTCGGGTATACAAATGCAGGGAAGTCCACATTATTAAATTACATATCAACTGCGGATGTTTATGTTGCAGATCAATTATTTGCTACATTAGACCCGACCACCAAACGTGTTAATTTACCTGACAATCATGTTTGTTTATTCACAGATACGGTAGGTTTTATTCAAAAACTCCCGACCCAATTAATTGCGGCGTTCAGGGCCACCCTCGAAGAAATCAATGAAGCGGATTTGTTATTGCATATTGTTGACATTACACACCCTAGTGCTCAATCCCAATGGCAATCTGTCCAAGACACATTATCGCTCTTGAATGCTGATGGTATACCCACCATTACCGTACTGAATAAAATTGACAAATTTCCAGAACCTGATTCCGCCAGAGAAATTTCCCAAAGCTATCAGGATGCAATCGCTATTTCTGCAAAAACAGGTATAGGTGTAAATAATTTATTAAGTATGATAGAAAATGATCTATTTTTCAATTATGTGCCGGTAAAAGTAAAACTACCTTATCAACAAGGTCGTTTAATTTCATTATTTCATGAACAGGGAAAAATTGAGAATATCTCTCATAAAAAAGGTGGTGTGGAAATAGAAGGGAGAATCCCTGTGAGGTATGTGTCCTCATTCGAGCATTATTTCCTAGCCTCACAGAATGAAACTGAAGAATAAAATGACCAAATTGTCTAAAATTTTATCGAGGCTTTCAGGTTTTTTTTCAAACCGTAAAGGGTTACTGATATTTATTGCCGTATTATCCGTGATCATAAATTTTATTTTGGGGCTTTTTTTCAATAACTGGCTGACTCAAAATAATTTACTGCTCCATGTTGGGATCGTGATAGGTTTTTTGGGAATTCTAATTGCCTGGGCTTTATAAAAAAAACTCCTTTCGGAGTTTTCTTTTTATTACTTCTTCTTTTCTTTATCTACCTGGACAACTTCTCGTCCCTGGTAGTGACCACATGATGGACATATCGTGTGCGATAATCTCATTTCACCACAATTGCTGCATTGTACCAGTGATGGCGCGGTGAGGCTGTCATGTGCACGACGTCGATCACGTCGACCTTTTGAAATTTTTCTTTTTGGCTGCGGACCCATTATCTTACTCCTATCTGAAGATTCAGTAATTTACTATTTTGTTAAGCCGTCAAATTATAATCTCAGGGGTTAAAAACTGTCAAGCAATCCTTGACAGCAATCCGAACAAGGCATAATTACTACTTTGCAATCTGGAGGATATTTCTAGAATGCCTTGACAGCAATCCAATTATCTATAATCAACGGGCATTTCTCTTTAGCTTTGATTGGAATTCTATTACAGCTAAACTCTCTAACCATGTAAAAAGGGTGAAAAAAAATTTCTTAGCAAAATTTTTATGCATTTCTCTTTCATGTTTTTTTATTAAATATTTTACAAATATAATTGGGAATATGGAAACCAGTATTTCACCAATCAATATCAGGGAAATTGTTTATAACGAAGTAGGGCATTCTTACAACATTCCTTCGCACAGCCATTCCTTATTCCAATGGTATTGTGTTGTCTATGGTAATGTTAACTTTTCATGTAATGAACGATTATTAACCCTTCAAATGGATGACTCAATTCTTATTTCACCCGGAGTAATGCGATCACCTAAATACCATAATAAATCTATCGGATATTTTTATGTTTTATTCGAAAATCATCACCTCATTTTGGACGATTTGCTAGACAAAATTGTAAATATTCCCAATGAATTACGTTTCGATCTAAACACTTTGATTAACGAAATTAATAGACCTGGAGAAAACACTTACGAATTTGTAGAAGCACTGGTTACGCGCATCTTAATTGGATTGGAAAGAAAAACAAAGTCTTTCAATCAATCTGAAAACATATCTAAACTAAATATACATACTCAAAATGAAACCTTCAATCAAATTGATGCGTATTTAAGGCGCAATTTATTTAAAAATATCAGTCGAGAAGATCTCTCTAGAGTATTTCATATATCACCTTCTCATTTGGCAAGGATTTTTCGGAACATTTCCGGGATGACCATTACAAAACGATTATTGCAATTAAGGATCGATCGTGCCAAACAATTATTACTAGAGAGCTCACTTCCAATTTCAGAAATCAGTCTCCAGATCGGGTATACCAATTTCAGCTACTTTACCAATATTTTTCGGAAGGAAACCGGTGTAACCCCAAGTGATTTTCGACGAACCCAGGGTAATGCTAGACGGAAATTGAATATTGACCAATAGTTTACGATCGTTTGACAATAGCTGCTGAAGCTATTATTGAGTATCGTAAATATTAAGAGTAGGAGGTCTCCAATGGAGAATGATATTAAATTAGCTGTAATTGGCATAGGCGCTATGGGGAGTCAACACGTTAAAGATATCCAGTCATTACCTGGCGTTCAACTATCTGCAATATGTGACCTTATACCTGAGAGAATGGAAGCGTTTTCTTCTTCTCCCTCAACAAAATCCTTTACTGACTACCAGGAAATGTTAAATACAATCGAATTGGATGGAGTGTTGATTTCAACTCCACATTATGACCACACACCTATTGCTATCGATTGTTTTCATAAGGGGATTCATGTTCTGACAGAGAAACCAATTTCAGCCCAATTGAGTGATGGAAAATTAATGGTAAAGGCATATAAAGAAGCAATCAAGCATCATTCCGATCTGAAATTTACGATTATGTTTCAACAACGCACCTACGGGTATTGGAAAAAAATCAAGAGTATGTTAGACGCTGGTGAATTAGGGAAAATAATACGAGCAACCTGGATCATTACAAATTGGTTCCGCAACCAAAGTTATTATGACAATGGAGATTGGCGGGCAACCTGGAAAGGTGAAGGCGGAGGTGTATTAATTAATCAATGTCCACACAATCTCGATCTTTTTCAATGGTTTTTTGGTATGCCAGAAAAAGTAACAGGATTTGCTGGTTTTGGGAAGTATCATGAAATAGAAGTTGAGGATGAAGTTACCGCATTCTTTGAATATCAAAATGGCATGGTTGGCCATATCATAACCTCCACAGGTGAGTCACCAGGAACCAATCGCCTTGAAATCATTGGTGAAAAGGGAAAAATAGTATTTGAAAATAATATCCTGACCTTTTGGAAGAATAAAATCTCAATGTTAGAACAAATACAAACCTCCATTGATCCATATGCGTTTACAGAATACGTTGAATTAGATATACCTTATGAGCATCATGGCTTACCAGGTCATAAGATTATTATCGAAAATTTTGTGAATGCAATTCTTGGAAAAGAAGAATTAATAGTTCATGGAGAAGAAGGATTAAATCAGCTTGAATTGAGTAATTCAATCCTTTTGTCATCGTTATTAAATAATAAAATTCTTTTACCAACGGATTCCGAGTTGTTTAAAAGAAAATTGGAAGACAAGGTTCGCAGTTCCAAAGTCAAGAAATTACCTGGATTTTCACTTAATCCAGATATTTCAAAATCCTTTGGAAATTAGTTGGTACATCATGAATAAACAAAATATAAAACATTGGAGGAAACATGTACTTCACCGGATTTGCTGATGAAGCAGGAGATTCAATTGAAATCCAAATTAAAGCAACTTTAGCACTGGGATGGAATCATATTGAATCACGCTCCATTAATAACATTAATACTACAGATATCAGTGAGTATGAATTTGATCATGTTTGTGAAAAACTAGATGAAAATAAAGTCAAAATTAATTGTTTTGGTAGCGCTATCGCCAATTGGAGTAAAGATCCAAGGGATGAAGCTGGTTTTCAGGAAAATCTTGAATCGCTTCGTCGGGCAATCTCCCGTATGCAGCGCCTAGGAACAAAGTATTTACGTGGCATGAGCTTCAAAATTGTTAATGATATTGAACCAGATTCTCCAGACATTGAAAAATGTATTTTTGAGAAGTTGTCTCTTTTAGTAAAAATTTGCGAAGATGCAGGGATTTTGTACCTGCATGAAAACTGTATGAATTATGGTGGTTTATCACATGCTCACACATTAAGATTACTAAACAAAATAAATTCACCAAATTTTAAATTGGTTTTCGATACAGGCAATCCAGTTGGTGCGGACAACCACATAGGTAAACCACCTTATAAAAAACAATCCTCCTGGGAATTTTATGCTAATGTCAGAGAATTTATTGAATATATACATATCAAAGATTGCATATTTATTAAGGAGACGGACCAGATTTTTCCTGAGTTGAAATTCACCTTTCCGGGAGAAGGCCATGGTGATGTGAGACGGATCGTAAGTGATTTAATTAGAAACGATTATGATGGAGGTTTTTCGATTGAACCACACCTTTCAGTCGTCCATCATGAACAATCAGAAAAACTTGTAGATTTGATAAGATTCCAGAATTATGTTGAATATGGGATGAAATTTATGGATTTATTTCAAGAAGAAAGTGCCAGATTAAGGTGATAATCAAATGAATTCCAAAGAAATTATTTTAGCTAATATTAATCACGATAATCCTCCACGACCAGGCTTGGATTTTGATAGAAATCGAATCAGTGATTTTTTATTTGCGGAGCTGAAACCTCACAATTATCATCAAAAACGTTGGATAGAAGGTGATCGCGAATATTACGATGATGAATGGGGAAATATCTGGCATAGAATGGTAATTGGATCTCAAAAAGGAGAAATTTTTCAACCTTTTGTTAAAGACTGGGATGATCTTGATCATTTAAATGCTCCAGATTACTCCCACCCTGATTGTGCAAAAGATTTAATAGAATTATTCAATCAACAAACCGATAAATTTAAAATGGTTACTCTTGGAGGTTGGGTTTTTGATAATGCACGATACATTAGGGATATGGGCGTTTATTTTTTAGATATGGCAACAAACCCGGATAAATTAATTCGATTGCATAAAATCATTTCCGATGCATATGAGCAAAAAATCCACCTTGCTGGAAAAAATGGTGCCGATGGTATTTTTTTAGCCGAAGATTTAGGGACTCAAACTGGATTGTTTTTCAGTCCAAAAATGTTTCGATATTATTTTAAATCAGAATATGCCCGGTTGTTTTCAATTGCCCATGATTACGGTCTAAAAATCTTTATGCATTCATGTGGTAATAACTGGTCAATTCTCCCTGACCTTCTGGCAATTGGAGTTGACGCATTCCAATTTGATCAACCAACTGTTTACAACATGCCTGAACTATCAGTTTTATTAAAAAAGCATAAGGCAGCTTTATTCAGTCCCATCGACATACAAAAGATCCTGCCAACTGGAGATCGATCAATCATCGAACGCGGAGCAAAAGAAATGTTTGAATTATTCAAGGGTGGGGTGATTTTTAAGAATTACCTGGATCTATCTGGAATTGGTGTACAGGAAGAATGGGATGACTGGGGCTATTACGCAATTTGTCAATTAATTTCCGAGGAATTTCAAGATTTCTCTTTTTAGTATGATTTCCTTGTAGCGGTTTAATCATTTTCTCTAATAACAAAGTGAATCTAAAAACATGGTTGTATATGGATTGTTTGGAAAGATCTATATACAACAGATTTCGTTCGATTTCCAGATACTCCTACACATAACATAAATATGAGAGTATAATTTTCGGGTTGTGCAGCCTTTTGGTTGCAGATAATAAGACTGGAGGCTATTTTCCCATGAAGCGACGCTATACCAATCTGATCCTCATTCTTGTCCTGCTCGCCGCAGTGATTTGGATTGATCTTCCCTCGACTACTCAAATTCCATTAATCAACAAATCGATTTCAACCGTCTTGGGTTTGGATCTCCGTGGAGGTATGCAAGTAATATTAAAAGCAGACCTTCCCGAAGAGTCTGAAATAACCAGCGAATCATTGCAGGTAGCCCGGCAAATTTTGGAAAACAGATCGAACGGTTTAGGGGTTAGTGAGGTTGTTTTTCAAGTGGCAGGTAGTAACCGAATTGTTGGTGAATTCCCTGGCGCATCGAACGCCGAAGATGTCATTGAACAAATTAAACAAACCGGTGTTCTTGAATTTGTAGATATTGGTGATAATTTATTTGGTTTCCAACCCGGAGACGAAATAATTTCTGACTTTACATCGACCACAAAAGTTACTGGTGTGCCGACGCCAGACTCTTTGAGCACCGACCCTGACACTGGCGAATCAACTACACCTGTTTTCCATACAGTTATGACCGGTATTGATTTGAAAGGAGTCGCAGTTAATAGTCCAATTGCCAATTCTTACCAGATTGATTTTGAACTCACCAACAACGGTCGTGATGTATTTTCCGAACATACAACCAATAATGTAGGAAAATCACTTGCCATTGTATTGGATAATAAATTGATTTCCGCCCCAACAATATCAACCGCCATCACAGAAGGAACCGGTACAATTACTGGATCTTTCACCGTTGAGGAAGCAAACGCCTTAGCAGTTCAACTTCGCTACGGATCACTGCCTATCCCCCTCGTGGTGGAACAAATTCGTGTTATTGGACCGACATTGGGCCAGGACTCACTTGAAAAAAGTTTAGTCGCTGGATTGGTCGGCTTTATATTGGTAGCGTTATTCATGGCAATATTCTACAAAATTCCTGGGATATTGGCTGATTTCTCAATTATCATTTATGCATTAGTTACGTTTGCATTATTTAGATTAATTCCTGTCACTTTAACTTTGCCAGGCATTGCAGGCTTCTTGCTCAGTACAGGTAGCGCTTTAGATGCGAACATTCTGATATTTGAACGTTTAAAAGAAGAACTTCGAAATGGGCGCACCCTATCTCAAGCCATAGAATTAGGTTGGAAACGCGCCTGGCCATCCATTCGTGACTCCAACATTGCAACCCTTATTACTTGTGCAATTTTGTTTTGGTTCGGATCAACTTTTGGTGCTAGTTTTGTGAAAGGTTTTGCCATCACATTGGCATTAGGCGTTGGCATCAGTTTGTTCTCTGCCATTTTTGTCACTAGAACCTTCCTCGCAATATCACTTGATGTCATCAAACATCCTGAAAATCATTTGAATTGGTTTGGCATCTAAAGAAAGGATGTAAATAATGAATATTTTAGGAAAACGATACATATTTTTTACAATTTCAATAATTTTTATTCTGATCGGTTTGATTATCATTGCAGTTGATGGGTTGCCGCTTGCCGTTGATTTTAAAGGTGGCACATTATTAGAGTTACAATATTCATCATCGAATTTACCCAGTACAGAAGAAGTAGTATCTATTTATGAAACATTTAATTTCGATGAAGTCTCCGTCCAGACAGCTGTCGATACTGATGGTCAACCAACAATCTTGGTCATCCGATCACCATTTATGGATGAACAGGTTAAAGGTGAAATCGTTACACAACTCGAAGCAATCAGTACTGACACGATTACAATCAATCGATTTGAGAGTGTTGGCCCAGTTATTGCAGAACAGGTAACTCAAAGAGCGGCTGTAGCCGTAGGTATAGCTGGTTTGGCTGTTGTAATTTATATCACTTTCGCATTCAGAGGCATCACGAATGCTTTCCGATATGGTATTTGTGGTATTTTAGCAATGCTTCACGATGTAATGATTGTGATTAGTTTAAGTGCCATCGGCGGAAAATTATTTGGTTGGCAAGTTGATTCAATGTTCCTGACTGCATTATTGACAGTGATCGGTTTTTCGGTTCAGGATAAAATTGTGGTGTTTGACCGAATTAGAGAGAATAGTACCATTTTCAGAAAATTACAATTTGAAAAATTAGTAAACCACTCTATTGTTCAAACTTTACAAAGATCAATCAATACACAATTAATGACCGTTGAATTCATGTTGCTGGCACTAGCATTATTTGGTGGTATCACCTTACGTGAGTTTGCTGTAATTTTGTTAGTTGGTCTCTTCAGTGGTACATATTCTTCTATCTTTGTCGCTGCCCCATTGCTTGTGGTATGGGAAACCAAAGAATGGAAAAATTGGTTCAGGAAGAAAGAAACCGTTACCGGATAAACATCCTTTTTATATTAATGAGAAGCTCAGCGAAAATCTGAGCTTTTTTTGTAAATTTGGTACGATTTATTCCCATGAGTTTTGGATTATTTGATTACAATAAATTCATCAATTATCAAAAGCCAATTTCATCCCAACTTTATCTTGATAAGGAGCGTTTACATGAGAAAAGAAGTAGTCTTGATTACCGGAGCGAATGGAGAAATAGGACATGGATTAATAAACCATCTATCTGAAAAAGAAAAAACCCAAATCCTCGCTTTAGATGTAATGCCAATGGATGACAACCTCCGCTCCAAATGTGAAAGATTTATTCAGGGAGATATTTTAGACCAAATGTTACTGGGCAGGCTGGTCGCGGAATATGAAATCCGCACAATATATCATTTAGCCTCAATTCTATCGACAAAAGCCGAATATAATCCTGAAACTGCTCACAGGGTAAACGTAGAAGGGACACTTAATCTTTTACGTCTGGCTGTAGAACAAGCTACTTGGCAAGGAAAACCGGTGAAATTCCTGTATCCAAGTTCAATCGCTGTATATGGTTTGCCTGACTTAGCGACAAAAAACGCCTTGGGGAAAATCAAAGAAGAAGTCTGGTGCCAACCAACTACTATGTATGGCTGTAATAAATTGTATTGCGAGCAACTAGGCCGTTACTACACGAATTATTATCGACAATTGGCTGCTGATAAAAATCCGTGTGGATTCGACTTCAGTGCAATTAGTTTTCCAGGACTAATCTCCGCCATTACGACCCCCACAGGTGGAACAAGTGATTATGGTCCAGAAATGCTACATTATGCGGCTATGGGCCAAAAGTATCGTTGTTTCGTGAGGCCAGACACCCGTTTACCATTCATGGTGATGCCTGATGCCATTAAAGCCTTGTTGGATCTGGAAAAAGCTGAAAAGACCAATTTATCAAACCTGGTTTATAACGTAACCAGCTTTAATCCTTCAGCGCAAGAATTCTATGATATCGTTATGAGTGCTTTTCCAAAAGCAGAAGTCATATTTGAAACGGACATCCCCAGACAGGGTATCGTTGATACTTGGCCAGCCGATGTTGATGATAGCTCAGCCACTTCAGATTGGGGTTGGAAACCGGATTATAATCAGAAACGTGCCTTTGCAGAGTATCTAATTCCAGCTGTAAAAGCACGTTACCAATAGATTAATTTTTTAGATCAAATAATGAACGGGTTTCCTTTTGGATACCCGTTTTTTATATAAATCTAATAAATATGATTTATGATTGAGCTGTATATAACATCAGGAGGATTAATATGGGTATTGATACACCACCATCAACCAACACACATCATTTTAAAGCTGAAACCAGACAATTACTAAATATCTTAATTCACTCTCTTTACACGGAAAGAGATATTTTTTTGCGGGAACTAATTTCAAATGCATCAGATGCAATTTCCAGATTGAATTTTGAATTATTAACCAATAAAGATGTTTTGGATGCGAATGTTGAACCAAAAATAGTAATCAAGATAAATAAAGATGAAAAAACCTTAACCATTTCCGATACGGGAGTTGGCATGGATCAAGATGAAATTATGCAAAATCTTGGAACGATTGCCCATTCCGGAGCGCGTGAATTTCTAGAAGCAGCAGCGATTTCCGGGGAATCAGATATTAGTAATATCATAGGGCAATTCGGCGTGGGATTTTATTCGGCATTCATGGTATCAGACAAAATTGAGGTCAAGTCACGATCTTACGATAAAAACGACGATCCAATTCATTGGATATCAGAAGGCGGAGAAACCTATTCGATCGAAAAAGGTGAAAAAGAAACTCGCGGTACGGATATAGTTTTGCACTTAAAAGAAGATGCTTTTGAATATTTGGAAGAATATCGCATTCGCCAAATCATTAAAAAACATTCTGACTATATCCCCTATCCAATTTATCTCAATGAAAATGAGGAGCAAATCAACCGTCAAACTGCCATTTGGCGACAACAACCCCATCTTGTAAAACCTGAAGAATATAAGGATTTCTATAATCAATTTACTTTAGACTTCAATGAACCAATTGGTCATTTGCATCTTTCGATTGATGCCCCTATCCAGATGTATGGTTTGCTTTTTATTCCTTCTACGGCAGAACCAAATTTATTTTCAGACAGAAAAGATTACGGATTAAAACTATACGCAAGAAAAGTGATGATACAGGAATTTACCAAAGACTTACTCCCCGAATTTTTAAGATTTATTCAAGGAGTGATTGATTCAGAAGATATTCCATTAAATGTTTCCAGGGAAGCTTTCCAATCTACCAAATCCATCGCACAAATCAAAAAAATCCTCTCTTCTAAGGTATTGGATTATCTTGAAAACTTGAAATCAAATGATCCGGAAAAATATGATTCATTTTGGAAAGAATTTGGATTCTTCATCAAAGAAGGTTTGGCGTCATCAGCAGAATATGACGACCAATTATTGGCAATCATGCGTGTAAAAACAATAAATAAAATTTCATCCTGGCAATCTCTGGATGATTATATCCAGGCAATGGCAGAAGATCAAAAGAAAATTTATTATATTATTGCCGAAGACGAAAACTCTGCTATGAATTCACCTCACCTGGAAATCTTTAAACAACAAAACGTGGATGTGATCACCTTCACGGACCCAATTGATCCTTTTGTGCTCATGCGGGTGAACAAGTACAAAGAATATGATCTTGTCAATGTAACATCGAAGGATTTAGATTTACCAGAGAAAAAATCAGAAGAAGATCAAGATGCCAAGGAAGAAGAACTAGGAAAATCAGAATTGAATGAACTAATTACCTTCTTTAAAACAACCCTTGATGAAAGAATTAAAGAAGTACGAACAACAAAAAAACTGGTTGAATCACCAGCCAGATTGATTGATTCTGAAGGAAGTCCCAGCCCTGAGATGCAAAAGGCATATCGCTATTTACAAAAAGAATTTGATTCTCCCCAGAAAATCTTAGAGATCAATCCCAGCCACCCGATCATTAAGAATCTTGCTGGTATTAAAGGGATTAATCCGGTAAGGGAATTAGTCATTGAACAACTTTATGAAAATGCATTAATCTCTGAAGGTGTTCAGCCCAATAGTGCTGATTTGGTGAAACGAGTTAACAAAATTATCGAGGCGGCATTAAAAAATAATGATTAAGGTAAATCTCAAAAAAAACTCCTGGATGATCAGGAGTTTTTTTATAAACAGATGATAAAAATACCACATAATTGAGTACATTTGTTTCCCGAAAAATACTTAAAATAAGATATTAGACAACCAAATTATGATAAACTAGTTGATATAAGAGTAAAGTAATGACTTTAATGGCATCGAAAAAAATATCGGTATTCACTCTCTGGACGACCAACTCCCATGGAATCATTTCTTGGGAGATTTTTTGTTATCTATCTTTTCTTGTTTGAGAAAATCGTGACCTTTTATTTGTATTAGCAAGGAAATTATCAGTAAAATTTGAAAATTTTTAGGAGGAAGTTAGCATGGATAATCAATACTTAGATGGACTTATGCGTCCAAAATCAATTGCCGTTTTAGGTGCTTCAGCAGACCCGACCAAAATTGGTCACAGTGTTATCAAAAATATTATTGAAGGTGGATATGAAGGCAAGATTTATCCCATCAACTTAAAATCTGAGGAGATTTTAGGTATCAAATGTTACAAATCATTGCTGGATGTTCCTGGTGAAATCGATGCGGCTGTTGTGACGATTCCAGCAAAATATGTTTTAGAATCCATCGAAGAAGCTGGCAAAAAAGGCATCAAAGGCTTGATTATTATCACTTCCGGTTTTTCAGAAGTAGGTAATAAAGAACTTGAGGCTGAGTTGGTAAGTAAAGCCCAAGAGTATGGTGTCCGCATCTTAGGTCCAAATATTGTTGGGACATTATCAAACGCAGAAAAACTCAATGCATCCTTCGCCCCTGTACTCCCCCTTCCCGGTAAGGGCGCGTTAATATCACAGAGTGGCGCACTCCTGATCGCCATCGACATGGCTACATTTACACGCCGTGTTGGTTTTGAAAAATTAATCTCCATCGGCAATATGTCTGATGTTGACTTCGCTGACCTCGTAGAGTGGCTTGACAAAGACGAGAACACCAGTTCAATCTCACTTTATATTGAAGGATTCAAAGATGGTCGCAAATTTATGGATGTTGCCAAGAAAGTGACCAAACCCATCATCGCTCTTAAAGCAGGCGTTTCTGCTCATGGTGCTGCCGCTGCTGCATCACACACTGGCTCATTAGCCGGTGCAGCAAAAGTATATGGAGCTGCTTTCCAACAATCTGGTATCGTTCAAGCAACTGATCTGGACAATTTATTCGATTTATCCCTTGCTTTATCCATACAACCACCGATGAAAGGTGATAATTTGCTCATCATCACCAATGGTGGTGGTGTTGGCGTTCTGGCTACAGATGCTGCTGAACGCTTTAACCTTCCATTGAAATTCGCGCCGAAAGATGTTCAGGATGAATTAAAGAAACACATGCCTACCTTTGGTTCTGCAAAGAATCCTGTAGATCTTACCGGCATGGCTGGTTATGATTGGTACAATGAATCTGTAGAATTCTCTTTTGCACATGAATGGGTAGATGGATTGGCTGTTTTATATTGTGAAACAGCTATGACAGAACCGATGGACATTGCCAAAGGGATTAAAAAAGCGATTGATGATTCTGGAATCAAGGATAAACCAGTTTGTGTTTCCTTTGTGGGTGGTGAAAAATCAGAGAAGGCGATGCAATGGTTGGTTGAGAATGGCATCCCTGCCTATGGCGGACCTGATCTGGCGATTAGTGCCATATCCGCCTTGCGCGAATATGCCCTCATGAAAGAAATCGTTTCCGAACCAGAAGAAAAATTGACAGATACAAATAAGTCTTTAGCATTAAACATCATCAAAACAGCTCGAGAAGATGGCCGTGATGCTCTGACTGAAATCGAAGCCAAACAGGTCTTTGCTGCATATGGGTTACCAATTACTGCTACATTATTAGCAAAAACCGAAGAAGAAGCTGTATCCATGGCCAAACAAGTTGGTTTCCCAATCGTCATGAAAATTGTCTCTCCGGAAATCCTGCATAAATCAGATGCAGGCGGTGTGAAGGTCAACATCAAAGATGAAGCTTCTTGTCGTGAAACTTACAAGACCATTATCGAAAACGCAAAAGCCTATAACCCCGATGCCAATATTCATGGTATCGCCATTCAGGAAATGGCACCCTGGGGAACAGAAGTCATTTTGGGTTCAGTCAATGACTCGACATTTGGCCCAACCATGATGTTCGGTCTCGGAGGTATCTTTGTTGAAGTCTTGAAAGACGTAACGTTCCGAGTAGCTCCAGTGTCTAAGAAATCTTCATTGCGTATGATCAGCGAAATTCGTGGTGCTCCAATCCTGGCTGGTGTCCGTGGGGAAGCCCCTCGTGATCGTGAGGTATTAGCTGAAACCATCAGCCGTTACGCCAATATGATCGTAGACCTGGCTGATGAAGTCAGCGAATCTGACGCCAATCCTGTTCTGGTATACGAAGAAGGAAAAGGCGTGAAAGTAGTGGATGCTCGAATCATTTTGAAGAAATAACAAATTCTAATCAAAAAAGAGGTCGGAAAGTTCCGACCTCTTTTTTGATTAAGACACAAATTTTTTGCACTTATTTCTGGTCTAACCTTGCGTATGCACCCATCCAAGGTTCACCTATCCGATTATTCGGGGAAATCTTAACATGATTGAATTTCTGAGCTGTTTTGGCAGCTATCAATGCCACTTGTGGCCAATCCTCTTTCATCAACGCATCTTTCAACTGCTTGCTAAATTGGGATGTCCATTCCCAATCCATTCGAAAGCGATCAGCCTTCACCCAATAGCCTCGTTTTTCCCAGGCTAAAACTGAGACATCAATCCCCTTGAAGATGTCGTCCAATCCCAGCACAATAAATGCCGCCAAATCACGAGTATTTTGATCAGGTTGGGTTTGGGTCATCAGTTGTCGTATCGCTTTCACAATACTTTTTGTTAGTTTTGTTCTTTCTTTTCCACTACTATCCGGATTGATTACTCTGCCCAATAGGTTTTTCTCCTTTTTGAATGACACATTATTATATCTGATTATTGACGCACTGCTTTGTTACGCTTATAATTTGGACGCTGTGGGGAAGTGCTGGAATTGGCAGACAGGCATGACTTAGGATCATGTGCCGCAAGGCGTGAGGGTTCGAGCCCCTCCTTCCCCATAATAAATTTTTTATATAAAGGATTGTCGCTTTGAAAATTGAAACCATTCCACAAGAAGACCACCAAGTAAAAATCGAAGCCGAATTCGAGGTTGAGTTGTTTGATAGTTTTAAACGTCGGGCTGCCAGAAAAATTGCCAAACAGGCCAAAATTCCTGGATTCAGACCCGGAAAAGCCCCTTATGACGTCATTTTAAGAATGTATGGCGAGGGTGCAATTAATGAGGAAGCAATTGAATTGCTCATTGATGAACAATATGCGAAAGTATTAGAGGAAGCTTCCATAACTCCTTCAGGTCCTGGCTCATTACAGGAAATTGTTTCCATGGAGCCTCCTAAATTGAGCTTTTTAGTCCCTCTTAAGCCTGAAGTTGAAATGGGAGATTATAAAGAGATTGAATTACCATATAACCCCGAACCTGTTCAGGATGAAGAAATTAAAGAATTCCTGACCCGATTGCAAAAAAATTATGCCACTGCTGAACCAGCTGATCGTCCTATCGAAAATGGTGATGTTATCTATTTCAAACTCACCGGGTTTGAAAACGAAGAAACCATACTCCCTGAAACACCAGTTCAATTAGTGATGGGTGAAGATGAGAAAAAAGACAATTGGCCCTACGAAGGATTTTCCGAATTGTTAATTGGTTTAAGTGAAGGAGATACCAAAGACCTTGAATATACCTTCACTGACGAAGTTGAGGACGAACGGTTCAAAGGTAAAACGATTAAGTTCGTCACCGATATTCAATCTGTAAAAACGCTCACTTTGCCCGAATTAGACGATGAATTTGCAAAATCACTGGGTCAATTTGAAAGCTTCACCGATCTGGAAAAGGCTGTCCGCGAACAACAAGAGGAAAATAAAAAACAGGAATATGATGACAAATATTTTTCAGATCTAATCGAAAAATATGCTGAAATCACCACAGTCAAATTTCCACCATTTATGGTTGATGAAGAAGTTGAACATATGCTGAAATCTTTGGAGCGCGATCTGAAACAGCAAAATTTAGATTTCGAAACTTATTTAAAACTGATGCAAACAGATAAGGAAAAATATATCGAAGAGAATGTCCGTCCTTCAGCAATCAAACGGGTTAGGAGTTCTTTAATTATTGACCAGCTTGGCCAGGAAGAAAAAATTGAAGTTGCCAAAGAAGATATTGATGGAATATTAAATGACACGGTTCAAATGCTTCAAAATATGCCGGATCAAAAAGGTAAAAAAGCGAAATTAAATAATGAAATGGTGAACAATGTTGCATACAATGCCATTTCACGATTATACAATCAGCGTACGCTTGAGCGTATGAAAGCCTTAGCAACGGGTGAAATTGAAATCGTTGAACCTGAGGAATTGGCTGAGGCAAATGTAGAAGATGCTGCTGAGCTAATTGAATCCGAAAAACCGATTGAAGCAAAGGCTGAAGATGCTACAGAAATCGTTGCTGAACTGGATTTAGAAGTAGAATCAAAAGAAAGTGAAGATAAAGCCGACTCAGTGGGAGAAGATACTCCCAAAGAGTAAAACGAAAGGAGTGATAACAGGACTATGAGTATCCCTGAATTTTCATCTGTAATACCGATGGTGATTGAATCATCTGGCAGAGGTGAGCGAGCATATGATATTTTTTCATTGCTGCTCAAAAATCGAATCATCATGTTAGGAACACCGATCAATGACCAGGTTGCCAATGTAACCGTTGCACAATTACTTTTCTTAAGTAGAGAAGACCCTGAGGCAAGTATACAGATGTATATCAATTCCCCGGGTGGGCATATTTACGCTGGCCTGGCGATTTATGACACAATGAAGATGATCCCCAACAAAATATCAACAGTAGCGGTTGGTATGACAGCCTCCTTTGGAACCGTCATCCTGGCAGCCGGCGAAAAGGGCCAACGTTATGCCCTCCCGCATGCCACTATTCATATGCACCAACCCCTTGGTGGTGCACAAGGACAAGCTTCCGACATCGAAATTCAAGCCAAAGAAATCCTACGCTTGAAGGCACGTTTAAATGAAATTATGGCCGAAAGCACTGGGCAAACGATAGAAACAATCGAACATGACACAGAGAGAGATTATTATCTCAGTGCTGAACAATCCGTTGCGTACGGTTTGGTTGATAAAGTGCTTGAAGTTCCAACAAAAAAGTAATCCTGGAAAAAGTGATCTTAAAGCCGGACAGCGAACAGCCATCCGGCTTTAAATTTAATTGATTTGTAAAATGAAAAGAATTAAATCGTTGATATTTGACATGGATGGAGTCCTCTGGAGAGCTCAAACGCCAATTGGTAATTTAGAGGATATTTTTCAGCAATTGAAAAATAATGAAATTCAATATGCATTTGCAACCAATAACAGTACCAGGTCCCCATCCGATTATCAGAAAAAATTGAGTATGTTTGGTATTCCTTCCAGTAAGGAACAAATCATTACGTCCGCCAAAACAGTGGCAATAATGCTCACAAAAAAATTCCCAAACGGTGGGCCGATTTACATTTTGGGTGAAAAAGGATTGCGAGAAGCCTTACAGGAAAAAGGTTTTTATCATAGGGATCATGATGTCTTTGCTTTTGTGGGAGGATTGGATTCGCTGATCAATTATGAAAAATTAAAAAATGCCTTATTGGTTTTGCATCAAGATGTGGAATTCTATTACACAAATGCTGATACAACCTTTCCAGCGCCAGAAGGAGTCATTCCGGGAGCTGGTTCGATTTTACGGGCATTGGAGGCAGGATGTGGCAGACAGGCGATCCTGGCCGGCAAGCCAAAACCAAATATGTTTGAATATGCCATGAAAGTAATCAGCGCTAACCCGGAATCAACTTTGGTTATAGGGGATCGGTTGGATACAGACATTCTGGGAGGCCTCAACGCGAATTGTTTTACCGCCTTGGTTCTCTCAGGGATTTCAACACAAGTAGATTTGGATCACACTACATATTTTCCGCATTTGGTTTTTAAAGATTTATCACTGGTAATCGATTATCTCCTTCAGAATAACTGGGAAATTAATGCATGAAAACGATTTTTTACGATCTCTCATACGAGCAATTACAGGATGTAGTACTTAACGACCTCAAACAACCAACCTTCCGTGTTAATCAGATCTGGTCCGGAGTATATAAAAACCTTTGGTCAAAACCTGAAGAATTTACCAACATTCCAAAAATCTTACGAGAAAAGCTATTTGATCTTTATGAATTTGAACCGCTTGTCCCACTTCAAACTTTGAAATCAAATGATGAAGAAACTGAGAAAATTTTGTTTCAATTACACGACCAAAAAGCAATCGAGACGGTTTTAATGAAATATGATCAACGCCGCACCTTATGTATTTCCACACAGGCAGGCTGTGCAATGGGTTGCGTTTTTTGCGCCACCGGGCAAATGGGATTTAAACGCCATCTATCTGCCGGAGAAATTGTGGAACAGGTTTTGTTTTTTGCGAGACGGTTAAGAACAATTGATGAAAAAGTGACGAATGTAGTACTGATGGGCATGGGTGAACCATTTCATAATTATGAAGCTACCATGACAGCCATAGACAGACTCGGTGATCCAAATAGTTATGGATTAGGGGCAAGAAGATTTACCATATCAACAGTAGGTTTGGTGCCCATGATCAAACGCTTTGCTGATGAAAAAAGGCAGATTAATTTAGCCATCAGTTTGCATGCGGTAGACAATTCAGAAAGATCATCGTTGATGCCTGTCAATCAAAAATACCCGATCCAGGATATCATTAACGCCTGTCACTACTATATTGAAAAAACAAATCGCAGAATAACTTTCGAATGGGCACTGATTGCGGGTAAAAATGATAGTGAGAAAACAGCCCAGCAATTAGCTCAATTGCTGAAAGGTTTATTGTGTCACGTGAATGCCATCCCTCTCAATCCAACCAGCCAATCCATCTATCAGGCATCTGACAAGGAACAAACGCTGAAATTTCAAAGTGTATTGGAAAACCATGGGATACCTTGTACTATTCGACTGCGTCGGGGAATCGATATTCAGGCAGGCTGCGGGCAGCTGGCGATCCAACATTCAAGTTGACCTTATGTTATAATTTCACGCTATGGCAGACATTCTCAATAAGTGGAAAAACAGTTTAGAACGCACCCGCAAAGTAGCTTTTGGGCGTCTTGCCAACTTTTTTGGAGCGACCGAAATTTCCATTGATACATGGGACGAATTGGAATCAATGCTCATTCAGGCAGATATCGGAATTGATACTACCGCGGAAATCATTGCTGAATTGATCAATAAAACCGAAGCTGAAGGAATCATTACTACAGCCGATTTACGCTATCATCTAGGCCTGGAACTTCAATCCAAGCTGATCGTGCCAGAAATACCCGATTTTTCAGCTCAAAAACCTGCTGTGATCCTGGTTGTCGGTGTAAATGGATCTGGAAAAACAACCACCCTGGCAAAACTTGGTAAGAAATATAAAAATCAAGGAAAAAAAATCCTCTTTGCTGCTGCGGATACCTATCGTGCCGCTGCGGTTGAACAATTAGAAGTTTGGGGAAATCGCCTGGATATTCCTGTTATCTCTGGGCAACCTAATGCTGATCCAGGTGCTGTAGCATACGATGCTGTTCAGGCAGGCATTTCCAAGCAATATGATCTGGTCATTGTGGATACAGCCGGTAGATTGCACACTCGATTCAACTTGATGGAAGAATTGAAAAAAGTAAATCGTGTTGTCAGCAAAGCGCTTCCCGGAGCACCCCACGCTACCTGGTTAATCCTGGATGCGACAACCGGTCAAAATGCGCTGATGCAAGCCCGCGCCTTCAAGGAAGCAGTCAGCATCAACGGTGTCATTCTCACAAAACTAGATTCTTCTGCAAAAGGTGGAATGGCATTTGCCATCCAAAAAGAGCTAAATTTACCAATCATTTTTGCTGGTTTAGGTGAAAAGCCAGAAGATTTTCAAGAATTCGATCCGGCTGCATTTGTAGACGGATTGTTAAATTAATCGGAGAACTTATGCAAGATATAATTGATCGGCTGGCAAATTATATTGTCAAAATCAACGATCTACTGGAGCATCTTTGACTTACCTGATAAAAAGTCAAGACTTACAGAATTAGAAAAATTAGCTGAAAATCCTAATCTTTGGGACGATCAGCAAAAAGCGCAGGGGATTTTAAAGAAAATAGTCGATCTCCGTGAAGAAATTCAGGATGTCGAGCGATTAAACTCTCGCATCACTGATTCGCATGATCTAGCATTAATGGGAGATGAATCGTTTCGACCTGATCTTGAGATTGAAATCGTTGATATTGAACGTCAACTGGATCAACTGGAGTTGAGTACCTTACTTTCGGAGGAGTACGATCATGGTAGTGCTCTACTTGCCATCCATGCCGGCGCAGGGGGTACAGATTCCCAGGATTGGGCTGAAATATTGGAAAGAATGTACCTTCGCTGGGCAGAAAAGAATGGTTTCAATGTGGAAATTCTGGATCGTTCAGTGGGTGAAGAGGCAGGCATCAAAAGCGTAACAATAGCAATTGATGGTAAATATGCTTATGGCTACTTGAAATCTGAGAAAGGTGTCCACCGCTTGGTTAGATTATCCCCATTTGACGCAGCCCACCGCAGACATACATCATTTGCACAGGTGGAAATCTTGCCTGATATCGATCAGGATGATTCGCCGATCGATATTCCTCAGGATGATGTGCGTATTGACGTATTTAAATCCTCCGGGGCTGGTGGACAGAATGTACAGAAAAATAGTACTGCTATCCGCTTGCTGCATATTCCGACCGGGATAATTGTTACTTGCCAGAATGAACGTTCTCAATTACAGAATCGTGAGGTTGCTTTTCGCGTCTTAAAGGCAAAATTGCTAGAAATAAAAAGAGAAGAACAGGAAAAGGAATTATCCAAGTTACGAGGGGTTTATCAAAAAGCTGAATGGGGCAGCCAGATCAGGTCTTACGTGCTGCACCCCTACCAACTGGCAAAAGATCACCGAACTGAATTTGAGGTTGGAAATGTTAATGCAGTTTTAGACGGTGAACTTAATGGGTTTATTGAAGCTTATCTTAAATATAATATTGAATAAAATTCTCAAACAAAAACGAATTTTTATTTTGTGAGAGGTTATTTTTCTATCAAGTTTTTTTGGTTAATCCAACACCGACGCCAGCTCAATGAGTGATTTATCAAGTGTCTTTTTGGTTGCAATCACTTCTGTCAAAGGAGTGTATGTGATTTTGGATTGGATCCACCCGGTTAAAACTCCATGTAATCCGCTCGCCAACGCTTCTACAGCGCCAGATCCCAAGCGACTGCCTAAAATTCGATCATACGCAGAAGGGACACCCCCGCGTTGAATGTGACCAAGAATTGCCACACGTAAATCAAAACCTAATGTTTCCTGGTGGTCTTTAAAATAATTCGATAATTTCTCAGCATTATAATCAGCACCTTCAGCAACAATGACAATTGCATGTGCTTTGCCTTTTTCATAAGCTTCTTCAATCTTGTCCGCGATTTCTTCTGGCTGAGTTGGGACTTCGGGGATGATGACTGCTTCAGCCCCACCCGCAAGCGCTGTCATGAGTGCCAGGTATCCACAATTCCTGCCCATCACTTCCAGTAAGAAAGCACGCTGGTGCGAGGAAGCTGTAATTTTTAAGCGGTCAACCGCTTCCAAGGCGATATTGAGTGCAGTATCCACACCAATCGTAATATCAGAGCCATACAAATCATTATCAATTGTTGATGCGACCCCAACCACGGGAAACCCCATTTCTGAAAGTTTGAAAGACCCGGTTTGGGATCCATTTCCACCGATAACGATTAACCCATCAATACCCATAGAATTTAAGTTTCTGATAGCTTTCTTCTGGCCCGCTTCGGTTTTAAATTCCAACGATCTGGCACTCCCCAACATGGTGCCACCTCTTTGCATGATTCCACCAACATCTCTCGGTCCTAAATTGAGAAAATTACCGGCGAGTAATCCAGAATATCCATTTTTAATCCCATAGACTTCCCATCCTTTTACCAATCCTGTTCGTACAACTGCCCGAATGGCAGCGTTCATTCCCGGTGCATCCCCACCACTTGTTAGTACAGCTAGCTTTTTCATATAAAACCTCCGAAGTGAATTGGATAAGAATTTGAAAATTTTATCACGAATCGAATATCAAAATAAACGTTCAATTCCATAAGCAAAATTTATTATGACAGAATTGTTTATAATATATGTCCTCTTACAGTATAAAACTATTTTAAAATTTTATAAAATATTCTTGCACATATATTTCCTTTCCTTCAATTGCAATTATTGCTGACGTTCCACTGGTAATGCAAATTTCTCAAACGAAGGGTATTCAATGGCAGATTTCAGAATTAAAAAACATCCGATTTTGCAAGTTAAACAAGGAGATGAAATTGTCTTTCATTGGCAAGGAAAAACTCTCTCTGCTAAAAAAGGTGAAACAATCTCTTCCGCCTTATTTGCACATGGTATTCGTGTTTTTGGTCATCACCACAAGGATCAATCTCCACAAGGCATCTTTTGTGCGAATGGACAATGTTCTCAATGCATGGTGATGGTAAATGGTATTCCTAAAAAAGCCTGCATGGAAACTGTCACTGAGGGAATGCAGGTGGAACTATTAGATGGGTATCCAGTTTTACCGAAAATTGGAGAAGCCGCCACCATGCAAATTATTCCTGAGATAAACATCCCTGTCCTCATCATAGGTGGAGGTCCGGCTGGACTTTCTGCAGCTCTGGAATTGGGCAAATTAGGTGTCGAAGTAATTTTATTGGACGATAAACACCGCCTGGGGGGAAAATTAGTATTACAAACTCATCGCTTTTTTGGATCCACAAAGGCTGTATTTGCCGGAACACGAGGAATAGATATTGCCACGAAATTAGAAAACGAATTGCGCGGACATACTAGCGTGGATATCTGGCTAAATTCTACCGCTTTGGCTGTTTTCTCAGATAAAAAAGTAGGGGTTTTAAAAAATGGTAATACCTATTTTCTAATAAAACCTGACATTCTGTTAGTTTCATCTGGTGCCCGGGAGAAATTCATCACATTCCAGGGAAATACACTTCCAGGGGTCTATGGAGCGGGTGCATTCCAAACCCTGGTAAACCGGGATCTTGTGCGACCCGCAGAAAAATTATTCATCGTCGGTGGTGGCAACGTAGGTTTAATTACAGGTTATCACGCACTTCAAGCTGGGATTGGTGTGGTAGGTCTGGTGGAAGCCTTGCCTGAGTGTGGAGGATACAAAGTTCACAAAGATAAATTAATGCGCATGGGCGTACCGATCAAGACATCTCACACCATCATCAGTGCAAATGGCAAAGACAAAGTGGAATCAGTGACAATCGCAGCAGTGAATGATAAATTTCAACCAATACTCGGAACTGAACAGTCTTTTGAATGCGATAGTATCCTTGTTGCCGTGGGGTTGGACCCAGTCAATGAATTCTACAAAAAAGGGGTTGAATATGGCATAAAGACATTTGTCGCGGGGGATTCTGAGGAAATTGCAGAAGCATCAGCGGCCATCATCGCTGGAAAGATCCGCGGGTTAGAGATTGCCAAAGCATTAAAATTTGATGTAGGTGAAATTCCTGAATCATTGTATAAAACCTCCGAAATTCTGAAATCGAAGCCAGGATCAAACAAAAAAATTGACTATCCAGAGATTGAAGAAGGTGTTTTCCCAATTATTCACTGCACACAAGAAATTCCCTGTGATCCTTGTTCGGAATTATGCCCGCATGGATTAATTTTTATTGATGATAAAGATATTCGCTCCACACCCGTCTTTCTTGGAGATGGCTTTTGTTGTGAGGTATGTGAACAATGCGTTGCCGGGTGCCCTGGATTGGCAATCACTTTGGTTGATTTTCGAAACAATAAAAACATGCCGGTTATTTCAATCCCATATGAATTCAATCGTGATCCTATCCAGAAAAAAGATTTGGTGACAGCAATGAATACAGAAGGAAAACCTTTGGGTGATTTTGAGGTTTTATCAGTTCATACCATCCCGTCCAGTGATCGAACTTTAGTAGTTCATGTACAGGCACCACGGGAGATCGCCACTAAAATCGCCGGTATTCGTATGCAAGAAAGTCAAATCTCTCATCCGATGGATCATTACATTCAACATTTAGCCGACGATATGATCGTTTGTCGCTGTGAACGTGTAAAAGCCGGTGAGATCCGGGCATTGATTCGACAAGGAATCCGTGATTTCAATGAGATCAAAACAATCACAAGAGCAGGAATGGGTTCATGTGGAGCGAAAACTTGCGCGTCAATCATCAAACGGATCTTTCGTGAAGAAGGTATTCCCGATGAGGAAGTTACCGATCAAACCAAACGACCTTTGTTTATGGAAGTTCCCCTTGGTACTTTTGCAGGATTGAATGAAAATGAGGAAACTTGATGGCTAAGCTAAATTATCCCCATTATGATGTGATTATCATTGGTGCAGGGTCAATTGGAGCCCCTACGGCTTTTTTCCTCGCTAAATCAGGTTTTAAGGTGCTTGTCATTGATAAATTCCCCAGTGTTGGCCAGGGGTCTTCCAAACGCGCCATAGGTGGGATTCGAGCAACCCATTCAGACCCTGCAAAAATCAGATTGTGCCTTAGGTCCATTGAAATATTCTCAACCTGGGAGGAAATTTATGGTGATGATATTGATTGGTTCAAAGGTGGTTATACCTTCGTAGCTTATCGTGATCAGGAAGAAAAAACTTTAAAAGAATTATTACGGAAACAAAAAGAATTCGGTCTCAATATTAATTGGTTGAACAAGGAAGAGTTCCAAGAAGTTATTCCGGATGTCAACCCGAATGGCTTATTAGGGGGCACTTTTTCTCCTGACGATGGCAGTGCCTCCCCTCTTTTAGCAACACATTCTTTTTATCGACAGGCAATAAAGCGAGGTGCTGTATTTCACTTTAATGAAACGATCGAGGAAATTATTACTGTCAGTGGCAAAATTAAGGGAATTAGGACGAATCATTCGACTTACGGAACTGACATATTGATTAATGCCGCTGGTCCATGGGCAAAACAAGTTGCAAAATTAGCTGATATTAATATCCCAGTTAATCCTGATAGTCATGAAGCTGCCATTACCGAATCTGTTGCCCACTTTTTAGATCCAATGGTAGTGGATATTCGTCCACAACCTGGATCATCCAATTTTTATTTTTACCAACACTCGACGGGTCAAATCATCTTCTGTATTACCCCAAAACCAAACATCTGGGGGTTCGATGTTGAGGAAACAAGTGAATTCTTGCCAATGGTTGCAAAAAGAATGATTGATGTAATGCCCAGATTACAGAATATTCGCGTCCGTCGAACCTGGCGAGGGTTGTACCCAATGACACCAGATGGTTTTCCAATCATCGGTTGGGGAAAAAATGTTGAAGGCTTTTTGCATGCAGCTGGAACTTGTGGTCAGGGATTTATGCTCGGACCTGGGATGGGTGAATTGTTACTTCGGATCGTAAACAACTCCCTTACCGATCAGGATCATGAAATTCTTCCTTTTGTTTCCCCGGAAAGAGAATTTACTGGACAGGAATTATTGAAATAAACCAATCCCTTATTGTTAATTCAATGGGGGGGAATTGGACAGCAAAGATGGTTCCTTGTATTTTAGTATTTACAGATCCTGATACTATTTATTAGAAATTTGGTATCAAAAATAATTTCATAATTAAAATCAATTTCTTGGATATAATCTAGCACGAGAGAGAATAGTATGAAATTTGAGACATTAATGGAATCATTACCAGATAACTACAATTTCGTCGATCGCGAAATGGTAATGAAAGCTTATAAATTTGCAGAAAAAGCTCACGAAGGGCAAACACGCGTTTCTGGTGAGCCTTATATTACCCATTGTGTCTCTGTTGCAGCTATTTTGGCAGAATTAAAGGTTCCACCTGCTGTGTTGATTGCAGGCTTATTACATGATACTGTTGAAGACAGTTCTACAACAACTCTGGATATAAAAAATAATTTTGGGGAAGAAATTACCAGACTTGTTGATGGTGTCACCAAACTAACTAACCTTCCGCGGGTTTCTCGAGGGGATCAGATAAGCAAGCAAGATCAATCCTCCGCTACCGCTGATATAGATGAAGATCAGGATTTAGCAGAAGATATCTTTCCCACAGTACGAGACCGCAAAAAAGATTTAAGCAATGAGACTTTAAGAAAAGTCTTTCTGGCTATGGGAGATGATATCAGAGTCGTTTTGATCAAATTAGCTGACCGTCTCCACAATATGCGCACGCTTGGGTATATGCCCGAGAACAAAAGAAAAAGAATCGCGCAGGAAACCCTTGATATTTTTGCTCCGTTGGCAAATCGACTCGGTATCTGGCAGGTCAAGTGGGAACTGGAAGATCTTGGGTTCCGATATGTAAACCCGGATAAATACAAGGAAATCGCTAACAACCTCTCGGTACGAAGAGGAGATCGCGAACAAGAAATTGGCTCCATCAAGGAAAATTTAAAAAAAGTATTGATGAATGCCGGTCTTAAAAATATTGAAATTTCCGGTAGATCAAAGCATATCTATTCCATTTATAGAAAAATGGTTGAAAAGGATAAGCCCTTCGATATGGTGCTTGATTTACGAGGTCTGCGACTCATCGTGGATGATGTCCCAAGTTGTTATGCTGCACTCGGTGTAATTCACACCCATTGGCGACCTATTCCACACGAATTTGATGATTATATTGCTGCACCAAAAGATAATTTTTATCAGAGCCTTCATACAGCCATCATTTACGAAGATGGAAAACCACTTGAAGTCCAGATCAGAACTGCAGAAATGCACCAAAATGCCGAATTTGGTATCGCTTCCCACTGGCGTTATAAAGAGCGTGGACCTCGTGATCAAACTTATGAGCAACGCATTAATTGGCTCCGTCGCTTAATGGAATGGCGTCAGGAAGTGGAGGATGCACAGGAATTTGTCGATGGAATGAAAAGCGATGTGTTTCAGGATCGCGTTTATATATTCACCCCCCGGGGAGATATCATCGATCTGCCATCTGGTGCCACTCCCATTGATTTTGCCTACCATGTGCATACCGAAATCGGAAATCGCTGTCGCGGCGCAAAGATCAATGGAAAATTAGTATCGCTGGATTATGCGCTGAAGACTGGTGATCAGGTGGAGATTTTGACCGCTAAACAGGGTGGCCCCAGCCGAGATTGGCTGAATTCTAGCCTGGGTTTGGTAAGAACCCAAAGAGCAAAATCCAAAATTCGTAACTGGTTTAAGAAACAGGATCGAAATCAAAATGCTACCCAGGGTAAATTGATGTTGGAACGTGAGATCAAAAGATTGGGAATTAAAAACTCCAGCCTGGAAGATCTGCTTTCAAATAATGAGCTCAAAAACCTTGAAAATTTATATGTTGGAATCGGTTGTGGAGATATTTCAATCAGCAGGGTTATCAATCAACTGATAGACACTGAACCCGAATCCGAAGACCCATTATTAATCTCCAAACCTGCATCTGATAAACCCATTTCTAGCGATTCAATAACAGTTCTTGGGTTAAAAGGACTTTTAACTGTTTTGGCAAGATGTTGTAAGCCAGCGCCTGGTGATGATATTGTCGGCTATATCACACGTGGTCGTGGGGCAACAATTCATCGAGCTGACTGCCCCAATATGCTGCGTATGACAGATAGAGAGCGAATCGTGAAAGTATCATGGGGAGAACTACAAAAAACGTATCCTGTTGCCATTCAGGTTAAGGCTTATGATCGCCAGGGGTTAATGGGCGATATTTCCAATGTGTTGACCTCAGAGGGTGGAAATTTAGTTGACATCGAGCTCAAAGTTTCCCATAATTTGGCAACTATTAAATTAACCGTTGAGGTAAGTGATATTTCTCAACTCAGTCGCTTGTTAACACGCATTGAAAACTTACCAAATGTGATGGAAGCGTATCGAATGCGATCCTCATAAAAAGCAGGAAAAACTCGTTGGAAAAATTATTATCAGTTGAAGCAGCAAGAGAAATCATTCTTGAAAAATTTCAGATCAAAAACAGTGTCACAGTACCCCTGGTCAAATCGGTGGGGAAAGTTTTATCCAAAGATATTTTCTCAATTTTGAACCTGCCGCCATTTATCAATTCGAGCATGGATGGTTTTGCTGTTCTTTCTGAAAATATCCAGCATGCATCGAATGAGAAACCGGTCGAATTAGGAATTGTTGAAGATATCGCCGCTGGAATGGCACCCCAGTATAGGATAAGCTCCGGCCAGGCTTCCAGAATTATGACCGGGGCGCAATTGCCTCTCGGAGCAGATGCTGTGGTGCCAGTGGAAGTCACCAATTTTTCGGATCGATATTATCAGAGAGAATTGCCTGCCAGTATCCTTGTATACCAGTCGGTATCACCAGGAGATTATGTCCGTCCTGCTGGTCAGGATATCCATAAAGGTGAAAAGATTTTTTCTCAAGGACATCAATTGCGACCACAAGATTTAGGGTTACTAGCTGCCCAGGGGTTTGAAAAAATTGGAATAGTCTCTCAACCTGTGGTTGCATTATTGTCATCGGGGGATGAACTCACAAAACCGGGTGAAGTACTTCAACCTGGCAAAATATATGACTCGAACACCATCACCATCATGAGTTTATTAGAGTCATTCGGGGCAAAAGTAATTGATCTTGGCGTGGCCAGGGATAATTTGGAAGATATTAAAAACAAATTGCTTCAAATTCAATCATTGAATGTTGATTTACTTGTTTCTACAGCGGGTGTCAGTGTTGGCGTGTATGATTTTATTCGAGAAGTCATTTTAGAAGATGGAAAATTGAGTTTTTGGAAGGTTAACATCCGACCCGGAAAACCGCTTACTTTTGGGGAATACAAAGGTATTCCATTCATTGGATTACCAGGAAATCCGGTTTCGGCTTTTGTCTCAACACTTATTTTCATTAAACCGATCATCAATCAATTGCTTGGTATAAAGGAAGAAACAGTCCTCAACACAGCAATAATCAATGATGAAATCAAATCGGATGGTCGCGAAAGTTATTTACGGGCTGAAATTTCTTTTGATCAAGGGAATTACCATGCCAAGCTGACAGGTCACCAGGGATCTGGAAATATCTTCTCATTAGTTTGTGCAAACGCTTTACTGATTATTCCTGCTGGTGTAAAATCCCTGCCTAAAGGATACAAGGTAACCTTCTTTTGGATTTAGCAGGTTTATGAAGATAAAAAACGCAACAAAATTAATCGCTATTTTTGGCATTCTGGATGCAATTTATCTAACAATTATTAAGTATACAGATAATAAAGCCTTATGTATTGAAGGAATTGGTGACTGTTGGACTGTAAATAACAGCAGTTATTCAGAATGGAACGGAATACCAATATCATTATTTGGCATCCTGGCATATTTAAGTATAATTTTGATATTAACATTCAAAAATAGTGTAAAATTCCTTGGCGATTTTGGCAGCATATTTGTTTTCGGTATTGCATTAATGGGCTTTATAATCTCAATTTACTTGACATACCTGCAATTTGCTGTTATTAAAGCGGTTTGTCCTTTTTGTTTAATTTCTGCTACCACAATGACACTCGTTTTTATCCTTGCTCTCAAAACATTACTCAACGACCAAAGAGAAACGAATCTAGACTAAATTTGATTTATTAGGAGGAAATTATATATGCCAAAAATTCGATGTCACTATGAAGATTGTGAATTTTTAGATGAAGGTTTTTGTTCCGCGGCATTGATTGAGCTGGATCCCGATAAAGGATGTATCACCTACACACCCTCTGCTGATTCAATACCTGAAGAACCATGGGACAACGATGATGAAGAAGAAGCGGATGAATGGGGAGAAATAGCCAGTTTAGACGAAGAAGATGAAGATGACTGGTTAGACGAGGACGAAGAATATTAAGTCAAAGAAAAGCAGCTTCTAGAAGCTGCTTTTTTGTTATTTAAACCAAAAAAAGTGGGCTTTCCACTTTTTTTGCTAGCTGGGGGTAAGGGATTCGAACCCCTACAAACTGATTCAGAGTCAGGTGTCCTACCATTAGACCAACCCCCACCGACCCCAAAAGTTTATCATATTCAGATTTCATTGTACAGGGCTTTTTTTGTTATTTTCAAAGGAACTACCCTTTTCTAACGTCTCTGAATCAATTACTCTCTAACAACTTGATGGCATTTTCAATTCTTGAAATCACCTTTTCTCTGCCAATAACTTCCATCGTTTCGAATAATGGAGGACTGACCATTCTGCCAGTAACGGCTACGCGCAAAATACCAAATATCTGCCCAGGTTTGTAGCCTAATTTTTCGACTAATTCACGCAAGGGTGGCTCAGCCACCTCGTGATTGATCTTCGGGATTTGCATCATGATCTGATAGATTTCTTTCAGGATCGCTAAAGATTCAGCTTGAGTCGTGTTTTTGGCAATCAATTCATTCGCGTTCACTTCTACGTCATCTTCAAACATAAATCCAGCCAGATCTGGCGCATCATCCAGGGATTGAAGTCGCTCCTGAATAATGGGAGCAATTTGTTCCAATTTTTCTTTACTCGGATTGATTCCCTTCTCCACAAAGAATGGATATATCCTTTCTGATAAATCAGGAATGCTCAGGTTGCGAATATGCAAACCGTTAAAGTGATCAAATTTTGAAAAGTTTATCGCTGCCGGCGAAGGATTGAGCTTCTCCAGGCTAAATATTCCAACCAGATCATTTAATAAAAAGAATTCAGTATGATCATCATAACTCCATCCCATTAAAGCAATCCAATTGACGACAGCTTCTGGGATATATCCCAATTCACGCAGATCTTTTATAAAAATGGATTTACCATCTTTAGCCAGGTCTGACGCTTCCCGTTTGCTCATTTTGCCTTTTCCAGAAGGCTTCAGGAACACACTCAAGTGTACCCAGATTGGTTCTTGCCAGCCAAAGGCTTTATGAATCAAACTGTGCAGTGGAAAAGTCGGTAACCACTCAGAACCACGCAGCACATGCGTAATTTTCATCAAATGGTCATCTACCGGAGCTGCCAAATGATACAATGCTAAACCATCTGATTTCACAATAATGGAATCATCCAGTGTACTGTTGTCTATGACAATGTCTCCTCTGAGATGGTCATGTACTACGGTACTCCCGGTTTTTGGCGTTTTAAATCGAACGACATGGTTTTCACCATTTTGAATTCGACGATCCGCTTCTTCTAAAGTTAGATTCCTGCAGGTTCCATCATATTTCGTCGTTTCTTTGTTGCGAATTTGTTCTTCTCGGACTGTTCTTAAGCGCTCTGGTGTACAAAAACAATAAAATGCATGGCCAGATTCCACCAATTGTCGGGCGTACTGCTGGTAGATTTCTTTCCGTTCGGATTGCCGGTAGGGTCCATACTCTCCCCCCTTATCCGGGCCTTCATCCCATTCTAATCCCAACCAATGCAAACCATCCAATAATTCCTGCTCTGCACCTTCCACATACCTTTTTTGGTCAGTATCTTCAATTCGTAAAATAAATTGACCACCGGTTTGTCTGGCCAATAAATAATCATACAACGCTGTTCGGGCACTACCTAAATGCATGTGACCTGTCGGTGAAGGTGCAAAACGAACTCTTGCAGGTTTCATTGATTTTCTTCTCCTATCTTTATTCTCTATGCCTATACGCAGAAACGCTTTCTACAAATCCGATTCCCAGCAATAATGAAGCTAAAGAACTGCCGCCATAACTGATAAACGGCAGTGTTAACCCCGTAACTGGAATGACATTCAAATTCACGCCAATATTAACCGCCATTTGAAAAAAGAGCAAAGTGCCCACACCATAAGCAATTAACTGACCAAACATATCAGACGCCTTTTGACCCACCCTGAAACAACGATAAATCACAAAAACAAGGATCGACATAATAAAAATAGTTCCAATGAATCCAAATTCATGCGCCATAGCAGAAAAAATAAAATCTGTATGACGGACTTTTAGGAACCGCAATTGCACCTGTGGTCCTTGGCCATATCCCATGCCCAGTAAACCTCCCGACCCAATCGATATTTTTGCCTGGTCCACATTATATGTTTCTCCAAATCTTGCGTTTGGATCCGGGAATAAAAAATTAGTAACCCGATTTTGTTGATATTCCTCTAAAAAATTAAATCCAATTACACCTGCAATTATGCCTACCAATAAAAAAATCATTAAATATTTAAAAGGTAAGCCCGCGTACCACAACAAAGCAAACCAGATTACAAAAATGACAATCGACATACTTAAATTGGGTTGGATGAAAATCCACAAAACAACAAAAGCTGTGATCAGAAAACTTTTCATAATCCATTTCAAATTTTTTTCCTGATCCTGGGTCTTATAAAAATAATCAGCCAGAATCACAATCATGATCGTTTTTACCAGTTCCGAAGGCTGGATAAGGATTACTCCAGTATCAAACCATCGCGCTGATCCATATACTGCTGTCCCAATAACATAGATACCCATCAGGATTAAAACAGAAAATATATACATAATGCGAGTTAGTGATGACAAATATCGGTAATCGATCAGTGAAGTTAGAAATAAAACAACAAATCCCCCAACAACAAATATCACCTGTCTGGATACTGAATTTGCGATTTCTTCATTGCCAGCAATCGCCGATTGAATCATCGCTATACCAAATATGCATAGGATTAATACACCCCCAAATAATAAATAATCAAACTGCTGCCAGAACTCTCTTTTAAACATTTTTATATCTTACGAGGATATCCTCATTTCCTGCGGTGAGGAGTTGGTGCAATAGGGATATCTGCAATCAATCGATGCTCTTTCCCTTCCTGGGAAATATTGATTTTTACTTTATTGGGTTCAATATGAATATATTTTGAAATTACATCGATTAATTCGTTTTTTAAGCTATCCAGTTGACCCGGGGTTATATCTGTCCGGTCATGAATCAGCACTAATTTTAGTCTTTCTTTAGCTGTATTCGCGCTATTTTTATCTTTTGAAAATAAATTTTTGAGGAAATTATCCATTAATCACCTCTGAATTTCATCATTTTTGCCAATTTGTTGAACAAACCGTCACTTGCTTCAATATTCATGAAGGGAACATCTTCCCCCAGCATTCTTTTAGCAATATTATGAAAAGCTTGACCTGCCCTGGAATTGTTCGCAAATGTGACTGGTTGCCCACGATTTGATGCCACAATGACCGATTCGTCCTCAGGAATCACCCCGAGTAATTTTATCGCCAGCAACTCCAGAACATCATCCGTGCTGAGCATGTCCCCTCTTTTGGTTAGTGTTGGATTGACGCGATTTAAGATAAGTTGTGCAGGACCTTTTTCTTCGGCTTCCACCAACCCAATGATTCTGTCAGCGTCTCTCACCGATGACACCTCCGGATTGGTCACGACGAGAACAAGATCGGCAGGTGCCAATGCATTGCGAAAACCACGTTCTATGCCAGCCGGAGAATCAATGATGATCCAGTCCATTTCATCTCTTAATTCTTCACACAATCGGATCATATCACTGGGCGAAACAGCGCTCTTATCCCTGGTTTGGGCAGCCGGGATAAGGAAGAGTTCTGGTAAGCGTTTGTCGCGAATCATAGCCTGTCGAATTCTGCAACGACCTTCTACAACATCTACTAAGTCATAAACTATTCGATTCTCCAACCCCAGAATAACATCTAAATTTCTTAAGCCTATATCCCCATCAATACAGACAACCTTCTGGTTTTCTTGTGCCAACGCAACTGCTAAATTGGCTGTGGTCGTCGTTTTACCGACACCGCCTTTTCCACTGGATATTGTGATTACTTTAGCGTTCATTAAAAAGTTTTACCTCGATTTTGGATTCCATGTTTCTGCAACAACCTGGCCGTCAATAATTTTTGCTACCTCTGGTTGTGGTTTTCCTTTCCGTTTTGGAGAGATTGCAATAATGTTAGCGATGCGCAGTTGTGTAGGAATTAAGTCCAAAGCGCAGACCGTTGCTTCCTGATCACCGTTAAAACCTGCGTGAACCACACCCTGGCAGCGACCCCAAACAACAACACTGCCCCCGGAAATAATTTCCCCACCGGGATTCACATCTCCAATAATGATAATATGACCATTAGAAACCACTTTAAATCCAGAGCGAATTGTTTTTCGAAGAAAAACAGCATCCTCTCCGGGAAGCGAAGATTCGATTGACTTTATGATGCGCTCTGGTTTTGGTACTGAAATTCTGGTGGCTAAACCCAGATCCTGAGCTGTCAGTTCCGTGGTGGGTGAATTGGATAATATTGCCCATAAAATGATGTTTTTATCTGCCAATCGATCGCGTAATGTTCCTATCTCTGCTGCATGAAGAATTCGATTGCCTACATCCAATGCTAATTTTGCTCCCAGAAAAAATTTCTCTTTTTCAGATATTTTTTCCATCAGTGCAATGTGAATATCCTGCCAATCTCCCACCCCCAGAGTGACCAATAAACCCTCTCTAATTCCTTTTATTTGTATCGAATCGGCTTGTTTCAATTAAATTTCCATGATCTGGATGCACCCAAATGGATGCTTTTCTGTGCATATATCAAAGGAATAATTATAGCATTAAGCAATTCCCTATTGATTGATATCCAACCCCTGATCGACAGCTTTCAAAGCAAAATAAGTTTCCAATATATCACGAACAACCGGTCCACTCAACACGGCACCTTCATCACCATCGTATACGAAAACTACTACCGCAATTTCAGGATCGTCATAAGGAGCATAACCGACGTACCACGCATGTGCTGGCCAATTGCCTGGATTACAAATATTCTTCTCCTGGGCAATATTGTCACAATATTCAGCGGTTCCGGTTTTTCCAGCAGAAGGTACTGTCTCCCCACGAAAAATTAATGCCGATGTTCCATCTACTACCACTTCTCTGAGCGCTTCCTGTGTCTTCTCAATCACCCACGGCTCAACTGTCTTTAATTCTCCGGTGGTTCTGAAATTTTCATCATAAACCTGGATAACGGGATCTTTTGTTATATCACGGACTTGTACAGGAGTGAAAGGTTGAATGATATTTCCTTCAGCATCCAATATCTCCTTCACTAAGGTGGGTTTCATCATAATTCCATCATTCGCAATTGTCGCAAAGGACACCAATACTTGAATTGGTGTGGATAACACGTATCCCTGCCCCATTGTTGCGATATAGGTGTCTCCTGTAGACCAGTTTTCGCCTACGTTGATACGCTTCCAGGTTGGATCAGGAATTAGCCCTTCCATCTCACCAGGTAATTCAATGCCCGTGATTTCACCATATCCCAAGGCCTTTGAATATTCACCAATCCTCCAAATATTTAGACCAATTGGGACTTCATCTCCATAGCCGCCACCGACCTTATAAAAATACACATCACACGACAGGGCTACCCCACGGATAAAATCAACCGTCCCATGTCCCGCACCCGTGTCCTTGTATGTATAACAAACATAATCTCTCTGTCTTCCAGGATCATTTGGCGAAAATTGTTCGAGAATTGTAATCTTCCCCGGGTCCTCCACGGTTGTTTCCGGTCTGACAACATTTTCATTCAAAATACCTACGGCAGGAGCTAGCTTAAAGACTGAACCTGGGGGATGTTCTGCTGAAATGGCATGATTAAACAATGGCTTACGAGGATCCAGTTGTAATTGATTGTAATAATATGCAGGGATAATTCTTGCTAAGCGATTATTTTCAAATGTTGGGTAACTTACCAATGCCAGAATTTCACCGGTTTTGGGATTCATAGCAATGACAGCACCGACATTATACTTCTCAACGCCTTTAATCAGGTTATATTTTTGCATGTTTGCCAGCAAAGCGGTTTTAGCAGCTGCCTGTAATCTGGTGTCGATGGTTAATTTAATATTGTTACCGGATTCTGCAGAGATAGGCACTTCAAGATCTCGGATAAGCTTTCCAGCACCATCTACTTCAACAACCCTTTGCCCATTTTTCCCTAATAAATACTCATCCAGATACTGTTCAACACCGGCATAGCCAACTTTATCTCGATTGGCCACAAAACCGAGCTCCTCATAATAATCCACCTGTGAGGCCGGGATTGGACCCAAAAAACCGATAACCTCTGAGGTTAATTCCCCGGTGGGATAATCGCGAACAGCGACGATTTCAATATCGACACCAGGCCAATCACTTTTTTTCTCTCTGATCACCATCGCGGTCTCGGGATCGATATCACACTTGATCTGGACAGGACTAAACGGTGCATTGGTGTCCCCAATATAAACAATTTCCTTTAAACCAAAATCGTTATAGCAAGGAGTGAAATTCTTAATAGCTTCATCATCATCAATATTGCCACTGGTTACCGGAATCTCGATTAATGCTGAGAGCTCCCGATAGATACGTTGCATGTCACCATTGGGATTATAAGTATCAACATCTGGTAATAGTGCTGGTGTAATCACCACATTGTAAGAAGCTATATTTCTTGCCAGAACAAAACCATTCCGGTCATAAATAATTCCCCTTTGTGTGGATTCACTAATCTCTTGAATGCGATTTTCGTTTGCCTGATCAAGATAGGCAGAACCTTCAACCACCTGCAAAGAAAATAATTGATACACATAATATAGCAAAATAGCAACCATCACAATGAAAAATACGATAACGCGCCACCTCTGTACTCTAAATTGATCTAGGATGGATTGATTCATGCTTCCTCTGCTAACGGATAAACCCAGCGTTGCAATTCATTGACAAGCAGGAACATCGGAATGGAGGCAATCAAATTGATGATCATACTCGGTAAGATAATAGATTGAAAAACCTCTTTAGCAACCATTGATACTCCAGTTAATTGTAAGTAAAAACCAAAAATAGTAAGGTGGAGAAAAGTGAAAACAATACTAAAAATCAACATGCTGACAATTGGTAATTGTTGAATATTATTCTTACTCCAAAATACCACAAAGACAATGATACTGTATAGCCCAAGGAGAATACCAATAGGTTCAGCAGAAATCAAGTAAATAAAGAATATAGTTATCGCTGAATAAATGGCAATATCCCCCAACCCAGTCTTTTTTTGAATAATCCATGCAATAACACCTAACATCAAAAGATCTACTTTTCCGGCCAGAATTTGAATATAGCTAAATATACCCAATTGCACCATGGCAATAATTAATACAAATAATAGAATAAATATCTTTCTCATGTTATTCGGTTTGATCAGGAATCAATGGTGAAATGTCTACTGGTCTGAAGTTTTTGATCACCAAAACTGCCTGTAATTGCGAATAATCAATAATTGGTTGAAGAGTAGCGGTTTGGAATAATTCATTTTCAAATTTTCGAACAGTAATGACTTGCCCTATGATGATATCTGCTGGATAGTTACCACCAAGACCTGATGTGAGAATCACCTCTCCAGGCTCGAGATTTGTGCCTTGGGGGACCATGTCGAGCGTGATTTCACCGGTAATGGAACCGATTATTTGCGCATTTACTGCCTGTGTCTGTAACTTGACATTCACAATCGAAGCCGGGTCAGTGATCAATTGAACTCGTGCTGCACCAGCTGTAACCGCATCAACTCTCCCAACCAATCCTGATTGAGTAACAACCGGCATTCCCCTTCGAATTCCCTCATCACTACCATGATCAATAATGATGTAATGCAAGAAAGGACTGGGGTCCTTTCCTATTACTGCTGCTGCAGAATATTGATATTGAGGAGCAGTTCTTGCATAACCTAAAAGTTCTTCCAACCCCTGCGATTCTTCTAATTGTTCTTGTAAGATAATTATCTGCGATTGCAAACGTGATACTTCATTCTCAAGTTCGATATTCCTGACTCTTAACTCCTCTACATCCTGAGGAGCATTTAATAATTGACTTACTGCGATATATCGTGAGGAAATCCATTCTTGCGCGCCTAAAAACGGTCTTGTCGCTACAACCAGCACAGGACTCAAATAACCACCCAGGGCCAATAATATTAATCCAACAGCAACCAAAACTACCGTAAAGGATTTAATTGAATTGAAAAATTTTTTCATTCCATTTTTTTATTTTTTTATGTCATCATCCAATTAGTCGACATCAACGAGCAAATTAGAATATTTTTCAAGATCATCAAGCACCATTCCAGCACCACGAGCAACACAGGTCAGAGGATCCTCCGCAACCCATACTCGTAAATTTAATTCATCTGTCAATCTTTCTTTCATACCCAGCAATAATGCCCCACCACCAGCCAAACAAATACCATTTTCCATCAAATCTGCAACGATTTCAGGGGGTGCTTCGTCTAATGCATCTTTAACAGTGTCAATAATCACCTGAACAGAAGAACTGACTGCTTCTCGAACTTCCACTGAAGAAATTTCTAATTCTTCAGGCAAACCCGTCACCAGATTTCTACCACGAACTCGCATGGTTTTTTCTGATGGCAAAGGATATGCAGAGCCAACAGTCATTTTTACCTGTTCGGCCATTCTCTCACCAATTAGCAAGTTGTACTTGTTACGAATATACGTAATTATGTCTTGATCAAGCTCGTCCCCGGCAACTCTTAATGACCGTGATGCAACAACGCCGTTCATCGATATGATGGCTACCTCAGATGTTCCACCACCAATGTCAACAACCATGCTTCCAACAACTTCTGTAACTGGTAGGCCTGCCCCGAGCGCAGCAGCCATCGGTTCTTCAATCAAATACGTTTCCCGAGCTCCTGATTCCCTGGAGGCATCATACACCGCATTTTTTTCAACCTCTGTCGCTCCGGAAGGTATACCAATCACAACCCGTGGTCTTGGCAACGGAACCAGTGTTTGTTGGTGTGCTTTGCTGAGAAAATACCCAATTAAATCTTTGGTAACATCATATTCTGAAATTACTCCATCACGAAGCGGTCTAACAGCTATATGAGAGGCTGGCGTCCTGCCAACCATTTCTTTTGCTTGCAATCCAATTTTTTCTGGTCGTCTTGTCTTCTTGTCCAATACCACCCAAGAAGGTTCATTAATGACAATACCCTTCCCACGAACATGTACCAGGGTATTTGCCGTTCCTAAGTCGATTCCAATATCTAAAGAAAAAAGTCCAAACAACCAGTTTAATGGACGAAATGCCAAATTGTTACTCCTGAAATAGGATTTTGTAGAGCGGATTATACCATACTGAATTCTTTAAGATTCTATACTAGTGATTTTATCAAACTATCTCAAAAAAGCGAATTTATTGATCGTTAATCTCGGTTTTAGAAAATTTATAGATTGAGAAATAAATGAGATTAATTGTAAAAAAATATCGAAGTACATACTTTTCAGTGAATTCCTCCCGGAGCGGGTAATTGATTTCCCAGCAAAAAACCACCAAAAGCAAATGCCAGCATCTTTAATAGCTTGCCAATAAAGCAAAATATCAGAAAACGATAAAGAGGAATTTTCATAGCCCCTGCCATCATCCCCACGATATCAAATGCCGGATTGGGGATGAAAGCCAACACGACAATGGTAAGATCGCCATATTTTTGCATCCAACCTTCCAACTTATCGTGCCACTTAGTTTTTTCTACAATTCCCTGTCCGCTGAATCCTGCCAGATAACCAGATATTTCTCCAATTGTAGCTCCACCACCAGCAGCCAATGCCACCAATAAAGGATTAAATACAGCACCCATTGCTGATGTGATCAATACTCCTGGGACAGGTAATAATAGCGAGGCATTTGTGAGTAAAGATGCCAGGAAAATACCAACATAGCCAAACCTTTCCAAGTATTGAATACTTTCACGATTAAGGAATAAAATAATTGTCAATGCGATTACAAAGACTAAAGCTAACCATCTGAGGATTGTTAACCGTTTCTCCTTGCTCATCTGCCGATTTCTACATTAATCTCGGTCGAATTTATTAACGACTCAACTCTCGCAATCACCATATCCAGCGCAACCTTATTTCTGCCCCCTTCAGGGATGATGACATCAGCATAACGTTTTGATGGTTCAACAAAATCCAGGTGCATCGGTCTGACCGTCGTCATATATTGTGTGATCACCATCTCCATTGAACGACCACGATCCGCAATATCACGTTGTAGTCGTCGAATAAAGCGGATATCATCATCGGTATCGACAAAAATCTTCACGTCAAATAATTCTCTTAACTTTGGTTCCGCAAAAATCAAGATTCCTTCTACAACAATCACTCGTTGAGGTTCAACCTTAATTACTTCCTTTGAACGGGTATGTGTAGTAAAGTCATATACAGGTAAATTTATTGACTGCCCATTTCTTAAATGAATCACATGCTCAATGAGCAATTCATTTTCAAGAGAATTTGGATGATCAAAATTTACCAATTTTCTCTGGTCAGCCGGTAGTGCGCTCAAATCCCGGTAATAGGCATCATGCTGCAAGAATGCTATTCGATGAGCTCCAACACTCTTTAATATTTCATTTGCAACAGTAGTTTTTCCTGATCCGGATCCCCCAGCGATTCCAATAACGAGTGGTGTTTTTCTTTTCATCATAAAAAAATTATAATCATAATCCGTTAAATGCTGTACTATTAAATCATATCAAAATCAGGAGAGAATATGTTTGATTTCATCCAAAACCCATTTTTTTGGGCTGGGATAAGTTTGTTTGGGCTTTTAGGCGCAAATACTTCTGTTAACACCCGCTTTGGAAAAAAATACAGATTATTCGGCCGGTTATCGGGATTGCTTTTCACCTTAGGAAGAGTCATCATGGTTCTTCCCTTCGTCAGCCAACCAAGATTATATGAATCAATTTATTTCGTAATCACCGGAGTTGTGTTGGGTGTAGCAAGTATAATTTTTATTATTCCTGGATGGATAAACCAACCACTTATTGCTCCAGTAGAAAAATTAGGTTTCAAAACGAAAGGATTGTATCGCATTGTCCGCCATCCTTTTTACCTAGGGGAAATTTTATTTTCACTGGGATTGGCAATTTTTTTCCGATCGATTATTGGGATTGCATTTACACCCATTTGGTGGGTTGCGTTACAACTCCACATCATTCATGAAGAAGAAAGCCTGGAAAAAGAATTTGGCCCATTCTATCTCGAATATAAAAACCGGGTGAAGGGACGAATTATCCCGCTTCCACCTATCAATTTAAATTCTACAATCCCCATCTACCCATTTAAAAACCTGGTTTTTAGAGGAGGGGGTATGAAAGGTACCGCCTATACGGGTGCTCTGGAAATTCTTGAACAAAAAGGATTATTAAAACAGGTTGAACGGGTAGCTGGTTCTTCTGCTGGTGCAATTACCGCAACTCTAATAAGTTTCAATCTTGATTTTTCAGAAACATTAAAATTAATTGAATCAATTGACTTTAAATTAGTGCCACAACACCACTCAGAGAATCAGGAGATTGAATCAGAATGGTTACCAAAATTCATCGGTAAAGAAATCACCAAAATTACTGGTGATTTTGAAGCTTTACAAAGACTCATGACCAAATATGGTTGGTATTCCAGTGAGTATTTTAATAAGTGGATAAGAAATGTCATTGCTAAAAATTGTGAAGGGAATACGGATGCAACATTTGCTGATTTTCGAAGACTTGGCTATAAGGATCTCTACGTAGTGAGTGCGAACGTATCGAAATTAGAAGTAGCTGTATTTTCAGCAGACACAACCCCAGATTTTGCAGTTGCAGATGCTGTTAGAATGTCAATGTCCATTCCTTTATATTTCGAAGTGATGCGATTTGATGGAAAAGTGTTGGGGGAAGGTGATTATTATGTGGATGGTGGTATTCTAATGAATTACCCACTTCACATTTTTGATCAACCAAAATTTAAGGAGAATAATATCTGGTACGAAAATGGAATTAATTGGGAAACACTTGGCTTTTATTTATACACCAACGCAGATCTGGTGTCGGAAAGGAAAAAAATTGAAAGCTTTAAAGATTTCATTTCACATTTATACGAATCCTACAATATTAGTTTACAAATTGCTGAGATTGAAAATAACACCACAGACGAACGTCGCTCAGTGAAAATTAATACTCTTGGCATTTCATCTACAGATTTTCACCTTTCTAAAAAGGATCAAAAATTTCTAGACTTAGTAGAAGAAGGCAGAAAAGCCACATTAGAATATCTGGAAAATTACCACCGGTTTATAATAAAAAAATAGAGCCACCGATGGGAGTCGAACCCATGACCTGACGATTACGAATCGTCTGCTCTACCAACTGAGCCACGGTGGCACGAGCAAGATTATAACAGTAGAAAAAATGATAGGCAAGGATTTATGATACACGTTGCAATGATATCTTATCATACGTGCCCGCTGGCCACACTGGGCGGAAAAGACACGGGTGGGATGAATGTTTATGTCCATCAACTGACCCGCACTTTGGGAAAAATGGGTGTTCGAGTGGATGTGTTTACCCGATCACAGGACGAACATGTTCCCCATGTTCTGCATGATCTTGGGTATCATAATCGGGTTGTGCACATCCCTGCTGGGCCAGAGTTTCCGCTGCCAAAAGCAGAATTAGAACGATATATTCCCAAATTTGTTCAAGGAATAGAAGCGTTTGCTAATTCAAAGAATATTCACTACGATTTGATCCATAGCCATTATTGGATGAGTGGTCTGGCAGCAATCGAATTATCAGAAAAATGGAAAATCCCATTTCTGAATATGTTCCATACGCTGGTTCTGATGAAAAACCGTATCGCCAAATCACTACAGGAAATGGAAGGGGAATATCGAATTCAGGGAGAAAAAAAGGTAATTGCGAAAGCAAATCGCATCATTGCAGCGACATTGGCTGAAAAATCACAACTGGAATTTTTATATGGAGCACCATCCTCAAAAATTTCGGTGATCCCTCCTGGGGTAGATACCCGCCATTTCTATCCAATTGCAAAAGATGAAGCTAAAGAAGTTGTAGGAGTACCACTAAATACTCACACAATTTTGTTTGTAGGAAGAATTGAGCCATTGAAAGGAATTGATTTACTAATCCAGGCGATTTCCATCATTCAAAAAAATGGAGAGCTCCAGTGTTGTCCACATAACCTCGTTATCATTGGTGGTGAACCAAATGCAAAAACTGAGGAAATGAATGCTGAGATGGCTAGATTACAAGACATGGTTGATGAGTTGAAAATTGAGAACTTTGTCATTTTTTTGGGGAAACAAAATCAACAAATGCTCCCTTATTACTATTCAGCTGCTGAGGTGGTTGTGATGCCTTCGCACTATGAATCGTTTGGCATGGTTGCTTTGGAAGCAATGGCATGTGGTACACCGGTTGTCGCTTCTCAGGTAGGTGGTTTAGCCTTTTTAGTTCGCGATGGCGTAACCGGTTTTGTGGTTCCAGGTAATGACGTGCAAACATTAGCTAAACGATTAGTTGAATTAATAAAAAATAAGGAATTACGTGATAAATTAGGCTCGAACAGTTCGGAATATGCTCAATTATATGCATGGGAGAATATCAGCGAAAAAATGATAGAGGTTTACCATCAGATATTGGGGAGCGCTCGGTCGGGTCCTGATCATACAAATTAACTTAATAATCCGATAGGTGTTGGATCACATTCATAAGCAATGGCTAAATAATATGCCAGAAAATCACCAAACAGGATGGTTGTCCAAATTTGTGAAATAAGATCTTCTCCACGGGCAGTAAAGGAATCGGTTCCCAAGCCATTACACATCAATTCTGTTTTTGCTTGATCAATCATATTTTCTATTTTTTGATTGTTAAATCTTGATTTCAGAAAAATTACCATGGATTGCTGGGCAACACTTTCAGGGTTGTAAATGCCACTTAATGAATATTCTGCCAGGTGGAATATGTCCTCTGCGTTGCACAAGGCCTTCGCGCTTTGGTTGATCTGATTGCACCAATGGTTTGCGATGGGGAGTAACCATCCACCGGCTACAATTTTTACCCATCTACCCATCATTTGCCCTGCCATACGTTTAGCAGGATTCAGAGCGGATGGGATAGATATATCATTATGCTGGATTGTCTTCTCCAGATTTGAAATTAGAAAAGGCATTTCCTCAGTGATGTTAGGAACTATCCCAAGCCTGTTCAATATTCCATACAAAATGAAAGTATCAAAACCGATTGTTGTTCTTAAAAAGGTTTGATCCTCCAAAACCCAATGAGGAACAGAAGATAGTGATAAATTAGTTTTTATAGATTGATTCTTCAATAAAACAAATACAGCACAGCCTCTATCAATCCCTTGATACAATAAATTCTTCATGTTTTCAAAATTTTCATTTCCCAGAACTAGGATTAATAAATTTTCTTTTCCCTTACATCCTTTTGGCAAATTGGTAATATTCATTAAGGAGAAAATTTCAGTTGTACTGTCAAAAATCATATTGCGAAGAATCTCTATCATATTCGTATGGATTGAAATGCCTGCGAAGAGAATTTGGTTAATTGGGTGAAAATCAAGCATCTGTTGCCGCAACACAAAGGACCAGCTTGATTCTATTTGTTTGGGTAGGTCACGAATTTTATCGATCATACCTTTCTGATCGATCCGTTGGATATGCACAATATCATCAAAATTCATCAGAAACCCTCCACAATAATTTTTCTTTCTCACCTTTTAACTTATTATTGAAAAGGTTTTTATTCAAAACCTTTTTTCTATTATTATAATTGGCCTAAGATAAGATGGTAAACATGACTCAATTTCAACCGATAACTTATCGCAATAACTCTTGGAAGAAAAGCAATCATATTCCACCAGATGAAAATTCTGTCATTCTTACTGTGAATGGAGAAACATGGTTATCTTTTAGCTGTTCTCCTTTCATGCTGGAAGAATTAGCAGTAGGATTTCTATTCAATGAACATGTCATTGAGTCCATCTCTGAGGTAGAAATTATAAAGGTTTGTGAAAATTTTAAAAATATCGATATCTGGCTTGATCATGTTGCCAAAAAACCGGATACCTGGGAAAACACCTCTGGCTGCACTGGTGGCAAAACTAGTATGAAAAACAAAAAAGAAAAAATGGTCGTTGATAGTTTCATGATTGAACCGCAACAAATTTTCGACCTGTTTTCTTTATTACTTTCAAAGCAGGCAGTCTATAAAGAGACGAGAGGAGTTCATTGTTCGCTATTATCTGATGGAGAAAATTTTCATCTAATTGCCGAAGATATTGGCAGGCATAACACGATTGATAAATTAGCTGGATTATTTTTAAGAGCTAACCAAAAGAATTGGAAACAAAAAATTATCCTGACAACCGGTAGAGTCAGTTCGGAAATGATGCAGAAATCTGTAAGATTAGGGGCAGCTTTTGTGGTTTCACGCACCAGCCCCACAACATCTTCTGTTGATTTTGCTAATGAGCACAATATCACCCTGATCGGCTATACCCGCAGGAACGAATTTACCGTATATTCGAATCCACAGAGGATAAAAGATTAACCCTGAATGCAATTTAATTGCGCAATTTCATGCTCTTCAGGAGAATTGATATTGACAAAAGAAATTAAATTCGGGTCAAATTCACGTATTTGTTGTTCATAAACAGGATGAACCAAAGCATTTTCATGCCAGGAAATCATTTTTCTTTTCCCAGCAATAATTCCCTCTGCAACGAGTGGTAAACAAGTGCTTTTCCTGTAAAAAGCATAAAATGGTTCAAAGCCGCTTGCAGTTCGAGGGATTATAAGATCCACAAATTTTGCTTCAAATAAATTTTTCATAAATCTAAATAAATCGATGTTCACGAATGGCAGATCACAGGCAATTACAAAAACCATCTCATAACTCGCATAGTATAAAGCTGTATGTAAACCAGCAAGAGCACCATAATTCTTGTAAATATCTGTATACATCTTGAGCCCGAATTGTTTATATAATTCTGGTTTGTTTGTGGTAAGGAACATTTCATCAGCAAAAGGGATTAATCGTTCTATAATGTTTTGAATCATTGGTTTACCGCATAATTCAATCAACCCTTTTTCAACTCCCATTCGGGAAGATTGTCCACCAGCTTGAATTACGATTGAAACATTCATTGTTTATAATTATACTTATAATAGAATGTATTGGAGTATTTTTGTCCAATATCCACGTAAATAAATTCCACTACAAAGGAGATTGAATGAGTGAATTGGATCTAAACCCTATCCGGAAAATCATTGACGAGATGGCTCCTCAAGGAAGAACAGCGTTACTGCCACTTCTGTATGAAGCTCAGAATTATTTTGGTTATATTCCGGAGACTGTTGCAGAAGAAATTGCCCAAGCCATTAATGTCCCTTTGGCTGATATTTTTGGGGTCATAGAGTTTTATTCACTATTTTTCAAGTACCCCATCGGAGAAACGGTTGTTCATATTTGCAATGATCCTGCTTGTGCGATGGCCGGCTCAGAATCGATTTATAAACTTTTAAACCAAAAAGTAAGTTTTAAATTTGCTGGAGAAGTCAAACCAAAAATTTCAATCGAAGTATCTGCTTGTTTGGGGTTGTGTGAACACGCACCGGCATTATTGGTCAAAGGTGAACCGGTCATTTCAAAAAATTTACAATCCTGGGAAGAAATTTTTGAACCATCCCGGAAAAGACCCCAAACTATTCTTGGTGGGGATGTCCATCGTCTGACAAAAAATTGTGGCAAAGGTAGCAGTACGAATCTTGATCAATACCTGGAGTCAGGTGGATACATCGGTCTCAAAAAAGCAATCAGCTTGACGCCAAAAGATGTAATTAACCAGGTAAAGGAATCAGGTTTAGTCGGGCGTGGTGGCGCAGCATTTCCAACAGGTTTGAAATGGGAAGGAGCCGCCAATGCAAACGAAAATGTAAAATATTTGGTTTGCAATGGTGATGAAGCTGAACCTGGTACTTTCAAGGATCGTGTCTTAATGGAGGATGATCCCCATCTTATCATTGAAGGAATGCTCATTTCTGCATACGCAATAGGATCACAAAAAGGCTATTTCTACATCCGAGGTGAATACCTGACATCCTATAAGCATGTTAAAGTGGCTGTGGAGGAAGCAAGAACAGCTGGTTTTCTGGGGGAAAATATTTTGGGTTCAGGGTTCTCGTTTGATATCGAAATTAGACGAGGTGCCGGTGCTTATGTTTGCGGAGAGGAAACAGCCTTATTTGAATCAATTGAAGGAAAAAGAGGTTTTCCCCGTGTGAAACCCCCGTTCCCAACAATACATGGATTGTTCGGGAAACCCACCGTAATAAACAATGTTGAAACATTAGCAAATATCCCTATTATTTTCTCTATGGGGGTTGAAGAATATAAATCAATCGGCACAGAGAAATCACCTGGATCAAAATTGTTTTGTTTGTCGGGAGATGTCAAGAAGCCTGGATTATACGAGGTCCCCTTTGGGGTAACACTTCGGCATGTGATAGAAGAATTGGCCGGTGGGATGAGATCTGAACAACCGTTGCAAGCACTATTAATTGGTGGTGCTGCGGGTGCAATGGCCGATCGTTCCCAATTAGATATTAGTCTCTCTTTCGAGGAATTGCGGAAAGAGGGCTTACCTCTTGGATCTGGAGTCATTACAGTCTTTGATGAAACCCGTGACTTGAGAGATGTATTATTGCGATTAGCCAATTTCTTTGCGGAAGAATCTTGTGGAAAATGCTTCCCGTGCCAACTCGGCACTCAACGACAATATGAAATCATGCAACGAATTTCAAAACGAATAGTCAAAAAAAGTGATATCAAAGACCTGGAGGATATTATTGTCACCATGACTGACTCTTCTCTCTGTGGATTGGGTCAAACAGCTGGTTCGGCAATCGGCAGTGCGATTAAGAAATGGCCATCTCTATTTTCTACCCTTAAAACAAACAAAGAATTTGCTGGAGGTCAAAATGACTGAAACAGTAAAATTGAAAATTAATCAACAGGAAATTGAATGCGATAAAGATCTCACAATCCTTCAAGCCGCAAAATCAATCGGCGTAGATATTCCAACAATTTGTTATCATGATTATTGCACCGCCAACGCTCTCTGCCGGATTTGTGTAGTGGAAGTTAAAGGTGCGCGAACCCTCATTCCATCCTGTGTAGCAAAAGTTTCCGAAGGCATGGATGTTGTAACACACAATGAACGCGTGAACCGTTCCCGAAAAACAATTCTGGAATTGATGCTGAGTACATCCGATCTCAGTCAATCTCCTGAACTTCTAGAAATGGCTGCCGAATTTGAAGCTGATCAAGATCGGTTTGCTGATGCGGAGCGAAGAAATCCAGCATTGATTGATGATAATTCTATGTTTGTCAGGGATTATGAAAAATGCATTTTATGCTGGCGTTGTGTTCAAGTTTGTGCAGAAGACGCTCAATTTGCCTTCGCTATCAATTTTAAAGGGCGGGGTTATCACACGCAAATCAGCACTTTTTACGAGAAACCTTTGCCAGAAAGTACCTGTGTTTTTTGTGGTCAATGTATTGGGGTTTGCCCCACAGAAGCATTGAAACCTAAACGCCAATGGTTACTGGAACTTGGTTATGAAAGCAATCAGATCATGCAAATGACTCGCAGTGAACGCAAAAAAAAGACCAGGAAGCCTCAGAATATATCGGTTGAGGAGTAAGAGGATCACTATGACTTTGATTAGAAACAAACCAGTAAGAACAACCTGCCCATTTTGTGGTGTAGGCTGTACACTACAATTACATATCAAAAATAATTTTATTTATAAAGTCACCTCCCCTTTTAATTCAGTCGTAAATAAAGGTAATTTATGCGTAAAAGGTCGCTTTGGGTATGACTTTATCTACAACAAACGTAGAATATTAAATCCCTTATTGCGAAAAACACCTCAAAAACCTGGGGCTAGAACTCAGGCATTCAATTTGGATGACTGGCAAGAAGTAACCTGGGAAGAAGCTTTAGATTACACAGCCAAACGCCTGGTTGAGATTTACCAGCGCGATGGTTCTGAAGCTTTGGCTGCCTATTGCTGTGCCAAAGCAACCAATGAAGATAACTATTTATTACAGAAATTATTCAGAGCATTATTCCGCACCAATAATATAGATCATTGCACACGTTTGTGTCATGCAGCCAGTGTCGTTGCTCTTCAAAAATCAATTGGCTCTGCTGCAATGTCAAACACAGCTTCAGAAATAATGGATACGGATGTTTTCATTATCACCGGATCCAATACAACTGAGACCCACCCCATTATTTCCATCCAAATGATAGCAGCCATTCAAAAGAACAACGCCAAATTGATTGTCGTGGATCCTCGTAGAATAGAGATGGTAAATTATGCCACCCTCTGGTTAGATGAAAAACCTGGTTCTGATGTTGCAATTTTCTCCGGAATGGCTCATGTAATTCTAAAAGAGAATCTTTTTAATCAAGAGTTTATTGATAACAGGACAGAAGGTTTTGAAATTTTTTCTAAATCGATGGAGAAGTTTACTCCGGAATATGTAGAATCTATCTCAGGTGTAGACAGAGAGAAAATCATTCAGGCAGCACGCTTATATGCAAATGCAGAACGTGGAGCGATTTATTGGACATTAGGGATATCCCAATCCACCCATGGCACTGACAACGCTCATAGTCTCATAAATCTGGCTTTATTGACAGGCCATTTGGGAAAGCGCGGGACTGGTCTAAATCCTCTGCGAGGACAAAATAATGTTCAAGGTGCATCAGATGCAGGCGCTATGCCCTGGCATTATCCAGGTTATCAGGAAGTGGAAAACGAACAATCTGCATTGATTTTTGAAAAAGCATGGAATATTGAACCCGGTGGTTTAAACAGAGTAAATGGATTAACCACAACAGAAATTCTATCCAACGCCCATGTTGGCGGTGTGCGTGGTTTGTTTATCATGGGTGAAAATCCAATGATGTCTGAACCGAACCTCAATGAAGCCCATCAACATATGCAGGAATTGGAGTTTATAGCCTGCCAGGATTTGTTCATAAATGAATCAGGCTCATATGCAGATGTATTCTTTCCAGCCACAACATTTGCAGAGAAAGACGGAACCTTTACCAATACAGATCGGCGCGTTCAGAGAGTGCGCAAAACAATCGAACCGTTAGGAAATGCGCGTCCTGATTGGCAAATCATCCGTGATCTGGCCAGAAGGATTGAAAAATTATTGGGTAGACCCAACACTGCTTATTGGGATTATTCTCACCCCGAAGAAATTATGGATGAATTCGGATCCGTTGTACCATCTTACCGGGGCATCACATACGCCAGAATCGAGAAGACGGGTCTACAAACACCTGTTTTGGATGAAAATCATCCTGGAACACCATTCCTTTATGCGGAAAGCTTCCCCATAGGAAAAGCTAAATTTTTCCCACTGGATTTCCGAACAATCGACGAACTACCCGACAAGGAATTTCCATTGATTCTCAATACCGGAAGGGTACTTGAACATTGGCATGGAGGCACTCTAACACGCAATTCATGGGTTGATGATTTGTTTTCTCAGGGTTTGGTAGAGATCCATCCTTTGGACGCAGAAAAATTAAATATCAACCACCTCGATGTGGTAAAGGTTCAATCCAGGCGAGGAAAAATAGTTTTACGGGCCAATGTTACCCATAAAACAACTGCTGGAGTTGTATTTATTCCTTTCCACTTTGCGGAAGCCGCAGCGAATTACTTAACGAACGAAGCGATGGATCCGGAAGCTCTCATTCCGGAGTTCAAAGCCTGTGCTGTAAAAATTGAAAAGGTGAACGAAGATCAATTGCCGAGCAAGCAACCATACCAACCACGAGGTCGTTACTAATTTCCTCTTAAAATTCCATAAAAATGGCTGTTTCAATAACAAAACAGCCATTTTTTTATTTTATCTTGATAAGATTGGCGATCAATTCGAGGAATTCAACCCATTCTTCCTGAAAAAAGTGTAACGTTACATTATTTAATTCTAAATGGTAGGTAGTTTCGCCATCCGGTTCATCCGCTTTCCAGGCCATGTAGTTTGCAGTTTCGCTAAGTGTATTTGTTAATGGTCCATCATCCATCAGTATTCTCCTTCTTTGAATTTACCTGATTATCAAAATCTTCAAATTTTTTTTTCTTTATTTTTTGTTGGTACCAATTATTCATATCATCTTTTATCCGGTAGAAAAAGCGAAAAAAAGGTTTAAATTGTCTAGGAATTTTCGGTTCATTCGACATTCTATCCATTGAAATTCTTTCCCATGGATCGATATCGAACATTTTAAGAAATACATATTGGCCGATCAATTTCGCAGTTGCTAACACGGGTGCTGCTAATAATACTCCAATAAAACCAAATAAGTTAGCCGAAATAATGACAGCAACCATCACAGCAGCAGGATGAACTTTCAGAGCGTCACCCATCAATCTGGGGACAACAAAATTGTCTAGAATAACATCCGTGATCCAGGCAACTCCAATCACAACCAATGCGTAAGGAAAAGGTTCAAGTCCAAAAATGGTTGTACCTTGAAATAGAGAGACTAGACCATAAGAAGTCCAGGCAACTGCTGGACCTACGTATGGTACGAACCTGGCAAATCCAGCAATAAAAGCCAACCCGTAATAAAAATTAACACCGAGCGCACCTAATAAAATAATGTAAACAATAATTGTGATTAAAATAATGGTAAGTTGTCCACGCAGGAATGCATTCCAGGTGCGCTTCAGTTCAGTACCCATCTGTTGGATATCATTATTATAACCAGGTATATCTATCTTCAGTATATCGCTGCGCGCACCTTTCGCTTCGGAAAGGATAAAGTAAGAAATTAATATAGAAAATAGTGACCAACCAATCAAAGCCGCAGCACTGCCAGCCAAAGAACCGACTACGTTGCCCAATCCTGACAACATAGGTTGAATCAGAGACAATAATTGATTCCCAATACTTACTAAATCAATTTCAGAAAAATCAATCACAAAACCGCCAAATTCATAGCGAAGTTGTGACAATTCCTCAAGGAAAACTGGTAAAGACTTAATTTCTACCTGGATGAAGCGGATAAGGCTAGATATCTGATCAAAAACTGCAAATCCCCCCAAAGTAATTAAACCTAGAAACAAGATCAAAAGGATCAGATAAATAATAATCGCTGTTACACGCCAGGAAATTTTTAATTTCTCTTTGAAAAAATCTGGGATTGGATATAGAAGAAATGCCAAAAGAAAGGCAAAAAACAAGGGGGCAAGAATATTATTAAACCGAACAATGAAAAAAGTGAAAATAGCAATCATCACCAAAGCAACTACCAGCTTTGTTGTGCTGCTCCAAGATGGTGATGTTTCAATTTTCTTTGAATGCATTTCTTCCTGCTATTATTTAAAGGTTATTTTTGATCGTAAAAGTTCTCCCTGCAAAGAGCTTTTAATAGGTTTGCTTAAGATTACTTTTTAGGGACAGGATCCACTTCCAAAAATTGCATTCATAATGCCAGGGAATAGGTCGCAATAAAGATTCATAGAATCGATAACAACCCAAAATACAATACAGCTACAAATGACAAGCAAAAACAAAATGAGGACGATCAGAAAGACACGACTTTTTTTCTTGGGTTTCTCAGCAGGTGGATAAGCACCCGGAACTTCACCGGAATAACTCTGTTGAACGGACACAGATGCGTAGTCCTGCGCTGGAGGAGCAGAAATAAAAGTTTCCTGGGGGGGAACTGGAGCTGCTGGGGTTGAAACGGGAGGAACGTAAACAGGCGGTTGTGCTGAAACACGGGTAGCATCTGGATCAAAAACGGGTGCCTCATATGAGCAATTCACATTTTCTCCAAATAAGATGGAATCACCAGCCTGTAATTGATGAATTCCCACTAATCTCTGTCCATTGACAAAGGTACCGTTAGTGGACCCCAGATCTTCAATCACATATCCTTGTCCGGATAAAAAAATTTTTGCATGTTTCCGGGACATTTCTGTGTCGTTAATAACAAAATCATTGTTGATATCACGCCCAATGGAAAATTCGGTTCCGTCTAAAACAAATGTCTGTCCAGGGTTAGGTCCTGTTTTCATTACTAAATGATAAGTAGAGCTCATGTTCGCCTCCTGAATAATCTAGTCATTTTTGATAAGTGTACAAATCTTCTAATTGTCTGTCAACTTAGAATAATATCTGAATTTGGAAAAACAGATTTTATATCTTTATATCCAATGATATGAATTCCATTATTTTTTAAATAATTGTGGATTGATCTATCTCTGAACAAATGAAAATCTCCAACCCTTGATTGCCAATCGGGAGTAATTGCTTTGAGCTCTTGAGTCTCTTCAGCTGGATGAATAATAAAATGTGTAATTCCTGCAGGTAAGGTCTCAAATATATTGACCGCCTGCTTATAACGATCATCTGGTTGATCTAATGGGATAGTTCTTAGATGATCTAATAATGGAACCCCTTGTTCTTCCAATTTCAATAGGAATATTTCCACCATAGATGCACTGGCTTCATCTAGGCCGATTTTCATCCATTCATCTTTGGTAAACCGGAACAACATAGGAGGAATTTTCCTGCTGATTCCAGCATTTATATAATCAAACATAAATTTAGGATGAGCCACTGCCCCCATATGGGTATCAATATGAGTCGGTACAATCCCTGCTAACATTGCTGCGTTGATTTGAGCAATGAGTTCTTCCCGTACAAATACTGGATTGGCTTTATTTTGAACATCACTACTGCTAGTATGAAAATATCCTTGTGAGTCAAATAATCCACTTTCTTTATCACTGGTTGATATTGGTCGCCAGCGATATTCATCCCACTCGCTGGTAAGAGTAATATGGACACCTAAATCAACATCTTTAAAATCCTTTTGGAATCTTGCCGCAGCAAGGAACCAGGAACAAGGTACCATGACAGCTGCCGAGGATATCCCAGAACTCTGAAATAATGCTTTGCAGGCGGTGATCGTTGCTTGACACATACCTAAATCATCTGAATGGATGATGACAACACGATCATTATTTGAAAAACCTAATTTCTTGAGGATTGGATTTGGATTCATAATTCTCCCTTTTTAGTTTATTTAATTATAGGAGAATTTTATTAAAAAAAACCCCGCAATGCCGTGTGCTACATAGTTTTGAACCTGCAAATGCAGGTGGGGGCCCGCTCCGGAGTTTCCGCCTTGGCTCTAGCCTATCGCGTACGCTCAGTGACACTGAGCCCCATTTTAAGGGTGTTGGCTCAAAACCGGTTGTGCAGCAATCACAAACACCACAGGGTAATTATTTTATACCACAAGTTATTTTCCTTGACTAGATTAATCAAACCGATGGAGGTGCTCATCAACAATATTTTTAAATGAGTCGACTTTGCATAATCATATTACTTGACCATTCCAAAAGTTATTTTTATACTGCTTAATAATTCAGGAGGCAAGGAATGCGAAGAGTAATAATCCTAATCAATATCTTTATTCTAATGAGTTTGGTTGCATGTAATGGAATAAATGATAAGAATCAAGACATAATTGTTGATCAAGCCTGGGCCAGGCCAGCCTATCAGGGCAATCCATCTGCAGTATATTTTAAAATACAAAATTATCTCGATGAGGCAGATCGACTCGTTTCTGTCGAAAGTCATGTTGCGGAAGTCAACGAAATTCACCTTAGCAGTATGGTCAATGGAACGATGAAAATGATGAAGCAAGATTTTGTTGAAATCAAACCAGACCAGGTGCTTGAATTCAAACCAAAGAGCTATCATATTATGTTGATCAACTTGAAACAGGATCTCAAAGTTGGAGATAAATTTGATATTTCTTTAACATTTGAAAAAGCGGGACAGAAAGTTATGAGTGTTGAGGTGAAAGAAAGCGAATGAACCATGAAGATGAAATTCGAGCGTTCATTGCTATCCCATTATCGAATGAGATTTTAGAATATTTATCGGATTTGATTTTTCAACTCAAGCAAAATTTTCCCGATAAATCTTTGAAATGGGTACAACCAGGCAATATACACATAACTCTGAAATTCCTTGGAAATATTTCAAAATCAACCTTTCATTTTTTACTTAACAAATTGGAGACTAACCATCAATTTTCCCCTTTTGAACTGACAATCAATAAATTAGGAGCTTTTCCATCAATTTATAAACCCCAAGTCATTTGGGTAGGTTCTTCCATCAACCCGTTATTATTGGACCTGAATCAATTCATTCAGAAATCAACGTCAATTGTTAATAATGAAGCTGACAGCAAGCCTTTTTCACCACATTTGACAATTGCTCGAATCAAACCAGGAATTACGAAAGACCGCTTTGAAAGCATAAAACTGGAACTCTATAAAAAAAAGAAAATACCCCCAATGACCTTCACCGTCAATCATTTTTGCTTATTTCGGAGCACCTTAACTCCCAGAGGACCAATTTATTCTGAACTTAAACGTTACAATTTGTGAACCAGAAACAATAATATATTGTGTTAGAATGGAAACCTAATGATGGATGAGAGGTGAAATCTGAATAGTATTGATTTAGCAAAATATGTAGTGAGCATTCTGGATGAAAAAAAAGGTGAGGATATTCTTCTGCTGGATGTTCAAAAAGTAGTCCCTTTTACTGATTTTTTTGTATTTTGTTCCGGAACTAGCGATCGAATGTTAGATGCGCTTTCCAAGGTTGTTCGTGAGGAAATTAAAAAAGAATTTAAAATTGTTTCCAACCCGGAAGGCAACTGCATCGGAGGCTGGGTTCTTCTTGATCTTGGTGATGTGATTGTTCATCTATTTTCACCAGAAAAAAGAAATTATTATCGCCTGGAAGAACTTTGGAGTGAAGGCAAAGTATTGGTTAAATTGCAATAAGAATTCTATTAACCAATCGGTACGATAACCAAAAGAATAATAAGAGATTCCTGGAAAGCAAGGAATCACTTTTTTCTATAATAAAACATCCACTACCATCGCGAGAAATATGAATGCCAGATACATACTTGAGTAACGGTACATTTTAAAGGCGATTTTGATACCTTCTTTTTTATATACTTGCCAGGCAATACTCAGCAGCCATAAACCGAGGACGGTGGCCAGAATGAAATAGATGGATCCACCAATCCCAAATAAGGGCATCAACAAGGTTAAGACCACAAGTTGAATCGTGTAAACCAAAATTTGGAAGCGGGTGTTCTTTTCACCTTTAACCACAGGCAACATTGGAATACTTGCCCGGGCATAATCATTCTTTCGTACAAGCGCAAGCGCCCAAAAATGTGGTGGTGTCCATAAAAATACCAGCGCGAATAAAAGTAATGAAGGGATATTTAATCCGCCTGTGGCAGCAGCCCACCCAACCAGAGGAGGAATAGCCCCAGCACCTCCGCCAATAACGATATTTTGCACGGTGATATGTTTCAACCAGCTACTATAGATAAATACGTAATAAAACATTCCAGCCATTGCCAACAAAGCTGCATTCAAATTGACTAATGTTACAAAAATATAAAAGGAAAATATTATTTCTGAGATTCCCAAAGCTAAGGCTTCATTAGGGTGTAAACGCCCAGCCGGGAGAGGACGATTTGCTGTCCTTTGCATGGAAAGGTCGATTTCTCGATCAATATATTGGTTAACAGCAGATGCACCACCAGCTGCTAAAGCACCCCCAACCATCGTCCAGAATGTCAGTGCGAATGATGGGATTTTTTCTCCTCCTACCACCATACCCGCATAAGTTGTCACCAATAACAACACCACTATGATAGGTTTATTCAGGATCAAAAAATCTTTTCTACGTTGCGAATCATTAAATATAGTTTTTAATTCGATGACAGAAGATTCACCGACGTATTTTTCAGAATAAAAAGCATACACAACAGATAACAGAAAAACGACTGAACTCACAGAATGAACAAATAACAAATCTCCAGGGAGTTCACTGGTCGCCTGAATTCCACCTATGATAGTTTGCCCGACAAAAATGACGAGACCGATCGTGATGGAAAATAACATATCTAAGTTTTCACGGTATCTTCGCCAGGTAGTGAATGCCATTTTCATTATGAAAATTCCAGTTATCAAAGTGAACAAACGATGAGCATTTACCAAAAGGACATCCAGTGAAAACCCATCCAGAGGAAGACATACTGGGAATTGGTCACACATTTTGGCAGCACCTGTAATTCCAATCAGCACACCAAGTCCGATCATGATTACAGAAGACAATAATAAAAAGAATGAGGAATGATTTTTGACTGAATTATTTAGTGTATTATTTCCGATATTCTTCCTCTTTACAAACAAGATCGTCAATAAAACCGTCAAGATTAATGAAAGCACAGATTGCACAACCGGATGAATAGGATTTATTACGAGTGCATATAGACTGGTTATAAAAACCAGGCTGCCCAACCAAAGCATAATGATTTGAAATTTCCTAAAACGTTTTTTCTCAAGGATATTCTGCTGTGAGATGAAAGCAATCATTAATGTAACCATCCCAAATCCTGATAATAACACCTGGAAAATTAGGTTGGAGCCGAAAGATATAGAACTGTCCTGATTACATGTCAACCAAAATGAACAAGAAAAAATTGGGTTATCAAACCGGATCATTGAATTTAAAACGATAATAAAGCCAAAAATAATGATATTCATCATGATAATGTGTGAAAATTTAATTTTGATCTTTAATTTTTCCATGCTTGTTTTCATTCCCTTTTCCTGTTTTTGTTTCCCAATATTTGTTTTCTAACAAAAAACGGGTACCCAATACCCAGTAAACTTGCAAAAAAGAACCATTGAATTGCATAGCCCAGATGAGGTCCTTCGGTAATTTCAATCTCAGGAATTTGTGAATAAGGTTTTTGATAGGTATTTTCTTGCTTAAGTTGAACATAAATTGGCAGCAATTCATATTTCAATTCTGTTTCCAATAATTCAAGATCAACATAAAGGAAAAAATTTGATTGGGATTCGTCCGAAACATTTGCTTTCCCGCCAAAATCATTCTCAGATTGTGGAAGCCTGATAATTCCTTCAATATTTTGATGTTGTATATAGGGCTTGTTGATGGATTCCATATTGTCTATATCATCCAGAGATATCCAGCCTCGCTCAATGAAAACAACTTTTTCTGTTTTATCTATCTCTAAAGGGGTAACAACTCGGTATCCAGGTTGGTTATTCCAGGCTTGATTTCGTAAATAAACTTCATTTTCAAAATCATAAAAGCCAGATACTGACACATCTCTATATTCCATACTTCTTAATTCCCCCATTTTAAAAAAGTCTGTTAAGTCAATTTCCGGGGAGGCGATTTGTTTCAAATAATGTTCATTAAATTTTAGTCTTGTTTGCAAACGATCTAGCTGCCAGAAACCCAATCGGATGAGTATAAATACACCAACCAGAACCAAAATCGTTGTCAGAAACCACTTCAGGATATCATTCCTGGTCATCTATCCTCCTCATTGACTTTTTTAAGATCAAGCGGATAAACAACGATTGAAAATAACCATCCCAATATTCCTGACGGAAGTCCGATGGCTAAAATCCCTTGAAATCGGATATCATTTGTCAAACGTGTCTGTACTTCCAGACCCATCACTTTTGAAGGTTGAAATGTACATGCCAGGGAATAGGATTTTGGTTTTTCTAATGTCAAAATCCCTGTTGAACCAGCTGGTACCCAAATAGGACCCAGTTGATGGCTAATCGAATCTTTATTGTTGACGACGATTTTGTCGCCTTCCAGAAAAATCATCGAGGCTGGAATGGATGGAATGGGTAGCCCTTTTTCGACGCGCTCTGCAGTTCCTTCTGGAATATTGATTTCAAAAGTCTCAACATCCCTTTCAGTGTTTTTCGTAAGTATTCGAAAGGATACTTCGCTAACAAAAAAACCAAAAATAAAGGCGATTATTAACGATATGAGCAACCGAAATGCTAACCTGTTCCGAACATTCGACTTCATTTATAAATCAGCCTTCTTAATCAAGTATTTCAAATCAGATACAATCTCCTCCAAAGTTGTTTCATAGAGGTAAGTCATCATCAGTTCACCTTGCGGATTGATCAGATACAGTCTGGATGTATGATCTACCAAATAACCCAAAGAATTGTCCGTCTCTTGAATTTCCCGATAAACACCATAATCTTTCCAGACGGTTTCCAATTGTTTGGTTGAGCCAGTCAATCCAAAAAATGATTCATCAAAAGAGGATAAATAACGTGTTAATTGTTCCTGGGTATCTCTTTCCGGATCAACAGTTACAAATACGAATTCAATATTCTCTGCTTTTTCCTTTAAAGTTGCTTTAATTTCTTTCATTTCATAAAGTGTAGTTGGGCACACATCCGGACAATGGGTATAGCCGAAGAATAACAGAATGAATTTTCCTGTCCTGGATACAAGTCGATAATCGCCCCCCTGGCTTGAAAGTAACGTAATATCCGGGGCGGGAACAGCCGGATCTATAACAGAACCACTAAAAGTATAGGGTCGTTCGATAACAAAACCAAAAACTATCGCAATGATTGCTATGATGAAGATTAGGATCCACAATGAAGAATTTTTCATTTTATTAACCTGATCACAAAGTACCCATTAAGTACAAAGCCGGGTAAAAAATGATCCAGACTACATCCACAAAGTGCCAATAATTTGCGCTAGCTTCAACCGCATAATGTTTCTCAGAGGTGTATTTTTTCTTTAAACCATTCCTTAATACAATTAATAAGAAAATAATCCCGGTGAGTACATGAAATGCATGCATGCCAGTCATCATGTAAAAGACTGCACCTTCAGCACCATCTCCCGGTCCAAAATGAGCACTTCCCCATTCCAATCCGACAACTCCAACCAGAAAGCTGGCACCTAGAAAAATTGTAATGATCAGAGATGTAATGAAACCTTTTTGATTCCCCTGGGACACCATCACTTCCGCTCTGTTCATAAAAAAGCTGCTAATTAATAAGATTGACGTCACTATTAATCCAAGTGATTGGTCTAAATTGAGACTTTTATAGCCCAACAGATAAAATCGGGATATCAATAATCCACCGAACATAAAGGCATCGGATGCAAAAAATAACCATAAGCCTAAGCGGCTGATTGCAAGTTTTTGATGATTCCGAACAATTGCATTATTGATAGAACTCATTTATGGCCTCCTTCACCTTCATTTGGTTTGATTACCCTGGAAATATGCATAAAGAATTGCAATACCAATAACATTTTTATGATTGCAACTGCCCATAACAATATTGCCGGAACTTCATTAGTGCCAAGATAATATTCAATGGCGGTCAGTACAGCCAATATTACGAAAACTACAACTCCACGTTTCAATGGTGAAATATTTGTCATTCTCCACCTTCTTTCTGATCTATCTTTTTTATCAACTCAACGTATTTACTGTCCTTTAATCCATAGTCATACGGATCACCCACAACATCAAAATGAATGCCAGCATAATTATGGACTGGTGCTGGGGATGGTAATATTTCCCATTCAGGAGATCGGGAGTTCCATAAATTTCCTGTTGCTGGTTCACCCTTTTTGTAACTAACAATTAGGTTGTAGAAAAATATTAGAACAGCAACGGCAATGAGATATCCACCAATGGTGATCAACAATTGCGTAAAATCAAACCCCATCAGGGGATCATAATCGGCAATCCTTCTGCGCATTCCCAATAACCCAATCCGCATTTGACCAAGCGTCATCAGGAAAAAAGACGGTGTCATCAAGTAGAAGTGGATTTTTCCTAAGTTCTCACTCATTCTTCTGCCAGTTATTTTTGGATACCAATAATATATCGCAGCAAAAATTGGAAATATAAACCCTCCAAACATGGTATTGTGGAAATGACCTACGATATAGTATGTATCGTGTAAATGTAAATCCGTAGATACAGTTCCACTAGGTGGGCCAGTTAATCCTCCCAAAAGAAACACCACTATTCCACCTAGCACAAATAACATAGGAACAGGAAATCTGGCTTTGCCTTGCCAAATTGTTGCCACCCAACTGAAAAATTTAACACCCGTAGGAACAGCCACTAATAATGTGCTGTACATAAAAGGAACGCGAAGATATTCTTCGATTCCGGCGGTAAACATATGGTGTCCCCACACCAAAAACCCGGTCAATGCAATTCCCATAGAGGACATTGCAACCCATTTATACCCAAACAAGGGTTTGCGGACAAAAACTGGCAGTAATTCACTGATAATTCCCAAACCAGGTAAAACGAAAATATATACCGCTGGATGTGAATAGAACCAGAACAGGTGTTGGAAAAGAATAGGGTTTCCCCCACCGGATGGTGTAAAGAAACTCATATTGAATAATCTCTCAAACATCACGAGTTGGAAGGAAAGTCCAATCAATTGTGTTGCAGTCAATGAAATAATGGAAGTCGCCAAAACAGACCATGCAAAAATTGGCATCTTGAAGAGCTCCATTCCTTTGGTTCTCATGGTTAAAATGGTTGCAATTAAGTTCAATGCCCCCAAAATGGATGACCATCCTATGATATATACCCCTAGAAAGAACATTTGAATGCCCATTGGCCCACGCACACTTAAGGGTGGGTAAGCTGTCCATCCAGTTTCAAATCCGCCAAAAAACATGGAACTCATTAAAATTAAAGAAGCAGGTACAGCAATCCAGAATGAAAATGCATTTAATCTTGGAAATGCCATATCTTCTGCCCCTATCAATAACGGAACGACGTAATTACTCATTCCAGCGATACCCATTAATATCGATGCAATCAACACCATGCCATGCAGACCTACCAATGTATTAAATTGGACAAAATTTAAAATTTGTAAGCCTGATTGGGCTAATTCAACCCGAAAAATTAAGGCTAGCGACCCCCCCAAAACCAGAAGAACCATAGATAAGATGCCGTATTGAATACCGATTACTTTATGATCTAGGCTAAATCCAAAATATCTTCTAAAGCCGTTCTCCCCTATTACTTGACTAGCTTCGGTTACATCTTCCCCTAGCGCGATTTTCCACCAGTCTTTAAAGGCACCTAAACCAATCATAAATGCTATCGCTCCAAACAATCCACCCAGTACAATTGCAGGTTCGGTCTTCCAGGATAAACCCATCAAAGCACGAATTCCCCATAGCACTCCTGCCCCAATTACAGATCCAATGATTAGATAAGCAAACCCTTTAAAAATACCAGTTGATAAAATATTTTTCATCCTCTGCCTCACCCTATTCCAATGATTTAATATATGCAATCATGTTGTTTATTTCCTCGCCAGTGAAAATTTCACCATAATTCTGTCCCATCACATTTGCAGGAAATCCCAGAACAATCTGACTGTTTGGATTGACGATTGACTCATAAAGATATTCATCATCAACAATAATTTTTTCACCGCTTACCAACGTTTTCTCACTGCCATACAGACCAATCCAGGTGGTCCCAACACCATCTTTTCCATCGAGTGAATGACATCCAAAACAACCATTATTTTTAGCTAATCTTTCACCTATACTTTCAGGGTCTTGGGGAAAATTACCGAGTTCTTCATCAACCCAATCCTGAAAATTAATATCCGTAACCACCTTTACTGGACTATTCATATAGGCATGAGCTCCCCCACATAATTCAGCACAGATAACTTGAAAATCCCCGATTTCGATGGGAGTGAATCTGAGTTCTTTTATCAGATTTTCACCCGGCAAAACATCCTGTTTTACTCGAAATTCCGGCACCCAAAAAGAATGAATTACATCTACAGAAGTAAGCGTAAGTTTTACCTGTCTGTGGACTGGCAGGTATAAAACATCAGACGTAATACCATAATCCGGGTATTCAAATGACCAATACCATTGACCACCTGTAACTTTGACAGGCAATGCCTGTGGATCGATTTTTCTAGTCTCTGCTAATGAGATTGCCCCCAGGTAGGAAATAAAAATAACAGCTGCTAGCGGTATCAAAGTCCAGAAAATTTCTAATTTTGTTGATCCGGTGAAGTGTTTCCCTTCTTCATCAGGATCATTTTTATTTCTTCGAAATACAATCAGGCTGTATCCAATAAAAACAACGATGAGTGAAAATAGAAACGCAATAATTCCAATGTGAATATCAAACAATTGGTCAATAATAATTGATTGCGAACTCGCTTGAATTGGTAGTAAACCAGCAGCTTGAAGTAAGAAATACACAATCACTGTAAGTATAATTACAAGAATTGAGACAATTGAAATATGTTTCATGAATTTATTCCTCCATCATTGATTCAGAATTTTGGAATGTTTTTTCATCATTCCAGGGAATTTGTAACCATCGATGTGCTTCTTCAGTCGAAAGAATTTTTCGATCATAATAAATCACATCTCCTTTTTGATCTAAAGAGACCAGCAGCATTTGTGCGTTATGTCGATCCAGAAAAAAAGTATTCATGAATAATTTCTTTTTTATTTCTTTGTCATCAAAATCAAGGATCAATATGCTGGGTTTGAATTTCGAATATTTCTTACGGGTATCCTGGATATCAGAAGCCTGTTCGATGATTAAATCCTGGAAATCATTACGATTGGTTAGGATTTTTAAAATACCATTACGAAATAATGAATTGGTAGACGCAATTAAAACGCAAGTTTTTTGCTTTGCCAAAGAAAACTCCATCACTTAAATAAAAGTAATAATATTATTACTATTTTCATAATATTTGTCTTATATATATAAAACGTTCCAGAGTGATTTAATTTCTCTAATTAGGTGATATTATTATCACCCATATCTAAAATCCCCCATAAAATACCTTTTTCAATGGCTTCTACCCTCTTTGAAACTGACAATTTTTTATAAATGTGTTTTATATGTGTTTTAATTGTGTTTTCTGAAAGAAAGAGTTTTTCACTTATTTGATTGTTTGAATAACCAATTTGCATTAATTTCAATACTTCCACTTCTCTACCAGAAAGCAATTTATTTTTTGGAAATTCATTTTTTTGGACCACAAAGTCAACAAGAGTACCAATTAACAATTCAGACACGATAAATCTACCAGCATAAATCTTTTTAATACTATCTACTAAATAATCTATTTCTTCATCTTTCAATAAATAGCCATCAACTCCGGATTTAATTGCATTCAAGAAATCCTGTCTTGCCTGGGACAACGTCAGAACAACAACAAATTTGGAAAAATCCTTTTGGGTAAATTTTAAAATGAATTCATTTTCTTCGAGATGCTTTAGGTCAGCATCCAGTAAGACCAAATCCACCGGATGCTCCCTTAGAAACAGTTCACCTTCGCAAAGGTCAGATGTATCACCGATTACTTCAAAATCTGGATAATCAGCCAGAATTGCTCTTATTCCCTTTCGAAAGAGGGTGTGTGTGTCTATCAAATAAATCTTTATGGTGTTGTGTTTTTGCATTTGTTAATTCTACTAACATTTTCAACAAAAAAACACGAGTTGCCTCGTGTTTTTTTAATCCCAATTAATTAGACTTATTTAAACGTATTCATATGTGACACAACTTGCCAAATTTCGTCTTCAGACAATACATTCTTAAAAGGTGGCATTGAGGAATTATAAGGATCCATTGTTCCGCCTTCTGCAATTCTGTAGTGCAGATAATCATCTTGATATTTTGCAACACTGTCCACCAGATTTGCTGCAGGTGGTGTTAATGCCTGACCCGCAGGGCCATCACCTTTTCCACTATCACCGTGACAGGATGCGCATTGAATATCATAAATTGCTTTTCCTGCCATGGCAGCATCACTCCCGAGAGGGTTCGTTTTTCCAGCATATTCTGCAGGAACATTCGGGGTATCAGCTGCAGAACCACCTCCTCCACAAGCGCTTAAAACCAACGCGCTAAAAACTAAAACGACAATTATCATTGAAAAAGATTTTTTCATCCATTCCTCCTTTATTGTTTGTAAGTATAGAGTTATTATAAAACGATTGTTTCAGAAATCAATCCGAGTCTCTATACAATACTTTAGAGAAAATTATGTATGTTAATGAACAACATCCAATGATGTTTGTCACTTTCATTGATCATTAAACTCAATTATCTTTATAAGAAGAATAAACATTAGAGGTGAATTATGTTTCGGATCAGTCGTAAATTAGATTATGGTATTCAATTAATGGTGGCATTGGCAAAAGAAAACGAGGGCAAACCTATTCCAACAGCAAAACTTTCGGAGGCATTGGATATACCCCTTCCATTTCTCCATCAAATTGGGCATTCCTTGATGCAAGCCGGATTGATTAAAGCATCTCCCGGTCCACGGGGGGGAATTAAATTGAATCAATCTCCAGAGGAGATCACAATTTTAGAAATTGCAGAATCTCTTGAAGGAAAAATCTGTTTAAATTCCTGTATTTCAGAAAAGGATGTTTGCCAGAACATTGAAGACTGCACAGCTCAAACCATGTGGTCTACAATGCAGGATCAAATCATAAATTTTCTGGGAGGAATTAATTTAGATATCCTGGCGAAGAAAGAGTTAGCTACTGCAATATTTAATGAAAAAGAAGTTGCATAACAATTGGAAAATTAAAGTAAAGCACGGAGAACACCCCGTGCTTTTTTTATTTTAACGCTGCTAAAACTTGATGACTATGGCCTTTTGGTTTGACATTTTCATATATTTCAACCAATTGGCCTTCTTCGTTAATTAAAAATGATGTTCTCATCACGCCATAATATTCCCTGCCATACATGGATTTCTTTCCCCAGACGCCATAAATTTCACACACATGATGGTCATCATCTGATAATAAAGTAAACGGTAAATTATATTTTTCTTTAAATTTTTTGTGTGATTTTGGTGAATCAGGACTGACGCCTAAAATCACAATTCCTGCTTTTTCGTACTGATCATAATCATCACGAAATTCACACGCTTCTGTAGTACATCCTGGTGTATCATCTTTCGGGTAAAAATAAAGCAAAACTGGTTTTCCCAGGTAATCGCTTAATTTATGAATTGTGCCATTTTCATCCAATAATTCAAATTCCGTTGCCTGAACATTTTTTTCGAGCATCATACCTCCTATCGCTAGGTAGTTATTGTATCAATTCTGAACCCATGCAGGATATATCATACCCATCCAAAGATTGTACACGTGTCCGAAAATTGTCATCCTTCATCGCCTCTAATATTGGTTGGAAAATTTCAGATTTGAAGATTTTCTCGGGAACAATCAAATCATATCTTTCATGAAAAAGCGGTATAAAATCTAAATCTAACGCTCTTGCTGCACCTGTGATCCCGAGGCCAGTATCTGCTCTTCGAGATTTTATTGCTGCAGCAACATTTAAGTGAGTGAACTCCTCTTGTTCATATCCTTCAACAAGAGAATTATCGATACCTATCTTTTCTAAATAGTAATCCAATAAAATTCTAGTTCCAGCGCCTCTTTGTCGATTAATATAGCGAACATCCTGCCGTAATAAATCTTCTAAGCTGAATATATTTTTGGGGTTCCCCGTTTGAACAATTAATCCTTGCTCCCGATAAACCCAGGGAACAATCATTGCCTTAAAATTATTAATATATTTTTTTACATAACTCTCATTAAATGTCCCCTTTATTGGGTCAAATAAATGTGAACCGGAAAAATGTGATTCTCCTCGGTTCAGGGAAATTAAACCACCCAGACTTCCAACGTTGGCTGAAACGAGACGTTTGCCTTTTAATGATAGGTATTCTGCCAATAAATCAAGGGTTAGATCATGAGAACCAATAACAAGAAGGGTATTGTCGATAAGATGTTTATCTTTATTAAGAATGACAGTAATCTTATCACCGGCTTCTTTTCCCTGGATGCCTCTTGGTATGATCGCATATCCATCAGATCGCACCATGGAGGTAATAACGCCTGCACCACGGGATAGTGGTGCTGCCAGAGTTCTTTCACCAACTTTTGCTGTAACAACCCGGACGTAATCATCATCTCCTGCTGGAGAGGTAATTTTCCGTGTTAATTCTGCTTCAATTGTTTCCGGTTCAAACCGATCCGTGCCTGTCCACTCTAACAAAAGCGGCTTTACAAAGATCTCTCCTGTCAATGCAGCCGAAACAGGATAACCAGGAACGCCAATGATAGGAACCTGTCTTTGGTTCGCAGTAAATATCATTCCGAGTATCACGGGGTGTCCAGGACGCACCGCCACACCGTGCACATAAACTTCACCCAATTTCTCAATTACTCTGGATGAGAAATCTTCAGAACCAGCCGAAGATCCAGCGTTAATGAGCACCAAATCAGATTGTTCTGCCGCAGACATTACCTGAGCGCAAAGTTCATCAAAATTATCTTTGGTTATGGGATAACGAATCGCATCTCCGCCCCAACTGATGATTTGTGCTGCCAAAACGATTGAATTGTATTCAATAATGTCCCCTGTTTTTATCTCATTACCGACTTGCACCAATTCTGATCCTGTTGGCAAGATTGTTACAATTGGCTTTTTGACAACTTCTACCTGAGTTTGACCAGCGGCAGCAATTGCACCCAAATCAACCGGGATCAAAATCCGGTTTGCGGGTAAAACCAACTCGGTTGCAACAATATCCTCACCCATAGGCCTGATATGTGACCAGGGAGTAAGAGCGCTGCGAATTCTTATTGCGTATGGATCTCGAATATTCGAAACCAACTCGCCATTGGAATTTAGTGCTTCTGTATTTTCAATTGGCATAACACAATTTGCCCAATCAGGAATCGGGTCACCGGTATCAACATAAACTACTTGTTCATCTAAGCGCAATACGATTGGTTTGGTGGGCATTGCATTCTGGATATCCTTATATTTCAACGCAAAACCATCCATCGCAGATGCATGATAATGCGGAGAAGAGATTCTGGCCCAAATTGGTTTGGCCAACACTCTTCCAACAAGATTTTGATTCAAATCTAAAATCTCAGTTTTCAAAGTGCCTCTCAGTTTAAATTCATCCAAAGCTTCATTAAATCTAGTCTGTGCATCTATTAAGGGTATGTCATGTAGATATACGGTCATTGTGAATCCTTAAATTAAAATAATCTCAACTTCTGAATTTGCTTCCAACCCTGTTACATTCGGTGCAATTCTTGCTAATCCAATTGCATTGATGAGAGAAAAAATCAAATTACTTTTATAGAAAATTGGTTCAACTATTATCTTTCCATGGACATTCTTTTCAAGTAACTTGACCGGAACCCAATCCTCTCTGCCAGCTACAGAAGGAATGTTAATCGTGATGATCCCTTTAATCGTTTGCAAAGGAATCGGATTATTTTCTCCCCTTAATTTTGGCATAATCATGCGTAAAATCAAATTTGCAATCACAAATGCGCTAACTGGATTTCCTGGAAGTCCAATGATTGGTTTCCCAATTGCATAAGCTAAAATTGTTGGTTTTCCAGGCCGAACGTTGATCCCATGCACCAACACGCCTGGTGAACCTAATTCATTAATCGCCTCTGCTGTCAGATCTCTTGCACTGGCTGAAGATCCTGCTGTAACGATGACCAGGTCATTTTCAATATGTGCTATTTTTAGGCTTTTCAGCAATTTGGATTTGTCGTCTGAAATAATTGGGTAACACTTTGGGATTCCCCCAAATTTTTCTACGATAGCGCTGAGAGAATAAGAATTGATATCTCTGATTTCTCCCAAATTGGGTTTGTTTTCTGGAGAGATAATTTCATCACCTGTTGATAAAATTCCTACGCTGGGAAGATCATACACTTCAATTTCTGTTTTACCTAGCGCCATGAGAACGCCAACCTCGCTTGCTCGAATTCTGGTACCCTTTGCAAGAACCAGATCGCCCTTCATCACATCCTCACCCTTTAAAATTAAATTTTCTCCGCCAGGTACCGCTTTATACACCTCGATTTCAGATGCGTTTGAATATTGTGTGTTTTCAACCATCACGGCTGCATCCGAGCCAGAAGGTAACATCCCACCAGTATGAATTAAACAAGCTTGACCTTTACTGAGATGAATATTTGCAGGTTTACCCATGGGGATTTCACCAATCAATTCAAATAAAGCAGGCAAAACATCTGAAGCCCCAAAAGTATCTTTACTATTTACCGCAAAACCGTCGACTGTACTTCTCGTAAATGCAGGAATATCTTCATTTGAATAGACATCCACGGCAAGGATCCGGTTTAATCCATTTTCAGTTTGGATCATTTCAGAATGAAGTTCACCAATGTTTATGTGGTGAAGTAATATTCCAAGTCCTTCTTCAGGTGTTAATAACTCCAAAAATTCGGGCATTTTTCTACCTCAACCAAAGAATAAATAACAAAAAGTATGCAAGAACACTAACCGACCCTAAAGAAGAAATCTTAAGCAATTTCCATCTAGGTTTATTACCCTCTCCTATTCGCCACATTTCCCAAAATTGTATACCGGCGATTGGCATAGATAACCAGGCTGGTAACGATAATATCCCTGATAAACCAAATAAAGACGCCAACCCATAGAGTAGATAGGTCAGGAGCAGGAAATAATTGTGAATTTTCATCCCAAATTTCCAACCCAAAATCGTCATTAATGTGTGATTTTGACACTTTAAATCTTCATAATAATATTCAAGGGATTGAGCCAGAAAAAATGCAAGAACAATGAAAAACGCTGGAAAGGTAATAAAAAATAAAATGATGTGTAGTTCATTAATTTGTATTAAACAGGCGAATGAAGGTGTTAATGCAACAATTTTTATGGCATTAAGTAAATCTCCAAACCCTTTTTCATTGAAACTAAACGGTGGTATTGAGGACCCGACGAGAATGATAAAAAAAATTCCTAAAACTACCCATAAAGTTAGTCCCACGTTTACGAATTGAGATAATCGAACCGAGATGATAGCGCTCAGGGTTAAAAAGGATAAAGATAAGATAAGCAGGCTATTTTTGATGAGGATTAATTCTTTCAATTTTCTTCCGATGTCCTTCCCCCTGGTTTTAAAGAAACAAGTTAAAGTATCTGTACATATACTAAACAGAATGACAATAATCAACCCCAGCCAAAAAATTTGAGGTTCTATTGGCCTTCCGATATAGGAAACCAAGCCTCCTCCAATTGCATAAGCAATGAACGAAAAGATGAGTACCCTGAGTTTAATGCATCCAATGATCTCTTTGTAAATTTTAATTTCTTCCAATTTTTTCAACTCTCAATAAATTTATTAAAGCAACATAAAAGATATCACAAAATTTCCTGTATTCATTTGAAGGGTGCAACTCAAATCATACCAGCAATTTAAAACGAAAGATTCAATAAATTTTCGTTTCTCACTTTCTAAAAAGATTAGATAGGAGAAACCATGCATTGGCAGGTCGCTCTGCCAACCTTCTCATAAAATAAGGATACCAATGGGTTCCATAAGGAACATAGATTCTCACTGGATAGCCTAGTTCTGTATATTTTTTTTGCAAATCTCGACGAATGCCGAATAACATTTGGATTTCGAATGTTTTTTTCGAAAGATTCTTATGATTTGCGTAATCTATCCCGTTTTCTATCCGTGATTCATCATGCGAGGCGATCGCAAGTAATGGAGGAAAGCGACCATTTTCACTAATTTCGGGATGATTACATTGACTTATGTTATCCAGACAAATTCTGGTTATTAGATCAAAGTTTTCATCAACATCAATCTTTTTTGGGAAAGCAACTTCTTTGGGTTCTTTATATGCTCCTTTAACCATTCTGATTGAAGTACAATCATTTGTTAAATTTATGACATCCTGTTCACTTCGATATAAATAACTTTGGATGACTGTCCCAACCCCAGAATAGATACTCTTGCTCCAATTGACCAGATCCAATGTTTCTTGAGTAATCGAACTATCTTCCATATCAATGCGTATAAAATTTTTCGTCTCGCTTGCTTTTTCCATGATATTTTTCAAATTCGATTTGCATAAATCTGGATCGATATTCAATCCAAATTGAGTTAATTTAATCGAAATATTGGCATGGATTTCATTTTGTTTGATAGCCTCTAAAAGGTTAATGACTTCTTCAGTAGATGCCAGCGTATCTTTCGAAGTAGTCGCATTCTCGCCTAAATGGTCAATGGTTGCATTTAATCCCTGGTCATTTAAAATCTTCACAACACTGATTACTTCGGCGATCGTTACACCAGCGATAAATCTGGAGGCGACTCGCCATGCAAATGGCCAATTCATAATTAATTTTTGAGCCCAATATGCTTTGGATAAAAAAATAAAGAATGCTCTAAACAATCGAACCTCGTTTTGATACCTTTTTTATATTATCTTACTATAAATCGAATGGACTTAATGATTTTGTCTCAAATTGATTAAAAATAGTATAGAATATTAGAAATGGCTGCCAAACGTAGAAAAACATCAATCAATAAACACTATAACAAGTTATACGGTTATTTTATATTTTACATATTTATTCTTTTAGCAGTCTTTTTATTAAGTAAGGACTTCCAATCCAATATTGGATTTGGTCTTGTATTGCTCATATTATTTTTTATCAGCTTGATGGCATTTTTATTGTTCTTCAGCCAATTTGTGTTACCTGTGTTAAATTTGCCTGAACGATTAAAAGCTTTTGAAAGATTATTTTTGTACATTCTTGGAGATCATGGACCTGCTTTCTTTATCGAGAATGGGGAATTGAGGGAAAGAAGGATCGATCGATCGAAAAGTGGACCTGGTGTTATTATTTTAGATACAGCCAGTGCTGCTGTTTTGAGAACTCCAACGAAATATAAAGGAGCGATCGGTCCCGGTATTGCATTTACCGAAAGAGAAGAGATCATAGCCGGCATTGTGGATTTACATATACAATCCCAGCTTGTCGGCCCCCACCAAGAGGAGGATCCTTTTGCCCCCCATCGAAAAGGTGAATCTAGCTCTGCTTACGAAGCCCGAATCTCCCGGAAAAACGAAACACTTGCAATCACAAGGGATGGCATTCAGGTCTGTGCAAATATTTCGTTGCGTTTTAAGTTGGATGCAAAACCAGGGGAAGGTAATTCAGCTTATGGCTATAATGCTGTTTCTGTGGAAAAAGCCATCATTGGACAGAGTATAAACTTTGAAAAACCTGATGACAACCCGGAAAGAACCACAAGTTGGAAATGGTATCCGGTAAATTTGACCATTGATATATTTCGTGAATACATATCAAAATATACTCTTAATGAACTATTTCCTTTGACGAAATCCGAGACAAATCTCCTAGATTTAATTGCTCATCAAATAAAACTAAGACTTTCTCAGGCGCAATATTATGCTATTGATATTTACGGAAATGAATTAAGTGAAACTGTATTCAGTAAAGAGTTTGATTTAATAAAAAAAAGGGGAATAAAATTTCTCGATTTGTCGATCACGAATATGCGACTTCCAGCTCAAATAGAAGAGGAATTGCAAACCCGTTGGAAAACCTCCTGGATGGATGTAGCGAATAGAGAAAAGAAAATTGTTGAACAGGAACAGGCAATTCAATCACTATCCGGCCAAGATCAGGCATTAATGGATTATGCTTATGGGGCTTCAAAGCACTTAGGGTCATATCCCGTAACGGATGAATTAGATTCAAAAGAAATCCTCATCTCACTTCTTAAAGGGAATTTGGATACGATCTCTCAAGACCCTGGATTATCAACCGTTCTCGGAAGTGAATATAAAGATATTACTGACCTCGTTGAATGGGTCAGATCTCAAGGAGATCTGACATGAACAAGAATCCCATTTTTGAGAAGAACCTTGATCAATCGTCCAACTTTCTTGTTAATTATTTGGATTTAGTATTCAATTCCATCTTTTCTACCAGTTCAAAAGCAGGCAATATTCGGTATTTGTTTCTTCAAATACTTTTCGTTTCGACTTGGTTAATTTGTGCTTTTTCCTTTAATCAACCAGGTGAAATTGATTATCCCTGGCTTGATTTTCTATTGTTGGCTCCCTATCCTATAACTGTGACAATCGTAAATATTATTGAACTAATGTTGGCGTGGGATGTGTTACTTGTCATGTTTTCCATCTTTATGGGATATCACGTTGCAGTAAATGTAGCATCCATTTATTTGGCAGATATTTTTGACATCAAAGATATAGCAATTTCTGAAAAATATATCAAGCAATCTGCTTTTTCTTTTCCTGTTTATTATCAAATCCATATAGAGAATGCTCAGGTACGGATAGAAGATCAGATTTCCCCCATTTTCAGAATTGGCGGTCCTGGAAAAGTCTTGATTAATCTCGAAAATGCGGTTGTTTTTGAGAAAATTAATGGAGAACCAAGAATCGCTGGTCCTACAACTGAAAAACCAGTAGAGCTTGAAAGTTTTGAAAGATTACATAAAATCATCGATTTACGTGATCAATCAGCCAAACTTGATATTTCTGCAAGAACCCTAGATGGCATCCCGATTGAAATCAAAGATATTCGATTGATTTTCAGTGTTTATAGTAAATCAAACCAGGTGTCTATAGAAACACCTTATCCATTCAATGAGGATTCAATTTATTGGTTGGTATATCAGCAAGGTTCCGGACCGTGGACAACGTCATTAATTGAGTTAGTAAGGAAAGAATTAACCGATCATATTAACCATCATTTGTTGAGTGAGCTCCTATCCTCGGTAGGAACACCAGAAATTAATCTGCAATTACAAAATCAAAATAAGATTGCCAAGAAAATTAGGAAAAACTGGGCTCATACACGTCGATATAAGATCAATCGCATATTTATTAGTAAAATCAAAATGAATGCCCCAAATAGTAAACCACTTTATTACAAAAAAACTCATCCAAAGATAAAACGATTTTCCCGGCTATTTATCAATAAAGGTGGAAATTTTCCGGAATTTATACCCCGAACTGCATTAACTAATCTTTTTTATGAAAATCTTACTAATTCATTCCAAAGTAAAGTTCAGAAGTACGGCATGAGATTGGAATGGATCAATGTTGGAACCTGGCAATCATCCTCCAGTATTGTACCGGATCAATATATGAAAGCCTGGAAAATTTCCAGTGAAAATGCTTTAAAACTGAATCCAAAGGTGCTCACTGGAATTTATAACCAAAATAGAAAACAGAATTTAGCAAAAAACATCCAACTTACACCAATTATTTCTTTCATCCATAAAAGTGAGAATGGGAAATCCAATAAAGTTATCGTGAATGAATTAATTAATGAATATGGTTCAAAATTATGGGGAGCGCGAGATTTATACATTCGAAAAAAAGGTCGGGTTCCAATACAAATTGAGAGGGCGCTTTCTCATATTCGCAATTATCAAAAAAATACTCTGAAAGAACAAGTTATTTTCTTAGGAGATACTGGTATCCAGGATGATAGCGATCATGGTGGAGATCTGGATATTGAAAAGTAATAAATGGATTTAAATTATTCGATATTGGAAAAAAGTATTCGCGTATCTCTATTTATCATTGTTCACTTCTTTACACTCAAAATAAACGGAAGTAGTTTATATCTGTAATTAAACATCAGGGAGTTGGAGTTTGTGATGGCCAACGTGTATCTGATGGTCTTGGTGTACGAGTTCGTGTGGGAGTTAATGTTTTGGTTGACGTATTTGTAATAGTAGGAGTGCTGGTAATTGTAGGTGTAATCGTACTCGTACGAGTAATACTTGGCGTCAACGTCGGCAAAGCTGTTTTGGAAACAGTTGCTGTAAATGTGCGTGTGATTGTCGCGGATGAGGTTATAGAGGGTGTATTTGTGGGAGGATTTCCAATAATTGCAAATCGCCCTGATGTTTTCCAGGTAGGACCAACAAACAACTGAACCTCATAAAAACCTGGCTGCCATTCTGCCGCATCTTTCGTACATTCAGTGTATCCATATCCACCTGTACCTCCATTCCATGGAGCAGTTTCAAAACACAATATTTCCATGTCACTTAATCTATACCAAATCGCAGTCCATTGGCTATCAGGAATCATATTAACATAGCTATAAGTAGCATAAAGAATTGACAAAGGATGATCAAATTCCTCAGCAGGTAAAACCGGTTGTAAATCATCATCGATACTCTTAGAGAAAACAATCGGGCTGAAGAGTGCATCAGGATTTGGAAAAACAGTGCTTTCAAACAAAGCCTCAATCGTATCAGGAATAGATGGTGTCGGACTGATTGCTGGTGTAAACGTAATCGTCGGTGAGAGTGTAATTGTGGGTGATAATGTAATCGTTGGTGTCAGTGTGATCGTTGGCGTGAGGGTTATTGTTGGTGAAGGTGGAAATATCAGGTAAATTGCTGGTTCAGCAAACCGGTTAAAGAAAAATGCGGATACACCGAAAACAACCCCGACAAATAGAAAACGGAAAGCTTTCCATTGCATTTTTACTCGTTTCTGATAAAAAGGCATTTTTTGGGCAAGTTTGTAATTCTTCACCATTAACCACAAACTTGATAAAATACCTAATATTGCTAAGAAAAAAGCGGTTTGAACAGCGGTTTTGATATCCAAATTAAACATTTAACAGACACCTTAATTGATTGGATAATTATACCCTGATGAATTTCTCTGAAGCAAAATATGAAAAAACCAATATAATCAAGTAATAATCTGGATAAGGTAACCAATGAATGCCACTTCAATTAAATAGTTTAATTCAGGAAAGATATAAAATCACCAAAATTCTTGGCCATGGCGGAATGGGTTCCGTATATATGGCAATGGATGAGAATATCAAAATACCCGTCGCCATCAAAGAAAACCTTGTGCTAACAGAAAATTACCTGACTCAATTTAAAAAAGAAGCGGTTATTCTTGCCAGTCTGCGGCATCCCAATCTTCCCAGAGTCAGCGATTATTTTGATCTCCCTGGTCAAGGCCAATACCTTGTAATGGATTATATTGATGGTGAGGATTTAAGGGAGAGAATCGAGCGGGAAGAGAAATTACCAGAGAAAGATGTAATTATTATTGGTTTGATGATGTGCGATGCCTTGATGTACTTGCATAACCTTTCACCAAAAGTAATTCATAGAGATATTAAACCAGGCAACATCCGCATCACTCCTGAAGGCAATGTAATTCTGGTCGATTTTGGCCTGGTTAAAGTTTTTGATTTAAACCAACAAACTGCAACTGGAGCCAGAGCCATGACCCCAGGATATTCTCCCCCAGAGCAATATGGTCGGGGACCAACAGATGAAAGATCCGATATTTATTCATTGGGAGCGACTTTGTACGCTGCATTGACTGGAATGATTCCTGAGGAAAGTTTAAATCGCCTAGCCGGGAAAGAAAAATTAACACCAATAAAAAAATACTGTCCGTCAATCTCCGAATCATTGGATAAGGTCATACAAAAAGCACTGGAAATTGAACCAGAAGATCGATACCAGAACGCCGAAGATTTTTACATGGCATTATTAACAGAAGGAAATTTCCTTTTATCATCTAACAATATCGGTTTGGTGACACCACCACCATTAGTAAAATCCAATACATCCATCAAAACTGCAGTTTCTCAACCACTCATCCGGTCATTTCATGTAAATAACAATCCAAAAGTCAAAAAATCAAATAATAAATTTTTATTTTTAGTTCTATTAGCTATTTCATTCATATTCGTTATATTTGTAATCGTACAGAATATCAATCAGATACGTTTTTTGTTAAATGAGAATCCCAGTATTAATGAAGACACATCAGGTTCTGATATGAGTCTAGAACAGGCTATCCCTGTCCTCAAAACCTCAATTACTCCTTCAATGGACAATGCTGATAATTCAGCAGAGTCTTCTATCACACAATCCACACCAGATCAGCCTTCATTTTTGGGAGGTGGTTCAGGTTTTATAGCTTATGCCTCAAATTTCCAGGGTTCCGTGATGCAAATCTGGATGATGGATGTCGAAGGCAAGAATAAGATTAAATTGACTGATTTATCAGATGGGGCCTGCCAACCAGATTGGTCACCTGACGGCAATAAAATTGTGTTTATTTCGCCCTGTGTTACAAAAAAAGAGAGCTATGAGGGAGCAAGGCTTTTTATATTAGATATGACATCCAATGGCGAAATAAATCCCGTTCCAATCCCTTTAGATCCTTCTGGTGACTTCGATCCGGTATGGTCTCCTGATGGAAATCAAATCGCATTTTCTTCATTTCGCCCCGGAAACCATCCGACCACAAAAGAAAGAATGTTGCATATTTACACATACAACCTCGCTACCGATACGTTGATAGAAGTTACAACGTCCAGGTGGAAAGATCGCGCGCCATCCTGGTCAGTCGATGGATCAAAAATTTCCTTTAGCCGAAAAATTGCAGTTAATGAAATTTGGATTTTGGATTTTATTTCATCAAACGAATATACATTCGCTGCGAAAAGTAATATTGATTTTTTATATCCTCATTGGTCAATGAATAATCAGATTATTTTCTTTACTCACCAAAATAATTCTGCAGGGAGTCTTCCTTACATTGTAGGCAAAAGAATTGAGGATGCGGGGGTTAATATTGAATTTAGAATTCCACCCATAGGTCAAAAAAGTTTTAGTCCCTCTGTCGATTCGGTTGTTTCTCCTGATGGTCAATGGTTTGTGTTTGAAAGCTGGCCAGACGGGGTCAATCATGATCTTTATATCGGCACCATCAATGGGGCAAATCTATCTCAACTTTCCTCAGAAAATAGTTTCGAATTTGGTCCGGATTGGCGGCCTTAGTAATTCATTTAAGCTCTTTTTGAGTATTCCGAAATCCTATGTTTCTCATCAAACTCAATAACTTTGGTAATACAAAGACATAAATTGAATAACCAATTTTATGAATTGGATAATCCCATGCGCCAATCGTTCGAATAAAGATACCACCGAAACCCAGCTTAAATTTATAGACTCCCCACATCCGATCATTTTCGTTTAATTCATCCGGTGCCCCCCAAAAATCATAGATTTTACAGCCTTTTTCTCTTGCCCGTTGAATCGCTTTCCATTGAAGCAAGTAGGTTGCCATCAGGTTACGGTTTTTATCAGATGACATCCCATAAACATAGTAAGCTCCACCCGAAAAATAATATATGATAACTGCTGCTAAAATTTCTCCATCAAATTCCGCAATTAATGCTTCCAATAAACCAGCCTCAAAGAACTTTTTCCACAAATTTAAATAATATTTTTTTGATCGAATAACAAAGTGATCTCTTATTGCTGTTTCAGCATAAAGTTGAAATAAAGCCTCCAGATCGGTGATTTTCCCGATTCTAACCTGAACACCTTTTCTTTCACTTAATCGGATGTTATAGCGTGTTTTCTGCTTCATTTGCTTCATTAATTCGTCATCAGATTTTTCGGTTGATATGATTATCGTATTGCGGAACTGAATTTGTTCTTGCGATTCGATCCAATTTTTTGTTCGTAATAATTCTGGATAAGCAGGATTACTATATAAGAAGGAGTAATCGTCAATTTTATCTGCTTGAATTTCGGTGATTAAATCAGGATCAATTTTTATAAATAAACCGTTTCTTTTCTTTGAAAAAGACTGTAATCCATTGAGGACTTCGTTAATAACATCATCACTTTTCGTTGAAAATAATGGCCCTTTCGGGCAGTAATGAATTTTTACAGTGAAGATATTCATTAATTTTTCACTTCTCTCAAGAATCATTGCACCTGCAAGTATAGTCCCATGAGTATCCTTCCATAAAAGATAAAAGGGTTCCCATCCATTTTCTTTTTTCACCTCAGCCCATAAACTTGTTTGAAGAAAATGAGCATCAGGAAATTCATAAATATATTTATCCCATATTGTTTCATCGATTATTTCAAAATTTATCAATAAATTCATGCATTGACCTGAAAAATTATTTTCTTCTTTATCAATCTGTTAATTTAACGGATTTCACCACGAACATCCTGGAAAAGGTTGATCAGTTTATATAAAACCGGATTATATACTCTGTCATAAGTAGGAGCGGCTTTCTTGATCACCCCGCCGAATCCACGTTTAAAACGATATACTCCCCATAACCCATCAGATCTTGCTTCAAAATCCCTTTCCAGAATTTCTTCGGGCTCATCAGGTATTCCCCATAAATCATACAATTTACATCCTTGAGATTTGGCCCATCTCATTGCTTCAAATTGTAACAAATAAGTAGGCATTCTATTTCGTTCCAAATTATTGGAAGCACCATAAAAATACCAGGATCGGTCACCGCTTCGAAAAACCATTAATCCAGCTAAAGGATTGTCCGCATATTTAGCAACCAATAAAGCGACATGATTGATTGGCTTAAATAAATCATACGCTAATTGATAATATTTTTTTGAATGCACTCCAAAGTTATCACGTTTGCTTGTATCAAGCATTAAATCATAAAAGACCGATATATCGTCAGTGATTTCAACTCGAATATCTTTTTTTAATGCCAGTTTGATGTTGTACCGGGTTTTTTGTTTCATTCTAGCTAACCAATCAGTTTCCTCACCCAGTAAATCTATTTCAATCGTACTCGCTGGCTGGATTGATCTGGATTCAATAAACCTTTTCTCCGCCCAGATTTTATTTTTCTCTGTAATAAAATTATCCGTCTCATATTTTAGAAAAACGACCTTGTTTGAGACGCAAAATTGATCAATGGCATGCCAAATATCTTTTTTATCAAGATCGATCTTTCCTTTAGGGATATAAGCAATTTTGATTCCGAATGGTAAAGATCTCATCAACAATTGAAAAATAAAGCCCTGATGCTCAAACCGATAGGGGGTCCAACCAAATTTTGATTTTAATTCCCCCCATTCAAATGTCTGAAGAATATGCGGATTTTCAACTTTTGAAAAGAGTTGATCCCACTTTTTTTTACTGATTAATTCCATATCAATTTATTGTATTCAAATCAGCTGGTGGTGTTTTACGTACCTGAGCACCAGGGATTTTTTCATCAAATATACTGACAATTTCAGAAATATCTCCTGTTTTTGCCAAACTAACCAATTCACTCACCAGTTGATCAAGATCTTCGCCGGGAAAATCATCTTGATTCGATAGATGATATATGTCCGGATGATTGGTGCGCTGAAAAGTCAGGCCTTCATCCCATAAATCCTCTTCCAACTTTTCTCCTGGTCTCGAACCAGTAAAAACGATTTCAATGTCTCTTCCAGGTTCCAATCCAGATAAGCGGATTAAATCCTCTGCCAGATCAACAATTTTGACCTGATCTCCCATATTCAACACGAAGGTCTCTCCTCCGGCCGCCATCCCGGCTGATTGAAGCACTAGGTATACTGCCTCCGGAATGGTCATGAAATATCTCTTCATATCGGGATGTGTGATTGTTATCGGGCCACCTTTTAATATCTGTCGTTTGAATAATGGGACTACACTACCTCTACTGCCAAGCACATTTCCAAAGCGAACAACACAAAATGATCTCTTACTTTTACGCGCTGCTTGTAGAACGATCATTTCAGCAATTCTTTTCGAAGCTCCCATTACATTTTTAGGTCGAATAGCTTTATCTGTCGAAATCATCACAAATTTTGTCACGCCAGCTTCGAGGCATAATTCAACCAGATTTTTTGTTCCTAAAATATTATTGGTAACAGCTTCCTCAATATTTAATTCCATCATTGTAACGTGTTTGTGTGCAGCAGCATGAAAAACGATTTGCGGCTGTTGTTTTGTAATCATCTGCCTCAATCTGTTTTTATCCCGCATATCTACGATGATTGGTGTAATTGGGAGGCCCGGAAAATTCTCTTTCATATCCAAAAGACTCTCAAAAATACTATTCTCGCCATGCCCCATCATGATTAATTCTGAAGGACCCCAGCGAGAAATCTGGCGACATAATTCCTTACCAATTGACCCACCAGCACCCGTCACTAACACGACTTTGCCACTTAAGGATGATCCAACGATTTCTTCATTCATATTCGTAGGTTGTCGTCTTAACAGGTCGGTAATATCGACTTCACGTAATCGATTTACGTTTACAGAACCACCTAATAATTCATAAATTCCAGGCATCGTTCGAAATGGCTTATTTTTCAATCTACAAATATCAGCTACCAAACGAACTACGCGGCCTGGCGCACTTGGAATGGCAATGATAACTTCATCTACACGAAGTTTTTCAAGGATCTTTGGGAGGTCTGTGATCGTACCCACCACCGGGATACCAAATATCTGTTGATTCTGTTTTGCCGGATTGTCATCCAAAAAACCAACTGGCGATAGGTTCATCTGTGGGTTCTTCTGAATTTCACGTACCACCAATGCGCCAGCATCCCCAGCTCCAACAATCACTAATCTACGCTGATTACCATTTTTTGATGGAGCTGATCCTACAGAAAGGGAATCACCGATGATTCTCAAAGAAAACCGAATGCCACCGACAAAAACAAGTGATAGTATCCAATCAATCACTAAAATTGAACGTGGCAATCCTTCAAAAACACCGAATGACAATAGGGAAATAACAATTGACGATACTACGACAGAGGCTGTGGTTACGGAGACGATGATGAGCTTTAGTTCCTGGACACTGGCGTACATCCACATTCGACGATAGAGACCAAACAAGTAATATATTAGTGGTTTCACCAACAAGGATGTAGCTGCAATCCAAATTGCACTGGGAATATATTGAAAAAATTGAGGTCCTAATTCAAACCTGAGTGCGTAACTACCCAAAATAGAAATCAGAATTAAGACAAGATCCCCAAAGAGGATATATTTGTTTCTAACGCTCGGACGTCCTCTCATGTTTAGCGCCCTCTCAAACCAATCACTGAACTAATTGTTAATAACATAATTGAAAGATCCATCAAAAGATCTCGGTGTTTAATGTAGTACAGATCATATTCTAGTTTCATTGCGTTCTGCTCAACCGTCGATGCATATCCATAATTAACTTGTGCCCAACCAGTTAGTCCGGGTTTTACGATTAATCTTCCGCGGTAAAATGGAATTACATTTTGATAATTTTCCACAATCATCGGTCTTTCTGACCTCGGCCCAACCATGCTCATTTCTCCTTTAAGAACATTAATAAATTGAGGGATTTCGTCCAGGTGACTTTTTCTTAATAATTTTCCCATTGGCGTTATTCGCCCATCATTTTCTTCCGCTGGTTTGATATTTCCATTTTTTTCAGCGTCAACGAACATCGTTCGAAATTTATAAATATTATATTTTTTCCCATTTTTTCCTAAGCGAACTTGAGAGTAAATGATTGGCCCCCAATTATCAATGATAATAAACAGTCCAATGATCGGAAATAATACGAGTGTTAATATACAACCTATTATCCCGATCAACATATCAATTACTCTCTTACCCAATTCATAAAACCGGTTGACATGTGCTGTATCAATGAAACTTCTCAATAACCAATCTGGTTTTAGAAGATTAATTGGAACTCGACCAGTCAATTCTTCATACATGACAGGCATTGATGTAATTTCGATTCCTTTTTCTTCTGATTCAACCAGAATATTCAACGTATTTGGATCCATTTCACCGGTGATAGAGAATACAACATCTGAAATTTGGTATTTAGTAATAAGATTGGGTAAATCCTTAATAGAGCCCAGTACAGAGAATGTTGATAGGACACTACCAATTTTTTGAGGATCATCATCCACCAAGCCAATCAATTGAAAAGGTTTTGGGGTTGAGTTTTCAATTATCTCCACCAATGCTTTTCCCGAATTCCCTGCGCCAACGATAATTACACGACGTTGAAAACGAGATCCTGTAAAAATTTTTATATAGATTAAGCGCCAAAGAAAGGTTAATATGGCTGCGCTGATAAAGAACAACGCAACTCCTAATCTTGGCAGCGTATTTGGTACGGATAGAAAAAATACAACCAAATAAAGTGAAATACTTAGAATAATTGAAATTCCAATTCCACTAATTGTTTCTGAAATTTTATGAACTTTTCTTACATCATATAATCCGGACAAGAAAATAATCCAAATTAAAGGTAATAGGTAGAACCAAAAAGGAGGACGCTCTACAAGAAATTGTAGGGAAAATTTTAGCCATTCATCCGGTTCAACTGACCAAAAATAGAGGGCGATAAATAAAGATAGAAAAGCCAGGACAAAATCACCGGTTAATAGGATCAGCTTTCTCTCTGATGGCCGTAATTTCCAGAATCCTTTTTGGTTTATATCAAAATTAACCATACTTTTCTTTTTTTCCCATTCCCGTTAACAAACTATAGAGAAAACCCAAACCCCATGAAAAATGCATAACAGCTATTGCTACTGGAATTCCAAATAAATAAAAAATATTCGTTTTCATGTTCTTAATCGATAATGACCCTAATACCAAAATTAAGATATACAATATAAGGATTGAAACCAAAGGAATCCGTACGATCGGGAAAAAAATAGCCATAATCGTCATTAGAATTATACCAGTCACAAATATTGGGGGTATTGCCTGTCGCCACCTCAAAGTACCCGGATAGCTTTTCAACATACGATATTTCCAATACCCGTATCTCCAATATTGTTTTGATAAACTTTTAATTGAGTCCCGTGCAATGTATTGGGTTTGGATACGGGGATCAAAATATATTTTTCCCCCAGAATTTCGAATTCTTACATTGAACTCATAATCTTCATTCGCTAACAGACCCTCATTAAAATATCCAATTTCATCCACCAGGGTTCGATAAAAAGCTCCATATGGGACAGTATCAACATAGCCAGGGGCAGAGCTATATCGATATTTAGCATCGCCAACACCAAAAGGATGTCCAGCCGCAAGCGAAATACACTTTCCCATGCGTGAATCTGCCCCAGGAATGATGATCCATCTTCCACCGACATTTGCACCGAAGTTTGCATTTAGATCTTCGACACAGATTTTTATATAGTTCGGATCGGGAATTGAATGTGCATCCATACGGATAATAATGTCCCCTTTACTGTTTTTGATGCCAATATTCAAAGCTGCGGGAATATTTTTTTGGGGATTTGTTATTACACTTAAAATTAGTTTGGGATATTTTTCTTTTTCAGAATTGATTACTTCAAGCGTGTTATCAATAGATTGACCATCGATTATTATTATTTCAAATAATTCCTGAGAGTAATTTTGATGATTTAGCGCTTCAAGTAAAAAGCTTATGTTTTTTTCTTCGTTATAACACGGCACAATAACTGAAACAAAGTTCATTTAAAGGTTGGGTCCTTAAGGTTTATTTTTCTAGTAAATGTGATCCTTTCGGCAAAATCTTATTTTTTTATAGCAACTGCTTCAATTTCCACGGAACCACCTTTTGGCAAAGCTGCCACCTGGAATGCAGATCTGGCAGGCGGTTCACTGGTAAAGTATTCGCCATATATTTTATTCATTGAGGAAAACTCTTTAATATCCTTTAAAAAAACTGTTGTCTTAATAACTGATTCTATATCTAAGCCAGCTGATTTTAAAACTTCTCGTAGATTTTTCAAAGCCTGATGTGTTTCAGCTTCAATACCACCTTCAACCAATTCACCTGTTTCTGGATCGAACCCTAATTGGCCGGATGTATAAACAAAATAATCAGTTTCTATTGCTGCAGAATATGGACCAATTGCTTTTGGAGCCTTTTCAGAAGTGATTACTTTCCTCATTTTTTATTTCCTTTCTAGTTGACTAATTATTATACCTTGCAATCAAAGAACACTTTCTTTTGGAAGTAGTCAGCTTAATAGTGAAGATTCTCAAGATCACTTGTGATGCGTTTCCTAAAAATCCAATAAGACCAGGCTTGATAAGCAATAACAATCGGAACAAATATAAGCGCTATGATGGACATGATTTTCAATGTGTATTCACCAGAAGCGCTATTCATGATGGTTAAGTTATACACAGGATCAATACTTGAAACCAAAACACGAGGATAAAGAATCAAAAAAATTGTGGAGGTTGAAAAAATGATCGCTAAACAATTCATAAAAAATGCCCAGCCATTTTCTTTAATTCTAATAAACCAGCCAACCACAAACAAAGATAAAACAGCTCCAATCGGGATAACACCCGGATTTACGCCAAGTTGGTCAATAATATCTGTAAAAAAGTATGTCTCAACAACAAACAACAAAAGGACCAATATATTAGGTAACCAAAGTTTTAAAGCAAGCTCATTGATTCTCTCGGCAAATGGTTTAGCCAATTTCATAGATAAGAAGATCGCTCCCTGCACCACAAACCCTGTTAAGGTGACAAGTCCACCGATAATTGAATAAACATTTATCAAATCCCAAAAGTTTCCAATATATATGAAGTTTTCTCCAATCGGAACACCTCTAATAAAATTCGTAAAAGCAACACCCCACAAAAATGCAGGAATAATACTTCCACCAAAAATCGACCAGTCCCAAATTTTTCTCCATTTGGTGGATTCAACCTTGCTTCTAAACTCAAAAGCGACACCTCTAATTATCAAAGCAATTAACATGAGAAATAAAGCAATATAGAAACCACTGAACAAGGTTGCATACCAATTTGGAAAAGCTGCAAACATAGCTCCACCCGCTGTGATTAACCAGACCTCATTTCCATCCCAATGAGGTCCAATCGTATTGATGACCATTCTTCGTTCAATATCGCTTTTGGCTACAAATGGCAGTAAGATTCCAACACCGAAATCGAACCCCTCCAAAATGAAATATCCAATAAATAGTACGGCAATTAATACAAACCAAATTGATTCATAATTCATCAGTCACCTCAATTATTCCCAATAGGTTTTTTCTTCTTCTGTTCGATTGGGTTCATCAGTAGTAATTTTCCTGGCATACTTGGCCAGTAAATAAATATCTACAACCATTAAGACACCATAAACCAATGTAAATCCAATCACAGATAACCAAACCATATTGACCGTCAGATTTGGTGAGACAGCGTCAGAAGTTTTAAGATAACCATAAACGACCCATGGTTGCCGACCGACCTCGGTTAATATCCAGCCTGATGAATTTGCCAAATACGGTAATCCGATTGCCAGCGGGAAGAACTTTAGCAATTTAACCATTAGAATTTTTTTCGTCATGATCCAGTAAAGGCCTAAGGCGGTTAGAAAAAACATTAAGAACCCAGAACCAACCATAGCCCGAAAGGCCCAATAGTTGATGGTGATTGGGGGTATATAATTTCCTGGTCCATATATTTGTTCAAAATCGGCTTGTAAGTCCTTTATACCTTTGACCTCACCATCGAATCGATTGTATGAAAGTAAACTCAAAACCGCGGGGATTCTAATAGAAATTACATCTTTTTGGTTCTTCTGATCCACAATTGAGAATATTGAGAAGGATGCAGGATTTTCCGTTTCCCATAATGCCTCGGCTGCAGCCATTTTCATTGGTTGAGTTTTAACCATATGCTGACCCTGACTATGTCCAACAAGGATGACTAAAAGCACTGAAATTACACCAAAAACGGCAGCAATCTGAAATGATTTTTGAAAAAATTCGACCTGTTGCTTTCGAAATAAAAAGTAAGCGCTAATTCCGATGATAAATAATGCACCTGTTGTGTAACCCCCTAAAACAGTGTGTGGGAATTGAACCCATACATTCGGATTTCCCACCAGAGCGCTAAAATCATTCATAATCATGCGTCCATTGTCAACCACAAAACCCATGGGAGATTGCATGAAGGAATTCGCGACTAGAATCCAAAAAGCTGATAGGGTCGATCCAATCGCCACAAGCCAGACTGATAACAAGTGGATCTTTTTTGAAAGTTTGTCCCAACCAAATACCCATACGCCAATAAATGTCGATTCCAAAAAGAAGGCAACCAATGCTTCTATCGCAAGAGGTGCACCAAAAATATCACCAACAAATCGCGAATATTCTGACCAATTCATACCAAACTGAAATTCCATCACAATGCCAGTTACAACACCCATGGCAAAATTGATAAGAAACAATTTACCCCAATATTTGGTCATCTGCTTATAAAGCAATTTCCCTGTTCTGAAATATTGAGTCTGCATAATGGCCACTATTAATGACAGACCAATTGTTAAGGGAACAAAGAAAAAATGATAGACAGTTGTTAATGCAAACTGCCATCTTGATAATGTAACGACAATCTCACTCATACACATTCTCCAGAAAAAGGTTTATTATGCAGGTTACAATCTCTCTAGAATTTCGTTTTTAATTATGTGAATTATCGCACAAATTTTTAATTTGAGCGAACTCTTTGCGCTGGAGAGGCAAAAAAAACTTGAGAAAAAATCAAGTTAGCAAGTTTGTTAGATTAGTAAACAGTTTCCAATTCAACCATCACTAATCCCGAAAACCTGATTCTTATGGCCAATGATCTATTACTGTTCAATCGAATGTAAATACTCGCTAATGAAGATAATTTCTTTCCTTCTTATCGATTCTGCTGCGGCCAAAGTTGCCAGAGAAGAGTCGAATAATTCACCAAATGGTATTGGTGCTTCATTATCGAATTCGATTGAATTAGCAAATGATTGCCAGGCAAGGCGGTGACCCTTATCCTGGCTAAAGCGACTTTGAATGCGGGTTTTCTTTCCTTCAGATGTTAATATCAATTTTCTATAATCAAACATTTGAACTATTTTTCCGCCACAAAAAACCTCTAAGGTTTCTTTTTCGACACTTTTATCGCCATTGGCTAAGTATTCAATGCTGGATATGGAACCATCTTCAAATATCAAATTAATGACGACATTATCATCGTTGTATTTGCCATTGTTTGGAAGGCCAATTGTTTGAATACTCACAGGCTTTGAGCCAGCCAGGAAAATACACAAATCAATAAAGTGACATCCCTCCCCGATAATCCTTCCACCCCCCTGCTTGGGATCATGGACCCAATGGTTAGATGGAATAAACCCGGCATTTACCCGATAATGGATTACTTTCGGTTCGGCACTTTCTTTTAGAAACTCCTTCGCTTTTTGAATATATGGTGAAAACCTTCTATTAAATCCCACCATCAAATTTGTTTTAGAATTTCCCCAGACTTTTTTTATCGCTAATAATTCTGTAGAAGTTAATGCCAGAGGTTTTTCACAGTAAATATGTTTATTCGTTTGTAAACCTTTTAGTATTTGTCGCGCATGTTCATTATGCCTTGTCAGTAAAACTACTGCATTTATCTCGTCATTGTTAAAAATATCATTTTCATCTGAACATGCAAATTGAAATTGGTATTTTTTTGCTAATTGTCTTGCGTTCAATCCTTTGGCACTGCAAATACCAAATTTCTGAACAGATAAAGTTTTTTGGATAATTGGTAAAAATACAGCGCTTGCATATAAGCCTGCTCCAAGCACACCAATTCTAACTGTTCGATTTTGATTAGATTTATCTGGGTTCTGTTGTAAGAAAATCCGCCGTTCTACTAATCCAGAGGATTGCGTTTCTGGATATTGAATGAGAACTCCGAGAAATTTCTCATTTTTCTTTCCAGTTATAGTTTCATATGCCTGAGCACCATCTTCAATCGAAAATCGATGGGTAATTAATGACGTTACATCTATCTTATTGTCATCCAGTAAATCAACAATGGCAGAAAGATTTCTGCCTTCCGTCCAGCGCACATATCCATAGGGGTAATCATGACCTTGTTCCTCGTAATCATCATCGTATCTACCTGGGCCATAAGATCTTGAGATTAATACGTTAATCTCTTTTTCATAATAAATTTTCCTTGGAATTTCTAGTCCTACAGCTCCAACCGCAACAACAGTACCTTTATCCCGAGCTATTTGTCCTGCTAGTTCAATTGGATCATTGGAATGAGTGTCAGCACAAATAAAAACGACATCAAAGCCCCGGTTTTCAGAATAATATAAACCTTGATCTAACGCGATATTTCTTTGGACCGCTACAATTCCTTTGCTCTTGGCTAGCTCAACGCGAGCTGGGTCTAAATCTATACCAAATACCTGTAAACTGGCGGCTTTGCAAATATCAATCATGATCAAGCCTAACAAACCTAGACCAATGATCGCAACCCTTTCACCAATTTGAGGGGCAGCAATTCTATATCCATGCAAAGAAATCGCCCCTAATGTTGAAAAAGCAGCTTCTTCATAACTTACTGTTTCAGGGATTTTTGCAAATAGATTTTTTGGTATCAGAACGTATTCTGCATGGCAGGCAAAACCACCTCCAGCACAGGCAACCCGATCTCCCGGTTTAATATCATCCAAGCCTTCTCCAACCAAAATAACCTCGCCTGCTGAGGAATATCCTAAAGCCATAGGTGTGTCCAGACGATTCATCGCTGCCTGTATGGTTGGAATAATGCCTTCTCGTTGCGCTTTTCCAAGCACTTGTTTGACCAAATCAGGTCTTGATTTTGCTTTCATCAACAAATTTTTCTCAGCAAACTCAACCACCATTCTTTCTGTTCCGGAAGAAACCACTGACGCATGATTCCTGACAAGAATGTAACCAGGTTTTATCGTTGGAATGGGTACTTCGACAATCTCAGCATTTCCCTCTTTGATATTTTGCAATAATTGTTTCATAAATGATCCTTAAAATAAAACTGATACAGGCTCTACCCTGTATCAGAATTATATTTCATTTTTGTGATTAATTTATTTGGCGTAATCAATCGCTCTGGTTTCCCGAATAACCGTAACCCTGATCTGCCCTGGATATTGCATGTTTTCTTCAATCTTCTTGGCAACATCTCTGGCAATCCTTAAGGCATCAAGGTCATCAATATCTTCCGGACGAACAATTATTCTTACTTCACGGCCAGCTTGAATGGCATAACTTTGGCTAACACCTTTAAATGAGTTGGCGATGTCTTCTAATGCTCGCAATCTCTTTATATATTGTTCAAGGTCTTCTCTACGAGCACCGGGACGAGCGCCTGAAATTGCATCAGCCGATTCGACGATGATAGCTTCTAAAGATTCCTGTTCGGTTTCATGGTGGTGGGAAGCAATCGCGTTTACAATCTTTGGATTTACACCATAACGACGGGCAAATTCAGCACCGATGAGAGCATGAGTACCTTCAGTATTATGATCCATTGCTTTACCGAGATCGTGCAATAATCCAGCAGCTTTCACAATTTCGATATCTGCACCTAATTCAGATGCGATAACCGATCCTAATCTGGCAACCTCTACAGCATGTGAAAGTTGGTTTTGGCCATACGATGTCCTGTATTTTAACCGCCCCAGCACTTTTAGAATTTCAGGTCGAATTCCGGATACTCCAGCATCGTATGCGGCTTGTTCACCGGCTTCTTCAATGGTTTTATCAACCTCTTTTTGTTTATCCTCGAGTACTTTCTCAATGTGGGCTGGATGAATTCTGCCGTCCAGGATAAGGTAATCTAATGCTCTGCGGGCAACTTCTCTTCTAACCGGGTCAAAACAACTTATCGTTACTGCTTCAGGAGTATCATCAACAATCACATCTACCCCAGCAGCCTGCTCAAAAGCGCGAATATTTCTACCATTTCGCCCGACAATTCTACCTTTCATTTCTTCATTTGGAAGTATCACTACGGACGTAGTTACCTCGTTGACATGTTCTGAGGCAACTCGTTGAATTGCATCAGCAACAATTTCCCTGGCTCGTTTCTCACCTTCAGCTTTTGCTTCTGCTTCTATCTGGCGAATTATTCTGGCCATATCCGCACGACCTTCTTTCTCAGCCTCCTGAAGCAAAATTTCTCTGGCTTCTTCAACACTCATTTGTGCAATTCGTTGTAACTCGCCCAATTGCTGGGCATACATTTTTTCTAATTCATTTGACCGTTTATCAATCAAACTTTGACGCTTATTTATCGTCTGATCTCTAAGTTCTAACCTCTCGATGCGTTGGTCAATTTCGCTTCTTCTTTTATTTAGTCTTTCCTCTTCTTTTAGGTTTTCATTTCTTCTTCTGGTGATCTCATCTTCCGCATCTTTTAGTATTTTGATCGCATTATCTTTGGCTTCAATCTCAATTGTTTTTGCATTTTCCTTGGCATTAGCAATCATAGAATCTGCTTGATCTTTTCTATCCCTTTTCAATCGTTCCATGTAGTAACGATTCAAAAAGAATACAACAACTGCGATGACAATAACATCACCGATAATCAAAAAAAGTGCTAAAATTCCTTGTTGCCCCATCTATTCACCTCATTTTCCATTTGTATTTTCATAAATTTGAAGAGCATGGTCGTTCCATATTTTCTGAACTGTAATATTGACAGTCGTATAGGAAAACCCTCTCCTCAATAAATATCCGGATAATCTGCGATTAAATATATCTTTTTCAAATCCGGATAATCGCCTGGCATATTTTTCAGCAGCCAAAATGGCTAATTTTTCTTCTGGTAACATCTCGCCAGTTACTTCACTAATAATTTCTTCACTTATTTGTTTGTTTTTTAATTCCAACCTGATTAATTTTTTGCTCCTGGGTTTATTAACACTTCTGCTCTCTACCCAATTTTTCGCATATTGAAAATCATTCACGTAGTTTTTTTCATTCAGCTTTTCCATGACAACCGCAATGACATCCTCACGTAGTTCATTTTCTCTTAATTTCTTAATCACCTCGAACATAGTTCTTGGTTTATAAGCAATAAATCTTAACGCTTTTTGAAAACCATCTTCAATCTGGTCAACTTTTATCAGATTGTCAATCATATCTTGAGTGAGTGTTTGTCCAACTTTCAGATGGGTTGCATTTACGATGTATAGCCCAAAGGCAAAAACGCCATCAAGAAAAATGTTAACTCGATGAGTGTTTTTTTTCTGAACCGTTAATGCGGTTATTGTTTTTTCCATCATTTAGCCATCAAACCTCTATGCGGATTCAGATGACCTTGTTTCCCAACCAGTTACTTCCACAGATTTAATGATTTATTTCAGAAATCGATATGAACTTTTTTGTTCACGAATACTTTATTTCATTTCCTGAAAATTTCCATTCATCAATTGTTCAATCGTTAACCGATTGTTATGTTTTTATTGACTCTCTTCAATCATGAGAGAAAACAATTCAAGATCAAAGTGTGATCCACAATGATAATAATCAAATAAAATTAATAAAATAATTATAACCTATTTTATTTTATGAAATCAATAAAATTTGGATAGTTTAAAAATTACTGATTTTTAATAAATCAGCATATTTTCCATTTTTTTTCAATAACTCTTCATGAATTCCATTTTGGACGACTTCCCCTTCTTCCAAAACATAAATTTGATCAAAAACCTCCATATCTATATACCTGTGGGTTACAAAGATTATGGTTTTATTGCCGAATTTTTCACGAATGAGTTGATTAATTTTATATGCAGATTCTGGATCTAAATTTGCAAAAGGTTCATCAAATATTTGGACCTCTGCCTCCATTAAAATAGATTGCGCCAGAGCTAATCGTTGAATTTCCCCACTTGATAAATTCTTACCAAACTCATCCAGTTGTGTGTCTAAATCCAAATTTGGAGGGTTAAACAAATTCACACATTTAAGTACCTGAATAAGTTCACCATCATCAGCATTTCTTTTAGCTAAATGTAGATTCTGCCTTACACTCGTTCCAAACATAAATGGATTTGCGGGTAAATAACCGAATTTTCGTATATGAAAATCCTTGGAAATTGTTTTTAATTCTCTATCTCCCAATTTTATGCTTCCAGAATATTCATCTCTCAATCCTAAAAGAAGTTCGATTAATGTTGTTTTCCCTGAACCATTCATGCCAACAATTGCTATTTTCTCACCTCTCTTCAAATCAATGTTCACATTTTGAATGACAGGAAAAGCTTGATGGTTGGGATAAGCGTACGAAACATCCTCAAATTTTATAGGAAAAATCTCCTGATCGATTTGTGGAAAATTATCAAGTGGTTTTAATAATATTTTTTCAATTTCTCGAATTCTTTTACTGGAAAGTTCAATATCGCCATAAAGATATGCCATTGAAGGTATATTCGAGAGCACTTCAAAACTGGTCAAAACAACTAAGAAAATTACACCAACCAGCATAATATCTAATTTCCCATTAGCAACAAGATAAATACTTAAAGCCAATGTTGATAAAAATACCATCTGTATGGAATAAAAACTAAATAATTGCCATACCGATTGCCAAACTACCGTTCTGGTTTGGACTTTTTCTAATTCGAAAATGCTCTGTTTTAAATCTTTTTTTAATTTTGATTCTGCCTGGTAAAAAATCGCTTCATCTAGAAACTGATTGGAGTTTATGATTGAGGATTGATAATTTTTCTGAACAATTTCCAATTTTCCTTTCGAAACCCGGCTGCTTTTTATAGAGATAAATGGGATGACTATTCCAGTAAGTAAATAGCCAACAATATATATAAATAATAAATCAAGAGCATGACTCCCTAAATAGATACCAACAAGAATGCTGATTATGAAGGCAACCAATGCCGGTGACAACAACCGCACAAATAAATTTTCCATTTGATTAATATCATTGATGACAAGGAATAAGAAGTCTGAACTTGTATACCTGTCAACAAATTGATAATAACTCTCTGAAAGTTTCGAAAAAATAGATAATCGCAAGTTTCCTAGTATTTGAAAGTTCACTTTATGAGTCTGTAATCGTTCAATGTATCTGAAAATACTCCGTGTTATTCCAAAAAACCTGACACCGACGATCGATATTTGCAATAAGGCGATTGATGGATGGAATCCGGCTAAAATAATTAAGTATGCTGAAACACCCATCAATGCAACCGTGCTGAGAACTGTCATGGTAGCTAAAACTATTGACAAAATGATTCCAGTCCAGGAAGATTTGGCAAAATACCAAAAATTATTAATCATTAAATTCACCCCCGAAATAAAACCTAATGAATTTTTTAAAATCAATGGTTTCTGCCATTAAACCATTAAAAGTGCCCGAAATAATAGGCTTATCTTTTCGAAAAAAAAGAATCGAATCAACTCCTTTTATCGTGTGAATTCTATGTGCGATCGATATTAATATTTTTTCTTTGTGATAGCTCTCGAGGATATCTGAAATTAACTGTTCTGATATTGGATCCAAATAAGATGTCGGTTCATCACATAATATGATCGAGGGATTTCTCAATAAAAGCCTGGCTATGCCGATCCGTTGACGCTGACCACTACTGATTGTTATTCCAAACTCCTGAATTTGAGTGTGGATTTTTTTGGGCAAATTATTTATATAGTCCTTTAACCCAACAATATCGACGATTTTTTCAATGTCATTCTCATCCGCTTCTGGATTTGCGATCGATATATTTTCCAGAATGCTTCCATTGAATATCGCTGGGGACTGAGGTAACCAGGCGAAATGAGAATAATAATTTTTTTCAGCTAGAGCATTGATTTCTTTCCCATCGATTAATATTTTCCCATCTAAAGGATCAATCAGTCGCAGCAAACTACGAATAAAAGTAGATTTACCAGTTCCATTTGCGCCAACAATGGCATACCTCTTGCCTTTTTCAAAACTAAAAGAAAAATTTTCGATAATGGGTTTTCTCTGGTTTTGATAATGCAAATATAAATTTTCAACCCTTAAGGTTTGAACTTGTTTTGAATCAAGAGTCAAAATATTTTGGATGCCTTGATGTTGTTGATGTGTAAAAAATGAATTTATCTCCTGATACGCTTCAACGCCATTCATCGCCGCGTGGAAGCGAAGGCCTAAATTTCTTAATGGTAAATAAAATTCAGGAGCAATGAGAAGGATAAAAAAGGCTTGTTCGAATGTGATCCTGAAATATAAAAGACGTAAACCAATTTCAACTGCCACCACTGCGATAGACATTGTACTGATAAGTTCCAGTATAAAAGCTGATAAAAAAGTGATTTGTAAAACCGACATAGATTTTAGTTGATAATCAATATTTGCTCGTTTTATTCTTTCAATATGCTGCTCTCTTTGGTTGAAAATTAAAATGGTTTTTAAACCTCGAATTGAGTCCAAAAAAAAGGTGGAAAGCTTACTTAATGATCGCCATTGTTTTTGGTTTATTTTTTCACTGAATTTTCCGATTAAGAACATAAAAAAGGGAATTAATGGAGCTGTGATCAGTAAGACGAACCCAGTCAACATATCAAGAGGGAAAACAAAGAACAGAATGCTGACTGGAATAAGAATTGATAAGGCAACTTGAGGTAAAAAAAGTGAGAAGTAATCTTCGATTGCCTCAACGCGATCAAAAAAAATTGTTACTAAATTTCCCGAATGAGTTATTCTGTTTGGATCATTCTTAAATAGATTTTCTGATAATTTTGTTCGCAAACCACTTTTTATTTTTTGACTAATTATTTTTGTAACAACTTCCCCTGCAAATTGAAAAATACCTCTAAACAATATCAGAACAATAATGAACAATAGAATGGTAGATAATTGCTCTACATATTCTTTAGTAAAAATTACTTGATTGATTAGCTCCGAAATAATTCGTAGTTGAAATATTAATAAGATTGTTCCAATTTCGAAGAACAGTATTGAAAAGATGAAAAGAATTGGAAATTTTTTTAACCAAAGAATTAATTTTTTATGCAATATCAAAAATTCCTACAAAGCCAGGATTTCCATTTACCTGGTTTTCAATTTAATCAAATTTCATTAACTCAAGTATATCCAGGTACGAAGCATAAAAAATCTCATTCATAATTGAGCTTTCCACCTCATATGGACCACCAAAAGAACCATCTTCAAATACTTTTTTGGTATCTTCAGCGCTTAACAACCCATTGTAATGGGGAGGAATCTTTTCATTTTCTGGTAAATCAACCAATTTGGTAAAGGGAAACGCTTCCAGCCAATTCGCATGTGCAGGTTTAATATCATTTTCTACCGCTATTTTTTCGACACTATGCGACTGCCACCAGGAATACCAGGTAATTTGAAGATCTGAATATAGGTTTAGCAATTCATTTAATTTTCCACGTACCGGATCATTGCCACCATGTCCATTCAAAATTAATATCTTCCTGAATCCGCTTTTATAAAGACTATCCAGAATATCTTCGACAACATTCAATAAGGTGTTAACCCTCAGACTGATTGTCCCCGGATAACTTAAGAAATATGGTGACACACCAAAATTGACCACAGGAGCTACGATTACCCCAGTTTCCGTCGAAACTGCATCGGCAAGTGCCAGGGGAATTCTGACATCTGTCAGAAGACTCAAATATGCGTGTTGTTCACAAGCGCCAATCACCAGAATCACACGAGTATCATTTTTAAGATAATTTTCGATATCCATCCAATTGCATTCTTCGAAACGCATATTAATCTCCTATATGATTTGTGCCATAATAATCAGAAATAAAAAAACACCTCGGATAATTGATTATATCCCTTGGTGTCTTGGAAAAAAATTGAAGTGGACCCAGAGGGATTCGAACCCTCGGCCTTCTCAATGCCATTGAGACGCGCTCCCAACTGCGCTATGGGCCCATTTGTACTCATTGTTAACCTGATCCGTCTATCTAAAGCTTGCACCTCAGTGGACCTGGAGGGATTCGAACCCTCGGCCTCTTCAGTGCGATTGAAGCGCGCTCCCAACTGCGCTACAGGCCCTCATTCAGGGTGAGTGAAATTCTACTCCGAAGAAAGACCTGTGTCAAGATCACCGAATTAGCTCATATAAAATGTTACTGAAATACAATCTTAGTCCAAAAGAAATTGTTTCAGTGATTATTTATACTGCGATAAAATAAGCAACCACTTAAATTGATTATTTCCATCAAATAATAATAAAATTTTACAAAGCATCAGGGAATTTATGGAAAATTCAGTAGCAATGGAAACTAAAAATTTGGGTTTTTGGGGTTCAGCCATTGGTTCAATCATCCCGCTCACTCTGGGATTGGATGCCATGCGTCAATTGGTTTTTGAAACGGGTCCCAGTTTTGGATTCCTCAGTGTGAAAATTGAAATCATTTTTCTGATTATTTTATCTATCATTTATTTAACCGCAGCAAAATTTCTTTTAGCATACATTGAAAAGTTAGCTATGCGAGAAGGCCGATTAACCGAGAACAGGATATAGCTCATGAAGAATTCATTTCCCCTCCGTTCATTCTTATCGGCTTCCTGATTAGGCTGGAAAATAGAATCGAATTGGACTGATCCATTTTTGTTCACTATCTACTCGATAATTAAACCATTGGCGGGTGCTGGAATTTTGGTATTATTGTATTCAATCGTCACGGATCAAAATTTTAATAATCACATGTTTGCTTACTTATATTTAGGCAATGCTTTTTACCAATATGTTCCTGTAGTTCTTTCTGGAATATCATGGACAATACTTGATGATAGAGAACATTATCGAACTTTGAAATACATTTATATTGCTCCAGTCAATATTCCCCTATACCTTTTTGGTCGTGGTGTAGCTAAATTTCTGACTGGTTCATTTGCTGTGTTGGTAACCCTACTGGCTGGCTTTTTTTTCTTGAATGTTCCGTTTGATTTTCAACAAGTAAATTGGCCTTTGTTTTTTTTCTCGCTCATACTCGGGATTATCATGCTGGCTCTTTTAGGGCTAATTTTAGCCGGGATCACACTCATTACCGCCCGTCATTCCTATTTCATTGGTGATGTGGTTGCCAGTGGTTTGTTTTTGTTTACAGGTTCGGTTTTTCCATTGGATGTTTTGCCTGCTTGGTTAAGGCCAGTTGGTTATGCCTTACCGATCACATATTGGTTGGAATTACTAAGAAGATCCCTGGTTGGAAATATTGCCAGGGCATTTCCCACATTTTCTTCCCTGTCAAATCTCAACTTAATACTCATCTTGATAATCACTTCCATCTTCGCGGGTTTCATAGCAATCTTCCTCTTTAATAAATGTAATCACTCTGCTCGTGAAAGAGGTTTAATTGATATGTCAACAAATTATTAAACGATAAATTGGCGAACATAGAATCACTATTATTACAACAACCTGGTGATAGAATGGATGTGATATTAAAATTTGGAGGGTGTATGCATTCACAACGCTTAGAAAAATTGATTGATTTGATGACTATTCAGAATTTGGATGTAATCGCATTAAATCCTGGATATAGTATGAGGTATTTAACCGGTCTCGATTTTCATCTCATGGAACGCCCAACTGTTTTACTCATAAGAAATGATGGTAAGATGGCGTTTGTCCTCCCCAAATTAGAAGCTTCACGGGCTCAAAAAACATTTCCCATAGAACACCTTTTCACATATGGAGATAATCCTGAAACCTGGCACACGGCATTTTTCTCCGCCGCAGAGCATCTCAAATTAGAGAAATCAAAAGTTGGGGTTGAATCAATCCGTTTTCGGTTTTTAGAACTCAATTTTCTTAAGAATTCGGTACTGGAATCTGAAATTATCGCGGCAGATGAAGTTTTTGCAAATTTCAGGATTATTAAAGACCAATCAGAAATTCGATTTATGAAGAAAGCTGCAGAAATTGCTCAAAATGCTCTGATTGATACATTACAGGAAACTGTTTTAGGAAAATCTGAGAGAGAATTAGCGTCTTTGTTAACGATCAACTTACTGAAAAACGGCTCTGGTGAATTACCCTTCCAACCCATTGTTGCATCCGGAGCAAATAGTGCTGACCCGCATGCAACCCCTTCTGATCATGTCGTCCAACAAGGCGAACTATTGTTGGTCGATTGGGGCGCTAGCTTTGAGGGATATGCTTCCGATATCACCAGGACTTTTGCAGTCGGAGAAGTTGACCCAATTTTTAATACCATTGCGGAAATTGTCAAGCAAGCCAATTGTCGGGGCGTTAATGCGGGAAAAACAGGTGTGACCGCCGGTTCCATTGACGATGCCACGAGGGAAGTAATTGCTCAAACAGGATATGGGGAGTTCTTTTTCCACCGAACCGGGCATGGTCTTGGGATGGAAAGTCATGAAACACCTTACATCTATTCTGAGAATTCACTGATTCTTGAACCAGGAATGGTTTTTACTGTCGAACCAGGAATATATCTTGCTGGAAAAGGTGGTGTAAGAATAGAAGATGATGTGGTCATTACTGAAAGTGGCGCTGAATCACTGACAGATATGCCCAGAGAATTAACAACCTTATGGTAATCTGATGTTTTCATTTCCAAGAATAATCCCCTCGGCTGAACCATTTTTATTTCCAGGAAATAATGTAGGTTGTATATTGGTTCATGGATTCACCGGCACACCGAAAGAAATGCGCTGGTTGGGAGAATTCCTGAATGAAAAATTAATTACAGTGGTTGCACCCAGGGTGTCAGGCCATGCAACTGAACCCAGGGATATGCATAGAAGTACCTGGCAAGATTGGGTTGCAAGCATAGAAGATGCTTATCACTTCATCCGTCCGAATGTGGATAAGTTATTTATTGTTGGGTTATCGATGGGTGGTATATTGACTTGTGTAACGGCATCTTATCTAAAATTCGAAGGCTTGGTCACAATCTCAACTCCGTACGAAATACCTCAAAAAGATTGGCGATTAAGGTTTATACGTCAATTTGCTCTCATTATGCCAAAAGTTAAAAAAGGAGAAGGTGATTGGCAAAATCAGGAAGCCAAAAAAGATCACGTTGATTATGCTTACCAACCCACTAGATCAATTGCCGAATTGATTGACCTATTCGTTCAATTCCGGGCATCTCTACCAAAATTAAGATTACCAAGTCTTCATATCCACTCCACAAAAGACCTCAGTGTTCCTATTCATCATTTACAACAAATCGTTGACCACAATGGATCACCTAAAAAACAAACTTTGGTTGTTCATAATAGCGGGCATGTCATCATTCGTGAGCCAGACCGCATTCAAGTATTTGAAGAAATTTACAAATTTATTTCTAATCAAACCTGAAAACAAATATGAACCGAAACCTTAAATTCGTTTCCATTTCACTGTTATTATGGGGTGTCGGCGAAGGGATGTTTTTATTATTTCAACCAATCTATCTACTTCAATTAGGAGCAGATCCAATTTTTATTGGAGTAATTTTGGGAGGAATGGGATTCATGACTGCAATTTCCCAAATTCCATCTGGTTATCTATCGGATCGAATTGGACCAAGACCTCTCATGTGGATTTCATGGACTTTTGGTATGGTTTCAGCCTGGATAATGGCTTTGGCCACTTCTTTAAATGTATTTGTTATTGGTTTGCTGTTATACGGGTTGACCGGGTCATTGATGGCGCCGATGAACGCCTATATAACCTCTATGCGTAGGGACTGGAGCGCTGAAAGATCATTAACGTTCACCTCCGCAGCATTCCATCTGGGAGCTGTCATTGGACCGACATTGGGGGGTTATTTTGGACAACAATTTGACCTTCGGATTCTATTTTATGTAGCTGCAGTCTTATTTGTGATATCAACTATATTAATTTTTATGATTGATGTACCGAAAATTGAATTTCATCATGAATTAGGAGAAAAGCAGAATATTTTCAAAAACGCTGCCTTTATGAAAATTGTACTCTTAGGTTTTATTGGTTTATTTTTTATGGTATTTACACAAAATTTTGCACCGGTTTACTTAACAAATTTCAAATCCATATCGTTACAACAAATTGGTTATTTAGGCACGATAGGAAGTATCGGAAATGTTATTTTTGCATTAGTTTTGGGCCGATTATCAGCCCGAAGTGGTCTTTTGTTGAGTTTTCCTTTAACAATCTTATTTCCAATTTTGTTTCTCACCAGTAACTCTTTAATGTGGTATGGTCTGGCGTATTTTTCCTTTGGAGGATATCGATTAGCTCGCACTATGCTCCTTGCATTCAGTCGGGAATTTATCCATGCCAAAGAAACAGGATTAGCATATGGAATTATTGAAACTGCCAATGGATTAGCGGTCATTCTGGCACCACCACTGTGCGGAATTGTTTATAATCAACATCCCAAAGCAATCTTTTGGATTTCAGCGATTGGGTTGGCGGTTGTAGGAATAATTAATCTTATTCAATTTTCAAAAATTAAAAGAAAGGATCCCCATTGGCTATAAAAATATTTCCATTTGTCTTAGGACCAATTGAGAATAATTCATATTTAATTGTCGATTTGCCTTCCAAAAGAGGGGCAATTGTAGACCCCTCTTTCGATAGCAAACAAATTCTCAAGGAAGCAGAAAAGAATCAATATGAGATAACGCAAATCTGGTGTACGCACGCACATTTTGATCATATTAGTGGAATAAATGAGATTGTCCCGGAATTATCTCAATCCCCGGAAATATATTTACACAAAGATGATCTACCTTTATGGAAAGAACAAGGTGGGGCAAAACTCTTTGGATTTCCATTTGAGAATCAGTATTCACCTACTCATTTATTGGAGAATTTCGATTTAATTCAATTAGGCGACACAAGCATTCAAACCAGATTCACACCGGGTCATACGCCTGGACATATTATCTATCATCTAGCGCTGGAAAATGTTGTCTTTTGTGGCGACCTAATTTTTCGTATGAGCATTGGTAGAACAGATTTGTCAGGCGGAAATCAATTACAATTACTACGAAGTATTGACCAGGAAATTAAGACTCTGCCCGATGAAACCAGATTGTTATCCGGACATGGTCCAGAAACAACAGTCGGGTATGAAAAAAAATACAATCCCTTTTTATGAAATTCATTAAATTCTCCCGAACAGAAAAAAAAAACATCTCAGTCATCGAGATGTTACCTATTCTTTTCTTTTCAGGAAGATTGTTATTATATTTAGCTCTATTCCCCACCGACCTGCATGGTATGGGCGACTTTCCTAATTATTTTTCCGTATCAAATTTATCAGGTCTTCCGTTTTTTGATTATTGGACTGAATATCCTCCGATTTTCGCCTTCGTGACAGCTCTTATCAACCTGGTTTCGCATGGAAACCAATTTCTTTTTGATTTTATCCTTTATATCTTCATCACAATTAGTGGAGCGATTTCAATCTGGTTGTTTTCTATGATTGCCAATCACCTGCAAACCAATCATCATGATTTGATATTCAAGAATGTGCTTTATTTTGGATTTCTCGCTTTTATATCATACAGTTGGTGGTATTTTGATCTTGTCGTTGTCGGCATCATGTTACTGACAATTCTTCTACTAATGGACAAGAAAGAGAATTCTGCTGGGTTATGGTTAGGTGTTGGTATTTTATCGAAATGGTTTCCTCTAATCTTAATCCCAGCGATTTTCCTTTTTAAAAACAAAAAGAAGTTTTTAAAAATTTTGCTCATTGCAATCGGATCTGTTGCGATAATATGGTTGGGTCTGTACATATTTTCGCCTGAATTGACGTTAGCCTCCTTAAAATCACAACCGTCCCGGAATTCATGGGAAACGATTTGGGCATTGATAGACGGAAATTTAATGACAGGGGCATATATTCCTATCAATGATCGTTTAGATCCCACACTAATCAACCAAAATTATGGCAATCCTGCAAAAATTCCGGTCTGGTTCACCTTCCTTTTATTCTCTGGAATTGGTATTTTCTTAATGTCAAAAATAGAGAAGTTGAACGAAACACAATTGATTTCATTTATTGGAATTACCTGGATATTATTCTTTTTATGGTCTCCTGGATGGAGCCCACAATGGATTCTTTATCTAATTCCAATCATATTTTTATCTATTAGCCCCAACAAAGCTTTTATAATCGTATTCTTTCTTGCTTTGATTTCATTGATTGAATGGCCAGTATTGCTGGGTAGGCACATATATGAAGGATTATGGATCCTTATTTTTCTGAGAACAATTATATTTCTTGTATTATTCATTACTTGGAGTCGTGTGCTCTTCCTCCAGAAAACGATCATTCAATCCGAGAATCAAAAATAGAAAACTGATCTGAATTGTCCTGATTTTGTAAGAAAAGTTATCAATCTATTCACACGCTTTAGGAATCTGTGTTTTTACAGCTTATAATTGGATAAATAATTGGAACAGGGAGTATTTTTGAAAAATAGTAATATCGTTGTCGTTATCTTCGTTGCTTTTGCCATAATCATTTGTTGCGTTTGTTTGGTTCTGACCACATCAGGAATATTTTTATTCGTAACCGCAAGTGGGGCAGTGAATTCAAATAATGACGGTCCTACCTCACCGGAAATTAACTCTCTACCAAATCCTGAGTCAGAAACCAATCCAAATCAGGATTCTCCCAACGCAGATAATTTAGGACTTTTTCCATCGATTCATTCAGAAGACCTAGCTTCTTCCTTTGAAACTTTAGCAGTCCTGCAAAACACCAATATTCCTGAAAATGACCCACGTGATCTGGCAAGAAGATTAAAAGGCATTCAATTCATTCCAGAAACTATTCCCAATAAAATTGATTTTCAGGTTGGTGATTCAGAGAAATTTTGGGTTACCAATGTAGACACCAATGAAAATAGACGTGTAAACGCCTTTTTGGGTTATAAAACGAATAATATTTACTTCTGGATCGAGGATGGTGTCGATTATGATAAAAATGAACTTGAGCAATTAGTCATCTCATTTGAAGACGAAATATTACCGATCAATCGGGAGTTTTTTGGAACAGAATGGATTCCTGGAATAGACGAAGATCAGCGTTTATATGTTTTGCTTGCGAAGGATTTAGGATCAGGGCTAGCCGGTTATTTTTCATCTGCTGATGCGGTTCCCCCACAAGTGCATGAGTTTTCAAATGCGCATGAAATGTTTATGCTTAATGCTAATAATATTCGTTTAAGTCAACATTTTACTTATGGCGTGTTGGCACACGAATATCAACACATGATCCATTGGTATCGGGATCGAAATGAGACATCTTGGCTAAATGAAGGTTTTTCGGAACTGGCTGCATTTATAAATGGCTACTATGAGTCTGGATTTGATTCTTTTTATCTGGCGAATACTGATATTCAACTGAATGATTGGCCAAATAGTCCAAATAATACAACCCCGCATTATGGGTCATCTTTTTTGTTTGTAAATTATTTTTTAAATCGTTTTGGTGAAAACGCAACCAAGTCTTTGGTTCAAAATTCTGAAAATGGTTTAGATAGTATCGACAAAGTATTGTTTGAGATAAACGCTACAGACGAGATCTCAAATAAACCGATCACGTCGGACGATCTGTTTGCAGATTGGATTGTTACAAACTATTTACAGGATCAGAGTGTTGGTGATGGTAGATACCATTATGAAAATTATCCCGGTGCTCAGTCAGCCGCCATTACTGAAAAGATAAAAGAATGTGAATTCGACTGGCAAGAAAGATCAGTTACCCAATTTGGAGTGGATTATATTGAACTGAAATGTAATAAAGATTTTGTGCTTCAATTTAAAGGCAATTCCGTGGCTCAGATAATTCCTGAATCAAGCTATTCCGGAGATTTTGCATTCTGGTCGAATAAAGGTGATGAATCAAATATGATTCTCTCCAAATCTTTTGATTTTACGGATGTACCTGAACCCATACAGATGACTTTTATGGCTTGGTATGATATTGAAGTTGATTACGATTATTTATATATAACGGTCTCCACAGACGGTGAAAACTGGCGGATTTTAGAAACCCCAACCTGTACCGATAACAATCCCACCGGCAATAGCTATGGATGTGGTTATAACGGGGAAAGTGATGGTTGGGTCGAACAATATGTTGATTTATCTTCATTTACTGGCCAACAAATTGAATTAAGATTTGAGTACGTAACAGATGCTGCCGTGAATGGGGAAGGCTTCCTTCTTGACGACATTCAGATCCCAGCCATTGATTATTTATCTGACTTTGAACAGGATGATGGGGGATGGACTGCTGAAGGATGGGCGCGCATCAACAATTTACTACCCCAAACTTATGAAGTCATCTTGCTTGAATTTAATTCGGAAGGGGTAAACATTAATAGAATAGAATTACCCTCTACGCAAGAAATTCAGATTCCAATCAATGGTAAGATAAACAACAAAACAATTTTAATCGTTAGTGGTACAACCAGGTATACCCGGCAGCCAGCATTTTATAAATTCCAATCTATTCAATAATGTTGTTAGTTTGCAAAGGCTTATTGTTCTTACTGATTAATCCTGACGCAGTTTTGACAATTCTGCTTCTAATTCTTCTCTCTTCCTTTGTGCTGCGCTCGCAATTTCATTTTTTGTTTGCACCACAGAATCCCTTAATGATTCACGCAAACCTGCGCCGGAATCAGGTGCAAATAATAAAGTGATTAATCCAATGACAACAGCTCCAGTAGAAAATCCGATGAAGAATGATAGAAATTTTTTCATAATAACCTCCAGGCTAAAATTTTTCTTGTTTAAGTGTTTTTCTAAATTTCTCTTTGTACAACATCATAAATCAAATTTTTTGAATAAAAATGGTGCTCCTGCCGATATCCAGATACCCACCAAAAAATAGCGGATAAATCGAAAACCCTCGCTTACAAATGGAATATCATCTGGGAAAATAAGTCGCAGACCAGCCCAGAATAGCATCACTCCGACTAATCCAATAATGAATCGAATAATTTTTTTCGTATTAGAGGTCGTGATTCTTCCTAAGGGAATAATTTTTGAAATCAAAACAACACCAACCACGATTCCTAACCAGGCAGCACTGGCAGTAATAACACCATCAATGGAGAAAGGATTCGTGGATTCTTCCTCAAAAACCGTCTTGATATTCTCCTGATATTCGGGGCTGATTTGCCATTGACTATTCAACTGAATGAACACCACTGCCAGAACGATCATTAGAACACTAATAAGAACCGCAGCGGCAATTTTTTTATTATCCTTCCAGTCAACAATCTCAGATGAGTATTTTTTCTCCAGATAGATAAAAAGAAATAGAACAATTCCCCCAATCAACCAACCTGTTAATACATCGAGGATAAAATGTGCGCCTAAATAAATCCTTGATAGCCCTATTAAGACAAAAACGGCAATCATCAACCACTTAAGCCATATTTTCTTGACGAATTTTGCCAAATATCCCCACATGACCACAGCATGTTGTGAATGACCGGAAGGAAGACCAAAAGATGTTTCCTGAACATAAGCAACAACCTTATTATTAACCCAAAATGGCCGTGGGCTATGGAACAATATTTTTAAAGACCCGTTGATTCCGTTGGATAACATCAATAACATCCCTAACTTGAACCCCAATCTTGAATCGAAACACCAGAAAATGGCGGGCATAATAAATAGATAAAATTCTTCATCCCCAAGAAAAGAAAATAATCTCATCGGAAAATATAACCATTCCCCTAAACTTTGAAATAGTATGTTTATTTGTGACATATTTTCCCAAAACATAATTTCAACTCCATATTATTGATTGATGATCTATTTTCTTTATTGTACACTTGAAAAATGAAAGTTCGTTTGGATCGTTGGTGGAATTTCCTTTCTGCAATTCTGTTGTTGGCTGCATTCATGATGACTGCCTTAAAAATTCAATCCACAAACTGGACCGAGGATCTTCATCTTGTAAACTGGCTTACTTTCATAGGTTTCATTCTGGGCTTAGGAATTGGCTATAGTCGTTATGGGCGGTTCCTCAGTAGATTATTAGTTCTTCTATATTCAATTTTAATCATTCCGTACACCATCGCTACTACATATGATGCGGGAATTCCCTGGAATACACGTCTGCAGAGTATATATGGAAGAGTCTATTTTTCAGTTGAACAATTAATAAATAATGTTCGCATAGAAGATCCAATTATAATTTTTATTTTCCTGTGCTTGTTGGTTTGGTTCACCTCAATGATTGGGGGATACCGTCTTACTCGCACATCCCACCCATGGATACCCCTGCTTCTATCAGGAATTACGATTTTTACTGCTGAATTCTATGATCAAACTGGCAACAACCTTTATACCGCCTTCTTTTTATTTTTTTTCCTGATTTTTCTCTCCCAAAATAATTTTTCTATATCAAATAAAAACTGGAAAATTAGAGGAATTCCCGTAGAATTCGAAACTGAACCTTTATTCCGTAGATCGGCTTTCATCATTGCCTTTATTATTATATTTCTAGCCTGGAATGCGACTAATATTGTCTCTGCTTTTCAGACAGGCAGTCAACAACAAAAACAAATTATCGGGTTTGTAGAAGATATTCAAAATCAATTCTCAAAGATCACCGCGCCATTGCAAGGGACAGCAATTTTACGGTCCGAATTTTTTGGTGATTCTGTCAGCCTGGGTACAGGCACGAATTTGGGTGATGAAATCGTTCTTGAAATTTCAGTAAACCAGGGAAAGCCATCTGGTAGCAGATATTATTGGCGGGCCAGGTCCTATGATCAATTTATTGATAATCAATGGATTTCATCATTTGATGAAAATAAATTGATTGAAGCAAATACAGAAATTAATGATTTACTTGAATATTTCCTTTATCCAAAAAGGACTTTCACTATTCAAGCAAAAACAAACCTTGGTTTACTTTATGCGCCACCTTATCCACAAAAAATAAACAGACCGGTAAAAGCATTTTATGCAAACCTATCTGAGGATAAGGTTGACTACCTAGCCCTGACATTGGAAGAAATCGCGTTTTCTGGTGAAACGTATGAAATAGTTAACAGGATACCCACTCCCACTATTTCCCAAATGAGAAATTCATCAATAGATTATCCAGAGTGGATCTCAAACCACTACCTGCAATTGCCGCCAGATTTCTCTGAAAGAATTCGTAATCTTGCGCTTGAAATTACTGAAAATTATTCAAATCCTTACGATAAATCTCAGGCAATCACAAATTACTTACGTAAAAACATTAAGTATTCGGAACAAATCCCAGAACCTCCGTTGGAAGCTGACCGCATGGAATGGTTTTTATTCGAACATCAAGCGGGATTCTGCAATTATTATGCAACTGCAGAAGTGCTGATGTTGCGTTCGATAGGAATTCCCGCTAGGATTATATTTGGATATGCGCAAGGAGAAGCTCAAAATGAAGCCGAAACCGAATTTGTTGTTCTCAGAAAACAATCACATGCCTGGCCAGAGGTATTCTTTGCCGGAATTGGATGGGTTGAGTTTGAACCCACCACAATTCAACCTACTTTAGATCGGTTGTCGGGTGATATTGCCTCAGCCATTTCGGAGATTCCATCTGTTCGTGATCCAACTCGTGATGATCTCCCTGTTATGGATGGAGGAGAAAGTTTTGGTATAGGAGGGGAAATCTCTGAAAATCCAATCATCAATGAATCTGAGGAGGCAATTGAGGTCTTGCCTGAAAAACCAACCATTTTGCCATTCCTATTTATGGGTGCGGTGGTTCTCTTTGCAATTATTATAATGATCAAAGACACGAAGCCGACGAAGACCCATCCACCAACACCTGTGGTTATTGAGTCTTTTTTGGTGAAACAAGGATGGAACATCCCTGCATGGCTGAAAAATTGGGCAAATTATGCCAATTCATCCCCAGAAGAAAAAGCGTTTGCCAGGGTAATATGGGCACTCACTATGTTCAAAAACATAAGTTACAGGTCTTTCACGCCTGCAGAAGTTACTGGAGAACTAAAAACCATTTTGCCAGAAATAGCCGAAGAAGTTGACACCATACTAATTGAATATCAAAAAGCAATCTATTCTCCACATTCGATAAATGAAAACCAGCTACAAACCCTTAGCAATCAGGTTTTAAGGCATTCAATCACAATCAAAATAAAGAAGTTTTTCCATATTAGGAAAGGAACGACAATTTCCTCCTAATAAACAATCAAACACGGTAACTTTGATCAATTATATTTCAACTACGTAAGGAGTTAAATACGCAAGGCGCGCTTTAACTAGTTGGGGTAAAGAGTCGAGGCAATAAAATGGACCAATACCTTCTACTGAAAACGAAGCTGAAATGCTACCTTTTAAAACTGCATTGATAGGGTTTTGGGTAGATCTCAATCCAGCCAAAAAACCACCACAAAAAGAATCTAACAAGCCTGTCGGATTTGTAATGGTCGCAGGATAAAGTGGAATTTCATATTTTTTCTGAGATGTTCGATCCCATAAAAGAAATAAGTTAGTTTTGGTCACAATTACAATTAATTCACATCCAAAAACGTCCAATTCAGAAACCATCTCCCATAAATCTGAGGTTTTTCCATAGAATAAATTGCGCAATTGTTTTTCAGAACAAATGAATGCACTGATATCTTTAAGAATGGTTGGGACTAAATCTCCATATAACGGATTCATATAAACATCAGCAGCTAATAATGATATTGTGGTTGCATGACCCTGCCGGAAAAAAGACGGCAATCTGGATTGAGAAGGATAATCCATCGCACTTATATGCACAGCGGTGACATCCAGATAATCAAATGGAATATCCTTTATTTTTATTACTGGTGAGGCGGGATTATTATTAGGATTAGGAACTTCATTACCGGAGTAGCCTAACAATGTCTTCGGAAAAGGTTCTCCAATCCTTGAAAAATGTGATATCGGATTAGCATAGTCAGGATCATCCAGCGTCGGATATGCAATAAAATTCCTCTGGTCAAAATAATCAGGAAATATTTGTATACCCCTTCTATCAAATCCTCTTTTATCTGCAGTTTGAAGCCATTCCAATGGATATTCTTCGTTAACTATACCTAATAAGCCAACATTTTTATCCCATAGACCAAGACCTGCAGCAGAATAAAATCCACTACCACCTTGAATGTCAATATATGTTTGTCCATTTGGCAAAATTAAATAATCTCTTGTGTATTTGCCCGCAATAATGTAACGTAAAATCGGTGCAGATGATTCCATTATTCCCCTGATGTTTTAAGAATCGTAACTTTCGGTTATTTCTGATTTCGTTCGCCAAGATCAGAAATCAATTTTAATACACCGAGGACTCCTAAACCGACTTTAACCCCGTCACCAGGACTAATACTCAAATCCTTCTCATTTTGCTCAGATCGTTGTAGTAATAAATATGCGGCTATTAATCCGCTAAGAAGTCCTAAAAGACCTCCCACGAATAAAATTTTGTTTTTTGAAGATTCAGTTTGCTTCATATTGGTTAAATTTGACCCTTCTTCCATATAGATTTAAGTGAGAATATTTTTGATCTTGTGATAATTAAAGGAAAAACAATTTTATTTGAGTTATTGATAATAAATATTGCGACTTTCATAATCAAAACACGAAAATTAGCAAAATGAATCGGTATCCATTTAATTAATTTTCCCAGACCTACTACTAGAAGAATAATTAAAGCCAGAAAGATTAAAATTCCAAAGAGGGTTGGAACGATTAATAAAACTGCTGAGATTCCTGCCCATTCTTGAACCATTTGGCCGTTGGTTCCAGAAATATTGATGACTAATATACCGGAAATCACAACCAACAACAAAAAGAATGTTAATGGCAAATAGATCTGTAAAAAATGTTCTCTTTTGGATTTTTCTTTTGAACTCATGGTTGTCTTTGTTGGTAGCATGTTTTTATTGTAGCATGAATTATCGATTCATAATTTCTATGGAAATAAGTTTTTTTGCTAGAAATCAGAGGTTATTTTTTTATTAATATCTTCTTTCTGAATGGCTCCTTCACGCAATATTTTAATATCCTCACCCCGGCAATCAACGACTGTGGAAGGTATTCCTCCAGCACATTCTCCGCCATCAATAATCAGACCCACAAAATCTCCAATTTGGTTCAAGACATCATCAATTTTTGTTGTACTGGGGAGCCCTGAGAGGTTTGCCGATGTCGTTGCCAGAGGACCTACGCATTCGGAGAGACTTCTCACAAAGGTGTCATCAGGTATACGCACACCTATGGAATTGTCATTTGATAAAGGAGCATGTAAATCTGCTCGTTTTTCAAGAATCAATGTCATTGCTCCAGGCCAATAAAACCTGGCTAATTTCATTGCATTTTCTGATAATCCAGGGGAAATTAATTTAATTTGGTCCGAGTTTGCAATCAACACCGCCAACGCTTTGGTTTGGTCACGTTCTTTTACCTGATAAATTCTTTGAATAGCATCAATCCGGTCGAATCTTGCAGCTAAACCATACACTGTATCGGTTGGAAAAACGATGAGTCCACCATTATTTAGCACAGTGATAGATTGTTCAATGGCTTCTTCAAATGACTCCCGCAAATTGATTATGATAGGCATTTTACACCTCAAGTTTTATGATTCGCTCATGGTTTGAATAATCTTTGATGACGGAAATTACCGCCTCAGGCATCAAATTCTCAATTTTTTGCACGACTTGCGCTGATTGATCAAATTGAATTTCCAATAAAGCCATACCTGGTTTATTAAGGAGGATTGGAAGCTGTTTTATCAATTTATTGATTACCGCTAATCCATCTTTGCCACCATTTAAAGCAATCTCAGGTTCAAAGGTAGAAACTTGAAGGTCGTCCAACATACCCTCTGGAATATAAGGTAAATTTGCAACGATCAAATCAAATTTTGTTTGTATTCCTTGCAAGCAATCCATTTGAACGAAATCCAAATGTTTGATGTGGTGAAATTCCCTATTTTTCAGGGAAATATTCAGAGCTGCTTTGGAGATATCGATTCCATATCCTTTTTTTTCAGGGAAATTCTTCAATATGCTAATCATGATTGCACCAGAACCACATCCAACGTCTACCATTTTTTCTGCTTTTTCATGAAGATGCAGCCATTTAATTGCAGTCTCCACTATCAATTCAGTTTCTGGTCTGGGAATCAATACATTTGGGTCAACAGCAAAATGATATCCAAAAAATTCAATTTCACCTAAAACATAAGCCAAAGGAACTCCATTCATTAACGATTTTAAATGATTATTTAATGATTGGATTTCATCCTGGCTCAATAAGAAATTCGAATTCGCTAAACACCACGGCAGGTTTTTCTTGAGAACTTTACACAGAACCGCATTCAATTCTATTTCAGCCGTTTCACTGACTTCAGCTAGGATTTTTCTGGATTGATATCGCCAACCAGCGATATTAATCGTCATCCTCACCTACTGCGGATAATCGTTCGGATTCACTTCGGATGGACAATTCATCAATGAAAACATCAATTTCGCCATCCATGATCGCTGGTAGATTGTATGAAGAAACGTTAATTCGGTGATCAGTCACCCGGTTTTGCGGCCAATTATACGTGCGGATTTTTTCAGAGCGATCCCCGCTTCCCACTTGTGATTTACGATCCGCATCCAGCTCATTGCTTCGTTTACTTTCTTCAATTTCATAAAGTCGAGCCCGAAGAATGCTCATTGCTCGTAATTTGTTTTGTAATTGTGATCGCTCATCCTGACAGGCGATCACAATGCCGGATGGCATGTGCGTAATTCTCACCGCTGTAGAGTTTTTCTGAACATTCTGCCCACCAGCGCCGGCCGACTTAAACACATCGATCCGTATATCTGACGCAGGAATTTCAATATCAAATTCCTCCGCTTCAGCCAACACTGCAACCGTCACTGTCGAAGTATGTATTCTTCCAGAAGATTCAGTTGATGGAATTCGTTGTACTCGATGTACGCCGGATTCAAACTTCAATCGGGAAAATGCTCCATGTCCCTTAATACTGAACACTATCTCTTTTATTCCACCAATACCAATTTCATTCAAACTCAGGACCTCAATTTTCCAGTTCCTTTTTTCAGCATATCGGGAATAAATTCTGAATAAATCCGCGGCAAATAAAGCAGCTTCATCCCCCCCTGCACCTGCCCGTATTTCCATGATTACATTTTTCCTGTCGCGAGGGTCAGTTGGGACAAGCAAAGACTTAAGAACTGATTCAAGGCTATCTAATTTAGGTTCCAGGTTTTCTATATCAAGTTCAGCTAATTCTTTTAATTCTTCGTCATCCTGTTCTATTAATTCTTTTGCTTCTTGAATTTGTTCCCATATAAGACGATATTCTCGTGATTTTTCGTAAACTTCTTCAATATCTGCCCGTTCTTTGGAGATTTGAGCAGCTTTTTGATAATCATCGCCTACATGTTCTAAGGCATGTGTTAATTCATTGTATTTTTCTTCAATTGATCTAACTTTATCTAACATATTTTCACTCATTTTAATAAGAATAGGCAACGAATAATTATACCAGCGCCATCCAAATATTGTGATATTCGAATAACAGACCTAAATTTTCATCCGTAGTTCCATTATTTATCCAAGTTTTTATTCGAATGATACTAAATGAGTACATTTTGTAGTTTTAAAAAAACCTCTTGCTCAAAGCAAATATTTTTTTCAAGCAGATAGGATAAAATTATCCAACAAGGACTTGCTATGGATTCAGAAACATTAAAAATTCAAATTTCTGTAAAAAACTTCAATTTCTTTTACGGAAAATTTCAAGCGTTACGAGATATTAACTTTAATATCCCTGAACGCCAAATTACAGCAATAATTGGCCCCTCTGGATGTGGAAAGAGCACATTTATTCGCTCTTTTAATCGCATGAATGATCTGATAGCGTCTGTTTCCATGCAAGGTGAAATTATCCTGGACAGTGAAAACATTCTGAAATTGGATCCAGTGACACTTCGAAAACGCATCGGAATGGTGTTCCAACGTCCTAACCCATTTCCAAAATCGATTTATGAGAATGTTGCTTTCGGACCGCGTGCTCATGGAATTAAAAACAAGGGTCTATTGGATAATATCGTTGAGAAAAGCTTGAAAGATGCTTTTTTATGGGATGAAGTTAAAGATGATTTGACCAAACCAGGACTCGGTCTATCCGGAGGGCAACAACAACGGTTATGCATTGCCAGAGCATTAGCAATAGAACCTGAAATCATCTTAATGGATGAACCTGCCTCTGCCTTGGATCCTATTGCCACGTTAAAAATCGAAGAATTGATGCAGGATTTAAAGCAAAAATATACGATTGTGATTGTTACTCACAACATGCAACAAGCTGCTCGAGCATCCGATTTCACTGCGTTTTTCAATATGTTGCCTGATCGTGCTGGATATTTGGTAGAACACGATATTACCCAGAAGATTTTTACCAACCCCAAAGAGAAAATAACAGAAGATTACATTTCAGGAAGATTTGGTTAAAAAAATAACGAAAGGTAAACATGACCAGAAAATTATTCACTCAAAAAATTCAGAATATTAAAGATGAGGTTTTTTTACTTGGCAGTATGGTTGAAGACGCTGTTGAAAAATCTGTGCAATCACTAAAACAAAGAGATGTTCACCAGGCGAAAAAAATTTACCAACATGATATTGAATTAAATGATAAAAGGTTCTCAATTGAGAATGCAATTTTAATTGTAATCGCCACCCAACAACCAATGGCTCGAGATCTCAGACAATTAGCCTCCATGTTAGATGTAATTAGTGAACTCGAGCGGATGGGTGATTATGCCAAAGGAATAGCCAAAGTAACCATAAAATTACAAAACGTGGTTTTAGATATACCTATCAATGAAATCGAAAGAATGGCAGAATTAGCGGTTGGGATGCTACATAAAGCGTTAACTGCTTTCATCGGTGAAGACGCTCAAACAGCCTCCCAAATCCCTTACGAAGATGATGCCGTCGACCAGCTTTATGAAGATATTTATCACCGATCTGTAAATTTAATAATTGATGACCCTAAGAATGTTGATTATTCTAACTTAATCATGTGGGTTGCCCATAATCTTGAACGCCTGGCAGACAGGGTTACAAATATCTGTGAGAGAACTGTATTTATAGCAACAGGGGAATTAATGGAACTGGAAGTTGACGATGAAGATGACGAATTGGACTCAGTTACGTGACAATGTTCAGGAATTTTAATAGGCTTCTTTTTTGAAGGGTGTTTCGATTTGGAAAATAACCCCATTTTATGGATAATGGAATGAATAGTACTGATAGGAGGTAAGTTTGGACACCTCAGATAAACTTTTGATCCGATCTTTCGTTGCAGACCTATTAAAAAGCCAGATTACTTATTTAGAAAATCAAATTGAAGGTCTGGTATACGATGGAAATATTGAATTCTTACATCATACACGCGTGATGTCACGCAGAATTAGAAATACGATCACCGTATTTTCTCCTTATATTGGCAAAAAGCGTTCGAAGAAATGGTTCACTTCTCTGAAAAATTTGACCAAATCTTTGACACGCATTCGAGACCTTGATGTGCAGATACAATTTCTTGAGTCAGAAATCTCCAAAGTCACTGAACAAAAACTCTTAGCGGGTTTACAGAGATTACATCTCCGCAAGCAACAACGCAGAGATCGGAAACAAACTGATGTCCGAGAAGCAATATTAGAATTTGAAAAAGAAAATACCCTTTCAGAAATCAAACTTTTTATCGAAACCAATCCATTTGATAGCGAATCCTTTTCAGCCCCGGATTCTTTAAAGCAAATCGGACTGCAAAATATAGAAAAGCTAACCAAATTATGTTTCTCTTTCGTACCGTTTATCACCAGTCCAGACCAAACGGAAGCACTTCATAATTTACGAATCGCAATTAAAAACCTACGTTATGCAGTTGAACTATTTCAACCAATTTATCCTTCCCTGGAGACATCTCTTGAAATCTTCAAGAAATTTCAAGATGATTTGGGAGAAATTCACGATTGCGATGTTTGGCTACATGATCTGGATCTTTTTTTGGAAAAAGAAAAGCAACGAATAACAGATTTTTATGGTCAGGCAGGACCGTTCAATTTTATTAAGCCAGGGATATCCTACCTCATCACTGAAATCAAAAACCGAAAATTAAACATCCATGAGAAATTCCTGGAAAGATGGGCTGAACAATTTCAAAATCAATTCTGGACAAATTTGAAATTTATTTTTGAAAACAATCAAATTCTTTAATTATATTTTTAATCAAAAGAGGTATAGATGAGCCAAGCACAAAACCCAATTTCCCCTGTTGAGCAATTAAAAAAAGACCTGGCCGCGACACAAAGAGAGTTGAATGACTTACAAAGCAAAGTTAATTTATCTTCTTATCAGGATAGATTAGAAGATATCCAAACCAAGGTTAATGGTCTCCAAAAGCGGATTATCAATCTGCGACAAAAGAATTACATATTTGATACAACTCTTGAAGAAAATGCACAAAATCTTGCAAAAAGATGGCAACCAATTCACACCACAACCAGGGTGAAACTCAACCAGGAAGTCATTCACCTCAAATCAGATATCAAACCCATCGAACAACAGCTTGTGAGGGCTTCTGCTAATCCGAGTAATGTAACGTTTTCTCGACAAATCCTCAATCCTTTGAAAGTTAGGTTAGAAAATCTATCAGAAAAAGTGTCTGCCTCAGAACGTCTCTTGGGTGGCATGTATGATTCCTTCGAACGGGAATTAAACACTTTCACAAGAAACCTTCATAACATTGAATGGACTGTTAAGGAATTTGAATCCTCTAACGTAAAATTACTCATGCATGAATATCTGATCATGGGGGTGAAAGCAGTTTGGACCCGAGACGGTGATGAGGATAAGGATGATCCAGAAGGGATCCTGTTTTTAACAGATCAACGCATCCTCTTTGAACAAAAAGAAGAAGTGGCGACTAAAAAATTCCTTTTTATTACCAAAGAGCGTGAATTGGTTCAAGAGGTTCTGGTTGATATCCCTGTTCAATTGATTGAAGGGGTTCAGACCTCAAAACAAGGCGTTTTTAAGAATCAGGATTTTCTAGACATTACCTTTTCATCCGGTGCACAATACAGCTCAGCACAATTTCATATCCATAATCAGGATTGTGAAACCTGGAAAGGTCTGATAAATAAAGTCCTTTCTGGCGATTTTGACAAAAACCGGACAGAACAAATTGATCAGGAAGTCATTGATAAAATCAAAAGTGCACCTACAATTTGCCCGCAGTGTGGCGCAACTATCACCGTTCCGTTACTAAGAGGAATGGAACAATATTCCTGCGAATTTTGTGGATGTATTATCAGACTTTAATTAAATTCCTATCCATATGTCCAGAATGCCATACTTATAATAATCTAATTATTTGTTAATCAATACTTGACAATCGATGTTTACAATGGAAGGGATAAAAAAGGTAAACAGGAGTTAATAATGAACTTGGAGAAGTTTACACAAAAAGCGCAACAGGCAATTTTAGACGCCCAGGAAATTGCGCAGGAAAATAATCATCAAAATATTGAAAATATTCATTTAATTGCCGCATTAGTCAGGCAGGATGAAAGTATTGTTCCGGCAATTATTACAAAAATAGCAGGTAGTACTGTTGCCATACGCGATGACATAGGGAAAGAATTAGAAAGACGTCCAAAAGTTTATGGTGCAACCGGCCAGGTCGGGTTATCAAAACCTGCCAATGATGCCTTACTGAGTGCGGAAAAATTTGCAAAGGGGATGAAGGACGAATATGTCTCTACCGAACATATTTTTTTGGCATTAACAGAAAGTTCCGAATCATCTTATTTAAAACAATTTGGCATCACCAAAGATGCTGTTCTAAAAGCGTTGGTTGATATCCGCGGGAGTCAGCGGGTGACAAGCCAGAACCCTGAGGATACTTACCAGGCTCTAGAAAAATATGGGCGCGACCTTACGTCGATGGCTCGCCAGGGGAAATTAGATCCTGTCATCGGCAGAGATGAAGAAATCAGGAGAATCATCCAAATATTATCTCGTCGCAGAAAAAATAACCCGGCATTGATTGGAGAACCTGGTGTTGGCAAAACAGCAGTTGTGGAAGGATTGGCACAACGAATCGTCAATGGGGATGTCCCGGAGGGATTAAAAAACAAGACTCTCTTCCAATTAGATATGGGTGCTCTGGTTGCAGGGGCAAAATATCGCGGTGAATTTGAAGAAAGATTAAAAGCTGTACTGAAGGAAATTCAAAATGCGGAAGGGCAAATCATTCTCTTCATTGATGAAATGCATACCGTCATTGGAGCAGGCGCTGCTGAAGGAGCGATGGATGCAGGCAATATGTTAAAACCGATGTTAGCCCGCGGAGAATTGCACATGATCGGTGCCACAACCCTGGATGAATACCGCAAACATGTAGAAAAAGATGCAGCCTTAGAACGAAGATTTCAACCAGTCCTAATCAAGGAACCTTCCGTGGAAGATACCATTAGTATTTTGCGTGGCTTAAAGGACCGCTATGAAGTTCACCATGGCGTCAGAATAACCGATTCAGCTGTAATTGCAGCAGCGACATTATCCAATCGCTATCTATCTGATCGTAAACTTCCTGACAAAGCCATCGATCTGATTGATGAGGCTGCGGCTCGATTGAGGACTGAAATTGACTCGAAACCACAGGCCTTGGATGAAATCGATCGTGATATTATGCAATTGGAAATCGAACGCCAGGCATTGTCAAAAGAAACTGATCCAGCCAGTAAAGAAAGATTGAATAAAATAGAACTGGATCTTTCCAATCTTCGTGAAGAATCAAGTCAATTAAGCGCACGTTGGAATATGGAAAAGTCCGCCATCTCTGAATTGAGAGATATTAAAGAAAAAATTGAACAGACAAATCTTGAAATCGAAAAAGCAGAGCGTGTTTCTGACCTCGAAACAGCTGCTCGCTTGCGCTATGGGACATTGAGAGAGTTTTTCGATAAAAAACTCGAGGCAGAAAAGAATCTACAAGAGCTCCAATCCCAAACAGCATTGTTAAAAGAAGAAGTCGATGCGGAAGAAATCGCAGGCGTTGTATCTAGATGGTCAGGTATCCCTGTCACACGTTTATTGGAAGCTGAAATGCAAAGATTGGTTCATATGGAAGACGAACTTCATAAGCGGGTCATTGGACAGAATGAGGCGATCAATGTTGTGTCCAATACAGTAAGGAGAGCGCGAGCAGGGTTACAAGATCCAAATCGGCCGATTGGATCATTCATCTTCCTTGGCCCTACCGGCGTGGGTAAAACAGAACTTGCACGCGCTTTGGCTGAATTTCTATTCAATGATGATCGTGCCATGATCCGAATTGATATGAGCGAATATCAGGAAAAACATACGGTTTCACGTTTGGTTGGTGCTCCTCCCGGCTATGTTGGCTATGACGAGGGGGGACAATTAACTGAAGCCGTTAGGCGACAACCGTACAGCGTCGTCCTGTTTGACGAAATCGAGAAAGCACATCCAGAAGTTTTCAACATTCTGCTGCAGTTATTGGATGATGGTCGATTAACAGATGGACATGGACGAACAGTTGATTTTAAAAACACAGTTGTGATCATGACCAGTAATTTAGGTGGGGGTATCTGGTACCAGGCGGAAAAAGTTAGCCGCGAGAAGATTCAGGAGATTCTTCAAAGCCAGTTCCGACCAGAATTTCTCAACCGAATCGACGAGATTATCGTCTTCCATCGTCTGAGCAAAGAAGATTTACAACAAATCATCAAAATCCAATTAGGCTTCTTAACCGAACGGTTAAAAGAAAGAGGATTGACGATTACCCTCGAACCCGAAGTTTTTGAATATCTTGCAGACGTGGGATACGATCCTGATTTTGGCGCACGACCATTAAAGCGTGCCATCCAAAGAGAAATCATGGATCCATTGGCCATGAAACTGCTCACATCTCAGATCTTGGATGGTCAGACGATTATCATTTCAAAGGATGCTGACCATTTGGTTTTCACTGCCCAATAAAAATAATAGAATGGGAAAAATAACCTTCCCATTCTATTTTATTAAATTCCTTGAAAGAGATCTCTTTCTACCTTTTCTCCTGGAAGTGGTTCTGGAAATGCTCTCATAAAGCGATCTTTACTCCCCAAAATCCTTTGCAGCCACCCCATCAATCCACCACTCATCCGGCTTCCACCCTGACTTGAATGACAGGCGGAAGCTTCATTGCGCAGATCAGCCACTTTCCCATAATGAATAATTGCATGGGTTGGGAAATTAACTTCAGCAATGGAAACAAGATCAATATCCTGATTCTTGCCAAATTTTTTTGGGTCTTTTCCAACCAATCGCAATAATCTGACTGTCCACCTCAGAAAATCTTTTGGAATACTGTGATAATAGAATTTTTTAATCTGATAAGGCTCTTGATGCAATTGATCCTCATAAGAGGGGTCTGGAGCAAACTTAAAGGCTTCCACCGTGGCTTCATGAATTTTGATATGATCCGGGTGACGGTAGCCACCAATTGGATCAAAGGTAATAACAACGGTTGGTCGCACTCTGCGAATGATTTGTACGACCTCTTCTGTAACTTTTTCCAGTTTAGCAGCATATAAACAATCGGGATGATTATTATGTTCTGATCCTGCCATGCCTGAATCACGATAATTTAGAAAAATCACTTCTTTAATTCCCAATTTTTTTGCAGCACAACGTAATTCATATTCACGTCGTTCAGCCGGTGAATTAAATCCTTTTAAATACTCTGCTTCCATTTCACCCACTTCACCACGGGTAGCACAAACCAGGTATACATCCACACCATCGTGGGCATACTGAGCTAAAGTGCCACCCATACCAAAAGTCTCGTCATCTGGATGAGCCAAAACTGCCATTAGTGATAAATTTTTGTTATTTTTCATTTATTGCCATTTTCCATTCAGTACACATATGATTCCGGGTCGATATCCCTCACCCAGGCATTTGTACCACCAATCAGGTTAAATATATTCTGAAAACCTGTATTTCGTAATTTTTGTACAACTCTCCCCGATCGAATGCCATTGCGACAATAGAAAATCACGGGGTTATTTGCATCGATATTGATTTCAGAATTGATTCTTTCATAAGGGATATTCTCACTATCGGGTAATGCAACCACTTCACGTTCCACCGGATCCCTCACATCAATTAATCGAATATCTTTGCCTGACTCCAGCGCTTTCTGCAACTGTTGCACACTCCAGCCCCACTCAGCCAATGGGGGATCATCATGACCATGAGTATCACAAAAAAATTCAGTGTCTTTTAATGTTAATATATCGGGTTGGGTTCCACAAATTTTACAGGTAGGATTCTTTTTCAATTGGATAGTTTGAATGGATAAATCCATAGCGTCATAAAGATACAACTTTCCATAGGGATGATGATCAAGACCAAGTATGAGTTTTATTACTTCGGTGGCTTGTATGGTACCAACTGTGCCAGGCAAAACCCCAAAAACACCACCTTCACCGCAGCCTGGAACAACACCTGGAAGAGGTGGAGTCGGGAAAATACATCGATAACAAGGACCATATTGGGCATTAAATATACTCATTTGGCCTTCAAAACGGAAAATCGACCCATAAATGTATGTTTTTTTCTGAAAAACACAATAATCGTTTAACAAGTATCGGGTGCTGAAGTTGTCGCTTCCATCCACGATAATCTCGTAATTTTTTCCGATTCTTTCAATATTCTCAGCTGATAACACTTCATTATAAGTTTCGATCTCTATAAAAGGATTCAGGTCATGCAAATATTGGCGAGCTGAGTCAACTTTTGGCACACCAACCTTGCTTGTTGAGTGAATGACCTGGCGTTGTAAATTCGAATGCTCTACAACATCAAAATCAACCAGACCAATCGTACCCACGCCAGCCGCTGTCAGATATAAAGCAATAGGTGATCCTAAACCTCCTACTCCGACGATTAGAACACTGCTATCCTTCAATTTTTCTTGGCCGGATAATCCCACCTGGGGGATCAGTAAATGCCTTGAATATCGCAATACTTCCTGCTGACTGAGTTTTTGTTTCATTATTTACTCCAAAGTGAATCATACCAAAAGAATTTTCAATTTCAATCAGAACATACGATGTTCTCGTCTTGAGAAAATGATAAAATTAGTTTATGCACATCATTTTGACGCACGAACAAGCGGATTTCGATGCAATTGGCTCTTTAACAGTTGCGGCTATTTTGGATCCAGACGCTGTTGCTATTCTGCCAAATCGGATCAACAGGAATGTACGATCATTTTTGGATCTTTGTGGTAATGAATTACCACTTCATCATTTCAAAGATGTTTCTCCCATCAAAATCGACCACATCACTCTAGTGGACACCCAAGCATTGGTCACGTTGAAAGGTATTTCTAAGAAAACCACCGTATCTGTCATTGATCATCATCAAAGAAAAAAGGATTTATCAGAAAAATGGGTAACTGTCTTTGAAAGTACCGGAAGTTGCACAACCATTTTGATAGAAGAACTGGTAAAAAGAAACGATAAACTATCCATAATACTGTCAACACTGTTTTTATTAGGAATTTATGAGGATACCGGCTCGTTATCGTATGCCAACACAACCGCTAGAGATTTAAAGGCCGCTGCATACTTAATTGAAAAAGGAGCCAGCCTGGCAATTGCCAATCAATATCTAAATCCCCCATTATCTGACCAGCAAAGATCAGTTTATGATCGATTATTGCAGAAAACTCAACATTTCGATATCCACGGAAACCGAATCGTTGTCGCCATGGCAGATGCCTCTGATTTGGAGGAAGAAATATCCAGCATAGCACACAAAATTCGGGATTCCTTGGACCCAGATGCATTATTCCTAGTGGCCAGTACTCAGGAAGGCATTCGATTGGTTGCCAGATCAACAACAGACAAGATAAATGTAGGCAGAATCGCTCAGCAATTTGGTGGTGGTGGGCATCCCAGAGCTGCCGCTGCATTAATTCAGGTCGAAGATAATCAACCACCTATTGAAATCATTTACAAGCAACTTATAGAATATCTACACGAATCCGTCGAACCGGTCATATCTGCTGCCCAGATCATGTCCAAGAAACCTCTTCTCATCACCCCACAAACAAGTATAGAAGAAGCCTCCAATCTAATGAAGCGCTATGGATTTGAAGGCTATCCTGTGGTTTCTGACGGTAACATAGTTGGTTTATTAAATCGTCGCAGCGTGGAACGAGCGATCGCGCATAAATTGAATCTTACTGCTGCCAGTCTTATGGATTCTGGGGAAATTTACGTAGAGTTAAAAGATTCACTGGATAAAGTTCAGCAGGTAATGACTGAATCTGGATGGGGACAAATTCCAGTGATAGACAAAAAAAATGGTGAAATCGTCGGAATTGTCACACGTACAGATTTGTTGAAAGCAATCGGAAAACCAAAGACAACTGTCATCGATAAAAAAAATTTGTCGATAAAACTGAACTCTGCGCTACCAAAAGCTCAAATTACCCTACTGAATCTGATTGCACAACACGCCTTTCGACAAAAAAATGCGATTTATATCGTAGGAGGGTTTGTTCGCGACCTCATTCTTAACCGCCCATCACTTGATTTCGATATTGTCGTCGAAGGCGACGCAATACAATTCACCCAAAGTCTATTAAATGAATTTGGAGGAAAAGTAAACACACATAAGCGATTTGGGACGGCGAAATGGCAAATTAGTGCTATTCACCAGAATTTTTTGGACAACTTCCCGGAATTCAAAGAGGTAGATCTTTCAGAATTACCACAAACTCTTGATCTCATTAGCGCTCGTACTGAGTTTTATGATTTTCCAACAGCACTTCCCCAAGTAGAAAGAAGCAGTATTAAACTCGATTTACATCGCAGGGATTTTACAATTAATACACTAGCGCTCAGATTAGATGGGAATCATTATGGGGAACTATACGATTACTGGGGTGGGTTCCAGGATCTGCAAGCAGGGTTAATCAAAGTATTGCATTCATTGTCTTTTGTTGACGACCCAACCAGATTGATCAGAGCGGTACGGTTTGAGCAAAGATTCAATTTCCGCATTGAAGATCGCACATTCCAACTAATGGAAGAGGCCAAAGATTTAATCAATCAAGTCTCTGGGGATCGATTGAGACATGAATTAAATTTGATTCTATCAGAATCAGATCCCAAACCAGCATTACTCCGTCTACAGGAGTTAAATTTTCTACATCAGATTCATCCATATTTAAGCATAAATCCAGAAATCATCGAAAAAATGGTCAAAATTTTAAAAATGCCTATAGATCCAATCTGGCAATTGTCAGCAACTAACGGAACCTCCAAAGATAATTTAGTTCTGGCTTATATTACCTGGTTTATGAATCTGAAACACAACCCCCGTCCCATAGGGAAGCGATTGCGTACACCTGCCATTGTGACCGAATCCAGTATCAAAGCACAGAAATCACTGAAATTAATTTACCAGTTCGTCAATAAGACACCGAGTGAAATTACAGAGTATCTTGATACTCTACCCCCTCACGTTCTTTTTATCCTCTACCACACCACCATTGACCACCGCATCAAGGATTTGATTGATCAATATATTTCACATTGGAGAAAAGTAAAACCCTTCACCAGCGGAGAAGACCTACAAAAGTTAGGCATTCCGCCAGGTCCGATTTATAAGAAAATTCTATCCAGATTACGTAAAGCCTGGTTGAATGAGGAAATACGTTCGGAAGAACATGAAAATATCCTGCTGGATGAAGTGCTTGCAACTCTGTCAGAAAATGAAAATTGAAACGACCCACATTTCTCAATCATCACCCAATCTCTGGATTAACTCTGTTATTATTCGTCATTTAATTTTTTCTGATCTTCATCAGCTTGAATGGGACGGTGAGTACAAACATTTACGGCAAGTTTATTTAAACGCTTACAAATATAAAAACCAGGGGAAAAACGTTCTTTGGGTGGCAGATCTCCCACAAAAAGGAATTATTGGTCAGGTTTTTATTCAACTAAACTCAGTAAGAAAAGACCTCGCCGACGGTTTTTTTAGTGCCTATTTTTATGCATTCCGAATTAAACCAGGTTTCAGAAATGCTGGCTTGGGTACCCGCATGTTTTCTGTCGTGGAAAATGATTTATTGCAGCGCAATTTTCGAGAAATCACCCTTAATGTCGCCAGGACTAATGAACTTGCCATTCGATTGTATAAAAGATTAGGATTTATAATCGCTGGAGCAGAACCTGGAGAATGGTCATTTCGTGATCATAACAACACATTGCAAAATGTTCGTGAGCCTGCCTGGAAGATGATTAAAACGATTTCTGATGAAACACATATTTAGACTCGTTCATTCCAAATTTACTACCACAATTTTTTTATATTCAATAGCATTCCATTATGCTTAAATTAATAACTCACTCACTCGAAGAAATTGGTTATCACTGATATAATTATCACGTTTTACGCAAGCACCTTGAAAATCTGCCTCTTTACCATCAATATTACCGGTTTTAGAGGTTAGTACGAAAATCTCATTTTAAGAAGGGTTAGGTTCATGAAAGAATATAAAACCGAGGCAATTCGTAATATTACATTCGCATCTCATAGTGGCGCAGGAAAAACAATTTTGGCAGAAGCATTACTAAATTTTTCCGGTGCAATCAATCGTATGGGTAAAATCGAAGACGGCTCAACCACTTCTGATTTTGATGAAGAGGAACAACGCCGCAGCATTTCGATTTACACCTCAGTTCTACCAGTTGAATATAACAACCATAAATTGAATATCCTTGACACACCAGGTTATACAGATTTTCTGGGAGAAGAAATTTCCGCTTTACGTGTTTCTGATGGAGCAGTAATTTTGGTTGATGCCGTCGCTGGAATCGAAGTCGGAACCGAATTAGCCTGGACTTATAGTGGGGAAAAGAATATTCCTCGTTTCATTCTAATCAACAAAATGGATAGGGAAAATGCAAATTTTAAAAAGATGTTCGACTCATTTCAGGAAATAACCAATATCAGATTACTCCCCTTACAACTTCCCTGGGGTGAACAAGCTGATTTTCAAGGTGTGATTGATCTGGTGAGCATGAAGGCTTTCAAAGGAGTGGGCACAGAAAGCGTCGAGATTCCTGCTGAATTCAAAACAACCGCAGAAGAAGCACATGCTGAGATCGTTGAAGCTGCTGCTGAAGGTGCTGATGATTTGATGGAAAAATTTTTTGATCAAGGCACACTTTCCGCTGGAGATATTACTCGCGGTTTAAAATCTGTCTTCAAACAAGGAACATTTGTTCCAGTATTTGCATCCTCTGCGACCAATCAAATTGGACTCATTCCCCTCTTAAATGCCATGATTAATTTACTCCCAAATCCCATGGAAGCCGGTCCCTTTGAGGCAACAAATAATGAAAAAGAAATTGAAATAACTTCATCCGATACAGGACCATTGGTTGCCTATGTTTGGAAAACCACCGCAGACCCATTTGTAGGAAAACAAACCTACTTCAGGGTTTATTCCGGGATGATTAACTCAGATTCACGCGTATGGAATCATGAAAAAGGTGTAGAGGAAAGATTAGGCACCGTTAGCATCCCCAGAGGGAATGAAAACATACCAGTCAAGACAGTCCATGCAGGTGATATTGCTGTAGTTCCTAAACTATCCGAAACCGTCACAGGCAATACCCTCGGTGACAAGAGCACACCTATTATCCTGCCTTCAGCAAAATACCCCAACGCGTTATTTCGTGTTGCTGTTACCCCAAAAACCCAACAGGATTCCGCAAAAATTAGTACTGTTTTAACCCGCTTGTGTGAGGAAGACATGACCTTATCTTGGTCAATGGAACCATCTACCCGCCAGACAGTTCTACAGGGAATGGGTGACCAGCATATTGATGTCGCCGTGAGGCGTGCTTCTTCTAAATTCCAATTGAATATCAATACTGCTGAACCCAAAGTGGCTTACAAAGAAACTATTACAAAAGAAGGTGTTGGTGTTTACCGGCATAAGAAACAAACTGGTGGTTCTGGCCAATTTGGTGAAGTCCATCTGAAAACCTTACCATCCGAAGGCGAATTTGAAATGACCTGGGATGTTTTTGGTGGAGCTATTTCGCAATCTTATTTCACATCCATTCAAAAAGGCATCCTCTCTACCATGAAAGATGGAATTATTGCAGGATATCCTGTTTATGGAGTGCGCGTGTCTGTTTTTGATGGTAAAGAACATCCAGTAGACTCCAAACCAGTTGCATTCGAAATCGCTGGCCGTGAAGCTTTCAAAATTGCTTTCCAGGAAGCTGGTCCCGTCCTTATGGAACCGATTATGAATGTGAAAATCACTGTGCCTGAATATAATATGGGTGATATTCTTGGTGACCTTAACACCAGACGAGCTCGCGTGCAGGGTATGGATAGTGATAAAGGTCGTTCTATTGTCACAGCTCAGGTTCCAATGGCTGAAATGTTACGTTATACCACCCAACTTCGTTCATTAACCGGTGGTCGAGGTATCTTTGACATGGAATTCGATCATTTTGAACGAGTTCCCACCCACCTGCAACAGGAAATCATCAATGCGCATAAACTCGAATTAGAAGAAAAAGAATAATATTCTAGTTTTTATAAGAGGTATTTCAGATAATTGAATTACCTCTTTTTTTAACTTGTAATTATAGAACTTTTGTGCTATTATTGCCAAAGTATTGGAGAATATATCTTTCTATATCTACAAGGAGAGGCTTTGATGATTTCAGTCCAAAAAATTTTCACAGGTGTAATCTTGGGATCTTTCTTCTTGGTTTTTGCTGCATCACGTTTGCTATCGCAACCTGTGATTGTCTCTGCTTCCCCAGAGAGAAATGAGGGCGTATCAACAATGATTGATGCGAACGATGAAAATTCTGACCTGGCTTGCACGATATCCCTAACCTATCCGGATGAAATTCAACAATGGTGTGGTCTGATAGAAATGAACGCATTGGCATACTCAATTGATCCAAATCTGATTGCAGCTATCATGCTTCAGGAATCAGGCGGAAATCAGAATGCTTACAGCTCTTCTGGGGCTGTCGGTTTAATGCAAATCATGCCTAGCAATGGGATTGCTGCCAATTTTATGTGCATTAATGGTCCGTGTTTTTCAAGCCGGCCTAGTATGGATGAATTGTTCGATCCGGAATTGAACGTTGAATATGGAAGTCGGATGCTGAAAAATTTATATGCAAAAAACGGAAATTGGCTCGATGCATTAAAAGCTTATGGCCCGATGGATGTTGGCTACAATTATGCTGATATTGTATTATCGATATATGAAAATTATCAGTAAAAAAAAAACTGAATCATGTAAAATGAATTTTATGAGACAATTTTTGCTGATCCTACTATTTACTGCCCCAATTCTCTTATCCTCCTGCTCCGTGCACGAGGATCCAAGATCAATGGCCTCGACAAAGATTACCATAACCTATGATGGCAATCAATGTACGCCTTACGAATCTTTCGTCCCACAGGGTCAGGAGATTGAGATTTCACTGAACAATACAAGTGAATTTGATATTTCCTGGTACTTGGTTTTTGGTCCTATAGATGGCAAATTTAAAGATCAGGACCCGCGATCCATCCTGGCATCTGCAAAGGGAATTGCTGGCCAAGTTACAACCTCAAAATTCACCGCTCCTTCCTTACCAGCCAGGTACGATAGTTTTTGCATTCGTGATCAGGATTCTGAAAAACGAGCACTCACCTATCTCCTGGTTGTGCAACCTTATGAAAACTAAATCATCAAAATTTGTCAAGAATCAGCCTTCACAAAGCATTCAACAATGGTATAATAGCCACCATTACGCGGGAGTCGCCAAGTGGTAAGGCATTAGCCTTCCAAGCTAACATTCGCGGGTTCGAATCCCGTCTCCCGCTCCTGAAAAGCTGATCTTTGATTCAGCTTTTTTCTTAAATTTCTTTTAGTCTTTTTGAATAACAGGAACGAGCACCGTATAAACTGCCTGATATGCTAACGATTGATCTGAGTATCCTTCAGAATTTAATCCGCCTAGAATAAATAAGCGGGTTTCATATGGCAAGACAGCTGGCGATATTCCAATTTCAATTGGAGGAGAATCTATTTCTATCCAGGAATCTCTGGGGGGTAGATATTGGATGATGGGCAAGAATTTTTCTTTCGAATTTTTTCCACCTGCTGTGTAAACCATATCTGCCAGAACAATCGAATTCATCCCATATCTGGCTTCTGGCAAATCCGCCGCATTCTCCCAGGCATCTTCCCCCAATAATTCCCTTTGAGGGTAATAAACGAGATGGTCCTTCAATACACCAGTTTCATTCATTCCACCCATTAAATGAATTTGACCACCCAATACCACTGCAGAAGAATAGGCTATGGTTGTTTCCATGCTGCCAAAAAGAATCCACTCGTTAATTCCAGGATTGAAAACATATATGCTATTCAGGTAATTTTTTCCATCAAAGCCACCAAATAAGAAAATCTTTCCTTCATACGGGGCTAATGCATAGCCGCTGATTGGAATAGGCAACTCAGCACCTTCATCCCAGTTGTTGTTTCTAGGATTGTAGATTAATAAATTAGATTTAACTTCATTATTTTCATCAATTCCACCCGGGAGGTAAATTCTCTCACCCAATATGGTTACCTGAATGTCTTTTAAAGGGTTTGGAAGATTTGCACCTTCTGTCCAGGCACCCGAATCCAAATCGTAGATAAATAACTTATCAGAAATGGAATTTTCACTGGCACCGCCAAATAACATAAACTTATTTTCATAACGGGCAAAACCCATGCCAGATAACGCTAGGGGTAAATCTTGAACGGTCGTCCACCGCTTTGAAGTTAATTCCTCCAATTCAGCCACTGAAATACCACCCTCAGGCTCATTTGAGGTAGATAATACACGATTAAGTAGAAATCCTGCCAGGACAAGAATAATCAGGCCAAACCCTATAATAATTAATAAACTCCTCTTAGAGGAAACTGGTGGTTTGGTATTTTGCGGGAGTACCTGCGAATTAATGCCTTCGGATGGTGAAACTTCATTCCGATTTTCAGTCTGGTTTTCAGATCCAGGAGAGTCAACCAACCCCATTCTTATGGCTGTCATGGTCGCTTCAGTTCTGGATAAAACCCCTAATTTCCCAAAAATATTTCTTAGATGTACTTTGACTGTATTGGGACTTATCGTTAAAAAATTGGCGATTTCTTTGTTACTGGCACCTGTTGCCACTAACCGGATAATTTCAATTTCTCGATCGCTTAATTCATTCTCATCAACCATTTGGTAATTATATCCCAGGTAAGATTGGAATTTATTTCATTAATTATTTGAAAATAAGATGAATCATCCTGAAATGTCAGACAAATAACACCTTTTTGAGAATTTGTCTTGATTTTTTTGGTAAAAATCTATAAACTAATACTGAATTAACTTTTATGGTAATTAATTTTCATTCCTTTTATATCAAAATTATCTTTTAGATTGCAATTTCCGTGCGCGAAAAGAAATGATGCGTATTTCAAAATTAATTTGAACAATTCACAGGAGGTGAAATTCACGAAAAGTCCTTAATGGTTAATTTCAGTCGTCAATTTTATTCATTTCATTCTATATAAACCAAGGAGAAGTCAAAAAATGAAACATCTTAAAGTTATTCTCGTTTTCACCCTATTACTCACGGTTCTGCTTTCAGCCTGTCAACCAGCTGAGCCAGCACCAGTAGAAGAAACATCAAGCGAACTCCCATTGTTCTTTGGCGCGTACGCAACCGCCATAGAAGAACCCTGGGATGGTGTTATACATCAGGCATTATTAAAAGCTTCTGATGAAGGCAAAATTAAATATGAGTACACCGATGATATTGGTTACTCTGGTGATATGGAAAGAATTTTGCGCGAAGTCTCTGAAGAGAAAAAACCAGCAGCAATTTTTGGTGATGCATTCGGAAACGAAGAAGCAGTTCGCCGTGTTGCCAAGGACTACACTGAAATTGCTTTTGTTTTTGGTTCTGGTTTTGGGCCTTCAGAACCCAATGTTGCTGTGTTTGACAATTGGATCCATGAACCTGCTTATCTGTGTGGTTTAATGGCTGGTGGGTTGACGGAAACAGGTGTAATTGGCGTCGTTGGTGGACTCCCAGTTCCTGAAGTTAACCGTATCGTCAACGCTTTCATTGAAGGTGTCAAAGAAGTAAATCCAGAAGCAACTGTTCTGGTTTCCTTTATCAATTCCTGGTTTGACCCGGCTGCAGCCAAAGAAGCTGCCTTAGCACAGATTGATAATGGCGCTGATGTCTTATTTGCAGAACGCTTTGGTGTTATTGATGCTGCTGTTGAAAATGGTTTGTATGCATTCGGCAACATGAGTGATCAATACGAATTAGGACCAGATCATGTCGTTAACAGCCCAGTCTGGAATATGACACCAACTGTAGAATACATAATTAATCAGGTTAATGCTGGTGCTTTTACTGCCCAAGATTTGAAAGATTTCAGCATGGTTGGAAAAGGTGGAGCATCTTTAGCTCCATGGCATGGAATGGATTCAAAATTGCCAGCTGATGTCCTAAGCTTAGTTCAACAACGTGAACAGGAAATTAAAGATGGTCTCTTCCGAGTAAATATAGCGGAAGAAGCTCCTGCTGGTTCTAACTAAATCCAAAATAATGTCAGGGCTTACCACTTTTCACCTGACATTATATTTTAAATAAGAAATTATTTCTCTCCCCTCAAATATGAGGGGAGAGAAATGTCGGAGATAAAATGAACATCGTAGATATGCAAAGGATCACCAAAATATTTGGTGAACTCGTAGCAAATGACCATGTTGACTTTCAGCTTCGCAAAGGTGAAATCCATGCCTTACTAGGTGAAAATGGAGCCGGTAAAACTACATTGATGAGGATTTTGTACGGTCTTTATCAACAAACAACTGGTGATATTATCATTGAAAATGAGAAGGTAACGATACATTCCCCCAAGGATGCCATTCGAAACGGCGTTGGAATGGTAACACAACACTTTGCTCTGGTTCCTCCAATGACGGTGGCTGAAAATGTTATACTTGGTTACTCAGATAGCTTTGTGCTGGATCAAACTGCTATTGAAAAAAAGGTGGGCGAAGCAGCTGAAAAATTTGGACTGGATATCAATCCCAAATCAATCGTCAGACATTTGTCTGTAGGTCAAAGACAAAGAGTTGAAATCTTAAAAGCATTGTATCGCAATGCCAAAGTTTTAATTCTTGATGAACCTACAGCTGTTCTGGTACCTCAAGAAGTCGATAGTTTATTTGAAACACTTAATCGGCTTCGAAAAGAAGGTTTATCGGTTATTTTTATTAGCCATAAATTAGACGAGGTTACAAAAATAACAGATCGTGTCACTGTCCTTCGGGATGGTAAATCTATTGGTACTGTGAATACGGTAAATGTTACACAAAAACAGTTAGCAGCCATGATGGTAGGACGTGATACATTTGGCGTCACTCGGCAAACAGTTATAAATCCTAAAAGTAAGAAAATTTTAGAGGTTGAGAACTTATGTGCACTGGACGACAAAGGGCTTCCAGCATTGAAGAATTTAAAATTATTTATCCGTTCAGGGGAAATCTTAGGAATCGCTGGTGTAGGGGGAAATGGTCAAAAAGAATTGGCAGAAATCTTAAGTGGCGTGAAAGCACCTACTAGTGGCGTAATTAAAATTAATGATATTAATTTGGTGGGAAAACAACCCTCTGAATTTTCAAAATTGGGGATGGGGCGAATTCCCGAAGATAGGCATGAAGGTGTTGTTGGGGACCTGACCGTTTATGAAAATTTAGCCCTGGAACATTTAGAGGAATACTCAAAAAATGGTTTCCTCGACAAAAAGGCAATTCGTAAAAATGCAGTTGAATTGATTAAGAATTTTCAAATTAAAGCAAAACCTACCGATAGAATTAGAACACTCTCTGGTGGGAATATGCAGAAGGTCTTGTTGGCAAGAGTTCTTTCCCGGCAACCAGAAGTGGTTATTGCGCCACAACCAACCAGAGGTCTTGATGTTGGTGCTACTGAATATGTGCGCCAACAATTATTGGAGCAGAGCTCAAGAGGGGCTGCGGTTATGCTAATCTCAGAAGATCTTGATGAAATATTGAGTATATCTGACCGCATAGCTGTCATCTATGAAGGCGAAATTGTAGGCACAATCAACGCACAGGATGCAACTCCAGAAAAATTAGGGTTAATGATGTCCGGTGCACTCAGAGAGGAGACATAATGGAAAATACAGAAAAACCTCGCTGGCGCCTGGTGAAAACGGATAACCCTCCTTTCTGGATCAAACCGTTGATTCCGATCCTCGCGTTAATTGGAACATTCATAATCACTTCCGGCTTAATAATTTTGGCGGATGCAAATCCGTTTGAAGCGTATTATTATTTCCTCTTCGCTCCGCTTCAAAATAGAGTCTCTTTATTAGAAGTCCTGGTCAAATCCACACCACTTATCATCACAGGTGTGGCTGTAACCTATGCTTTTGCTTCCGGATATTACAATATCGGTGCTGAGGGTCAGTTATACGCCGGGGCAGTGGCCGCTACTGGGATTGGCATGGCGATGCATGGTGTCCCAGCAATTGTTGCGTTACCTTTGATGTTGATTGGGGGATTTGCTGCAGGAATGGCTTGGGCATTAATCCCTGCTCTTTTAAAGGTGAAACTAGCAGTTGATGAAGTGGTAACAACCTTATTAATGAACTCCATTATGGCGTATATTGTCAGCGCAATCCTGAATGGTCCCTGGAGAGATCCGAATTCCGGTTGGCCACAATCACAGGAAATTGCTCCTTCAGCAGTTTTTTTCAAATTAATACCTCGTTCCCGCTTAAATTTCGGATTTGTAATAGCGGTAGTGTTAATTCTCATCCTTTGGATCGTCATGACCCGCACCTCATTTGGATTAAAAATGAGAGCCGTTGGATTGGGTAAACCTGCTGCGAAATTTGCTGGTATTAAAGTAGAACGAACTATTTTTCTGGCTGCATTAATTAGTGGAGGTATTGCAGGTATTGCCGGTGTGGCTGAAGTTGCGGGAATCCACTTCCATCTAATCGGAGAAATTTCTCCTGGATATGGGTACACAGGTGTAATCATTGCAACCCTTGGTTCTCTGAATGCATTTGGGGTTGGTTTGGCGGCTGTTTTCTTCGGACTTGTCGAAACTGGTGCCCAGACCTTAAGCCGTGCGTTAGGGGTGCCGGTTTACCTCGGTGAAGTGACGCAAGCAACCATGTTGTTAGTAGCTCTTGGTATGTTGCTTCTTCAACGCTATAAAATCAGGAGGATTTGATGGAAGTCTTTCTCATTAATTTAATCGCAGCGACGCTAAGGGTTTCCACACCTATACTGTTAGCAGCAATTGGTGAAACCTATTCTGAAAGAGCTGGGATTCTTAACCTGGGTATTGAAGGTATTATGTTCTTCGGAGCATTTATCGGCTTTATTGTGGCTGATAAGAGTGAATCCCTTTGGATTGGTTTATTGGTAGCAATTCTCAGTGGTGTCATCGCTGGTCTTCTGATGGGTGTACTTTCTGTTTCATTGGGTGTAAACCAACATGTTTCAGGGTTGGGTATCACCTTATTACTAACAGGATTGTCTCTTTTCGGTTTTCGCCTTGTTTATGGTGGCCGCTCAACTCCGCCATCAATCCCCTCATTTGAATCCATAAAACCTTTAGGGGATATGCCTGTTTTAGGAACAATCACAGATCAGTATCTATTGACCTATATTACTTTTTTGGTCATTGTGCCCCTTGCATGGTTCATACTTTATCGAACCAAATATGGTTTACATATTCGGGCAGTTGGTGAAAATCCAGAAGCAGTTGATGCTGCCGGTGTAAATGTCTATCTGGTTCGTTATAGTGTCCTTGCTATTGGCGGTGGTTTGATGGCGGCTGGTGGAGCGTTTCTCTCTCTGGCACAATTAGGTTCATTCACTCATGGCATTATTGCTGGGCGTGGATGGGTTGCCATCGCGATAGTCATTTTTGGAAATTGGTCACCAGTGAAAGTCATGGGTGGAGCATTGATATTCGGTGGAACATTCGCACTGCAACTACGTTTACAAGCGATGGGATTACAGTTACCCATTCCCTATGAAACGTTTCTAGCTTTACCGTATGTTGTCACAATTATTGCATTGGTACTAGCTGGCAGAAACGCCTCCTATCCAGCAGCATTACTGAAACCATACAGAAGAGAATAGTACTCAGCATAAAAGAAAGGAGTTACTTGAATGAGTTACAAATACATTGGTAAATCATATATCCGCCCCGATGCGATCAACAAGGTTACCGGGAAAGCGCAATATCTCGATGATATTCGCCTGCCCGGCATGCTGCATGCAGCCATTCTGCGACCTGAATTTGCGCATGCAAAAATTGTATCAATTGACACATCAGCAGCAGAAAAAATGCCAGGTGTTGTGAAAGTGGTAACGGGTAAAGGCTGCACACTGCATTATGGGGATAATATCAAAGACCTGGTCCCCATGGCAGTTGATAAAGTAAGATACATTGGGGAACCTGTTGCAGCAGTGGTTGCCGATTCAACATTTAATGCCCAAAAAGCGTTAGAGAAAATCAAAGTTGTATATGAACCCCTGCCAGTTTATGTTGACGCCCGAGATTCGATCAGTGAAGATGCAGTTTTAATCCACGAAGAAAACGGAGATTATTGGCATCTGCCAACATTGAAACCTCAACCAGGCACAAATGTGGCCAATATTTACCACCTGAAAAAAGGTCAGGGGAAAGATGGTTTTTCAGAAGCTGAAGTTGTTGTGGAAGGCGATTTCCTTTACCCGCTTGGGTCATGTTCAGCGATCGAAACCCATGGTTCAATTGTCTGGTTTAAAGAAGACAACACTATTGAAGCCTGGTCATCATCCATCTGTCCATTTATTATCCGGCAGGATCTAGCCCATGGATATGGCGTTCCGGAATCCGATGTTCGGGTTCATATCCCGGATATAGGTGGATGTTTTGGATACAAATCAGATATCACAGTGGAACAAACTGTCGCTTATATCGCCAGTTTTGTACCGGGATATCCAGTGAAATGGGTTGCCTCCCGTAAAGAAGATTTCACCAGTACCTTGCTTGGTCATGGTATTCGAGTGATCATGAAGATTGGTGCCAAGAAAAATGGAAAACTGGTCGCCTTGGAAACTAAGGTGTTGCATTCTGGTGGCGCATATGCGGATACTGCTGTGAATGTTACCATTGCAGCCACACATAATTGTACAGGGCCCTATGAGTTTGATCATTGCGATCTGACTGGTTATACCGTATATACCAACACCCCGCCAGTTGGAGCATTTCGCGGGTATGGCCATCAGGAAGCACAATTTGCAACCGAAAGATTAGTGGAAATACTTGCCAGAAAATTAGAGATGAATTCTTTTGACCTGCGAGAAATGAATTACCTCTGTGAAGGAAAAGTAAACGCTCTCGGTGAAACGATGTGGAAAACCAATGGAGACGTACAAGCCTGTGCTGAAAAAGTCCGGGATCTGGTTTTCTCAAAAGAAACCATCCGCGAAGATGATAATTTTTATTATGGTCGTGGATTTGCTGCCGTGATGAAATCCCCCAAAGGTGCTCCATTTTCAACCAAAGGTTGTTATATCAAAATGAATATTGATGGAAGCATATCCATCAATATGGGTGGTGCAGAAGTAGGCCAGGGTTTACGCACAATTGTACAACAAATCGCCGGAGAAGCGCTCAGCATTCCACCGGAAAGAATTCGTGTTTACAATGAAATCGATACCCAATATTCTCCTTACGAATGGCAGACCATTGGTTCCATGTTTACTACCCAAGGAGGCCGCGCGATTATCAGAGCCGCTGATAAATTGATCATGGTTTTGAAGCAGACTGCTGCGCAAGTGTTGAAAACCGATGTGGACTATCTGGATTACGACGGTGAATATGTATTTCTGAAAAATGACCCCAGCATTCGTGTTGCCGTACCTGACCTCAGTCGTGGTTATATAACCAGTGATGGCATCACCATCGGGGAAGTCGCACAGTCGGTATCCGATGCTCGTTTGCCACGCTATTCAAATCCTGATCAGAACGGTCAGGGCAGTTTAGGTGTGGAATACACATTCGGTGCCCAGGCGGCTGAGATCCGCATTGAGAAGAAATCTGGGAAGATTTTTGTTGATCATTTTGCTTCAACATTTGATGTGGGTCAGGTGATCAATCCCTTGCAGATCCGTGGGTCTGTGATGGGTGGTGTTTTGATGGCGATCGGTGCAACCTTATATGAAAAAGTGGAAATTGATGCGGATGGAAAAATTACTAATCCTCATTTATTCAAATATCATTTACCAACTTATAAAGAAGCACCTCAACAATCGATTGAATTTATTGAAAACCCCGGCACCGTTGGACCATTCGGCGCTCGCGGAATCGGTGAGCATCCGGTGATTGGGCCAGCCCCTGCCATTTTAAACGCAATCTATGACGCCATTGGTGTTGACTATTTTGAAATTCCTGTAACCCCGGAAATTATCAAACAGGCTTTAGCCAAAAAACAACAGATGGAGGTCGCATAATGGTAGAGAAAATTAGTTTTACTTTGAATGGTCAACTCCGCGTTGTTGAAGTTGATCCGGAAATGATGTTAATCGATGTAATTCGTGAAGTCCTGAATCTCACCGGCACAAAAAGAGGGTGTGACAATGCAACTTGCGGAACCTGCACCGTCGTTATTAATGGAAAAGCTACCAAAAGCTGTAACACCCCCGTCAGCAAAGTTGCTGGGGCTGAAATTCTAACCATAGAAGGACTTGCCAGAGGAAAAGAATTACATCCCATTCAGCAATCCATCTCAGAGTCTGGCGCAATTCAATGTGGTTTTTGTACACCCGGTATTGTGATGGAATTATATGGATTGCTGGAGAACAAACCCGAAGCATCCGATGTTGAAATTTCAAATTCACTGAATAAACATCTGTGCCGGTGTACAGGTTATGAACCCATCAAAGATGGTGCACTAATGGCGCAGAAATTAATCCAAGATAGAAATAAAGATAAAAAATAAATTAATCCAGGAGGCAATTTCAAATGACCTACGATTTATTAATCAAGAATGCAGTAACACGCACCTCTCAAGGTGAAAAATATCAGATCGCTATTCAGGACGGCAAAATCGTAAAAATTGAACCCCAGGTCAATGGGGATTCAAAGAAAGTAATTGACGCACAGGGTAATTTAGTCACTGAGTCCTTCGTGAATGGCCACTTGCACTTATGCAAAGTCTACACTTTATCCATGATGGATGAAGCCGCTATGGGTGCGTACACGGATGGATCCATGGGTGGAGCCATGACAGCGATTGAATTGGCAGCGAATATCAAGGAACAATACAACGAAAGTTGGATAATCGAAAATGTTCGCAAAGCCCTTAACTTGGCCGTGAAATTTGGCAACACTCATATTCGTGCTTTCGCTGATACTGATACAAAAGCGAAATTAGAAGGAGTCAAAGCTTTGATCAAAGCCAGAGAAGAGTACAAAGACCGTGTCAAAGTGGAAGTTGTCGCTTTTCCTCAAGATGGTGTCGTCAGAGACCCAGGTGCTGAAGAATACATTGAAGAGGCTATAAAACTTGGTGCAGATGTAGTCGGTGGAATTCCATGGATTGAGTATACCGATGCGGATGCCCAGGAACATATCGACCGCATGTTTGCCATTGCCATGAAATACGACAAACCTGTCTCGATGTTAATTGACGATGCTGGTGATCCAACCCTCAAAAGCCTCGAGATGTTGGCAGTAACCACAATCAAAAATGGCTGGGAAGGCCGTGTAACAGCACAGCATAGCCGTGCGATGGCGCTTTATCCAGAACCCTATTATCGAAAAATTGAACATTTACTGAAACGCGCTCAAATTGGTGTAGTTTCCGACCCACAAACCGGCCCATTATATGCCCGTGTCAAAGATCTCTACAAAGCAGGTGTACGCATTGCCTTAGGCCAGGACGATATTGCAGATGCATACTATCCATTTGGTCGCAACAACATGCTGGAAGTTGCTTTTCTTGCCGCCCATTTGATGTGGATGAATAGCCGCCAGGAGATGGAAATTCTTTATGATTTGATCACAACCAATGCTGCTCAGGCTTTAGGGGCAGAAGGGCATCACCTAAAAGAAGGTGGAAATGCAGATATTGTCGTTCTGAATGCGGAATCCGTCTGGGAGGCAATCTGGAACCATGAAGCGCCATTATATGTAATCAAAGCAGGTAAGGATATCACTGCCCGATAATTACCATTCCTGATCTCTGGTGAACGCTGCATCAGAGATTCAAGAGGCTGATTAAGAACATATCAGCCTCTTTTTATTTCACCTCGTTGTAGGGTCATTATTTGACCTCGCTATTCTATTGAGAAAAGAAGAGTGAATTCTTGATGAAATCATTGCATTTTTTTCCAATGCAAGCGTCTTTGTGTTATAATTTTCGCAGCCGAGGGGGCCCGTAGCTCAGCGGCAGAGCGCGCGGCTCATAACCGCTTGGTCGAAGGTTCGAATCCTTCCGGGCCCACTAAAATCATTCATTTTTACTAAAAATCAGTGAATAGCTGATTTTTTACTTTAAGGCACCCACTGCCCAATATCATCCCAGGCATATTCTAAGTGAGCAAAAATAGTTTTTCCTAGTTTCTTTTTCACCCTTCTCAGTGAATATTCCATTAATTTCTCACCCCCAACCTCATTTAACCGTTTTCCAATTTCAATCGCTCTTACATGCCTGCATTGTACATTGAAAGATCCGCCAGGTCTTTCAGATAAGTAATCTTCTGTTTCACCTATACGCAAAAGATCATTCAACAATTGATCAACTTCATTCCTGGTATGGGCAGGACAAGGTACAATACCCAACAAATCTGCAAGGAAACTCATTTTATTCTCCTTGAAAACCACATTATTTTTATTTTCTTATTAAAATGATTTTATCACGTTTCAAACTTGGAAAAATTTATGCGCTATATTTTCATTTCTCCCCATCTCGATGACGTCGCTCTATCTGTTGGTGGAATTGTTAACCTCCTTGCAAAGAACAAAATAGATATAGAGATATGGACATTTTTCTCAGGATCACCAAAGGATGCCAAATTATCCGACTTTGCTCAATCGTTACACCAGCGCTGGAAATTGAGCCTGAATGCCCCAAAAATAAGGCGTTTAGAGGATAGAAGAGCCTGTAGGATACTTGGGGCAGATTATAAGCATTTCGACCTCCCTGACTGTATTTATCGCCATGACCAGCAAGGAAATCCAATTGTGGGAGAAGAAGATGATTTGTATCAACCAATTCCCCCTTCGCAACAATTTCTGGTCAATAAAATTTCAAAAAAAATATTTTCTTTATCATCTTGCGAAGATATAATTGTTTCGCCGATGGCCATCGGAAATCACCTTGACCACCGCATTATCGTAGCAGCCTTGAACCAGATTTCCTCCCGTAGTTTGCTTTATTATGAAGATTACCCTTACGTAATAAAATCCAAAGATTCTCTAGTCAATTACTCACAATTAACACCAACGAATTTTGATTTACTGGCAGAAAATATCACAAGCTGGCGTGCAGCCATTGCTGAATATCAATCACAAATCAGCACGTTTTGGAAAAACACAAACCGTATGGAACAGGATATTATTGAATTTGCTAACCGCGGCGGAGGTAAGAATTTATGGAAATTATCCTGAAATGATAATTAAATATAAATATTTGCTATACTTAATTGATGCAGGTCGAACACGAAAATTGGCATCAATGGGCTCAATACTTGCAACGAACTCATTTGATAGGGTTATTTCGGTTTTTATTGGATGCAGCCGGTCCTGTTAGGATTGTGGCGGCACAATCATTGTTAATGACCCAACCATTTTTTCATCATTCAATCATTGACGGGTTAGCCACATTATTGGAAGATCAGGAACAATCAAAAGCATTTCTGGAATTTATTGATAAGGAATTTAATGAATAACGCTGTTTTACCATTTTTTTTGATGTTTATTCTAATTATCCTGATCCTCGGGAGTATTTTTTATTTCACCTCTCTAAAGCAGCGATTTGAAATCAGGAAAAACAGCGCACTTTTAAACTTAAAGGAAATCTATTGGTTTATCCATTGAGCATGGCAAGGGATTGCACGTCTCCCTTGGAAAATCAGACTTATTGAATATCCATGGAGCCGCATCGTTAATTGGTTTGGAAACACTTGACCAGATCATTGACCAGAGTATCTTAAGTGACAATCCTCCAGTCACTACCACAGGATCAGGCGATTTGACCCTTTTGGCTCAAGCACAGCATCAAAATGTGGTGAATGACAAATCAAGTTCTGGATCAGATTTTCATTCCAGCGCTTACTTAACTGGAGCCACAAACTTAAGTTACATCGCTGGCGCAATTCCACCTTCGTCTGATGAAGCATTATCAACTCAATTATTTGTGGGAAATATTGGCCCCGAAATTGGCTTACTGCTTGACTCAAATCATAAAAAGAACCATTTTTCTTTAGCAGCCACTGATAATTTAGAAGGACAATCTGTCAGTTACGTCAATTCTGAAGATGCCTTAATTGGAGAGGAAATTTTTTCAATCCCAGCTCAAATGTCCGATAAACCAATATTTAAAGTTTCTCTATTAATTCAGGATGCATTAAGATGGTTTGTCATTGCCATTATTATAATTGTTCTAATCTTGAAATTCGGGGGGGTATTATGAAAAAGGTTTTCCTCATCATCGTATCTTCCATATCAGGCTTTTTGGTAATTTTTGGATTATTTTTCCCGGAAACAATTTTGGGGGATATTAGATTATATCTATTAGACTGGGCAGTTATCGTGGGTGCCATAGCGCTTGCCATCGCAATCATTAATTTATTTTCAGTCCATTGGAATAAGGTCTTTTCCAATGAAAAACGTGACTATGCCAGCCCGTTTTTCATTGTCGGTTTTTTGACAGTGATGCTACTTGGCATTTTATTAGGTCCCAACAACAAATTTTTTGAAAATCTTACTAGCACGACAATTATTACAGTGGAAGCAAGCCTGATGGCAGTGTTGGCATTGACTCTTAGTCTGGCAAGTTTCCGGTTCTTTCGAAAAAAACATAACCTTCTGGCAATCGTTTTTGGGATTTCTACCGTCATTTTTCTACTTTTATTTAGTGGAATTATTTCAATGGGAGAAAAACTCCCGTTGATGAAAACTGTGAATACTGTATTAAACGCTTTACCAACTGCCGGGAGTACCGGTATTTTGGTTGGTATTTCATTGGGTGCGATTCTGACAAGCTTAAGAATATTATTCGGATTTGATCGCCCCTATAACAGGAAATAAATGGTAGAAAAATTTTATTGCCCACAATGTAAGAATGAAAATGATCCTTCTGCAACCAAATGCATTCATTGTGGTTTTAATTTTGGTTCTAATGCTTTGGATTCGAGCTCAGAATCTGATTGGTTGGCATTTTTAAGAGAGCCGAAGTATGACGACCAAACAGATGATTCCCAAACATTCAGCAATGTTGATGACTCCCCTGAATCGATAGACGATAGCAATGAAGAGTCTCCTGATTGGTTGAAAAGAATTAGAGACATCAAACAGACGGATAGCGAATTTGAACAGATGGAATCCAGAAAGCCCTTGGACCTTCATTCAACATTATCTACTGAAAATGATGATTTGATCAAATCCCTGCGGGACGAAGAAAAACAACAAGAGGAAGAGACTGTTGATTGGATATCTGATTTTCGAAACACGCAAGAACCGAATAACACAGAATCATCGCTTGAAAATGATAACGAAGTCGATTCCGAAGATGAAATTTCTGACACAGCTTCAACATTAGAAGAGATTAAAAAAAACTGGCAAATCGAATTTCCCTCTTCACTCGATCTTGAGGATGATGAGAATGTTATCCCTGCAGAGGAATTTCCTGATTGGTTGAGTAAAAACGTTTCTAATTTATCTGAAAAGGATGAAATTCTAGACGATGCAGATATCCCTGGTTGGTTAACTCCAGATCAGGATGATCCTTTGGATGGTGAGAGCAAACCACCAGAACCATTTGACATTCCTGAGTGGTTATCTACAGCAAATTTTCTAGCTGAAGAGGAGATAAATTCAAATTCTGAATCAGAGAGTAGTGCTGAATCTCAAGAGCTTATTGAATTCCTCAAGGAAATTAATCCTGAAAAAGAAGAACAAGATTTTGAAGAATCAATCTCAGAAGATGATTCAGAGATGGACATTGAAGAAACTTATGATTCTGTTCTGTTATTCAATAAACTTGATATTTTACCGGAAGAGAAAATCGATGTTGATGAAAATTCTAACAATCTCCAGGAAAGTGACGCGCAAGGAGATCAAATTGACCTCAATCAAGACCAGAGTCAACCAGACGAGCCTGCCTTCCTGTTTAATGATTCAGAATTAAAAAATCTCTCAGTATCACCATTTATTGGGATTGATGAAAATGACGATTGGCTCAATAGCACTCAACTTCACGAATCAGATTCGATTGATGATGAAATCAAAGCTGATATTCAAGACTCGGAAATTGAAGAACCGAAAGAGGAATTTGATGAATCTTTTTCCCCATTCAAGCTCGGAACTGTGCCTGAATGGTTAAAAAATGTCGATTTTGATTTACCTGGGTCAGAAATTTCTCAATCAATTGAAGATGATAATATATCAGATTCTTCTCACACGCCTGAAATAGAAAAAGGGAATCTACCTGAGTGGCTAAAAGCCATTCGGCCCATTGAGGCGGTCTCGCCAGAGCTTCCAAGACAAAAACCACAGAAACGAATTGAAAAATCTGGCCCTTTGGCAGGCTTCAAGGGTGTACTTTCATCAGAAAATCTAACCAAAAATTTCTCTCCTCCTCCAGCTTATTCGGCAACCATCAACATAACCGATAAACAAAAAGACCACCTTAAAATTTTGGAAGGAATCATTTCTCCTTCCGCGAAGACTACTACAACAATTAAGAAACCGAACTCATTTATTCATCGAGTGGAAATTTACTTAATTCCAGTATTCCTTTTGTTGATCGTAATCTATTCATCTTTTATTGATCACTCCGGCCAGAACTTACCTGAAAATTTACCTGCAGATGCGATCAGATTCCATACCCTTTCTACTGGTTATCTTAATCGGAATGAATTGCCTGCCAATATTTTGATCATATTTGAGACAGATGCCAGTTCTTATTCAGAATTAAATTTAATTTCGGGAGATTTCTTTGAAAGCTTATTTACTAATAACCATTGGGTTACATCAATTTCCACAAATCCCAATGGTGTGTTGGTATCAGAAAAAATTATGAGTAATGTTCATCTTCGAGTTCCTTCTTATAATTTTAAGGAGCGAATCACAAATCTCGGTTATTTGCCTGGTTATGGTTCTGGTATTCAAGCATTTCTGTCGAACCCAAAAGAAACTTCACCTGGTATTGACTTAAATATTAATATTTGGGAAAACAGACCTCTTTCTGAGATAGATACAATAAATGATTTTGATATGATTGTCTTGCTGACTGATAACTCAGAGAATGCAAAATTATGGATTGAGCAAATTCATTTATTAGTAAAAGATCCAAATTTGTTATTAATAGCCACCACCAAAGCTTCCCCCCTGATTCAACCATACTTAAGAACAAACCAGGTTGATGGTATGTTAAGTGGGATGATAGGGGGATTGGCATTCAATTTGCTTTCACAAACTGAAACTAACAATATCGGTCGCTATTGGGCAATTGTTCAACTAACCGCCATGGTGTTTGTGTTTTTCATATTGGCAGGTGGTGTAATTTCTATTTTTAATAAAGCCTATTCTGAAGATTATGAGAAAAATAAATGAATCAAGATCAATTTTTCTGGCTACTCTTTAGTTTCATTCTGACTATTATGATTTTCAGCTATATATTTGGTGATAACCCACTTTTCAGAATTGCGACTTATTTCTTTATTGGTGTATCTTCAGCTTATGTATTTGTATTGATTTTTTATCAAGTTTTTCTTCCGAAATTAATCTTGCCGTTGTTAACTGGAGATCTGAACCAGAAAGCAATCCAACTGATTCCTATCATACTTTCTTCGCTTTTAATTTTTAAATTATTCAACAAGACGAGTTCTATTGGAAATACTTCTCTGGCATTTTTAGTTGGCAGTGGTGCTGCAATCATATTGACAAGTGCCTTTTCAGGCACCCTGCTCCCAATGATTGATATGATCACAGAACCATTTTCATTGAATTCATTAAATTTTTCAAATTTGATGGGAGGGATTATTCTCCTGATTGGAGCGGTTTCATCGTTATTATATTTCCAATTTTCAACAATTGTGGATGGAGAATATCAAACAATTCTTTCAAAGATTATGCATACTTTAAAAAAAATTGGAACCATATTTATTGGAATTACATTAGGATCAATTTTTGCAGGTGTCATTATCTCATCAGTACTTGCTCTTATTGAAAGGGTCAACTTCATCATTACATTTCTGTATAATTTAATGAGTGGGTAAAAAATGAGTGAATTAGTTGAGTTTTCTTCGGTCTTAGGCATTAAAATTGATTTTTATTCCACAAAATTATTTTTATTTGATGTCGTGGATGGAAAATTTCACCTTCTGGCAACGAGTGAATCAGATACCACCTTTGTGCCACCGTATAACGATATTCGGGAAGGATTTTATAAAGCCGTCGATAATCTTCAAAAAATAACGGGAAGAATGTTGATAGATGAGCATTTGAGTCTGATTGTTCCTGCTCAACCAGACGGAAGTGGGATTGATCAAGTCGCTTTCACCTATGGGTTTCTAGACCAAATCTCCATTATTTCGGCAGGTTTATTAGATGATGTGTCGATTTCGAGCCTGGGTCATTTAATCAACTCGACGCATTTAAAACATTCAGATCAAATTAGCTTAAATGATCCTCGAAAAATTGATGAGATTTTAACATCAGTTGTCAATCTAAGTCCTGACATCGTTGTGCTTTCAGGCGGTACAGAAAATGGTGCAAACAAATCGATTATTAGAATGATGGAGATTATTTTATTTTGTATCAAACACTTACCCAAGGAAAAAACCCCAGAACTTATTTATGCTGGGAATTCATCCATAGTGAGTAAGATACAGGAAATGAGCGCTGAGATTGCGAAATTATCGGTTACAGAAAATATTCGACCCACCTTAAATGATGAGAATTTACAGCCTGCACTTAACGTAATCAATGAGAACGTTTCTCAAATGATGGTGAAAAAAATCCCGGGCTTTGAGTATTTATTCAGTTATGCGAAATCCGTCCCTGTCCCATATATACAATCAAATGGAATTATGACGAAATTTCTTAACAAATTGAGCAACGAGAAGTCTGCAAATATATTCGTCATTGATTTAGGGAAAGAAATCATATCAATGGCAGGAAATATGAACGGTTCTCTACATCAAAATGTAGTGGTAAATTCAATATTTAAGGATCCAGACCGATATGTTTCCGAAACGAATATCAAAGAGATTTCTAATTGGTTGCCAAAAAACATAGAATTAGAAGAAATAAATAATTTTATTTGGGGAAAATCCATTAGACCCAACACCATTCCTCATAGCAAAGATGAATATCTGCTGGATTTAGGCGTGATAAAAAATTTATTAAGGAAGAATTACCAAAATTTTAAAAATCAATTCTCGATTTCTTCAGATTATTGGACACAGATCATTATCAATGGAGGCTATCTTTCCAACATTGAAAATCCCAATGATATTGCGCTCCTTCTATTGGATTCTATTCAACCAAGAGGAATCACAAATTTATTTATAGATCAGCATGGTATTTTGCCTGTTTTAGGTAGTATTGCTATAGATAATCCGATTTTACCAATTCAATTGTTAGAAGGTCCTTCCATTAGTCTTTTAGCCAAGGTATTCTCCATACAATCCAAAGCAAAAATTGGAACACCTATACTAAAGATTAGAATGGAATACAAAGATGGAACTTACTTAGAAGAAGAAATCCTCAAAGGAACGATTTATAAAATTGCTTTATCACCGGGGCAAATGGTTAAAATTTTCTTTGAGCCCCTGGGAAATATCAATATGAACCAATTTGGAAAGAATATTAACAAAGGTTTGATTGTTCAAGGTGGATTATGTGGCATAATTCTTGATGCGCGTGGTCGGCCGATTCAACTGCCTAAAAACGATGCAGAGAGATTCGAGCATTTCTCTAACTGGCACAAGAGCATGGGAATTATCCTGGCATAGTTATTGCAACTATCAATTAAAATTATGGAAACTCAAATCTATCACACACTCGGATTAGCTAAAATACAAAGGACAAGGATTTTTCCTGGCCGGGGTGATGTTTTAGTCCGCGTGGGACAAAAAGTGGACGCTGCTGATGCAATTGCAGAATTTATACCAGAAGAAAAATTTCTAATTGTGAATGTTCGCAAAGAATTAAATTATAAAAACTTGGATGATGCACGCAGATCTATCAATGTGAAAGTTGGCGATAAAATAAATAAAGGAGATTTGCTTGCCAAATCTTCCGGAGCATTGTCAAAATCTGTCAAAACTCAAATTGATGCTGAAGTGATAAATATCATCGGGAGTCAGATTGTTCTTCGGTTAACACAATCTCCCAAACCAGTAATAGCAGGATTTGAGTCAATTGTTACTGAAATTCTTCCATTCCGTGGTGTCGTTATCGAAACAAATGGAGCCTTGATTCAGGGCGTGTGGGGAAACCAGAAAGCAACTTCCGGTCCAATTGTTACAAATATGGTTGAGATGTCTGAAGAACTAACACCACAAAAGATAGATGTGACATTCAGGGGATCGATTGTTCTGGGTGGCTATTGTGCCAATAGCGATGTATTCAAAGCGGCTGAAGATTTAAATATTAAAGGACTAATCCTTTCCAGCATGAGCGCTTCGATTGCAAACACAGCTCTCAACTGTGCAATTCCGATCATTTTGTTAGAAGGGTTTGGGCATACTCCTCTGAATGAAAGAGCATACGAATTAATAAAATCGAATGAAAAAAAGATAGTTTCTCTTAATGCAATATATGATGTTAAAAAATTCGAAAAACCAGAAATTATCATACAATTACCAGTAGAAGCAAATCCACCCGTTGATGGTCAGGAATTAAGGGATGGTTGTGTGGTACGAGTAAATACCGGGCCTGACAGCGGTAAGGCTGCGATCATTAAGCAAATAAGTTCAAAAAAAACAAAATTATTGAATGGCATTCGAACGAATTGTGCAACGATTGAGTTTAGTGACGGAGATCAGGTTTCTATACCGCTTGCGAATTTAGATATCCTGGAGTAAAGTATTAAGTATTAATTTAAGGAGATAGATATGGAACCCAACCAATTAGAAGACAATGAATTATTTGAAGAAGAATCTTCATCAGAAAAACCATATGGAAATGGTTCCAGCAACAGACCATTCATCATTGGTGTTGGTATTTTAGGTGCTGTCGTTGTTTTCTCAATTTTAGCGATTATTGCCTACGTTATCCTTTTCCGACCGAAAACAACATCTGATCTACAAAGCCAGGCAGCTGAAATTCAAGCACAAAATACTGCAATTTCATTAATTGCGACCCAAACGGCGGAGGTTGAGCAAAAACTCTCCACGCAAAAAGCGGCACCATCCACAACACCGATACTGCCCAGCCAGACCTCTGTGGTGGCAATGCCATCCGCTACATCGGTTGCGGGTTCACAATCAACTTCAGTAGCTGGTCAGGATCCTGCCATCCGAACAGCGACAGTAGCAGCCTTTCAGACTCAAGCAGCTGCTACACTGATGGGGACGCAAGGATCATTAGGGACGCAAATTGCGCAAGGCACGTTGGCTCCACAAGTAACACCAACCACTCTGCCAACTGCTGGTTTTATGGATGAGGTTGGTCTACCTGCACTATTTGGTGCTGCTATCGCCTTAATTGTTATCATTTTCCTGGTTCGGAAATTACGATTTTCAACCAACTAAACTCTTTTTAAAACAAAATCCCCCAGTTGGGGGATTTTTTAATTTTCAGAACAAAAAACATTTATCTCACTGACTTTGCTACTTGTTCTCCATAGGCGATCATGGCTTTTACCATTTGTTTTGATCGTCCTTCCGCGTAAACGCGCAAAACAGGTTCAGTACCGGATGGCCTGATTAACAGCCATGAATCATCTGCAAATAAATATTTAACGCCATCCAATGTTGAGATAGAATCAAGTGCTTCCCCACCGATTGATTTTGGTGCATCGTGTGTCAAATAACTAACCATTTTTTGTTTTGAAACCGGCAATTTCAAGCGCAAATCCTTTCGTTCATATTCAGCAGGACCGACTTCTGTTAGTAAATTTTCCACCAACTCATTCAAACTTGTTCCTGAAGCAGCAACAATTTCCAATAAAAGCAAACCCATGGCAACACCATCGCCTTCGGGGATATGTCCCTTAAATGAAATACCACCGGATTCTTCACCACCGATTAATACATCTTCTTTCAACATGTAATCCGCAATATGATTAAACCCTACCGGTGTTTCGTGAACCGTGAGTCCATATTTTTTTGCCAGTCTGTCAATCATTCTTGTAGTAGAGACAGTCCGAACAACTGACCCAACCAATTGTTTCTTCTCCACCAGGTATTTCAAAGCCAAAGCCATAATTTTATGTGGATCAACAAAATTTCCACGCTCATCCATAGCTCCAATTCGATCAGCATCACCATCGGTTGCTAATCCAAAACTACCTGATCCCATGCTGATTGCACCTGCCAGGGCACCTAAATTTTTGGCAATTGGTTCTGGATGTACACCCCCAAACCCAGGGTTCATTTCACCACGAACTTCAGCAACCTCAGTCCCACTTCCCTGAAGAATCGATCGAATAACTCCGCGTCCAGACCCGTACATCGAATCAACAACAATCCTTTGGGGATTGTCGGAAATGATATCAAAATCGATCAGATTGCTGAGGTGTTCAAAATAAGGCGGGATTGCATTAAATTTCTGAATGAAGTTCAGATTTATTGCCTGTTGATAATCCATTAAGTTAGGGCCACGCGCTTGCGCTTCATTGTCGTTCAAAAATACTTCTACTTTGCGACATTGTTCCGGTAAAGCTGAACCGCCAAACGCCGCTTTCAGTTTTAGACCGTTATACCTGGGAGCATTATGAGAGGCAGTAATCATGATTCCAGCAACAGCATTGAAGTGTTTTACGGCGTAAGAAATTGCTGGCGTAGGGGCATCAGCTTGACTGAGATGAACTGTATAACCATTGCCTGCAAGTACTCTGGCAACATCATTTGCATATCGATCTGACAGAAAACGAGTATCAAACCCGACTACCATTTTCTTGGCATCATAACTTGAGCCAACCCCAGCCCCGTTCATCCAAGATTCTGTCGCAACAGCATCCGCAATAGCCTGAGTTACCAAGCGTAAATTATTAAATGTAAATGTATCGGATATTACTGCTCGCCACCCATCAGTTCCAAAACTTATTGTCATTGATATCTCCTTTGAATTCTTTTACCACTCAGGTTCGGGGGTTGCAGAGACAATCAGACTGCGCATAATCCACCCCTCAACCTGATCTATAAATCGAATGTGAATCCAGGTAGCCCCATCAATTACCTCAACTTCATCCAACACCTGAACTGCAGTTCCATTCAGGACCGTTCTAAGAATCTTTGAGGTAAATCCAGGTTCTACTCGAATATTTGCACCATCCCCTTCCGGAGATCTTATCTCCGCCCAGATAACCAATGGCAGAGGGGTCAATGTTATCGTAGCTGTAGAGGTTGGAATGATTATCATAGCTTCAGTCGGCACATCCTGCTCAATCACAACATCCATTTGTGCCCGTGTAGGGGTTGGCATTACCGGTGAAATTTCCAATGTGGAAACACTACCAACTACCTGTACATTTTCTATTTCCGATCCTCCCTCTATGGATGTCTGAAATAATCCGGGATTTAGAATAAGAAATACAGAAATTGTCAAAATAAGTAAAAGACTACCAAAGCCCCACCAATTCTTCAAAGCAACAGGTCTTATCCTATAAGCAAATAAAATAGCAACGCCAAAAACAATGGCAATGCCAAAATACTGAATAAAAGTGATCATACCGGTAATAAATTGCTCTTGTAAACCCATTCCATAAGCAAAACCTGAAGAAACTAAGGGAAGATAAAAGCTATACGCAAGTGCCACGTTTGCTACCAACGATGCCTGGCGGGGATTGCGAATTATTGTGGATACCATGATGAGCATACCAATGAATAGAAGTAATAAACCTGCCCAATTAAATTCAATAAAAAGTCTCCAGATGTTAAATTCTCTTTCTGGAAATTGGTTAGCAATAAAACCTGCAAATGCGCCAACCACGAGAAAACTGATAATATTAAGAACTAATGAAAAAAATCCAATTTTTAGAAATCTAAGAGAACCTAGATTAAACCCAAATGTAAACCCTAATATTGGCGCAAGTATAGGTGTGATCAGTAACGCCAGGATAAATAATGGCAACTTATCCAGTAATAATGCTAATGAAATTAAGAGTAATGAAATTGCCCCTACCAGAAACGTTTCAACATTAATTTCCAGACGATGACTTAATTGTTCTAAAAACCCATGAAAACCAGTGGGGCCAAATTGAGACCATCTGGAATCGCCTCCTCTGAATTCACTTTTCGAAACTTTGGGTTGTTTCTCAGTTTTTTTGTTCATCTTCTTAAGGTTGCTACCATTCTCATGGGATTTTCAATCAATTTTAAGGCCGCCAAACCATCTTTGACAACAATATCAGATGAAATTAGCGCTTCAGTAGCGGTGCCTTCATCCGAGAACACGCAGATCCCAATCGCTGCTTCCTTGAGCATGCTAGAATCATTTGCTCCTTGCCCGATCGCTATCACGTTTCCTGATCCTAACTGTTGAACAAATTCTTTTTTCTGTTGGCTTTCATTCCCTTTTTGAATAATCTTTGCATCCATACCTAAAGCTAAGTTAATACCATTTTGTGTAGCGTGTGTATTCGCAGTAATGAGAAAAATTTTTAACTGATCTTGAATATTTTTGAAGGTGGCTGAGACTCCAGGCAACAAAGCGCCATCGATCGCTAAAGTGCCATTCACATCGCATACCAAATATTCAATTTGAAAAATACCTTGTCCAGGTATGTTCATTTCTATCATAAGGCAATTATAATACAGCTTACGATAAAGAAATTGTAGAGTAAACCAATGAAAAAATCTAAATTCACAAAGATCATTTTAATAATTTTTTTCCTTACTATTGGACTGAATGGGTGTGTAAACAACCCCACTTCACTACCCCAACCGACCAATACCGATCTAGTGGTGCAAACTCCGTTGGAGACTCCAACATTACTCCCCACTACTGAAACCGCCACAGTTGAAATTCCAAAACACATTTTCATCCATTTAACAAACTCAGATTTTTATTTCCCTGACCAGACTGCGTTTACCCAGCTCATTGCAACCATGATGGAAATTGGCTATGAAGTTTCATTAAGCAGTGATATTCCCGATTCAAACCAACAATTTAGTTTCGTGATACTCTTTGAACCAACCCAGGAAACAATTTCTAGGTTTCAGGCTAACAAAGTTGATCGTTTCTTGATTGTTCAAGAAAATATCGAGATGCAGACTGAATATCCTACGACATTAATTGAAATGTCCATTGCAGATCGATTATTCATCGCTGGTTATCTGGCTGCCATGATATCGAATGATTGGCGGGTTGGTGGTTTATTGCCGGCGATTGACTACCAAAACACCGGTGCTGCTAAAATTTTCCAAAATGGGGTTGAATTCATGTGTGGTCGTTGCTCACCAACTTATGGTCCAATTGTTAACTTTCCAGCGACAAACACCGTATCGTCACCTGAAGATAATGATCGAACCTTACAGGCTTTTGGCGAAATTTCTGCCAATAAAATAAATACCTTGTTTATTCCATCAGCCTATTTATCCGAAGATCTGGTGATCCTGCTACAACAATCGGGAGTAACCATTGTTAGTGATACAGTTCCTAGCCCGGATCGAATGGATTGGATTGATTACGCAATTGTTGACAATTTATTGAGTTTGATTTTGGAATCAATAAATGAACCGGAACAACCAGAAGGATTGAAAACGATTGCCGTAAATTATTCTGTTGAGGCAATAACCACTGAATTATCCCATGGAAAAAAGGATTTTATCAAAAAGATGATAAATAACTTGCAGGACGGTTTCATCTCCCCCTATCAGGTTTCAACAGAATAATACCGAAAAGAACTCACAATTGTTCTTTTCATCTTGACAAGATACCGAAAGTCCTTAAAATCTGAGATAATCAAAGTAAAAGCAATGAAAAGGGAATATTCCTGATAATTGAAGTACAGAGAATAGTCGTTGGTGAGAAGACTATCAATCAAAGCAGGATGTTTGGGCCTTGGAGCTGCAAGATGAAAAAAAGTAATCTTCGCCGGCGACCTGCCGTTATCAGGGAATCTGTCATTTTTCTGACGGATGAGTGAGATACATTGTATCTAATTGGGGTGGTACCGCGGACCAGTGTTCGTCCCCTTCGAATACTGGTCATTTATTTTTAATAATATTGAAAAGAGGTAATCATATGAGCAAAAAAGGTCGCGTATTTTCTGGTGCAAGACCTACCGGTCGACAACATTTAGGAAATTACCTGGGTGCAATGAAAAATTATGTTGCACTGCAGGAGGATTTTGAATGTGTTTATTGTGTGGTTGACATTCACGCCTTGACGACCATGGAGACAACCCTGAATTTGAAATCAAATACACTCGATATGGTACTGGATTGGTTGGCTGCAGGAATGAATCCTGAGAAATCGATAATTTTCGTTCAATCTCATGTGCCTGAGGTAATGGAATTACATACAATTCTTTCGATGGTCACCCCATTAGGCAAATTGACCGATTTACCAACGTTTAAAGATAAAGTGCGTGAACAGCCGCACAATATTAATTATGGTCTGGTAGGTTATCCAGTTCTAATGGCAGCCGACATCGCTTTATACAAGGCTGACACGGTTCCAGTCGGGGTCGATCAAGCGCCCCATATTGAATTTACCAGGGAGGTAGTACGCTCTTTTAATTATCGTTACAATTGCGACGTCCTGGTGGAACCTCAAATGAAAGTAACTGAGTTTCCGAAGGTGATTGGTATTGATGGACAGCAAAAAATGAGTAAGAGCCTGGATAATCACATAGAAATGGCTAGTACATCGGAGGAAACCAACAAGCGTGTCATGATGATGGTGACAGACCCTCAGCGTCAGCGCAGGTCTGATCCAGGTAATCCAGACATTTGCAATGTATTTTCCTTACACAAAGTCTTCTCCAGCATAGATGAAGTAGAAATGATCGATAGAGAATGTCGATTGGCAGGAATTGGTTGTGTCGACTGTAAAAAAATGTTGGCAAAGAACATGAATGCACATTTAGAGCCTTTCCGCGAAAGAAGAGCCGAATTTGAAAAACACAGCGATGATGTGCTAGATATGCTCGATGCTGGTACTGAAAAAGCAAAAGTGATTGCTAAGGAAACGATGCAGGAAGTTCGCACCGCAATTGGATTGCTATAATCATTTTTTATTGAACTGAAGAGAGGATTTCTATATGCGGGCACTGATTCAACGCATTAGCCATGGTTCTGTTTCGGTAAATAATGAAAACGTTGCCGGTGAAATTGGAACTGGTTTAATGATTTTTCTCGGCGTCGGTCATGAGGACTCCCAGGAGAAAGCGAAGCAATTAGCCAAAAAAATAGCAAATTTGCGAATTTTTGCAGATGAAGAAGGAAAAATGAATCTTTCCATTCAGGATTTCAGCGGACAGGCTATTGTAGTCTCACAATTTACCCTGTATGCGGATACCAGAAAGGGGAATCGTCCTTCTTTCATCAATGCTGCCAACCCCGATAAGGCCGACCAATTGGTCAACTATTTTGCTGATCAATTAAAATCCTTTGGAATTCCGGTTCAACAAGGCGTATTTGCAGCCCATATGATGGTTTCTCTGGTCAATGATGGTCCTGTCACCATCTGGATTGAAAATTAAATCGTATTCCGCCATATAAGTTCATGTGCCTGGAAATTGGAAGCACCAATTTCCTGTAGCATGGAAATCTGTTGGGCGTTTAGAGCGCCAACCCCGGAGAATATCGGCTTATCAAGCGCTAATAAATATTGAATGGCATTCATCGTCAAAGGAAACATTGAATTCCCGTACAATCTTCCGTGTACATATTGGTCGCCATATTTCAATAAACCTCTTGGTGCTTGAACACTGATGGCTACAATTTCTGGAATTAATATCTCGCCTATCCAATCCTGAAAAACGTACTCAAAAGGTAGGCTTAGAATAATAGGTAATTCCCCCACAGCGGCGCGAAGAACCTGTTCAACTTCGGCTTTATTTAGAGATTTATCGATCCCTAATTCAATTGCCACAATATTATCAATATTCTCAACAGCCTTTACAATTTTTTGGATATGATCCCCATCATCTGATAATAAATTCACGCAGATCGGCAAGAAAGATTTTTCCCATCTTTTTTGATAAAGTTGTAAAACCTTCTTTATTCCAGGATTGGGATAGCCGGTATGAACCAAAAAACCTCCCTGAAGAGGGAGTATGATTCTTTGAGAAGCAGGTTTTCTAGGCTGGTAGCTGATTGGATTGGTAATAAAAAGAGCAATATCGGGGAACGTTGAGATTAAGCGCTTATCGGGAATAAATCCAGCAGTGCCGGCAGCATTCATCCATTTACCAGGTAAAAGAAAATCTAGGTCAGACTTCATTTTCCCGCTTTCTGTAAAAAATTATATTTTCTTTAATCCCTGGTAAATTTTTTAACACATCACTTTCACCGTTGGCAAAGAAATAACTCTCTTTCACTTGAATCACATCAGCTACACTGACGGTTTTTCCTAATTCTTTTGATTTTCTGCGAACAAAGAGAGCGTTTTGACTTTTATGACATAACGCTGCTTTTATTTTTTCACCAATCACCTTACTGATATCGATGATCCAATCAGCCTTGTCATTTTTATTGAGAATATGGGGTTTGGCAGACTTTGGATAGTACGCCTGAACTGTGTACCATATCATCTCTGGAAATTCTCTTCCGATTGTCTCCTTGGTAACCTGATAAACAGTCAGATGTCCAGGATGTCCATATTCTCCACTACTGCCATGCGTGATCAGCACATTAATGTCATTCATTTTCAAATAATCAGCCAGCCTAGCACTCAATTTTTCATAATCCTGTGTGAATGAAAACAAAGTGTTTTCATCCCCCACTAATGGATCTAAATAATCAAGAAATTTCAGTGTTTTTCCTCCCAGTGCCTGTACGGCACAGGTCAATTCTAATTCCCTGATTGCACCTAATTGTTTCTGGGTGCAAACAGGTGGTTCCCCACACTCTCCCCCCTCCCCGCGAGTGCAACAAAGAAAGTGAACGTTATGATTAGAATTGGATAAAAGGGCCAATAATCCCCCGCACAACAAGGTTTCATCATCCGGGTGAGCAAAGAACGCAAGAATGTTCATTAAAACTCCAAATCATATAAATTAAAAACGGTTCCTTGTTGGCATGTTTGCACCCAACCTTTTTTAGATTTTACAGCACAAACCGAACACTGACTGACTCCTGAACATAAAATTGGACAATACACCAAAATTTCTGTTGGGATTTTTGAATTCATAATTTTTCTTAGCATGTCCTGATTTTTCTCCATCTGATCTCGTTCCACCTCAATTAAAATACGATCTGCCCACAGAAAAGTTTCCTCCAGTGTCTCGGGAAACACTATCTCAACAGAATATGGGAGGACCAAATTTATATCTTCTAGCATGTAAGCCACATTCTTTCCTATCCTGACACTTTTCTCTACCACAGGGATAAGACTACCCTTGGATTCTCCAAAACTGACACAAAACAGATTTTGAAAAGGAGAGTTTTCTGAAAAGCCAGTTCCAATCGGTCCTTTTACGATGAGTTGGTCACCAATTTCCCAATTGGCATTCGATGGTTTCAAAAAGAAAACATCATCCAATTGTGAGATGAAATAAATAGGGATCAAGTGATCATCCTTTTCAGGGTGATAAACAATTAAAAATTGACCAGGTTTTATGGAAAAGTTTTTGGTTTTAAAAGACAGTAATTCAAGGTTACCAAATTTTCTGATAGATGATATTTCTAACTTCAATTGTTTCACCAGATAATTTTACATGAAAAATTCTCCTATCCTCCAATCAAGTAAAGTTATTAATTCCTTATAAGAATCATCCCGTCAAAAAAACAGGAACATTCCGTAGAGTATAATTTGCTAAAGTTAACAAAATAAGGAGATGTATTAATGAATATTGCAAGTTCGTTTCGTTTAGTGTCAACCGTCCTATGGGTCGGTTCATTTGGTTTCTTAGTTTTCGCCATGTTGCGTTCAAGTCAAAATAAACCCATCCGAAGAAGTGGATTAACACTCGTTGTCGCTTTCTTAGTATCATTGTTTTTTAGTTTGATTTCAATGGGGATGGTTTTCATCGAACCTCCAGAACGTGCAGTGGTTATTTCTGCTGTCTCTCCTGCCGGGTATCGAGAACAGGCTTTACAGCCCGGTTTACAATGGATTATTCCAGGTCTTGAAAATGTAAAACGATATCCAATATCAAAACAGAGTTACACCATGTCGGTTGCACCTTCTGAAGGTGAATATTTGGGAGATGATTCCATTACAGCCCGTACTTCAGACGGTCAACAAATTTTTGTTGAAGCTTCAGTTATCTTTAGTATTAATCCAAATTCTGTAATAAAAGTTCATATCGAATGGCAGGATCGCTATAGTGATGGATTAGTCCGACCTGTTGCAAGATCTGTGATTAGGGATGCAGTCAGTCAATTTGGTGTTGAAGAAGTCTATTCCAGTAAACGAGAAGAGTTAACATTAATGATTTCTCAGAATATGACTGAAAAATTAGAACAAAATGGATTGATTATGGATCAATTCCTGTTACGAAATATTACATTTTCGGAAGAATATGCAGCCTCAGTTGAACAGAAACAGATTGCAGAACAATTGGCTCAGCAAGCAATATTTGTCGTGGAACAGAAGAAACAGGAAGCTGAACAGGCACGTCAAACCGCAGAAGGAGTGGCTGATGCTTCAGTCATTCGGGCGAAAGGGGAAGCAGAAGCCAGATTGATCCAGGCAGAAGCTGAAGCAAAAGCGTTGTTATTGATTGCCGAAGCAGTAAGAGATCGGCCAGATTTATTGACCTATCAATACATTACGAAATTAGCACCCAATATCCAAACCATGTTATTGCCGGCAAATTCACCTTTCTTATTTCCATTACCTGAGATGAATGAGACTGGACCTCAGATACCAACAACAATCGTTCCACAGACACCAACAACTCCTTAATCAGTCATCAAAAAACGTCCTCAGAACAACGAGGACGTTCTTTTTTTCAATGAATAAATTCTCCAATAACATATATAATTATCTTCATGAATGAAAAAAGTGACTCCGGCAAAAAAATAAGATTATCGTCTTTTTCAAATTGTGCTGGCTGAGCGTCCAAATTAAATGCGGAAACGCTGTCGCAAGTTTTGCGGCCTTTACAAACGATATTCAAAGCACAGGATTATCCTGATCTACTGGTTGGAATTGATTCACCGGATGATGCTGCTGTCTGGAAAATCGATGAAACCAGATCGATTGTCGTCACAACTGATTTTTTCACCCCAGTAGTGGATGAACCCTATGATTATGGGGCCATCGCTGCAGCCAACAGCCTTTCAGATATTTACGCAATGGGTGCAGATCCATTTTTAGCGTTAAATATAGCCGCTTTTCCACCACAGTTACCGGCTGAGTTTTTAAGTCAGATCATTCGAGGTGCAGCCGAAAAAGCAAAGGAAGCTGGGGTTGTCATTGCCGGAGGGCATACCATTCAGGACACAGAACCAAAATTTGGTCTGGTGGTGATCGGAATGGTAGAAACCCAACAAATCCTGACCAAAGCAGGAGTTCAACCCAATGATGTCTTAATTCTTACCAAACCTTTGGGTATAGGTGTAACAACAACAGCCAATAAAGCTGAAAAGGCAAAATTGGAAGACATTAAAGAAGCAAAAATCTGGATGAGAAAACTGAATGATGTCCCTTCGAAAATTGCGACACAACTGAAACTGAAAGCCGCAACTGATGTGACTGGATTCTCATTATTAGGGCACGCCTACGAAATGGCTGATGCTTCAAATGTAGGCTTTGTGCTTGACTCGCAACATATACCATTCATAAAAGGCGCCCGATTCTATGGTGAAAAATGGTTTTTTGCTGGAGGTGCCGCAGATAATCGCCTGTATTATGAAAATTTTATCGAATTTTCAAAAGATATCGACGATGTCACCAGGATGCTATTATTTGACCCTCAAACTTCTGGTGGACTTCTCATTGCCTGCCCATTAGAAAAATTGTCGGATTTTGAAAATGTTGCCAAAATTCAAAAAATGCCTTATTGGAAAATTGGATATGCTGTTGAAGGAAGTGGGATTATCGTCAAATAAAGCCCACCTTTCTAAAAATTTGTTAGAATCATTCAGAAAAAGGTATCCTTATGGACTTTGATTTTAAATCTAATCGATCACCCGTATATGGATCACGGGGAATGGTTGCCAGTTCACAACCTCTGGCAACTGCGGCAGGTGTTGAAATTCTCAGGCAAGGAGGTAATGCAGCCTCCGCAGCGATTGCTGTCGCGGCAGCATTAAATGTGACCGAACCCACTTCAACGGGTTTAGGTGGGGATGTTTTTGTCCTTTATTATCGCCAGCAAGATGCTCGGGTTTACGCTTTAAATGGATCAGGTAGATCACCATTTAGCCTGTCGCTTGAAAAATTGCATCAGGAAGGATTTCAGGAACTTCCTACTTACCACCCCTATACAATAACGGTTCCGGGGGCTTGTGATGCCTGGTTCACCTTAAATGAGCGCTTTGGAAATCACCAGATCGCCGATATTTTATCCCCGGCAATCGAATTGGCAGAGAATGGTTTTCCAGTATCCCCTGTTACTTCCTATTTCTGGCAATCTGCTGCAAAACGACAATTGAAATCTGCATTGAATGGAGATCAGATGCTGATTGAAGGAAATGGGCCAAAACCAGGGCAAATATTCAAAAATAATGGACTTGCCAGAACTTTTAAATTATTGGCAGAAAAAGGAAAAAACGAATTTTACAGGGGTGAAATTGCAGCAGCAATTGTGGATGTGATTTCGGCTTCAGGAGGATGCCTTACGTTAAATGACCTGGAAAGCCACCACAGTGATTGGGTTGACCCTATCTCGGTTGATTTCGGAAATTCAAGAATTTGGGAATGCCCACCCAATGGTCAGGGATTGGCTGCCCTAATTGGTTTAAACATTCTCAATCAAGTAGACCTTGCTTCAACCTCTGTAGCATCCCCAGCACGCCTTCATCTCCAAATCGAAGCTATGCGGCTGGCGTTTTCAGATGCCTGGGCTTTTATTTGCGATCCAGAATTTTCATCCATTCCTCTGGAAGGGTTATTATCTGAAGATTATGCCAGACAAAGATCGAAACATATCAACCTCTCTCGCGCCAATCAAGAAATCAAACATGGCACCCCTCCCTCGACATCTGACACTGTTTATTTTTGTGTAGTTGATCAGGCAGGCAATGCTTGTTCATTTATCAACAGTAATTACATGGGTTTTGGCACAGGAATTATCCCTTCGGGATTCGGGTTTACGTTGCAGAATCGAGGGCATAATTTCTCTTTGTTGGCTGGTCATCCAAATCAACTGGAACCCCATAAACGTCCATACCATACGATTATCCCTGCAATGGCTACCAATCCGGACGATAATCGATTAATCGGACCTTTCGGCGTTATGGGTGGTTTTATGCAACCACAAGGTCATTTGCAGGTAGCCTGTAACATGTTTTTAGACCAGATGGATCCACAGACCACTTTGGATCTCCCACGATTTTGTATCCTGCCTGAAAATCCTTCTCAAGAGGTAGCATTGGAAGAAGGAATCCCGCTCAAAACCATGTCCACTCTAGCTGAAATGGGTCACCATATTAGACCTGTGAGTGGAATGAATCGCGCCATTTTCGGAAGAGGGCAAATTATATTAAGAAGTGAGGAAGGCACTCTGACAGCAGGTAGTGATCCTCGCGCGGATGGATGCGCAATGACTTTTAATAAAATATGCTAGAGATTTCAGAAAAATTAAAGGGCATACTCGATACCCTTCCCATAAAGCCTGGTTGTTATCTGATGAAAAATAAAACCGGGAATATTATCTATATAGGGAAAGCCGTCAACTTACGCCATAGGGTTCGTTCATATTTCCATGAAAATGATGGGCAGCATCCACGTACCCGTCAATTAGTACAAAACATAAACGATATCGAATGGATCGTGGTGGATTCCGAACTAGAAGCTCTCATCCTGGAAATGACCCTGATAAAGAAACATCGGCCGATCTACAATATTCGTTTAAAAGATGATAAACGCTATCCCTATATTAAAGTTCATTGGGCAGATGCATTTCCAAAAATTACAGTCACAAGACGCATGGCCAACGATGGATCAAGGTACTTTGGTCCATATACATCCGTCTGGGCAGTCCATCAAACTTTAGATGTCTTACGAAAAATCTTTCCTTACCTGACGTGCGATAGAGAAATAACAGGGCAGGATAAACGCGCATGTTTATATTTCGATATCAAACTTTGCAGTGCACCCTGTATTGGGATGATTAATAAACAAAGATATCGAAATATGATTAATGATTTATGTGAGTTCCTCGACGGCCGAACCGAAGAGATCGTGGATCGTCTGGAAGTGGAAATGAATGCGGCAGCTGAAAACATGGCATTTGAAAAAGCTGCAACCATCCGTGACCAGATTCGTGCCATCACTCAGATTGTAGAAAAACAGAAAGTCGTGTCAACGGAAGAAAAAGACTCCGATATCATCGCCCTGGCCAGAGAAGACCGGGAAGCCTGTGTCCAGATATTCTTTATCCGAAATGGCAAATTGATTGGTCGTGAATACTTTATTCTGGAAGGGACAGAGGAAGCCCAGGATCAGGAAGTTATCGAAGAGTTTCTGAAGCACTTCTATTCAGAAGCGGCCAACATTCCATCCACCGTATTGCTTCCAAATGAAATTGAGGAAATGAACATCATCCGTCAATGGCTTAATACAAAGCGTGGAGGAGAAAAAATTGATATTATCGTACCTCGCGAAGGCACACCGGTTGAATTAATGAAAATGGCGAAAGAGAATGCAGTTGAAACCTTGAAAGCCTTGCGTTCGCAATGGGAAGCTGATACCAATCGTCAGGCAGAAGCACTGGCTGACCTGCAGGAAGCGTTTCAACTGTCAGAACCTCCTAATCGTATTGAATGCTACGATATTTCCAACACCCAGGGAACTGCTTCCGTTGGCAGTATGGTTGTGTTCACTCAAGGAGTGCCCAATCGAAAGCTTTACAGAAAATTTAATATTAAGACAGTCGAAGGACCTGATGACTTCGCCAGTATGGAAGAGGTATTAACTAGAAGATTCAAACGCTGGATCAGTGCTCAGGAAAACTATAAAATTGGTGGGAAGGTAGATGAGTCGTTTGCCTTACTGCCTGATGTTTTAATCGTTGATGGCGGCAAAGGGCAATTGGGGAAAGCAGAAAAAGTACTCGAAGAATTTGACCTTACTGATAAATTTATTCTGGTAGGGTTGGCAAAGCAGGAAGAAGAATTGTTTTTCCCGCACCGCCAAGAGTCTATGAAATTACCCCGCAACTCGCAAGGTTTGTACTTAATCCAGCGAATTCGCGATGAAGCACATCGCTTTGCAATCACTGCCCATCGTAAGCGCAGATCAATCATTGGTTTGGCCTCCCAACTCGATAAAGTGCCTGGAATTGGAGCACACCGCCGAAAATTATTACTCACCCACTTTGGATCCATTGAGGGGATCATCAACGCCAGCGACGAAGAACTATTAAGTTTGCCAGGTATTCATTCTGGAATTGTAGAAGCAATACGGAATTTCCTAGAATAAAAAAATTTGATTCACTGCTGTAAAATTCAAGAAAAAGATGCTTTCTGATATGCAATTTTCATTTGTTTGTCAAATTATCTCCAGTAAATTGGTTGTCAAGGATTTGCCTTTACGGTTTAAAAATCTCGTGTTATAATCTGCTCTCGCCCCACAGGGCGATTTATGTTGTTTATTTGAAAATTTAACCATTTGGTAAGGAAAAAAACAATGGATCAGATCTTAAAATCATTAGAAGCCCCCGTAAACCCCAATGTCCCAGACCTGCGGACAGGTGATGTAGTCAATGTACACGTGAAAATTAAAGAAGGAGCGCGCGAGCGTGTTCAGGTTTTCAAAGGTACAGTTCTCTATAAACATAATAATGGCACAAATTCAACTTTCACTGTTCGGCGTATCGCCAGCAATGGCATCGGTGTTGAAAGAACTTTCTTAACCCGTTCTCCACGGATCGAAAAAGTTGAAGTTGAAAGACACAGCCGTGTTCGTCGAGCAAAACTCTACTTCTTACGCAAACGCACTGGCAAGAGCGCTCGTTTAAAACAAAAATTCAATTAATTAAAATCGAATTATGATAACATTAAAGGTGCAATCCTGAGATTGCACCTTTTTTATGTATCACAAAAAGGAGAAGGAATGCTGCCCATCATTGGAATAACATCAGGAAAAGATTCTAGTGATACGAATGTCCAAAAAATCTGTTTAATTAGCAAATATTCGAATGCCATTTCAGAGTCAGGTGGCATACCTTTCATTCTTCCACCTGATATGCCTGCCCAATCAATCGCTTCGATCCTGGCACATGTTGACGGAATAATGATTACAGGGGGTGGCGATATTGAAACAAAAAGATTTAATGGGCAGGATCATCCCCGCGTCTATGGGGTGGATACCAATCGAGACAATCTCGAAATTGAATTGGTTAAAGCTGCTGAATCAAGCGGGAAACCCCTGTTAGGAATATGCCGGGGTATTCAAATTATCAATGTAGCGCTCGGAGGAGATTTATATACAGATTTACAGGATCAAAAACAAGATGCCCTGAAACACGATTGGTTCCCGGAATATCCCCGAGATCGATTATCCCATTCCATAGAAATCAAATCGGGTTCTTTCCTCCACAAAATTTTTGAGGTTTCATTAACCGAAGTCAATTCTTTACACCATCAAGCGATCAAGGATCTATCCAAAAAGCTGTTAGCGACTGCGTTTTCCGCCGATGGAGTTATCGAAGCTGTTGAAATTAATTTCCACCCTTTTTTCCTGGGAGTTCAATGGCATCCGGAATGGTTGTACTACTTTGAAACAACCAAGAAACTGTTTCAGGCATTTGTTGATGCCTCAAAAAAATAATGGATAAATTTTCTTTTCCCATGAATAATGCGATCGGAATCTTTGACTCAGGTGTCGGTGGTTTGTCTGTTCTTCAAGAAATCAGAAATCAAAATCCGGATTGCCCCATCATTTATTTTGGCGATCAGTACCATGTTCCATATGGTCCCAGGGAATTGGAGGAGGTTTATTCTTTATCCGAAGTAATCACAAAATTTTTATTACAGTTAGGTGCTCGAATCATTGTGGTTGCTTGCAACACAGCATCAGCCGCTGCCCTATATCCATTGCGGGAAAAATTTCCAGATATTCCTTTCGTCGGAATGGAACCAGCAGTAAAACCGGCTGCAGAAAACACGCACACTGGAAATGTTGGGGTTTTAGCGACACCTGCTACGTTTCAGGGAAAATTATACAATTCTGTTGTTGAGAGATTTGCAATGAATGTTAAGATCTATCAAAATACCTGTTCCGGTTTGGTACAGGAGATTGAATTTGGAAATTTTTGGGGAGTCGAAACCAGAAGAATACTGGAAAATGCATTAATTCCAATGTTGAATCAAAAAATCGACTCAGTTGTATTGGGTTGCACACATTATCCATTTGTTATTCCATTAATAAAAGAAATCGTTGGACCAGATATAACGGTTATTGATCCAGCGCCAGCGGTAGCCAGACAAACCTCCAGAATGCTCGCCGAATTTAATGCCTCTGTTATCCCAAATAATAATCGTACAGTTTTGATAACCAGTGGAGATAAGCAGACATTTAAAAATTTTGTCAATCAAATCGGATTGGATGGTAATGAAATTAGGCGTGCCAAATGGTCTGTGGATAAAAAGGAAATCAACATAGTACAATAAAAAAATGAATATCGGTTAGATTTGCTATACTATGCTTATGGAAACTTCGAGGAACATATGATTGAATTAAATTTAGATCCCTGTACAAAACTCACCACTGATGCAATTGGGAAACCTGGTCAAAGAACTTTTTTTATTCAAGGCGAAACTGAGAACGAAACTGTCACAATAATATACGAGAAGATCCAATTACAATCGCTGATCGTAGCAATCGTCCGATTTTTTGAAAACCTACACGAAAAATATCCTGAACTAAATCAAGAAGTAGGAAAATTTTCTGATCAGGATATGCGAATTTTACCGCCAGTTGATCCATTGTTCAGAATTGGGGATCTCAACCTGACCTATGATCGGGATCTGGACAAAGTATGTCTTGTCGTCAAAGAAATCATTTTTGAACAGGAAGATCCTGCTGATCAAATGGAAGCACAAGCAGAAGCGCGTATTGTCAATTTTTGGTGCTCACGCGAACAATTGAGTCAATTTGCAAATTGGGGGGTTGAGCTAATTCAACGAGGTAGACCTATTTGCCCGTTATGTAACGAACCGATAGGACCTGAAGGGCATTTATGTCCAAAAAAGAATGGTCATAAAAAACATTAAATTGGCTGATTTTGAAACAAAGCAGGTCATCCAGACACTACAATCTGGTACTTTATCCCTCGTTGGGCAGGCGCTGCGTGGATCTAATTCAACATTCCTGACACGGGTGTCTGCTGATTATTTATCAATCCAGGCTATTTATAAACCCTCCCAAGGTGAAAGACCCCTGTGGGATTTTCCTGATTTCACATTAGCCCAAAGAGAAGTTTCAGCTTTTATTGTCTCGTCACTATTGGGTTGGAATCTCGTCCCACCAACTGTTTTTCGTCATCAACCAGCAATTTACGGGAAGGGTTCCTTACAGTTATTTATTGATCACAATCCCGCATACCATTATCTGAATTTTCCAATTGACAATCATATTATCCTGATGAAAATCGCCATATTTGATTTGATCATCAATAACGCCGATCGAAAATCGGGACATATCATCTTTGATGCAAACCAAAAACCATGGCTAATCGATCATGGTTTATGTTTCAATTCCGAATTTAAACACCGAACAGTAATTTGGGACTTTGCAGGATTAACAATCCCAAATGAGATAATAAATGATGTTCAAAAATTTATCAAAAAATTACAATCTGGTAGATTAAACTTGGTTAGAAAATTAAATATGTTATTATCTGAAATAGAAGTAATGTCTTTGATAAATAGAGGACAATACTTGTTAGACCAGGCTGAATTTCCACATCCGGAACCGAATCGGAGATCATACCCCTGGCCACCAATTTAACATCGGAGGACACCATGCGTCAAATTTCAATTGCATTAATGGGTTTTGGAAACGTCGGACAAGCATTTGCCAGTTTGCTAATAAAAAAACAGCCATTGCTAGTGAAAGAATTCGACCTCGAATTTATCGTCACAGGTATATATACTAAAAACCATGGTACGGCCATAAATTCCGGCGGAGTCAATTTGGGTAGAGCTCTTGAATTTGTTGCACAAGGGACTTCATTGTCAAATTTATCCGAAGATAATCGAGATTTTTCGCCGGAAAGTTTTATTCATGCCAGTTCAGCTGAAATTTTTGTTGAATGTACACCATTAAACCCTATTGATGGGGAACCAAGCCTTTCTTATAATAAAATCGCTCTGAACCGCGGAAAACATGTTGTAACAGCCAATAAAGGACCTGTTGTATACGGTTACAATGAATTAATGAAACTTGCCTCGGATCATAGAAAAGGTTTTTATTTTGAATCAGCGGTAATGGATGGCGCTCCTATATTCTCCCTTTTCCGAGAAACTTTGCCTTTAATCGAGTTAAAAAGCTTTTCAGGCATCCTTAATTCCTGTACGAATTATATATTGGACTTAATGAACTCAGGTTTAACTTTAGAAGATGCGGTCGTTCAAGCCCAGAAAATCGGAATTACTGAAACAGATCCCAGCGCTGATATTGATGGTTGGGACGCTGCAGTCAAGGTAGCCGTGCTTGTCTCTGTTCTCATGGGAATACCTATCACACCCCATCAGGTAGATCGGACAGGGATACGCCAAATTACCCCTGAGATGATAAAAACTGCCCAGGAAACTGGAGAAAAGTGGAAATTGGTCTGTAGCGCAAAACGGCAGGGAGGCCGCATATTAGAAGCCAGTGTTCAACCACAAAAAGTGGATACGAATTCCCCACTCTTTTTGGTGAATGGCACCAGTTCATTTGTTCAATTTGAAACGGATGTTTTGCCCGGACTGGGAATTCTAGAGAAAGATCCCGGGCCTTTGACGACTGCGTATGGGATGTTGGCTGATATTATGAGCATCCTCAAAAGATTTTATGTTTATCGATAAACTGTAATCAATGCTGCTTTCCAACTAAAAGTAGAGAATTAGATTTTTTTTGAAAAGTAAATTCAAAGATTATTCCAGAATAAGTTGGGCCTTAGATCTATACTTTCTTGAATGGGATGACGATAAAATAACATCATTTGAATCTTGATTTTCAAGTTATTTAATCTTGTTCTACACTTTCGTTCAATATTTCTTCTTCTTGCTTGAGATTCTTCCAACGGACATACAAGCTGATAACATAACCAATGATTGAACCAAATATTACAACGTAACCAGCAATAAAATAACTCAAAGTGTCAATTGTAGAATTCATTTTCGCTCCTTTTATTCATTTCTAATCCTGAAGATTAAATTTCAACTCTTCTACCTGGTTGGCTAATTTCCCCAAGCGGATACGATGCCAAACCAAATCAACAAAAAGGATTGAAAACACAACAATACTCACCATCATGGTCTGAAACATGGTCGGGGTCATATCAAAAGTACCCACCGCTGTTGGATCGGATCCAGCGATGACCACAGGGTGAATGGTCCTAAATATTCGGATGGAGAAAAATGTTAATGGAACACTCAGAAATCCGATAATGGCATAGACTGCCCCAAATCTCGAACGTCGTTCAGGATCATCAATGCCCTGCCGAAGCATTAAGTAGGCAATATACACCAGTTCCATAATGGTTGCAGTCGTCAACCGTGGATCCCAGGTCCACCAGGTATTCCAGATCGGGCGAGCCCAGATGGAACCTGTCACAATATTTACAAAAATAAATATTATGCCAATTTCAATAGCAGCCACCCCGACCAAATCCCATATTTTAGTCTTTTTCACTAGATAAAACACGCCTGCTACCGCAGCAAATAGGAAGGAAAGCATTCCAACCCATCCCGCTGCCACATGAAAATAAAATACTTTCTGAACAGCACCCATTACTCTCTCGATTGGTGCATAGAAAAAAACCATAGCGGTAGCACCCAATAAAGTGACCAGCGATAAAATATCCAGAAATTTTAGAGCAGTTGGTTTTTTCAAATTAACCTCCAAAAATTTATTCTTCCACTACGGAATCAAACACCATAAATGCAACTGAAGTGAAGATAATATCGTAAACAATCAATAAATTAAACCAGGTTTGTAAATCCTGCATTGGAAATCCATTTAAGATGCCAGCAGAAGCTTTTACTGCGGCTATCAGAACTGGTAAAATCACCGGAAATAACAAAATCGGCAATAAAATATCTCTAGTACGAGCCTGCATCGACATACTGGCCAATAAAGTTCCGATCGCAACATATCCCTCTGACCCAAGCAAAACTACGAGGATTAATGCTGGTGAGAAAATGTTGGTGTTGTATAAAATGCTATAGATTGGCAAAACAATCAACGCCACAATCAACATGAATATCCAGTTGGCCAGACTTTTTCCAAAGTAAATGGCAGTACGGTCTACCGGCGCTAATAATAACCCATCCAGACAGCCACGATCCTTTTCAACCGCCATAGATCGATTCAAGCCTAAGTTACCAGCAAAAATTATGGTTACCCATAAAATACCAGCCGTTAATGAAGAGCGGGTTTTGGGATCCAACTCCAATGCAAAATTAAATATAAAAATTACCAACAGAGCAAACACCAACATGGCACTGATCAATTCTTTTCCACGCAGTTCTGCGATTAAATCTTTCCAAACGACAGCAAACATGGCTTTGAAGAACGAAGTTTTATGTTGCATTTGTATTCCCCACTCCAGAGTCAATTTCATCGACAACAGATTGATAATATGCTAATAATCCATGCTGAGGAAGATCTTTCGCTAGTTTTGAAGAGTGGATTTTACCCTTGTAAAGAACGTCAAATCTGGTTGCCAAATTTGCAACTCTGGGAAAATCATGTGAGGTCATTACAACTGTTCTTCCCTTCGAGGCTATCTCCTGTAATAAAGTGTCCAACATATTAGCAGCATTCTGGTCCAAACCAGTGTGGGGTTCATCTAATAACAATACTTCCGGATCGTGAAGGATGGCTCTGCCAATTGCTAATCGTTGTTGCATCCCTCTGGAAAATGTACGCACCAAATCCTTTTTTCTTTTTAGCAGGCCGACAAGTTTTAAGATTTCTTCTAAGTGGTTCTGAAATTCTGACAACCCATACAAACGTCCATAGAATTTCAGATTTTCCTCTGCGCTTAAATCTCCATAGAGAAGTGGCAGGTGTGAGACCACACCCAATTTCTTTCTCACCTGAGCGGCTTGACCGGGTAAATAATAACCTGCAATTTGTATTTCACCGTAATTCGGTTTTGATAAAGAGGAGAGAATTCGTAATAAAGTTGTTTTTCCAGCTCCGTTGGATCCCAATAAGGCTACAAACTCGCCATCCTGAACGGAGAAATCTAATTTGCGTAAAACCTGTTTATGGCCAAACCGCTTAATTAAATTTCGCACTTCGATGATAGCAGTCACGCTTATTCCTCTGGATTTTGTTTCAATTTAATTAGGTTGGTTAATTCATTCCTGCGATTGTAATAAGCGGCTTCCGGTATCTCGCCTGATTGAAAAGCATCATCCAGAGCGATCACAGCGTCAACCAGGCTTTCCAAATCTTCTTCAACCGCTTCTTCATCATCGAAAACCTCATCCTTTTTCAACTTCTTTCTGAAATAGATTATGGCTCCGAGAATAGCAATTAACAGGACTGACCCACCAATAATCATACTGGTTGTATTTCCACTTTGAACAATTGCGACATTATCATTTACTTTTCCAGAAAGGCTCATGTTGATTGAACTTCCAGCATTCATAGTGCCACCGGAATAGGTTTGGATGTTCATACCCTGAATATCCCTTTCACCGGAAAATACCAATTGTTCACTGGAAAATTTCACCACATCGGAAGGTAACATGAAAATGGAAGCATTTACCAAAAATGGTAATTCCAAGGCCAAATCCAATGATTTTTCGTATGGAATTTCAAAAGCAAAGAGAATTTGATTGGAAGCATTTGCCGCGAACGATTGCATAGATCCAAATCCTTCTTCCAATTCAATAAATTCCCTGCCAATCATTCCGCCTTCAAATTGAAGATTCTGAGCTCCAGCGGGTAATTTAAAACGAACAACTGGGGTTAGATCATCTTTCGGTATAACAACAGTATCGGTAGGATTCTGAATGACATACATTTCAACAATCTGGATTGAATCTTCAGCGACAAAATCAAAAAAGACGTGCATTCTCTCGGCATATAGTGCTGAGGAATCAAAGGATGTCTTCGCGATAATTATTGGTAAATCTACATTCCCTTTCTTATCCATGAGTGGCTCATGTAAAACGTCAGATGTATGCTGGATTCCATCGATGACGACCGATGCTTGATAAATTCTTCCTGAAACATTCTCCAACCCTCCAAATTTGTATGACCTATCATCCAAAACCGGAGCTTCCATCTGAAACACCATTTCCATTCCATCGTAACCAGTCAGTGTAACAGAAACATCATCAGGTACAGTATCAAGATCAGCCAATGTACCTGTGATTGAAAATTCTTCTGGTTGTTCTGAAGCGATATCATCACCAACTGTTTCTTCATCTTCGGTCATTTCTGTTTCAGGTTCTCCAGCCTGCGGTTTAGATTTTGAAAAACTCAAATAACGCACATAACTTGCTACTGTCAACTGCTCTTCATTTGATAATTCGTCCGCAAATGCAGGCATTTCATCACCTAACCCAGATGTTATTATCTGTAAAATATCGGAAAGGGACTTTTCTGCCATGGCGCTTACACTTTTCAAAGGCAATTTTTCTTCTGTGTGACATTCAATACAATTTTCCGAAAAAATTACTGCACCATTATTGATCGCAGTTTCAGATAAAGATAAAGTCAGTGCGTACGCTGTAACATCCCACCTTTCACGATCACTCAGGCTCTGAAATCCAGGCATGAACCGTTCAAAATTTCCAACTGTTATAACTTTATACCAATCAAAAGGTTTTGCATCTTTGGCGATATTGATATCCCCAAGCGGTACCACCGGATTTGGTAGTTGACTACTCTGAACGCCATCCCCCATGCCAGTCTCTCCATGGCAGGCCACACATTTTTGTCCATAAATGATCTCTCCGTTGCGAATATCCGGATCCATCATTGGCAGTACAACAGTGGGTGCTGTGGTTGGAGATACAGGTTTTGGATCTTGCTGAACCAAATTGGGAGGTGGGGTAACATCTGCTGCCAAAGAGACAGAGCATCCAGAAAGAAATCCTAAAAAAATGAATGTAAAAAAAATGTACTGTGCTTTTTTCATGTTCTTCTTTCTACAGGTCAAAGCGTGTGACCACACTTTGAACAGAATTTATCAATTTTTGAGACCGGTTTTCCACATTTCGGGCAAAAGCCATCTGGTTTTGATTCTTTGGATCGTTTTCGTGCTGCAATCAAAGATTCAACATTCACATCTTTTACAATTTTTTCCTCTTTTGTATTTACTTGAGAACCGTCGGCCCCAATAATGTCTTCAATTCTTTGTAATTGATCTACGCTTTGATCATCCCCGCTGATCTCATCCAATTTTTTGATAACTTCCGCACCTTTATGTAGCAGGAATTGCCGTTGTGTCGGATAATCTTCTTCTGGAATTTTCCCTAAAGTAAAATCAAAGTCCAATTCCTGTAAAGCGCGTAATATCCGTTCTCTTTCAGCTAACATAGAAGAAATGTGCATTTCTTTTTCTATTGTGGGTAAAGCCTGGGTAATTAAAAATTTATTTCTACGTTCGTCAATAAATGGTTGAAAAATAAATAAAACAACAATAACCAAAATTCCAAGCAACAAAAATATGGATCCAATATCCATGTCTATTCTCCTCTATTGATTTAATGCAGTATCAATCATACTTGTAATTTCACTAACCGAAATAAACGGCCCAATTTTTCTTGAGGCTAATTTTCCATTGCGATCAATAACATATGTCTCCGGGACACCACTAATCCTGAATATTTGTGATATAGCAGTACGCAAATCCGGCCCATTCGGATATGAAATATCAAACTTCTCCAGATACCCCATAGCTTCAGTTTCTGTATCAACATAATCTACTCCCAAAAATATTACCTCGCCTGAGTCTTTGTAGAACTGCCAGGCTTCTTCCAATTCGGCAGCTTCCTGTTCACATGGTTTGCACCAGGAAGCCCAAAAATTAATCACGATTACTTTACCTAACAAATCTTCTGTTTTAATTGTGGTGCCTTCGAATGAAGTTAATTCGAAAGGAGGTACTTTTTGCCCAACCTGTACAGGTCCTTGTTGTGCGTTTCTTAATCCCCAGCCCATTAATGCCAAAAACCCCAATAAAACGACAAAAGCCACAATAATTACCCAACGAGGAAGCTTTTTATGTTTCTTCTGATCTTCGATGTGTGAATTTTCCATCATTACTCCTATGATAAATCCTCTTTATTATTTAAAACCTTTAAAGCTTCTTCCATTTCTATAAGATATTTATCATTTTCATCAATAGTATTTTGAACTAACTTTTCTGGTGCCTTTTTAATATTTTTCAAATTGAAAAATACAAGGACAATCCCTCCTACAAAAACCAGAGGAGGCAAAATATATATCAGCCAGTTAAGACCCTTGGCTGGCGGTTGTGCAAGCACCCGATCGCCATATTGATCTACAAAATATTGTTTTATCTCAGCTTTTGACCAGCCAGCAATCATTTTTTCTTTTATTAATGCTCTCCATTGAGCACATGCCTGTGTAGGACAAACATCTAATGGAATATTTTCACATACAGGACAATATAACTCTTTAGCAATTGCATTCACCTGATCATCGGTAGGGATGTCATTTTGTGCTATTACAATATTGAGAGGAATCAGGAACACCATACTGACAAAAATTAAAAAACTAAATAGGCTTCTTTTTTGAGAGAAAATTGGATTTAATTGAGTCATTGATTGATATCCTTCTCAACCCTTATGGTTTTGATACTAATTTGCCTGGTTCTTTCCTCATTATTCTTGATGGAGCAAGTTCTATCTCTTTTTCAGGATCAGGCCATGCAGCAATGAATGAACCGATCACTAACAAAATACCACCTACCCACAACCAATTGATGAGGGGGTTATGGAATACTTTGAATGTCGCACCTAAGGAAGAAATTTGTTCCCAATTCACCAAGATGATATATAGATCATCCTCGATGGTACTGCGAACTCCAGGAATCGTCATGGGTTGTTGGCTGTCATAATAGAAATCTCGTCTTGGATATAATTCCCCGAGGTCTTTTCCATTTTTTGATACCGACAATACCGCTCGGGCCACATTACGTCCGTCTGCAACGTCAAATTGTGCGATATTGTTAAACGTAACTGTGTAACCTGCTAAGGTCATGCTTTCACCTGGAGCTAAACGGCCTTGTGTCTCTGTTTGGAATAGTTCGATTCCGATGATGCCAATCGCCATCAAAACGACACTCAGGTGAATAATATAGCCACCATAACGTCTTCGATTTCTGGTTGTCAGCTTCCACAAGGCTTCCAGATAATTCTCTCCACTTTTTTTATGTCTGGCCCTCACCCCCCGCCAAAACTCGTATATTGTCACGAACGAAGCCAAAGAAGCTAATGTGATTCCAATTAATGCGCCAATACTACTGATCCCAGAAATTATCATAACTACAAGTAATGCAAGTGATCCCGTTGCAGGGATCCACAATGCTTTACCCAACGTCTTCCAGGTGGAATGCCCCCATGCTGAGAGTGGCGCGATCCCCATTAATAATAGTAAACCCGCAAATAGAGGGCCTGTGGTGCTGGTATAGAAAGGAGGACCTACAGTGACTTTCTGCCCGGTAAATAATTCAGATATCAGGGGATACACTGTTCCCCAAAAGACCACGACCAGAATACCAATGAATAATAAATTATTGATCAAAAAGAGGGATTCGCGTGATAACAAAGATGTCATTTCACCTTCCGAGCGCAATTCGTCCCACCTTTTGATTAATAAAGCCAAAGAAACGATAAAAGACACCCCAATAAATATGAAGAACATGGGGCCAATTGCGCTTTGTGCAAAGGCATGGACAGATGAAAGTACACCTGAACGGGTTAGAAAAGTTCCAAAAATGACCAAAGAGTAAGTTAGAATGACCAGAATCATATTCCAACGTTTGAAGAGGCCTCTCTTTTCTTGAATCATGACCGAATGTAAAAATGCTGTTCCTGACAACCAGGGCATGAATGCGGCATTTTCTACAGGATCCCAGGCCCAATATCCACCCCATCCCAGAACGTCGTATGCCCATCGACTACCCAGGATTAATCCGATAGACAAAAACATCCATGCTACCAATGTCCACCTTCTGGTTAATCTAATCCAGCGATCATCTTTTCTACCGGTAATTAAGGCAGCCATACCAAAAGCAAAGGGGATGACAAATGAAACAAATCCGAGATACAGCATAGGAGGATGAATAATCATTCCGGGGTGCCGTAATAAAGGATTCAACCCTCTACCATCAAATGGATTAATTAATTGGCCTCCTCGTGGAGGGAACATCGCCACAAGCTCACCACCTGATGGCAATGACCAAAATCTCATAAACGGATTTTCAAAAGCAATAATCATAATAAGAAAGAAAGCTAATGTAACGGATGAAACGATGATCACCCATGGTAAAAGGTCGAGATCACGATCCCACTTTCTGAGCGTTACCGCACTTCCAAAAGCTGACATTAACCAGGCCCAAAAAACAAGAGAACCTGCTTGCCCACCCCATAAAGCTGTCACCTTCAAGTATAAAGGCATGGTACTGCTGGTAACGTTGTAAACATATTGAACTTCATAATTCTGATTAACCAGCAAAATTATGATACTGAGAGCTGTAATGGTTAAGAGGGGAAATGTTAATAAAAAGTGCCAGTCTGGCACTTTCGACATACTTATAAAGATTTCTTCTTTCACCGATAACCGCTGCTACGATCGCATAAATGACAACAATTAAAGTAATGACCAAAGAGCCATATCCAAGGTTTGGTAGCATAAATTCTCCAGTTAGATATCTGAATGATCAGCTATTGGCTGATTGTTCTGGTATTGCTTCTTCGTATTTTGTGGGGCATTTTAACAAAAGTTCGGATGCATAAAAAAAGCCATCTTCCCCAATTTTCCCAGTCATAATTGCCTGAGCTTCGTTCTGTAACAAATCGGGCATGACACCTTCATAAACAACAGAAATGCGATTTGCATCTGGATTGTTGACTGCCTGATGCAAAACCATTGCCAAACCACCCTGAGCATCAATGTCCTTGTTATCACCAGGTACGTGGGCTACTTCAAATTTCAAGATGAGATTCTCTGTATCATATTCGATTGTATCTCCTAAAACAGCTCCTGAAACCCGGATATCCTTCCCGGTTATTTCTTCTTGGCGGTCAATAATTTCATCAACAGTTAGGAAATATTGAGCGCCTGCTCTTGTGTTGGTAATGATTAGCAATATAATGGCTGCTACAATAAGAATTCCTCCGAAGATAAATTTCTTCTGACTGCCTTTAGCAGGTGATGTAATTTTATTGTCTTGCATGAAACCTCCAGGATACCAAAATTATTCAACTCAATTTTTACATACTCAGATTAATAGAGGGTTAAATTTCATATTCATTACTTATAACCTCTATTATCAACTTTGAAAATTATAACATTCAAATATTTCTGGATGAATGTGTGAAATATTAGAAGTCGTTAATGTTTCGGCTTCTTCTTCCAGTTAACCTGGTTTTTTGCCAGCAAATCCTCAAGCTTTTGAATGAAATCACTTTTCGGTATACGAGCAAAATCATCAGCTTCCAACTGATTGATGATTAATTTGGCTATCTGCATTGCAGAAGTTGGTTTACCGATCGCCTTTGCATTCTCTTTCGCTTTGATAAGACCTGCCTGGTCATCAAAAAACAAATGGGATAAAACTTCTATAAATTCAATTTCATTTTCCGCTAAAAAGCCGGCTTTCCCTTCCTGGACAAATTCTGCATTCCCAGATTCTTGTCCGGGAATCACGTCAATTAGGATCATCGGTAATCCTGATGCCATTGATTCGGTGACGATCAACCCCCCCGCTTTTGCAATGATAAGGTCTGAAGCTCGCATAAATTCCGGCATTTGCTCAACAAATTCATATAAGTAGGTTTCATGATGCCAATCAAGATTTTTTAATTCCTCATATAATTCTTGATCCTTTCCAGTCACCACAACAAGTTGAAAATGGAAACCTGAGTGGTTTAAAATATTCAAATTTTTTTTAAAATGCTCAACACGTTTGCTTCCTACAGCCAATACGGTTGTAAGATCCTCATTCCAACCTAAATTTTTCCGCAGTTCCAGTTTTGTTTCTTCAAGCAAAAATATTCTTGGATTTACTGGTATGCCAATGACCCTAATTCTTTCAGGATCCACACCAGCCTCGATAGCGGCTTCATGGACGAAGTCAGTTGGCACAACCAAGCAGTCAACTTTATCATTCAACCAGATCTGGTGTACGGTCGCTAAATCTGTGACGATCGTGACCATGGGTATATTTAATTTATGTAGAGATCTGACCGCAACAAAAGGTGCCTGGTAAAGTGGATACGTATTGATAATGATATCTGGGACATACTTCTCAATGGTTTCAAGAATCACTTCAAATAATGAAACAACCAGAATCCCTTCGAGAATCGTTACAGGGATGGGTGAATCACTCAATTCGTACCCAAATTTATATAACTCAGGTACGTCACGCACCCACTTATCATATTCACTTTGGGACTCTCTAATGAAAAATGGCGCTTTCTCATTATCTAGTGGATTTGCAATTGAAATTTGATATTGATCAGGATTTCTTTCTTCAATGGCTGATCGAACAGCTGAAGCAGCACTCCGATGACCAAATCCTGCATCAGCAGTCAGAATTAATATTTTCTTTTTGGGGTTTTTCACGCTTTACCTCATTTCCCGATATTTAAATTTTCATTTAGGAAATGCAACAATAAGGTGAGAGCATAATCAGACGAAAGTTCTTTATTCATAATTCGATCACCATCAAATACTTTTTGCCAAGCCCAGGTTCCTTTTTCGGATGACAGACTTATCCAGACTAATCCAACAGGTTTGCCGGGTAACCCTCCACCCGGACCAGCGATGCCACTAATGGAGATTCCAATTAGATTTTCCAATGGAATCTCTTGGGAGAATAATTTTCTGACACCTATGGACATTTCTAAAACCGTCTCACGGCTGACAGCACCGAATTTTTCCAAAGTTTCAGCTTTTACACCCAATAAGGATCGCTTGGCTTCATAGGCGTATGCGCAAACACCACCGATGTAATATTCTGATGAACCCGCAACATTCGTAATTCGGTGACTGATTAACCCACCTGTGCAGGATTCAGCTACTACAAGTTTGCAATGACGATTTACCAATAATGGGCCAATTTCTACTTCTAATAATTCCTGCATCCGATTTCTCCTTATAATGGATAAATAATTAAATATCTTTCCTATTATAATTTGCAAACAGAGATTAGAAAACATCGTAAGGATCAAGAATTTATCATGCCATCTGGAACATTTCATTTTCCTTCAGGATTTTTATGGGGTACTTCTACTTCTGCCTACCAGGTGGAAGGAAATAATTTAAATACAAATTGGTATCAGTGGGAACAAATTCCAAATAAGATCTTTGAGAACCAAAGCGCAGGGAAAGCATGTGATTGGTGGGCTGGCAGGTGGAAAGAGGATTTGGATCGAGCGGTTCTGACCCACCAAAACGCCCATCGCCTTTCGATCGAATGGAGTCGCATCCAACCCGAAATTGATCGCTGGGATGAAGATGCATTAGATCATTATCGTGAAATTCTGAAAGGACTTAGAAACAGAGGAATCTCCCCGATCGTAACATTACATCACTTCACAGAACCTCTTTGGCTTTCCGAACTTGGTGGTTGGGAAAATGAATCGGTCATTACCTATTTTGAGAATTATGTTGGTAAAGTAGCAGAAGGTTTGAAAGAATTTTGTAATTTATGGATACCAATCAATGAACCCAATGTGCTAGCTCACCAGGCATTTATTGAAGGAAATTTTCCACCTGGAAAAAAAAGTTTAAAATCCAGCTTTTTTGCTTCATCCAATATGATCAAAGCCCATATTGCTGCTTATACCACATTAAAAAGGATATCACCCACCAATCAAGTTGGTACTGCGATTTATTATCGGGCTTTTTGGCCAGAAAATGAAAATAATCCCTTTGACCGGTGGATGTCTCATTTCCTTGATCATCAATTCAATGATTCCTTCATGAACGCTCTCAAGTATGGCAAATTGCAATATGCGCTCAAACAAGAGAAGATATCTATGATAAAAGATTGTTTTGATTTTGTTGGCTTGAACTATTATTCTGGTGATGAGGTGAAATTTAATATTCTGAAACCGAAAGAGTTATTCCATCAAAGAACTTATCCCACTTTGGCTGAAATTAGTGAGAATGGGTTTATCGCAAATGTGCCCAAAGGATTTGAAAAAGCGCTGATTTGGGCTTTAAAATTCAATCGCTCTGTGATCATAACAGAGAACGGGGTTGAAGATTTAAATGATACATTAAGACCACAGTATCTAATTGAGCATATCCATAAAGCCTGGCGAGCAGCAAATTTGAATTACCAAGTAAAGGGATATTTCCATTGGACGCTGGTTGATAATTTTGAGTGGGAACGAGGTTGGTCGCAGAGATTTGGTTTATGGCGCTTAAATTTACAGGATCAAACCCGGGTCAAAACAAAAAGTGCAGATCTTTATTCTCAAATTTGTAAAACAAACTCATTATCCAGTGAAATGGTATCAAAATTTGCCCCATCAATCTATTCGAAAGTTTTTCCTGGATAGGAAAAATTTTATTTTCCCAGTTTGTGTAAAATTTGTATTCTCATTGGTAGCGAGACAGTAAATGTCGTACCTTCTCCAATTTCAGATTGAACAATAATTTTGCCATGATGCAGGTTGACAATGTATTGAGAGATCGATAAGCCTAATCCAAACCCTGAACTATGGCTGCGGGTCCGGGATTTTTCTCCCCGATAGAATCGATCAAATATTTTCTGGAGATCTTTTTTGGCAATGCCAGGACCAGTATCCTGGATTTTTATGATTGCATTTTCATCATAGTTGATTAATTCAATGGTAATTTTTCCACCGTCCGGTGTGTATTGAATAGCGTTTCCTAATAAATTGAGAAACACCTGTTTTATGCGGTCACGATCTCCCTGTATTTCAACCTGATCCATTTTTTCGATTGAAATAGACAAACGGTCTCCAGCCAATGTTTGCACATGATGAAGAACTTCGCACATCAAATCATCGAGTGAAAATAGTTTCAGATCCAACGGTATCTCGCCAGTTTCTGCCTGGGAAAGAAACAATAAATTTCCCACCAATCTCGACAATCGGTCAACTTCATTCTCAATACTGACCAAGGATTCGATATCATATTGTTTGTATTTCTTCATCAATCCCACTTCACCTTTGATCACCGTCAAAGGTGTCCTAAGTTCATGGCTTATATCTGTTACCAATTGTTTTTGGGACTGAAGAATTTGATCTAAGCGTCCGAGTGTTTCGTTGAATGCAAAAATCAATTGACCAACTTCATCATCTTTTTGTTGGTCTGCAATTGGAATCCTTCTGGAAAGATCGTGAGTTTCAGTGATTTCCTTCGCAAAATCAGTGACTGTCATTAATGGTGTTAAGGTTTGTTTGGTCATGATCCAACTGATTATTGCAGCAATAATTAATGCGATTACCAATAGAATGACAAGAACGATTGCCAGCGTTCTTAGTGTTATATCCACCAAGGTTAAGTCAATCGCAACCTGTAATATTCCTACCGGTCCTCGAGAAGTTTCGATTGGTACTGTTAATACTCTTAAGCGGGTTTCATCGATATTGCCGTTTCGATAAATAATGCGGCCTTGCCTCAAACCATTTTCATCTAACGAGGTGGTATAAATACCAGGTTTTGAAATTAATAGTTGAGCGGAGTTTTTCCAGATTTGAACATATTGATTTTCTACAGGTAGGAAATCAAAAATTCTTTCAGAGATGATCTGGTTTTCTGGAGTGACACTTAATCCATCTATGATTCTCTGCGCTGAAATAGATAATCTCTGATCTATCTGGTCGAGTAATATTGTGTTGACAAGACCATAAACCATCAATCCCAAAATTGCCAGAACTCCCCCAATCAATCCTGTGAATAATAATGTCAGTTTTGATTGTAATGACATTAAGGTGTTTCACGCATTACATATCCGACCCCCCGAACGGTATGCAGCAAGCGGATTTCTCCTTTTTCTTCTATTTTTTGACGCAAATATCGAATATAGACATCAAGCACATTACTCTCTCCACCAAAATCGTATCCCCAAACACGATCAAAAATCACTTCACGAGTTAATACCTGTCTGGGATGACGCAAGAATAGTTCCAATAAATCATATTCTTTGGCTGTTAAATTAATCGTTCGTCCATTACGGGTTGCCTGTCGTGTGGATGTATCTAATACCAAATCCGCCATACTTAACGTCAATGTTCTTTCGGATTTGGTCCTGCGAAGTAATGCTCTGATTCGGGCTGTTAATTCCTCAATTTCAAATGGCTTGACCATATAGTCATCCACCCCGGCATCCAGACCCATCACTCGATCACTGGTCGTATCTTTGGCAGTCAGCATAATGATCGGCACATTATCCTCTGTTGAGCGAATCCGATCACAAAACTCCAAGCCATCCATACCCGGCAACATCCAATCTAGAATGATTAAATCGGGATGGAACTTTTTGTAAATATCATAGCCAATCTCACCATCATATGCAGTTTCCACATTATATCCTTCGTATGTTAAAGTTCTATTTAGAACGCGTACGATAGCCTGATCATCTTCGACGATTAAGATTCGCTCATTCATGATCTTCCCTCCCGTAGTTAAATAATTTCTAGGATTTTCTTGCCTTTAAACTCAAGTTTATTATAGATTATCTTTTCCAGGGGAAAAAGAGGAATTTGACAAGTTTTAAAAAAAATCACAATCAGATCATCATTTAAGACGATTTTTCTAATGGATTATAATCAACCTCATGAAAAATGAAGAAATACCAACCGCAACATTAATAGAAACAAAGAGCCAATTGTTAAAGATGGTTTCTGAATTAAAGAATCAAGCATTTATCGGAGTCGATACAGAATCAAACTCCCTTTTCGAATATCAGGAAAAAATTTGTTTGATCCAATTTTCTACCATTCACCAAGACTATTTAGTCGATACAATCAAACTAAAAGAGTTATCGCCATTAAGGGAGATATTTTCATCGCAGAGAATTGAAAAAATATTTCATGCTGCTGAATATGATTTAATGTGCTTGAAGAGAGATTTTCATTTTGAATTTAATAACGTTTTTGACACAATGATTGCTTCAAGGATACTAGGATTTCGTTCCATCGGATTGCAATCATTACTCAAAGATTATTTTAACGTCCAAGCCGAGAAGAAATTTCAACGAGCTAATTGGGGAAAAAGACCATTGTCTGACGAGATGCTGAAATATGCGCAATGTGATACTCATTATTTGATTAAATTGCGGCAGATTTTAAGTGAATTATTAGAACGTGAGAATAAATGTCAATTAGCCTCAGAAGACTTTAAAAGAATTACTAGTGTTGAGGCCTTCATCAACAATAAAAACAATGACCACTATTGGAAAATTATCAAAGGTACTTCTTTATCACCAAAGCAGGAATCAGTTTTAATTGAAATTTATTTTTTAAGAGAAAATCTTGCCCGGCAAATTAACCGACCACCATTCAAAGTATTTGGAAACCAGACAATTGTAGAATTATCAAAAAAAATGCCAAAAGATGAAAGCCAATTAAAGAATATTATTGGATTACCCCCAAATTGATTCAAAAAATATGGTGACCAAATTCTCACTGCGGTGAAGACTGGTTCAAATCAAGTTTCGAACATCAGAAAAGAAAAGGTTAGACCAAATCCGATTTATTTACAAAAATATGATGCTTTGAAAAATTGGCGCAAGAAAAAAGGTGTCGAGTTATCGGTTGAATCAGATGTTGTTCTACCAAAAGAACATATGGACCTGATCGCCCACCAAAAAGATTGTGCATTAACAGATATACAAAAAATTATGCATGATATTCCTTACCGCTTTCGGAAATTCGGTAATGAAATATTAGCAGTAATGGAAGGAATTGAATAAAAATGAAAATTCATTTTCTAGGAGCGGCAAGAACCGTCACTGGTTCCCAGATTCTAATTGAAGTTAATGGGTCAAAAATATTGATGGAGTGCGGTTTCTTTCAAGGTAAACGAGCTGATACGTACCATTTCAACCAGAATTTTCAATTCTCTCCAAAAGATATTGATGCTGTGCTTCTATCACATGCCCACATCGACCATAGTGGCAACATCCCAAACCTGGTTAAACAAGGTTTCTCTAATCGAATTTACGCCACATCAGCAACCGTGAGTCTGGCTGAAATCATGTTGAGAGATTCTGGTCATATCCAGGAGTCTGATGTCCAATATGTAAACAAGAAAAGAGCACGTCGCGGTGAAACACCCGTTGAACCTTTATACACCTATGAAGACGCTGAGATTGCTTGCGAACTATTTACCCCAGTAGAATATAACCAGACAATCGAAGTTGGACTTGGTGTTCAGGCAACCTTTGTTGATTCGGGTCACATTCTAGGATCAGCATCCATTATTCTGGATATTAATGAAAATGGAAAAACAAAGAGATTATGGTTTTCTGGTGATATTGGTAGGGACAAATTACCGCTGTTGAATGACCCAGTGATGCCTGAAAATGCTGACTTTATGATCATGGAATGTACATACGGGGATAAGACTCATCGCGATCCAGAAACAGCTTTCCGGGAATTCCGAGAAGTGACGATGAAAACCATCAGACGGGGAGGGAAGATTATCATCCCTGCTTTTGCAGTAGGTAGAACGCAGGAACTTGTGTATTTCCTTAATCAGATGCTGGCTGCCGGGGATATACCACCCATCCCAATTTTTGTAGATAGTCCTTTAGCTATCAATGCAACCGATATTTTCAAAAAATATGCACATTTATTTGATGAAGAAACCAAGCAATTCGTTAAAGAAGGAAACCACAAAGCACTCACTAGCCCGAACTTGTATTACACACGATCTGTTGAAGAATCAAAGAAGATTAATGAAGTGAAAGGACCCGCAATTATCATTTCTGCATCAGGGATGGCAGAAGCAGGTAGGATCCTTCACCATTTGCGTAATAATATTGAAAATCCCCTCAATACGATCATGATTGTCTCGTGGCAAGCACCTCATACGTTGGGTAGACGATTAGTGGAGCGTCAAAAAACAGTTCGCATATTTGGTCAGTTATTCGAAAGAAGAGCTGAAATTGTTTCGATCGGTGGTCTGTCTGCTCATGCTGGTCAGCAGAAATTGCTTCAATACGCAAAAGCAACTCGCTCAACGTTAAAAGGTTTGTATCTGGTCCATGGAGAAGAAGATGCAGCCCAGGCATTCATGGAAAAACTGGAAGAAAATCATATTGCGCCAGTTTATTTTCCGGATCGATTAGATTACGTAGAAATCTGAGATTCCTCTGCTATAATTGTGTCGGTTTAAAGGAGAGATGCCGGAGTGGTTGATCGGGGCGGTCTCGAAAACCGTTGTGGTCTTACGTTCCACCGAGGGTTCGAATCCCTCTCTCTCCGCAAAAAAAAGCTGTTTGCATGGTTTGTCAAACAGCTTTTTCTTAAATGTGTTTTTTTTATATATCTTCTTGATTAACGATGACCATCCCATCAAGTATCATTTCAAGTGCCATTGTATGGCTGCAACGACCTCGGCTTTGAAAAAATTCACAATCACAGGCCCATTTCCCCTCATCATAGCTAACCTGATGTGGGTTATTTTCACCACCCACTTCAACTACTAATTTCTTTACCGAGAACCGATCTTTTTGTTGAGCATATCTCTTCGCTTTTTCAATTTTTCCAATCATCCCATAATCCATTTGAATTCAATCTCCTTTCAGGTATATTGATTTTAAGAAATAAAAAGCACGCAAAAAAGCGTGCTTTCAAAGTTCATATGTAAGTAAAACAATTGTTTTCATATAATCTCCTGATTTATTCAATCATACGAATATTGGGAGTAATTGTCAACTCAATTTTTGAAACAAAATTGCATCCTCACCATCAATATAATAGGATTTCCAAATTTCTTGGATAAAATAACCATTTTTTTCATATAAGCGAATCGCTCTTGCGTTACTTTTACGTACCGTCAATAAAATTTTTTCTACAACCATTCTGGATTCGCATTCTTGCAATAGCTGTTGAGCGATTCCTTTGTTTTGGTATTCAGGAAGAACTGCAATTGTAGTAATCCAACCTATCGATTCCCTGGTTTTAAAAGTTCCAGCAATAAAACCAACAAAATTGTCAACAAAAGTTGCTTTTAACCTGACAATCCCGGGAATAGTGAGTACACCGATAAGATCTAACAACGGCCAATTGTCTACAGGAAAACAAATCTTTTCTAATTCACGCAGGTGGTTTAAGTCCCTGATTGAAGCAGTTTCAATATTGATCATAGAAAAAAATTGACCTCCCATTTTCAGGGAGGTCTGTGAAAACTATTCAGATTTCTTATTCTTCGCAACAAAGTCGGACAGCAAACTTGTAAATTCCATTGGGAAAATATACTTAGTAGCAGGATTGGCAGCCATTGACTTTAATGTTTCAAAATATTGTAAAGTCATCGTCTGAGAATCAACATCCTTGGCAACGGAAAAGATTTTATCAAGAGCATCAGAATACCCTTCAGCACGTAATAATTGTGCCTGTCGTTCACCTTCAGCAACCAAAATGGAGCTTTCTTTAACTCCCTGAGCTTTTAGAATCGCTGCTTGTTTTTCACCGTCGGCAACATTAATATCAGATTCTCTTTTACCGACCGATTCAGTAACAACAGCACGTCGAGTTCGCTCAGCTGTTAACTGTCTGTTCATGGCATCCTGAACATCGCGTGGAGGGGTAATCTCTCGAATTTCTACGTTTGTAACCTTTACACCCCAGCGTTCTGTTACTTCATCAAGTCTTATTCTCAAGGAAGTATTAATGGTTTCACGTTCAGACAACACACCGTCCAGCATAATACCACCGATAACGGAACGTAGAGTCGTCGTGGCAATACCTTGCGCAGCTAACTCGAAATTTCCTACTTGCAATACGGACTGAATTGGGTCAACCACTTTGTAGTACCACAGAAAATCAATATTAATCGGTGCGTTATCATTTGTAATTGAAGTTTGTGCGGGAATCTCACGAACTTGTTCACGCAAATCTACACGCACTGCGCGATCCACAAATGGGATCAATATAATCAATCCAGGACCTTTTGCCCCAATACAGCGACCTAATCGAAATACGACCAACCGCTGGTATTCAGGAACAATTTTTATAGCTGACCAAAGGAACAGTAGTCCCAGGACTATAACTGTACCTATAAGGCAGGTTAATACTGAAAAATCAAACATTATTCTATCCTCCTATCGGAATTATTAAACTTTTCTACAAAAAGCATCAAGCCATCTTTCTTAATAACTTTAATTTTTTCTCCTTTTTCTATCTTTTCATCACTTCGTGCACTCCACTCCTCCCCCTGTACATATGCAGTCCCACCGAGGAAGATATTCGTTCTTGCCTCCCCAATGACTCCGAGAATATTCTCAGGATCAAAAACTGATTTGGTATCTATCGCTTCAATTATTTTCTTCACGATCACCCATAAAATTGGCGCATTTAATAAAACGACAACAATTGCCACGATCGGAGAAACGGCAAAACCGCCCGTCTCAGATTTAAATATCATAAAAGAGCCAATATTGAGTAAGGCTATTGAAATAATTAGAAAATAATCTTTTTTGGTCTTTCGGTAAACAAAGATCAAAGGAAGGAAGGGGATCAAGATGATAAGTGCCCAATAATGACTTGGGTTCGAGATGATCCCGTAACCTGCAAGAATCATTGAAAATATTCCAATAATTTCAACAACACCTGTACCCGGTGTTAGTAAAGCCAAAACTGATAAGAAAAACCCTACAACAAGAAGAACATATGCGATATTTGGATCAATAATAGGATTCATTGAAGAATACCTTTCTATAAAATAATTATACATGAGAAACCCTATTAAAATCTCAGGTTGGTAAAGGATTCAAAATATATTTGCTTTGTTTGATGGATTGCTCATTTATTGATCGATCTATAAGGAAACATGATAAAATTTCATATATTTTCCGGAGGTTATTATGTCTGAACCCATCCTGGTTGCTGTTGCCTGGCCATATGCAAATGCTGAAATTCATGTAGGAAATTTGACCGGGTCCTACTTACCAGCAGATATTTTCGCTCGTTATCAGCGCTTGATGGGACGAAAAGTATTGATGGTTTCTGGCTCAGATTCACATGGCACACCTATAACTGTTAGAGCAGATGCTGAAAATATCAAACCAATTGATGTATACCATCGCTTTCATGAAGGCTTTTTAGAACTATTTCAAAGCCTGGGGATTACTTATGATGTTTTTACGAGTACACATACTGAAAATCATTTTGATGTTTCTCAAAAGATCTTTTTAGCGCTAAAGCAAAACGGTTTTTTGTATCAGGAAAGCCAGGAACAATGGTATTCAACATCACAACAACGTTTCCTACCTGATCGCTATGTTGAAGGTACCTGTTACCTTTGTGGTTATGAAAATGCTCGTAGTGACCAATGTGATCAATGTGGCAGTTTATTGGAAGCTGGAAAATTAATTGACCCAAAAACAAAAACGGATGGTTCTACACCAGAATTACGAGAAACAACTCATTTTTTTCTAGATCTGAGTAAGCTGGAGCCACAAATAGCTTCTTTTCTCAAGGAAAGAGAAAGCTATTGGCGCCAGAATGTTCTGCGTCAATCTTTAGGACAAATCCAATCAGACGGCTTACGTGGCCGCCCAATCACTCGTGATTTGGATTGGGGAATTCCAGTTCCTTTAGAAGGACAAACCGGAAAATGTCTATATGTATGGTTTGAAGCTGTCATCGGCTATCTTTCAGCAGCAATTGAATATGGTTTACTAACTGACGATCAAGAAGCCTGGAAAGAATGGTGGACGAATAAATCATCCAAATCCTATTATTTTATTGGGAAAGATAATATTCCCTTCCATGCTATCATTTGGCCGGCAGAATTGTTAGGTTTTTCAACCACTTTTGATGAAATGATGGGGTCTGAAAAACCCAGAACCCTCGTGCTGCCTTATGACGTCCCTGCAAATGAGTTTATGAATCTCGAAGGTCGAAAAATTTCAGGGAGCCGTAATTGGGCTGTGTATGGCCGGGACTTCCTGACCCGATATGATCCCGATCCTCTACGGTATTATTTGACTGTGGCCATGCCTGAGAATCGTGATACAGATTGGGACTGGGATGAGTTCTTCCATCGTAATAATGACGAGTTAGTTGCTACCTGGGGCAACCTCGCCAATCGAGTTTTATCTTTTGCCTATAAGCATTGGGAAGGCATCGTTCCTGATCCCGGCACATTAACCGAGTTAGATGATTCCTTGCTCGAAACAATCAAAGGAGGATTTGAAACTGTTGGGAAAGAAATCGAAGCCGTGCATTTACGATCTGCAATCCAGGAAGTTGTCAGATTAGCATCAGAAGTAAACAAGTATCTTGATACGACTGCACCCTGGACAGCCATCAAAACAGACCGATTAGCAGCCGCCAGAGCGATTTATACCGCTATGAAGGCTATTGACTCATTAAAGATTTTATTTGCCCCATTTTTGCCTTTTACCAGTGAAAAGCTAAACCAATTCCTGGGGTATTCTCACACAATATTTGGAACTCAATCCACCACGAATGAGCATGATTCACTGGGTGAACATATTGTGTTGCACTACCACCCTGAAAGTGCAAGAGGCCAATGGAAACACAGTGACATGAAACCAGGAATGCATTTCCAAAAACCTGAACCCCTGTTTAAGAAATTGGATGTTTCGATTGTGGAAGAGGAACGCGCGCGGTTGGGGAAGTAAGACCCTATTATTTTGAAATAATACAAGTCGCTAGGTAAAAACGTCGTAACTGGTTTTATTTTGAAAGCATTCGTTTTTACGGTTTTCTTGTACCAACTATTTTTTCTTTGGAAAACCAAGCCCCAATTAATGAAAAAATTAATTTAATCCCAATGAATAAATACATAATCCAATTTACAAAGAAAACATAATCCTGGGCTAAATTCTTTCGGTAGTACAAATAATACGATCTGTGCCACTCAAATATCGCTTTGTATGGGTTGGACCTAGAACCCCCTCTTCCCCCTTGATGAATTACAGAAGCAAATGGCAAATAATAAACTTTCCATCCTGCTTTTTTTGCCCGGAAACAATAATCCGTATCTTCCTGGTAAGTAAAATAGCGTTCATCCAAATAGCCAATACTAGAAATCAAATCCTTCTTGATCATCATGCAGGAACCTGATACAGCATCGACCTCAACAATTTCATCTTCTGGTAGATAAGTTTTAACATAATTGCCTATGATTTTATGATTTGGAAATATCCGGTCTAATTTAAGAAAATAAGAAAAAACCTCAAAGGGTCGTGCAAAGCCACGCCTACATTGTTTTTGAAAAGTTCCATCTTGATTCAAAACTTTTGGGATGCAAATACCAGCATCGGTATGGTCATCCATCCATGAAATTAAGGCTTGAAATATTCCTGGATTTACGAATACATCAGGATTCAGCTGAACCAGATATTTCCCATCCGCAATTTTTAAACCCTGATTCATAGCTTTTGTATAACCTAAATTCTCATCATTCTTTATTAGCTGAATATCAGGAAAATTCTCTTGAATAAATTGTTTCAACCCATCTTGTGAATGATTATCTACGATGATTACTTCGAAATCTAAATCATCAGAAATAGATGCAAACAAAGATTGTAAACAAATTTTCAATGGTTCTAAAGAATTGAAGGTAACAATTACAATTGAAATATCCATTATTCCCCTTTATTTATTCTGCAATAAACAAATAAATTGTTTGTGGTTGTCTCTTCTCAAGTATGTTTTGGATCTTTTATTTTCAACGTTTAGTTTCGCACTAAAAGAATTAATTTGATATTCTTGAGATGTAAGTTTAAATAAAATAATCAATCATTTATCTTTCTAAAAGCAAATGTGTAGCAATTCCCCAATGAGGAATTTTCAAACCAAACCTTTTTTCATATTTTTCACAATTCAGCGCAGAAAATAATGGCCTTATCGCAGGAGTTGGAAAATCTGATGATTTGGCAGGTAATATTTTTTTTTCTTTCAGCCCACTTTCATTAGGAAGGCTTTTTAAGATATTAGATGCCCAATGATATCGCGAAGCATAGCCCCCACCTGCTAAATGGTAAACTCCTTTCATTTCTTTCATAAAAGTATTGTAGTTTATACCACAATTTCCTAGAAAATATGTTGATAAAATTGCGAGTGTCCTCGCCCAGGTGGGATTACCCACTTGGTCATCAACAATTCGCAATTCTTCATTTTTCTGTGCCCAGTTGATAACTTTATTAACAAACCCCCCAGAACGTAAACTATAAACCCAACTTGTACGAAAAATTAAGTAATCACATCCACTAGCGGTGATGACTATTTCACCTTCAAGTTTTGTTTTTCCATACACATTGATTGGATTGGGAGAATCTTCTTCTACATACAATACTTGTTTGGTTCCATCAAAGACATAATCCGTTGAAAAGTGGATGAATGGAACATTGTTTTTCTTGCAGTAATGAGCAATTTCTCCAGGAGTGTGAAAGTTAACAAGCATCGCTTTTTCAATTTCCTGTTCAGCCCGATCAACATCCGTGTATGCGACTGCGTTATAAATTAAATCTGGCTTAACCTCATTAATCAAGCTAATAACTTTCTCGGGTTGAGTGAAATCAACATCAGGATAATCCAGGGCAATTAAATCACCAAAACAAAATAGCGTTCTGGTTGCTTCATATCCTAGTTGCCCCTTCGAACCCAGAAGAAGAATTTTCATAAGTTTGTAAACTCAGCTGCTAAATCCAACAAATATTGGCCATATCCATTGCCTTCATATTGGTTTGCTAAATCAACAAGTCGATCAAGATCAATAAAACCCCTTCGAAAAGCAATTTCCTCAGGGCAGGATATCATCATGCCTTGCCGTTCCTGAACAGTTTGAACAAATGTGGAAGCTTGCAACAAAGCATCATGTTTCCCGGCATCTAACCAGGCGATACCGCGTCCAAGCAATTCCACAAATAACTGTTTATCTTCTAAGTAAATTCGATTGATATCAGTGATCTCAATCTCACCTCTTGGGGATGGTTTTAAATTTGCTGCATACTCGCTAACTTTAGAGTCGTAAAAATAAATTCCCGGTACTGCAAAATGGGATAAGGGATTAGAAGGTTTTTCCTCAATGCTGTAAGCTTTCCCTGATGAATCAAAAGCAACGACGCCGTAGCGTTCGGGATCACGAACTGGATAAGCGAAGATAGTTGCTCCTTCTTTTCTTTCAGCGGCAGCCTGCATTATCTTGCCTAATCCTCTCCCAAAGAAAATATTATCACCCAAAATTAAAGCAACTGGCTCAGACCGAATAAACTCCCGACCAACAATAAATGCATCCGCCAGGCCTCGTGGTGTTGCTTGTTCTGCGTAAGAAAATTTTATTCCCCACTGCTCGACCGAGCCTATAAGACGCTTAAACATTGGGAGGTCTTCAGGAGAACTGATGACCAATATATCCCGGATCCCTGCCAGCATTAACATAGATAATGGATAATAGATCATCGGTTTATCATAAACTGGCAACATTTGTTTGCTAACCGCAAGAGTCAAAGGATACAATCTTGTTCCCTTACCTCCTGCCAGGATTATTCCTTTCATGTTTAATTCTCCCTCTTCTGGTAATTTGTCGAAATCCAATCTGAATAAGCTTTACTACCAGTTACATTTTCTATCCAATCTCTATTACTCAAGTACCATTTTACCGTAAAGGCCAGCCCCTCTTCCAAAGAAAATTTTGGTGTCCATCCTAACTCTTTTTTAATTTTCGATATGTTAATATCATATCGAAAATCGTGTCCAGGTCGGTCTTTGACAAATGTAATTAAGTTCTCATGTGGAAAATAAGGAGAACCAGGCAAATATTCATCCAGCAAGTGGCACAATTTATGAACAATTTTTATATTGGGAAATTGATTTTCTCCACCAATATTGTAAGTTTCACCAACATTGCCATTCTTTATGACTGTAATTATCGCCTCGCAGTGATCTTTAACAAAAAGCCAGTCCCTGATTTGTTGACCATCACCATAAATAGGCAATGATTTCCCATTCACAGCATTTAAAATTATTAGTGGGATTAATTTTTCTGGAAACTGGTACGGCCCATAATTATTCGAACAATTCGTAATTGTTATCGGCAAACCGAAAGTGTGATGATATGCTCGAACCAAATGATCACTGGATGCTTTCGAAGCCGCGTAGGGTGAATTTGGTGAATAAGGTGTTTCTTCTGCAAATGCTGGATCTTCTTTCTTTAACATCCCAAAGACTTCGTCCGTTGAAACATGGTGGAACCTTTTTCCAACATAACCTTCTTTTGTTTTCCAAATAT
>CALOAF010000003.1:0-85977 GCA_942491385.1 uncultured Anaerolineaceae bacterium | reverse complement strand
AGGCATCGGGTAATATATTCCTCCTGGAAAGGAAGCAAACATATTCAACCTCTGTCGGGGTTGGGATACCTTGCTGGCCTGGCACAATGGATGTAATCTATTGACGAAAAAGAAAAATCTCTCCAACCCCGAATGGGATTGAATATCATAATCCCTTTAGCCGGAGAATTATAAAAAGCATCTCAAAATCACTGCTCCAATGGAAGATAAGCGTGCTTTATTGCTAAAAATTGAATTCTTTTGGTGGCTTATTGCCGCAATCTTTGCCGCTGCAGTCGTATTTCCCATACTTCTAAGACTTCCTGATTTCCCATACCTCTGGCATAATGTTTTGTTCGCAGTCTGTTTTGTCGTTTTTACCAGGCATATTTTTTTCCTGAGATACTCCTTCCTTGGCCCCAGACAATACCTTAAAATTGCTTTGTTTTTCATTGCCATCCCTGTCGTATTTTTACTCATCGATCAGGTTAATTTCTTCCAAAATTATATCAACGATGGTCGATTGATCAAAGACCTGGGATCATTACCCTACGAACAACAGGAAGGAATAGAAAAATACATCCGCACTGAAATTTTGTTGTTGGGTACAGCAGCAATTGTAAGTGGTGTTCTTTTCGGTATAAGAATGTTGGTTTCCGTTTTCCGATATCGGAATTCGAAGACAGTATAATGTCTTTTAAATCAATGCTTTGCATATGAATAAGGAAATCCTTAGACTGGCCGTTCCGAATATTCTCAGCAACCTTTCCGTACCCTTGTTGAGCTCTTTTGATACGGCATTGATGGGCCGATTGACCGAATTGCACATCGGCGCAGTAGGTATCGGTGCCATGATCTTCAATTTTATTTACTGGAATTTTGGTTTCCTCAGAATGGGAACAACAGGTATTACCGCACAGGCCTTCGGAAGACAAGACCATAAATCTATTATTGAAACCTTCGGCCGGGCCAATGTTGTAGCTGTTGTGGTCGCGATCTTAATCCTGACATTCCAGTTTCCCATCGCGGAGGCTTCCATTTTCTTGATGAATATTTCTGCAGAGCAGCGACCCATTGTGGAAGAGTACTTTTACATCCGCATCTGGGCAGCACCTGCAACCATTGCCTCTTATGCCTTTATGGGATGGTTTTTCGGTATGCAAAATGCCGTCTATCCACTGATAATTACCATAGTTGTCAATGTTGTCAATATGGTGTTCAGCTATTTCTTTGTTATGCAATGGGGTATGGAAGCTGCAGGCGTTGCCTGGGGAACGGTGATTGCTCAATATACTGGGGTATTACTGGCATTGGGGCTGTTTTTTTACAAATACAACCATTTGCTGCAACACATAGAACGTGCAGTTCTACTGAAGAAAGAAGCCTTTAGTGCCTTTCTGAAAATTAATAGCGATATATTCATCCGTACTTTTTTCCTCACTTTTGTTTTCGGATTCTTTTATAGCCAGTCCTCCAGTGGGGGAGAGATGGTTTTGGCTGTGAATGTCATTCTGCTGAATTACATTAACTGGATGTCTTATGGCGTGGATGGATTTGCATTTGCTTCGGAAAGCCTTGTTGGGAAATATAAAGGGATAGGTGATCCGACATTGCTCAAAAAATCAATAAGGTTGTCTTTTGTCTGGGGAATGGCTATGGCTGCCTTGTTCAGCCTGGCATACTGGATGTTCGGAGATGAAATTTTGAGATTATTTACCAACCAGGAAAATGTGATCATTGCGGCTACGCCCTTCCTGCTTTGGATGGCTGTTTTTCCGCTGTTTAGTGCAGCCTGCTACATATGGGATGGCGTTTACATAGGGTTAACTGCTTCCAAAGCCATGAGAAATACCATGTTGCTGGCCTTTGTCGTTTACCTGGCAGTTCATTTTACTTTTAAAGAATTGTGGGATAATAATCACGCTATGTGGTTGGCGCTCTTGTTGTTTATGGTAGCCAGAGGCGGCATTCAACACCTTTTCTTCTGGCGGAAAGGTGTTGAGTTACGCTAACCCGTCCCACCGAATTCATTCCACCTATACAGAAAAACGATCAGGATCGCTGAGCAATGAAAGAAGTGGATTGATCAGTGAGCCGGTTTCCGGGTGAAATACATTTAAGTTTGCAAGTTAAAGTTTGATAAAAAAAGAGGTTTTGGGACTTGTTTTTCATCTCATAGAAAGCTCAATCGCGTTGTGCTTGTCTGCCGACAAATGCAGGCTCAATGATCTGTTACCAATTTCCTTCATCTATCATTTTTTTGAAAATTTACAGAGCAATAGTTTTTCTAAACAGGTGGAATGAATTCGGCGGTACGGAAAATGATGGAGTTAAGGTATTCTCTAAAAAAATACTTACAATGAAAAGAATATTGGACATAAAATTCAAAAAAAAAAAAAAAAAAAAAGCGGCACTTTGAATTATATCACCCATTTCATCTCTTTCGTTTTTAACAAACGAGTAGGCTCCATAAACAAAATATAAAAATATTTTTTTCATACTTAGATTAATATACTCGCAAAATCCATTGGTTCCGGAACTGGCGGAATAAATTCCGCCGGTACAGGGTTAGCGGACGACAGAAACATCCCCCTTAAACTGCACAATCTCCCCATCTATAAAAGCCACATCCGCCAAATAGGTGAAAACTCCGGAATTGACAGGTTCCCCAAGGAATATGCCATCCCACCCTAAAGCTTCGTTATTGGGAGCGAAATTCTTTCCTTCAAAAACCAGTTCCCCCCAACGATCAAAAATGAGCAATCGGTGGATCTCTGCAACTGCGGGTCCGGTGTACAAGGTAAATCCATCATTGACACCATCTCCGTTTGGGGAAAATACATTCGGGATATAGACCGGTCTGTTTTTGATCACATGAATAGTCAGGTCATCAATGGCAATACATCCGTCCTGATCGGTGATGGTCACCAGATAGGTGGTAGTATTCACCGGGTTGAGAAATACGTTTGAGCAATCATTGTTCAGGCAGGACAGGAAATCTAAGGGGGCCCATGCATAGGTTACCGGCGTGAAATTGGGAATAGCCTGTGCTGTAGTATTAAATCCAAGTTCAATGAATTGATCCGGACCTGCCTCGACGATCAATTCCGGTGGTTCTGTAACGGTTACATCTATTGTGGCGTCACAGCCATTGGCATCAAGTACTGTGGCGATGTAATCTCCGGCAGGTAATCCTGTAAATACGGAATCTATCTGGAAAGTTTCGCCGTCCAGACTATATTCAAACGGAGGCATTCCACCAATTCCGGTAACACTTATTTGTCCCTCGCTAAAACCAAAGCAAATATTATCGATGACTTCTGTGGGCGTTATTTCCAAAAACGGCGGTTGAATCACCACGGCAACATCTGAAATAACACAATCATTTTCGTCAGTCACTGTTAACGGATAAGTACCAGCCGGCAGATCATTGATCCCGGTTGAAGTTGCTCCTCCCTGCCAAAGGTAGCTGTAATCACCGGTACCTCCGGTAACGATTGAGTTTACACTACCATCACTCTCTCCAAAACAACTGACATCCATAATATCAAAATCCAGCGTAAGTTGCGGCGGGTCCTGAAGAACCAATTCAAAATTTCCCATACATAAATTGGCATCCAGCACATCGACAAAATAAGTGCCCGCCGCCAAGCCAGTCATGGTGTTTACATTAACATAACCGTTCCCGTCATTAAAGTCGTATTGGTAAGCCGGTAAGCCATTGGCAATGGCTACCACAATCGAACCGTCTGAAAAACCCGTGCAGGAAGGGTCGGTAATGGTTTGAATACCGGGATCCAGTTCCAGTATGAGTTCGTTTACAACGATCGATAACTCAATTTCACAATCATTATCGTCCTGAATGGTCACCTCATAAATGCCATTAACCAGATTGTTATAGGTATTGTCAGCAGTAAAGCCTGTGTTCTCCCAATTGTATTGATACGGGGGCGTCGCTCCGTTGACCAGGAGTTCCACTGCACCATCTGAACCTCCGTTACACGTTGGCATGGTGATCAGGGTGTCGACTTCCCATACTGGTGGCCCGCCAACATCAAAGCTGGTGACCACCTCACAGGTAGCTTCATCTACTACGGTCACAAAATAAGTTCCCTGCTCCAGGTTGGTCAGGTCTTCTGTAGTTTCCCCATTACTCCAGGAATAACCGTAGGGACCATAACCGCTATTAGCATTAAAGTCAATGGCTCCTGTTGCGTCGTTCGGGCAGGTTTCATCTACAACTATACCTGTCAAACTGAAGTGATCATCACAACAAATGACATTGACACTATTCTGAACAATCGTTTTTAAACATCCCTGGGCACTTTTCACGGTCAGTACAACCGATTTAATGCCCGGTCTGTTGTAAACTACATTGTGAGGTCCCGGGCCGGTGGCTGATTGTGGTGTGGCTGTCGGGCCAAAAGTCCAGGTCCATTCTTCCAGCCCTCCGGCAAAGAAGGAATCATCGGTATAGGTAACGGGTTCTCCGATACAAACCTCCTCGGGGGTATGGTTGAAGGCCACCTCTGGTCCGAGGAAAGTTCCGGTACCACCAAATTCGATAGAAAAACCAGACCCGGACTGGCTGAAATTATTGATCACCAGGGCATAACTCCTGCCGGAAACCATATTGATGGCATCTGCAAAATTGTTATCGCCCGGCTGACATCCACAGGTTTCACTCTGGTCGGGGTCTCCTTCCAGTAATCCGGTTGCGCCGGTACAGGCAATCCATTCGGCCAGGGGAGTACCCACGTTTTCTCCCGATGCCATACAACGGAGATCGATTTTCCCGGTACAGTCATCTATCCCGTTGGGTAATTCGTAAACCACAAAATCAATATCATCCGTAGGGTTCAAAGGGGTGATGGTAAAGGATAGTGTGCCGGAATCATCACAGGTCCATTTGTACCAGGTGGAACCGGACTCGGTGATCTGGCAGGTGGGAGTATTACAACTTACATCATTAATTTCGTTGGGATCATTACCAACGCCATTGAGAAAACCAACCGAAAAAGGAGATTTGTCACATAGAATTACGCCGGGATCACAGTCGCCTGAAGCCGAAGGCACTTCATTGAAATTGTTGACACACAACTGGAAAGTACCGGTAAATCCGAATCGGGCACTTACGCGAATGTAATAGGTCTCCCCAATATTCAAAGGACCTGCAAAAAGACTCACCTGATCCACATTAAAGGCATCTGAAGCACAACCGAGTTCGACGAGGTTATCACACGGACCACCATATACGGCAAATTGAGGGTTCTGCTGATTCCCTCCCGGGTTATTGGGAACCATACCTATCACACTGACATTGACCGTGGTGGCAATAGCGGTAAAGGCAAACCAAACGTCATTATTATCCTGGTTGTTGGGAAAACAGCCCGGGCTTGCTTCCGGAGAAATCGTCGCGTCGAAATTATTGAATTCAGCGACCTCCGAACACCAGGCATTTACATCCGGAATGACAATAGCGTCAATACACTCATCGTTAGCTGGTTGAGCAAAGGAAAAGAGGGGAGAGTATAAAAATATTGCAAGAAATAAAATGTAGTTATAACGCATAGCCTTCATATTTTTTTGTTCAAGTGGTTCAATTGGTGTCGGTGGTTTAAAAGGTATAATTGGTCAAATGTTTTTTTAGGGTATGTTCATCCAGCAGGCAAAATGTTATTATCCGCACAGGCTGATATCTGTTCATTTATTATAGACCCTTAATTTCTTAAATCTGTTGGACATTTTATGTTAAGAACGTTTTAAAGTCCTTTTATTTGATGCAGATCACGGGGCAGTTGGCCTTTCTGAAGACAATATCCTGTATTTTTTTACAGAATATCAGTTATTAAGCTTTTCAAGCAGTAAGAATTCAATTTTCTTTACCGAGAGATCAACGCCGATAATTATACCATTCGGATCGATCAAAAAGGTGGAAGGGATCTCCTGCACATCGTATTTTTCAGCTATTTGACCATTGTCAAATCCTTGCTGCATTGGTGAATCCATCACATGGTTTGGCCAAATTAATGCATCCTTCTTTATAGCTGCTTCCAGCGTATGATCTTTATCTTTTACGGCAATACTGATTATTTCAAAACCGTTGGCATCTTTAAATTCAGCAACGGACATTTGTTCATAAAGTTTAACAAGTTTCGGATTATTTTTCCGGCATGGCCTGCACCAGCTTGCCCAGAAATCAATCAGCACGTATTTTCCCCTGAAATCTGATAATTGCAAGGTCTTTCCGTCCAGAAGTTCAGCCTTGAAATCTATAGCTGGTTTTCCGTTGATGAGCTCTGATTGCCTGCAGCCTATTGTCGGAATGAACCAAATGGCTGCACCTGCCAGTAAGATGCCAAAAACGATGCTCCCTTTTTTCTTCATTTTTATTTATGCTGTTTTTATCGGTAAATATAAGTTAAACTCAGCAGTCTTTCGTTTAATTGGCAAGCCCTCAGACTTAAGACAAATTACCTTCCCTTATTTTTATCGCCATGATCGCAGGGTTTTCTCAAGGCACATCAGGAACCCCTTTAGGACTCTCCCGGAATTTCATAGGTGGGATTTCACGGCATTCAACTTTCCCTTCTCCTCAAACCCGCAACTTGTAACCGTTTTGTTTGCATTTTGCCTGATAATTGAGTAGATTGACCCCTTAATTTGGAACTATACAAAAAGATAATAAGTCAACCTATTTTTATAAACCGATTAACAACTATCCTATGAGACTGATTTTTACACTCATGAGCACATTGTGCTTTATGCTCTTTTCCTATTCCTCCCCTATTTTTGCTGCAAATTATGCTCCGGAACCTGCTGGTTTTAATTCAGGAGGATGTGAAATTGCCGGAGAATTATTAACCCACGATGTCAATTGCCGGGGCAATGATGATGGCATCCTGATTGTCAATATGACGGAAGGTGAAGCTCCGTTTACATATCTGTGGTCAGTTGAAGCTCCAACGGATTTTGACATTCTGATCGATCTGCCTCCCGGCGATTACAGCGTTACCGTTACCGATGCAGCGGATTGTTCTGTGGTATTTTCGGCCTCCATTTACGAACCGGACATTCTTTTTGCCAGCGCCAGCGCCACAAACGAGTCTGAGCCGGGAGAAAATGACGGTGCAGCTTTTGCCACTCCCATTGGAGGAACACCGCCATTTACTTACCAATGGGATGATCCCAACAACAGTACCACACCCAATATAAATAACCTTTCGATAGGCAGTTATACAGTTACCGTTACCGACGCCAATGAATGTATTTCTATTCAAACGGTAACAGTCAATGCTTCGGATTGCGGCCTTAACGTGACCAATACACTTTCGCAGATCAGTTGTTTTGGTGAGTGTGATGGCTCTACGGTTGCTTTGGCCGGAGGTGGAGATTTTCCGTATACCTATGAATGGAATACAGGAGCGATCACTTCTCAGATAGCCAATTTATGCGAAGGGATTTATACGGTTACGGTTACTGATCAAGATGGTTGTATCAATCATGCAAGTGTCATTGTGGTAGAACCTGATTTACTGGAAGTAGAAAAAACAGTACATATTGATCTTGGCTGTTTTGGAACAGATGACGGGGTTTTAGGTGTTGAACCTGTTGGCGGAACTCCTCCATTTGATTATCAGTGGTCCAATGGAGCCAATACCAGTACGATCAGTTCCTTACCTGCCGGAAATTATAGTGTTACCGTTACAGACCATGGTGGCTGTACAGCATTCTTAAGTGCTGAAATAACCCAGGCACCACTGCTCGAGTTGTCTGTTGAAAATACAACTGCTGTGGATTGTTCCGGATCAAATACCGGTGCAGCAATGGTTTCAGCTAATGGTGGAACCGGAAATTATGTTTATGAATGGTCCAATGGCATGACCGGAAATGCAGTAGATGGCCTTGAGGCAGGATTTTATGTAGCTACCGTTACCGATGCGAGCAATTGTACTGCCACTGTTAATGTTTTAATTACGGAACCTGCTCCCCTGGTAGTAGCATTAGATCAGGATATTGATATTTCCTGTTTTGGGGCAGATGATGGAAGTATCTCCATTGATGTTTCAGGAGGTACAACAGGCTATAATTTTGAATGGTCAAATGGAGCAACAACAGAAGATTTGTCCAATCTGCCTCCGGGTACTTATGACCTGCTGGTTACCGATGCCAACAATTGTACAGAATCTCTCAGTGTGGAAATAACCGAACCGGAAGCTTTATCCTTGACACTGGAGGACATACAAAATGTATCTTGCTTTGCAGAAAGCAATGGTTCTATAAGTGTTTTGACTTCAGGAGGTACAGCACCATTAACGGCCAACTGGTCCAATGGTCAAACCGGCAATTCCATAGAAAACCTTGTGCCGGGAATGTACCAGGTGACGCTTACCGATGGCAATGGTTGTTCCGAACAATTGGGAGGAATGATCACCCAGCCGGAACCTTTGGAATTATTTGCAACCGTTACCAACGTTGACTGCCCCAGCTCTACTCAGGGATCAATTGCTGTAAGTTCGGAAGGAGGAACGGCACCCTATACGTATTTGTGGTCCAATGGTTCCAATGTAAATCCTATTTTCAGCCTGACGGCGGGAAATTACAGCGTTACCGTTACAGATGACAATAATTGTCAGGAATCCGCAACGGTCATCATTACCAGTCTTGACGATCAACCGCCTGTGGTTTTTACCAATGATGTAAACATGTTCCTGAATGACGAAGGAACAGCCACCCTTTCCCTGGGGCAAGTAAATAATGGCAGTTTTGATAATTGTGGTATTGCTTCCATGACTTTGAGCCAGAGTCAGTTTGATTGCACCCATGTTGGAGCCAATACTGTTTCCCTGATCGTTACCGACCAGGCTGGAAATCAAGCAGAGGAAACCTTCCAGGTGATGATCAGCGACCTGATAGCACCTGAAATGACATGCCCGGATGATATTCTTGTACCAGCTTGTGAAGCTACCCTCGATTATCCAATGCCGATTGTCAATGATAATTGTGCCGACGTTATTGATCCTGTTTTAACGGCTGGGTTGCCTCCGGGTGCAACATTCCCGGAAGGGTTGACTGTTGTTGCTTACAGTTTTACCGATGGGGGCAATAATTCGGCTATCTGTAGTTTTGAAGTGACTGTCAAGCCTGCCCTGGCCGTCGAAGAAACCATTACTCATGTTACCTGTAATGGTGATGCCGACGGATCCGTCAGTATCACAGCCAGCAGCGGTACACCTGATTATACTTTTACATGGGAGGATGGATTTACCGGAACAGAAGTTGCCAATCTGGCTGCAGGAGTTTATAACCTGACCGTGACGGATGCGGATAATTGTGAGGAAGTTTTAAACATCGAAGTTTTGGAACCCAACCCTGTGGGATTTGAGATCAACCTTCTGGTCAATGAAACGGAAGGTTTCTCCAACGGCTTGATCGATATCACCCCCACGGGAGGTGTTGCTCCTTATACTTTCACATGGTCATTTAATGGCGACTTTTTCTCTGACCAGGGAGATATTTCAGGTCTGGCAGCCGGAGAGTATTCCGTCGATATCGTCGATGCCAACGGTTGTATGTTTTCCGGCGATCCCATTGTAATCGAAAATCTTACAAGTACACAGGATATAATTCTGGATGCCGGATTCGATATCATGCCGAATCCAACGAGCGGTATGATTCGCATAACCCTTGATCAGCCATTAGAGGGCGCAGGATTGCTTTCTGTTTGGAATATACTTGGCCAAAAAGTGATTGAGGGTATTGATCTGATGCAGGGTACAGAGGAGTGGCCAATGGATTGTTCCGGGTTTTCAAACGGCACCTATTTTGTGCGTTTGGATACCGAAAATGGCCGTTTCCTAAGGAAAATGGTGGTAAATAAATAAACAAGTATTTAACCTCCCGAAATAATCAGTTACAAAACGGGGTCGGCAACATTGTCGGGCCCGTTTTGTTTTGCTAAATTTGGAAAGTTCAAACCACTGGATTCTGCCGTGTAAAACATATCTTTGTTACTTAAATTTAGTTTCCAATATGATCACCATTGATCCTGATAAAATAAAAGCGAAAGATATGCACCAGTTCGTGCTGGGTTCAGTAGCGCCCCGCCCGATCGCTTTTGCCAGTACTGTTGATGAGAACGGACGGCATAATCTGGCGCCCTACAGTTTCTTCAATGCTTTTAGTTCCAATCCACCAATACTGGTTTTTTCGTCCAATCGGCGACTGGCAAACAATACCACCAAAGATACTTTGCACAATATTGAAAAGACAAGAGAGGTAGTGATCAATGTAGTGAATTACAACATTGTACGGCAGATGGCTGTAGCGAGTATTGAATATCCGAAAGATGTAAGTGAGTTTGAAAAAGCAGGGTTAACGGCAATACCCTCCGAAATGGTGGCTCCTCCACGAGTTAAGGAATCCCCCGTGCAAATGGAATGCAAAGTTCAGGAAATCATACCCCTGGGTACGGAAGGCGGTGCCGGCCACCTGATCATTTGCCGGATCGTTCGGATGCATATAGCTGAAGATGTGGTAGATGACGGACGCATCAATCCTCACAAAATCGACCTTATGGGCCGAATGGGCCGTGCCTATTACGTGCGGGCCAGTGGTGAGGCCATTCATACCATTGTTCAATCGGTACTGACACCTGGGCTGGGATTTGACCAACTCCCCCAAAGTGCCCGCAACAGCCATGTTTTGACAGGTAACGATCTGGGCAGACTTGCGGGTTTGGCATCTGTTCCTTCAAGGGAGGTATTGGCAAACATCCAAAAAGACACTGAGGTTATGTCTATCCTCGAAAGGGAGAATAGCCCGGAAGAGTTACATCGTATGGCCCGGACCGAATTGGCAAAAGATAATTTACAACTTGCAGCAGCACTGGTGTGGCTGGCTGACGCTGAATTGAATAAATAAAATTAATTGCAATGAAAAAAATCGGTATTCTTCACGGTAAGGAAAGAACTTTTCCTGCTGCATTTGTAGAAAGGATCAATCAGAAAAAACCTAAAGGTATTATAGCTGAACCGGTAAAGATCGACAAATGTATTCAGGGAATGCCTTCTGATTATGCTGTTATAGTAGACAGAATTTCACAGGATGTGCCTTTTTATCGTTCTTTTTTGAAAAATGCGGCGATCACAGGAACTGCGGTGATCAACAACCCATTTTGGTGGAGTGCCGATGAAAAGTTTTTCAATAATGCTTTGTCCCTTGCGGTCAAAGTGCCTGTGCCCAAAACAGTTTTACTTCCCTCCCGGGATCATCCTGATGATACCGATGGCGACTCTTTCACCAACCTCGCTTTTCCCTTGGATTGGGAAGGTATTTTTGGATACATAGGTTTTCCGGCCTATATGAAACCATTTGCCGGCGGTGGATGGAAAAATGTTTATCGCCTTGAAAATATCGATGAATTTTTTGCCAAACATGCAGAAACCGGACAGCTGGTGATGATGTTGCAGGAAGAAATTAAATTTGATGCCTATTTCCGTTGTTACTGCATCGGTGGTAAACATGTTAAGATCATGCATTATGAGCCTAGAAACCCGCATCACCTGCGTTATGAGGCTAACCACGATGTATCAGAGGCGATGTTGAAAAAAATCGAAAAATATACCATCAAACTCAATGAAGCATTAGGCTACGATTTCAATACTGTGGAATTTGCCATCCGGGATGGTGTTCCTTATGCCATTGATTTTTGCAACCCTGCTCCGGATGCAGATCGAAAATCTGTAGGCGAGGAAAACTTCGAATGGGTGGTGGAGACCATGGCCAATTACGCCATTGAAAGAGCCCAGGCACAGCAAAAAGGTAAAGACAACCTGACATGGGGAAGCTTTATTACCAAAGCTGTAACTGCGAAATAATTTGGTAGGAGCAGATGAAAGTATGTGGACAATAGTTGTTTCAAATAAGTACCTGGACAGAAATAGTTTTAAATGGTTTCAGGTTGTTCCAAAATTGTTTCATTTTAAAACTCGTGGTCCCTGTGTCAACTCAGCGAACCTTGTGGTGAATTAAAACCAATTGATTTTTATAATGTATTTGATTTAGTTAAAAGTAATTTTGTCCGGATAGTAACCTGAAACAACCTGAAACCATTTGAAACTCAAAAAAAACCAGTAACCAGCAATTTGTAACCAGATTTATGATAAGATTAGCCATACTAGACCTTTATGACAATACACCCAACCAGGGTATGCGGTGTATTCAGGATATTGTTGAAGCGTTTGAAGACATTGAATATTCGGTTTTTGACGTCAGGGGTAAAGACCAGGTGCCTGGTTTGGAATATGATATTTATATTTCGACAGGAGGGCCCGGCAGTCCCCTGGAGGGCGATGGCGTTTGGGATATCCGTTATGCCCGCTGGCTGGATGCTGTCTGGAACTGGAACAAGCAACCAGGGGCACCTAAAAAGTATGTGTTTTTTATCTGCCATTCTTTTCAGATCGCTGTCAACCATTTTAAACTGGCGAAAATTACCAAAAGGAGATCCCGGTCTTTTGGCACCTTCCCAACGCACAAGACAGAGGATTTTGAACCCCTTTTTAAAAACCTGCCTGACCCGTTTTTTATTGCAGATTTCAGGAATTGGCAGGCCATCGATCCTGACTGGAAGCGCATTGACCGTATGGGAGCAAAGGTAGTAGCCATGGAAAAGATCAGACCTCACGTGGATTTGGAAAGAGCCATTATGGCCATACGTTTTTCAGAAGAGATCTTTGGAGTGCAATTCCATCCGGAAGCGGAACCTAAGTCGATGCTGTGGCATTTTATGGACGAAAAGCAGCGTATACAGCTGATCGAAGAGCATGGTGAGGAAAAATACAAACGCCTGATCGATGATCTTCGTGACCGTAAAAAAATACTGTTGACGCACGACACCATACTGCCCGGATTTTTGAAACAGGCCGTGGCTGCGGTGAAAAAAGGTTCGGTGGCCTACTGAAATACCTCATGAAAGGCTGAAAGCCATTTATGGGCGGAGTAGGCCAAACTGTAAAGGCTTTAACCAAATACCCAAATTGTTCTTTTGCTGATTCATTATCTTTAACAAACAGTTTTACACCTGATGATTCCAGAGTTACGCGAAAAATACAACAAAGCCTTTTCTGAAGAGGTTTACACTGCATTCAAGCAGGCTATAGAGAAAAAGTATGATCACCTTCCCGTTTTCAGAATCGCTGAGACGCCGGTGTTTATTCCCAATGATTTAAAAGCCAAAATCATTCAGGCTGCCGAGGACATCATCGATGTGGTTGTGGCTCCTGAATTCATGGAGCAGTCCGCCAATGCTATTCCCAAACACTTGAAGGTTCCCCAGGAGGCCAGTTTTACCAACTTCCTGCAAATGGATTTTGGTATTTGTATCGACGAAAACGGCGAATATTCCCCGCAGCTGATCGAAGCCCAGGGATTTCCTTCCTTGTATTTTTTTCAGGATATGTTGGCCAATAAGTACAAGGAGTTTTTTGATATCCCTGATAACTTTACACACCTCTTCAATGGCCTGACTTCTGAATCCTATATTCAAAAACTGAGAGACATCATTATCGGCGATGCTGATCCCGAGAATACCATTTTACTTGAAGTGGAACCGGACAAACAGGCTACGGTTATCGATTTCTTTGCCACCAAAGAAGCTCTTGGTATAGAATCGCTTTGTGTTACCGACCTCAAGGTGGAAGGTAAAGAGGTGTATTATTATAAAGGCAAAAAAAAGATCAAAGTCGATCGCATCTTCAACCGCGTGATCTTTGATGAACTCGTGCCAAGGACAGACCTCCGACGGGAATTCAGATTTAATATGGGAGCCAATGTTCATTGGGTCGGACACCCCAATTGGTTTTTCAGGCTCAGCAAATATACCCTGCCATTTTTAAAGAGTCCGTATGTTCCGGATTCTTACTTCCTGCACGAACTGGACAATATTCCCTCCGATCTGGAAAATTATGTACTCAAACCGCTCTATTCCTTTGCCGGTTCAGGGGTGATCATCAACCTCAACCGCTATGATATTGAGGCTATTCCCGATCCTGAGAATTATATTTTGCAAAAGAAAGTAGTATATGCTCCGGTCATCAAAACACCAAACGTAGGTTCCAAATGTGAGATCAGGGTCATGTTTTTATGGGACAATCCCAACGAACGTCCTTTGTTGGTCAACAACCTGGTCCGGTTGAGTAAAGGGGAAATGGTTGGTGTCAAATACAACAAAGACAAAGACTGGGTTGGTGGCAGCGTTGGATTCTTTGAGCAAGAGGCTTAATTGTTATCGGTTACTGCCCCGACATTTCATTCAGGGAATGTCGGAGCAGTTGCTGGTTCTGGTTTCAGACTAATGTAATGGTATTTATCAAAACTTTCCATGTGAGTACGCTAAAAGAGCAACACCTGCCGGTGCGTTGAAAAGTCCCGCACACTTAAATAATTTTATTCTTCTAACTTTCATTATCTAACAATTCCAGCAATACATTTCCAGAGAACAGTATTGCTTAAGTAGCAACAAAATGAATCGAATCTTACTTGCACTCTTTTTTGCCTTCCTGTTAAATGTCTCAATTGCTCAAAAACCTGCAAATCCTTGCGGCACTGCTCCTTTCAAATCCGGTTGGTTGACGAAATATCAACAGGCGCCTGCCGACTATTCAAAGCTGGAGGATACGATTATTTATGTTCCGCTGACGATCCATCTGGTTGGTACGGATGACGGTTTTGGATTTTTCAGCCCAAAGGGTTTACTCGATGCTTTTTGTACCTTAAATGAAGATTTTGAAGCGGCCAATATCCGGTTTTACCTGGAAGGCGATATCAACTACCTCAACAATTCGGCCTACCTGGATCATCCAACCGTTTTGGATGGCGCAGAAATGATGTTCGCCAATAATGTAGAGAATACCCTTAACTGTTATTTTGTGTCAGACCCGGCCGGTAACTGCGGCTATAACCTGCCCTATGCAGGACTGGCGGTTGCCAAGAGTTGTGCTGGAATAAATGATCATACCTGGGCGCATGAAATTGGCCATGCCTTATCCCTGGCGCATCCGTTTTTGGGCTGGGAAGGTGGCGTCAGTTACGATAATTCGGTACCCCATAACTTCAATGATCCTGCTCCCTTAACCGTCACTTTTGATTATACCTATTTCCTGGATACCCTGATTTTGGATACCCTGATCATCGATACGGCTTTTGTGGAGTTTGTCGACGGCTCCAATTGTCATTTGGCGGCAGACGGATTTTGTGATACGCCACCCGACTACCTGGCCAGCCGATGGGTTTGTAATGGCAATTCGGAGAGTTCTGATATCCAGACCGATCCTTCCGGAGCTACTTTTCAGTCGGATGGTACCCTGATCATGTCCTATGCGGATGATGCCTGCTCGTACAGGTTTTCGGAAGAGCAGATCGCAGCAATGAGGGCTAACCTGATAGAGGAAAGACCCGAGTGGCTTTATGATCAATCAGCAGATGATCCTGTTACCGGGACAGCCGAACTTATTGCTCCGGTTCAGGAGGAGCTGGTGCAGTACAATAATGTTTTACTGGAATGGGGGGAGGTTCCCAATGCTACCCATTATGTCGTTGAAGTTTCCCGCTTGCCAACTTTCCCGGCGACCATCACCGAAGACTATATAATAAACGGTACTTCCCTGACGATTGGGAATCTGTTGAATCAAAAAAAATATTACTGGCGGGTCAGGGCTTTTAATCCACAGCATTTTTGTGCTCCTTTTTCAGCTCATGAAATCTTTAGGACTGAGAATCTTGTCGCAGTCAATGAGCCGGATATGATTACTCATTTCGAGGTATTCCCGACAATGGTACAGCCAGGGGCTTTCCTCCGTTTGGAGGTAGCGGCAAAGCAGTCTTTTTCCGGAGAGGTACAATTGTATAATTACCTGGGAGCACTTTCCGCAGCCAACCGATATGATTTTTCCGCAGGAAACAATAGGTTTGATTTTAAAATTCATGAAAACCTTCCCGCCGGGATTTACGTTCTGAGCTTAAGTGTTGACGGAAAATTTGTTTCCGGAAAAATTTTAGTGGAATAGAACCTACGGCTCTGAAGTTTCCAATATATCAGTCCGTTACTGGATGTAAAAGACCAATTGGTCGAATTTGTCCCTAACCTTTGAACAATAACTGATCAGGAGCATTATTAAGTTGTTCATACAATTTCAACTGATAAACCGTTAATTTTCCTATGGTTGAAAAGTGAAACCTGGGTTAAGAACCGCAGAATGCAGAAGTTATATGATTAAGCATTTGCGTTTTGTCTGGGGTTTATCGGTGATCTTCACTGAAATTTAAATTGGACGAAAAGGGAGTGGGTTAAAAATTTGATGTAAGGCTACATTTTACACCTGCTTCCTGCGTTTGCAGTCAGATTTATTATTTTACATTTACCACTTCTTGCGTTTTCGCCAAGGTGACGACTTTTTTACAGGGAGCGGTAAAACCACTTTACATGGGAGTCTTAATTGCCAGTGCCGTAGTATTTTTCCTTGACTTGTATGCCTACAAGGGCATAGCTACATTGACCGATAGTCTTTCAAAGCCTTATCAAAACGGTGTCTTTTTCCTGTTTTGGGGAGTTAGCATAACTTTGTTGATCGCTTTTGCTTATACCATAACCAATTTCAACGAGTTCCGGGTAAACAATCCTCGTGCTTTTATCTTTTGGACTTCGGCTTTCTTTGTGTTTAGCCTGCCGCTTTTGGTGTTTAATCTTTTTCATTTGGCAGATGACCTTACCAATAGTGTTTTGTGGGGCGTTAACAAACTGACCAATGCTGAGGCTGACTTTTCCCGCCGCAAATTCATCACGCAGGCTGGTTTAGGGGTTGGCGCTCTGTTGGTGGGAGGCTTTTTCTATGGCGTCACCAAAGGTAAATTTGCCTTCCGGGTGATCAGAAACGAAGTCGTTTCTTCCAGGTTGCCCAAAGCTTTTGACGGATTAAAGATCGTTCAGATCAGTGACGCACACCTCGGGAGTTTTGTCAATGACTTTGAACCGGTCAAAAAGATGGTCAAAATGATCAATGACCTGGAAGCGGATTATGTAGTCTTTACAGGGGATATGGTCAACAGCCATGCAGAAGAAGCAGAACCCTGGATTCCCGTATTTTCCGAGATCAAAGCCAAAAAAGGTAAGTTTTCGGTATTAGGAAATCATGATTATGCAGATTATGTCAATTATTCAGAATCAGAAAAAGTATTTAGCCGAAACCGTCTGAAGGAAATTCATGGGGAGATGGGCTTCCGGTTACTGGAAGATGAAACAGTAGAACTTGAAAGAGGTGGAGAAAAAATATCCCTGATCGGGGTACACAACTGGGGAGCCGGATTTCACCAGGTTGGTGACCTGGAAGCGGCCATGAAAGGTGTAAATCCCGAACATTTTAAAATCTTGCTTTCCCATGATCCTACCCATTGGGAAAACCAGGTGTTGGGTAAAAAAGACATTCACCTGACTTTTTCAGGCCATACCCATGGTATGCAAATGGGCATCGAAATTCCGAACCTGGGCATTAAATGGAGTCCCGTCAAGTTGCGATACAAGCGCTGGGCAGGTTTGTATAATGAAGGCGAGCAACATTTACACATCAACCGCGGATTGGGCGTATTGGCTTTTCCCGGCAGAGTGGGTATGGCTCCTGAAATAACGCTCGTGGAATTGAAATCAGCTTAGTGGTTTGAAAATGGGATAATCCGGGGTTTGATTGAAAAACGATAAAAGTGTATCTTCATCCAAATTTTCAAAAAAACCATGAAGTGCTTAAACTGTGGAAACGAATTTGAAGGTAGGTTTTGCAATCAATGTGGGCAAAAAGCCTCTGTGAAAAAGATCTCGCTTTCCGGTATTTTTTCAGAAACTTTCAGAATCATTACCAATACAGACAGGGGGTTGTTCTATAATTTCATCAACCTTTCAAGAAGACCGAAAAGGGTGATTGAAGGTTATTTGTCGGGAAAAAGAAAACCGGTTTTTCAGCCTGTTCAATATGCTGTTCTTGGAGTGACATTACTTACCCTGGTCGATCATTATTACGGCACGGGTATCAAAAGCCTTGGCGATGCCGCCGAGGTAGTAGAATCCCTGGACGACACCTCTCCCTATAAGATAGGAATGGGATATGGAAAAATAATTCGCGGGAACCTGAAGTTTGCCCTTTTACTGCTGGTTATTTTTTTTGCGGTTCCTGCCAGGATGTTTCATCATCGATACAATTTTGCTGAACACCTGGTAATTCAGGCTTTGATATTGGGACATGCGGCCTTCATTACGGTATTGTGTTATCCCTTCATCAACCTGACAATTTTAGCTAATCCCGTTTTCTTTCTGGCAGTTTTTTTAATGAACTTTTTTATTTTTTATCGTAGAAAGGAAATTTTTGAAGGGTTACTGGCTTCCTTTTTTACAGTGGTTTTAGGGGTAATTCTTTTCCTCTTAATACCCATGGCGGTCTACTTTATATTTTTAGCGTAACTTGTAGTGAATGGCATCCAAAAAGACAATTAATACACATTTTGATATCAATGGCAATCAAATTCCCGTTCAGGTGATTCGCGAACGCCGTCAAAGCATGCGTGTAGCTGTAGGGAAAAAAGCTGTAATCCTGAGGATGCCCGCGGGCCTCATGGCACCTGGTACTCAAAAAGGGGTGGACTGGAGTAAAAACTGGCTGCAGGGGCTGCTCGAAAAGAAACCTGATGCGCTTGATCACCTGCTCACAAAAACTTACCGTACCGGAGATAAACTTGAAGTGGGCAAAAGAATTTACCATCTCCACATTGCCTATAAAGATCGGAAAACCCATTCCGCCAGGCTGGAAGGGAATACCATTAAGTTAAGCCTGGCCGAATCCCAAAAGTCTGACAACTCCTTACCGAAGGCTATCAGGCATTTGATTAGCCGGGTAGTGGCTGCGGATTTCTTGCCCGAAATAGAACGACGGGTAGATGACCTCAATGATCGCCATTTTCAAAAACCTTTCAGCAACCTCAGTCTGAAATACAATCATTCCAACTGGGGAAGTTGCTCCAGTAAGGGCAATATCAACCTGTCTACCCGATTGTTGTTTGCGCCCCAGGAGGTGATAGACTATGTCATCATTCACGAACTCGCTCATCTGATAGAACACAATCACTCCCAGGGATTTTTGGGCCTTGGTGGAAAAAGCGATGCCGGATTATAAATTACAAATACGTCATTTAAAAGCTAACGGAAAGAAGTATGACTTTTAAAACTATTAATGCCAGGAATTATCTTTTCTTCTTATTGGGGTTTATTTTGCTGTCAGGGACCGCCTGTCAGGACGAGGATGATCAGCCGGATCCCAATCCGGCCATTAGGGAAACGGAAGGCGTTTTCATCCTCAATGAAGGAACTTTTAATTTCGGTAATGCTTCCGTGAGTTATTATCATTTCGACAACGATGAGGTCGCTCAGCAGTTGTTTAGAAATGCCAATGGACAAACTCCCGGAGATGTTTTACAGGATATGTACATCGTAGAGGATAAAGGATACCTGGTGTTGAATAACTCTGGTTTTATCCAGGTGGTCGATATAGAGAGTTTTGAATCGCTGGGATTGATCCAGCCTTTTGATTCCCCACGTTATTTTTTGCCTGTTGATGCTTTTAAAGCCTATGTAAGTGATCTGTATTCAAACAGTGTGCAGGTCGTGGATTTAACCGATTTCGAGGTTATCCATAAAATAGACGTCCCCTATTGGAGTGAGCAGATGGTTGGTGTAGGTCCGAAAGTTTTTGTCAATTCCCCCTGGGATGTTCGCGTGGATGCTCACGATCATATTTATGTACTCAATCCATTATTGGATATTCTGGAAGATAGTATCCGGGTGGGGGTTGATCCTGCAGCCTTTGCATTGGATGGGGATCAAAATTTATGGGTATTTTGTCGTGGTGCGGAGGCTTTGAACGAACCTGCAGGTCTTTATTGTATTGATACCCAAACAGAAGAGGTCATTCGTTCCCTGTTATTTGATGATCACGATCTCGGGTTTTCCGTAAGTTTGGCTTTTAACCCCTCGGGGGATACGCTGTATTATCTAAAGAATGATGTATTCGCTTTCGGATTGGAGGATGTCGGTTTACCAGCTACTCCTCTTATTGCTGCGGTTGGGAGGACGTTGTATTCCCTGGGAATAAATCCTGTCAATGGTGATATTCTGGTAGGGGATGCCAGGGATTTTGCACAAAACGGAGAAGTATTTATTTACAATAGGCAGGGTGGGTTGAAAAAGTCTATTGATGCCGGTGTGATTCCCGCAGGGTTTGTCTTTTATTGACGTTCCCACGCGATGAGCTCCACGACATAGGCACCTTTATAACCCAGGTTGATCAATTTTTCCTTCATTTTGTTGGCTTCGGCCCGGCTATCGAAACATTGTTTTGTTTCCACTACCCAGACCTCTTCACATGGTCTGTGGCGGGCGATAAGGCTTTCGTGGAAAGGGTAATTTTCCGGGCTTGTAAATTTCAACAAGGCTACCTGAATCTTATAACATCTCACCGTGACGGTTTTGAATTTTGGCAAACTCGTTTTTGGTACGGGAGAACCTCCCTTGACCGTACTCCAGGCCCCTTTTTCATAGGATACTGGTAATTCATCACAATACGCCGGCTTTTGCTGAGCCCAGGTGAGTACTGGCAGCAGTAAAAACAGAAAGATAATCAGATTTTTCATTGGTATGTGTTTGTCATCTTTATGGTCAAATAAGCTGAAATAAAGATTTGTTCTAACCCTTTGACGAAAAAAATACCATTTGGTCAATTTGAGGCAGTTGTTTTGTTTAACTATCTGTTTTTCGTGTTTAATTTATCCAAAAATAAAGTAAGAATAGAGGTGTTTACTCTAGAGTACTGGGGGATCTTGTTACTATCTGGTAAGCAAGTAAAGTATAAAATTACGAAAAATCGTATTATGTTGCTGTCTTTTGATCTTAAATCACAAAAAAAATAAAATTCCCGAATCCTAGCTCAACTAAAATTCCCGAATCTCACCGCCATATTTTTATCAAAATTTCTGCGATATAAGTCGTTGGAAAGCGTTTAATTCACCGGGATACAAATGTCCAGGATGAATTTTCTTTCCGGGTGTTGCATGTGGTCATTGTGGTAGAGTTCGTAATAATCTTTTTCCCGGCTTTGATAGCCATGATCTGCTATCCAGACACACATGCTGTTCCAGGCTTGTTCGAATTCCTTGTCGGTGATTTCAAATCTTCCCACCGCAAATTTCCCTTTAGGGATTTTCATGAATCCGACTTCCCCGTCGGTCTGGATTTCTTCATCTACTGTGATACAGGCACTCTGGCGTACCTTGGAAATCTCCGTAACCTGTGGGTCATCGTGGTAAACAGTAACGGTTTTGAGGTCTGGCTGGCTTAAGAGACCTTTGGGGCCGGCCCATCGCATTAACCTTTCGTAGGCTTTCCCGATCTGATCAAAATTACCTCTATGGGTCACATAGGCCAATTGTAATTCAGGCATTTCCCTGATGGCAACATTTGCATTCATTGCTAACCAATTTTTGATGTTATTAATATTGCAAATGTAATTGTCAAAGGTTAGCCGGACTTCACTATTCTTGCTCTTCACTTTACGAATCTTGCTGAACTGGCCTTTTGGTAAATCCCGGAATTGAGTAGGGCTGATGCCGTAATGGTTCTTGAAAGCTCTGGAAAAGGAAGAGGCGCTGTTGAACCCAAAATCAAAGGCCATCTGGGTAAAAGATTGCTCCGAACCTTTCATCAATAAGGAGGCGATGCTCTCCAATCGCTTTCTGGAAATATATTCATTGATGGTTTCGCCGGTAAGGGCAGAAAATATCCTGTGGAAATGATAAGGCGAAAAACAAGCTACCTGTGCAACTATGTTTAAGGATAGATTTTTATCCAGGTTATGCTCGATAAAGTCCATTACTTTATTGATCCGCCCAATGTATTCTTTTCTGATAGAGTTCCTACTTGCCATTGTTGCGAATTTTTTCCGGCTGATAAATTTAACAAACTTTAACCATACAGACTAAAAACAATTTCAATAAAAATCCCATTTTGCGCGTTCGTTTATTAGAATTTTAAGGGTAAGCCTTGCGCCGGCAATTACCTTTTGGTAAAATGTGCGTCTTAAAACCAGGAAGTTTACCCAAATTGCATAAAAAATATTGAACAGATGACTAGATTTTTGATAATGGTTCTGGCCTTTGTCCTCGGGACAACCCTATTGGCACAGAACAACCAATACCTCAATGCGGAAGATTCAGACCCCGAAGCCACCGCCATTCTGGAAAAAGTGAAAGCCATATATGAGGCCTATGAAACCATAGAATCAGATTTTGTTCTGGACATTGAAATTCCGGAACAGCCAAAGGAATCCATGCAGGGGGAACTGGACAGACAAGGAGATAAATACCATCTCAAGCTCGGTACCCAGGAAGTCTTCTGCGATGGGAATGCCATTTATTTTATACTCCACAACAACAAAGAGGTTCAGATCAACGATATTCCGGATCCCGATGAAGATGAAAGCCTCCTGACACCACAATCTATTTTTAATTTTTATGAATCAGATAAGTTCGTCTACTTCATCACCGGGGAACTCGTTGAGAATGGCAGGCGTTTACAGGAAATAACCTTTAAACCATTGGATCGCGATAATGCTGATTATGCCAAAATGGTACTCACCCTGGACAAAGCCAACAACAAAATAATCAGGGTGAAGGCCTTTGGCAAAGATGCCTCGCGCTATACTTTCCACATGGGAAAAGTAAAGACCAATACAGGACTGGCCGCTACGGCTTTCAATTTTGATAAGAGTAAATTCCCCGGATATTATATCGAGGATCTAAGAGAGTGATCAGGTAACCTGATCCTGATGCCCACGGCGAAAGGGATAGAGCCGCCATTTGACCGTGGTCAATTGACCAACACCAACACTGCATTTGGAAGTATTCAGTGGCAATGCAGCGATTGTTTTCTCAAAAACAAAAAAAGCCATCCCGGTTTCGGAATGGCTTTTTTTAGATTTACTCTGTCGGAGCTGGCTTGAAATCCAGCAATTCGACCGTAAAGATCAATGTTTCGTTCGCACCGATTTTTGGTGGTGATCCGCGTTTGCCGTAAGCCAGCCCGGAAGGAATATAGAGTTCGTATTTGGAACCTACATTCATCAGCTGCAGCCCTTCCGTCCAACCCGGAATAACCTGGTTGAGGCCAAACTCAATAGGTTCGCCCCTGTCGTAGGAACTGTCGAAAACAGTACCATCCAGCAAAGTACCTTCATAGTGTACCTTTACCATATCGGTAGGGCCTGGAGTTGGTCCGGAACCCGGAGTGATAACTTTATACTGCAATCCGCTGTCAGTAGTCTGAACACCTTCTTTGGCAGCGTTTTCGGCCAGGAATTCTTCTCCTTTGGCGATATTGACTTCTCCTTCAGCCTCCATTTTGGCCATCTGCTTCTCCTGCATTACCTTGGAGAATTGCTGAATAAGCGCCTGACGTCCGGCCAGGTCAATTACAGGGTCAGCTTCACCAAAGAGGTCTTTACATCCCTGGTAGAATGCCTCAGCGTTTAATTCTGTTTCATTTTGTTTCATCCGGTTGCTGAAGTCCAGACCAATGGTGTAGGAAAGTGAATCAAGATCCGTTTTTAGCGGAGCATCTGCTGTTACCGGAGCACCCTGACGCATACCCATTTCCATAGAAAAATCCATCAAAAATTTGGTAAATTCTTCTTCCGTCATGCCTTCTCCTTTCTGATTGTCGAGATATCCCTCGTGGATTTTTTCAGGGTTGAGCGCAATACCCTGTGAGTTGAGTTGTTCCGTCATATAAACTCCCAAAGTATAGGAAAGACTATCCAGGTTTGTACTGAGTTCACCATTGCCGGAACCACCTCCGTTACAAGCTGCCAGTCCAAGTATGAATGGCAGCAAATACATCAAATTCTTCATTAATTTAAAATTTTAATTTGTGTCCTTGTTCTAAAAACCCGCAAGGTACGGATTTTTTGAAATTGGGGGTTTAGTTTTATCTTCAAAATCACGGGTTGCGGCTAATTAATGAAATGCCGGGTATTGTTTTGGTTTTTAGATCATGAATTGAGTGATTCCTATTGTTTTCTGGATTCCTCAATAAACAAAATTGCCAACATTTATACCCCTTTCGGGGAGCATCGATCAACTAGCTGTCACATCCGCACAAACCGCTTTACCACACGCCCGTTCTCCGTCTCAATAACCAACAAATACATCCCCGCCGGCAAATCACCCACCTCAATGGTCTTGCGATCAACCGTTCCGCCGATGGCTTCCTGCGACCATTGGGTATATTGCCTGCCATTGACATCGGTGATGAAAATATCGGCAATCAACTGTTGTTCCGTTTCGAAATCCAGTTGGATGAAGTTCGTGGCCGGGTTGGGTGAAAGGGTTACGTTCACAACATTTTCCGGATCATCTACAGCATTCACCAGGAAGATGAGGTGGCAATCGGTATCTGTACCACAGGCATTGGACACCGTCAAACATACGTTGTAACTGCCTGTCTCCGCAAAAGTATGGAAGGGGTTTTGTAAATTGGAAATCGCCCCGTCTCCAAAGTCCCACAGCCACGATTCGGGATTCCCGGTGGATTGATCCTGGAATACCTGCGCCAGTCCAGTCCCGTTGATGGCAAATACAGCTTCCGGCGCAATACATTCGACGGTCACGGTTTCGCAAATTTGGGTATTGCCGCAGGGACTCGATACCGTCAGACAAATGGTATAGGTGCCGGAAGCATCGTACTCATGCACCGGACTGGCGAGGTTGGATGTTGTGCCGTCCCCAAAGTCCCACAGCCACTGGGTTGGGTTGTTGGTGGAATTGTCGGTTAAAGTGACGGTCAGATTGTAGGCTTCAAACGCAAAAGCGGCCTGCGGTGCGGAACAGGTGACGATCACCTGCTGGCAGAACTGGTCGCTTCCGCAGTTATTCCCCGCAGTAAGACAGACATTATATGCACCGGGAGCAGCGAAAATATGCGTTGGGTGCTGTTCTGTAGAGAAATTGCCATCGCCAAAATCCCAGAACCAGGTGCCTGGTGTATTGGTGGAATTATCCGTAAAGACAACTGCTAACTGATCAGCCTGGCTGTTGAAGCCTGCCTCCGGAGCCGGACAGGATACGGTGATTTGCTGACAGAAATCATCGGTACCACAGGTGCCACTGACCGTCAAACAAACGGTATAGGTCCCGGCATTGGCATAGGTGTGAGCAGGGTTCTGCAAGGTGGAAGTATTGCCATCTCCAAAATCCCATGTCCAGCTGGATATGGTTCCTGCCGAATTATCTGTGAAGTCAACGGCCAGCTGGTTTTGTGAAGTATTAAAAGCCGCGACCGGAGCATTACAACTTACCGTGATTTGTTGACAAACCTGGGTCGGTCCGCAAATGGATGTTCCCGTCAGGCAAACGGTATAGGTACCGGGTTGAGCATAAGTATGGGTTGGGTTTTGCAGGGTTGACGTGTTGCCATCCCCGAAATCCCACAACCATTCAGTGACTTCAGCATCGGAATTGTCCGTAAAGCTGACCGCCAATTGATCAATTTGTGCATTATAACCAACCGTTGGCAAACCGCAACTCACGGTGATGGACAAACAGGCCTCGGAAGAACCGCAATCAGAAGTCACGGTCAGGCAAACATCATAGGTGCCCGGCAGTATATAGGTATGTGCGGGGTTTTGCAGGGTCGAAGTATTGCCATCTCCAAAATCCCAGAACCACTGGGTAACATCGTCTCCGGAAGCATCCGTGAGGTTCACTGCGAGTTCGTTGATCTGAACCTCAAAACCTACCGATGGCCCCGGGCAGCTGGTATTGATTTCCTGACAGGTCTGCGTAGTGCCGCAAATGGAGGAAACCGTCAGGCAAACCGTATAGGTGCCCGGCAAGGCATAGGTATGTGTCGGACTTTGAACGGTTGCAGTGGTGCCATCGCCAAAATTCCATGACCAGGAAGTCGGGTTATTGGTGGAATTGTCGCTAAAAGCTACCGTCAGCTCATCACTCTGGAACCCAAATCCTGCCTGGGGTGCCGTACAAGTGACCACTACCTGTTGACAAGACTGGTTGTTTCCGCAGATGCTGGAAGCCGTCAGACAAACCGTATAAGTTCCCGGCAAGGCAAAAGTATGAGATGGGTTTTGCATAGTGGAACTGGTACCATCACCGAAGTCCCACAGCCAGGAAGTCGGATTGTTGGTGGAAAAGTCGAGGAAGTTGGCCGTCAGTTCGTTACTCTGATACATAAATCCTGCCTGGGGTACAGCACAGGTGATCACCACCTGCATACAGCGTTGATCGGAACCGCAATTGTTGGTTACCGTCAGGCAAACGGTATAAGTGCCCGGAGCGAAGTAGGTATGCGTCGGATTCTGCTGGGTGGATGTGTTCCCATCTCCAAAATTCCATTGCCAGGATGTGGGATTGTTAAGCGTATTATCCGTAAAGGAGGTTGTTAAATTGGTATTGCTGGCACTAAAAGCAGCCTCCGGAGCATCACAGGTGATCGTAATGGTCTCACAATAGGAGCTTTCACCACATTCGCTGTTTACTGTCAGGCAAACGGTGAACATCCCCTCAAGTGCGTAGTTGTGGGTGGGGTTTTGCTGGACTGACGTATTGCCATCCCCAAAGTTCCATGCCCAGCTGGTGGGGTTTTCAAGGGAGAGGTCATTAAAAACAGCCTCGAAACCATCCGATTGATGGCTGAAAATGGCCTGCGGTACCGGGCAGGAGACGTTGATCTCCTGGCAGAAAGTGTTTTGCCCGCAATCATTGAGCACCGTCAGGCAAACGGTGTAGTTGCCCGTTGTGGCATAAACATGTGCGGGGTTTTGAAGGGAAGAATTGGTTCCATCACCAAAATCCCAGGCCCAGGCAGTCGGATCGTTCAATGAATTGTCTGTAAAAGAAATGGTATAAGTATTTGCTTGTGTGGAAAAACCGGCAACAGGTCCGGGGCAATCGATGAGCACGTTTTCACAATATTGGGCAGATCCACAATCGTTCGTCACCACCAGGCATACGTTATAAACGCCTGATTGGGTGTAGGTATGTGTCGGGTTTTGCTCCGTGGAGGTATTGCCATCCCCAAAATTCCAGAACCATTGGGTGACATTCGGGCTGGAAAAATCCGTAAAGTTCACCGACGACAAATTCGTTTGCAATACAAAATTAGCTACCGGATCCACACAATCCACTGTAATATTCAAACATACCTGGTTGGAAGAGCAATTGGAAGTCACGGTCAGGCAAACGGTATAGGTGCCCGGAGCTGCATAAGTGTGTATCGGATTCTCCTGGGCAGAGCTACTGCCGTCCCCAAAGTCCCATAACCATTGTTCCACATCGGCACTCGAATTGTCCGTCAGGCTGACCGTTAATTGATCAATTTGTATATCAAATCCGGGGGAGGGTGGGGTACAGTTGACGGAAACGGGTAAACAGACCTGGTTGCTTCCGCAAATGGAGGTTGCCGTCAGGCAAATGGTATAAGTCCCCGGTGAGGAGAACGTATGTGTTGGATTTTGTTCCGTAGAGGTTGTGCCGTCATTAAAACTCCATAACCACTGGGTAACTTCGGGACTGGAAGTGTCGGTCAGGTTAACGGTCAGGTTATTGGTCTGTACCTCGAACCCCACAGCAGGCAGGGCGCAGTTCACCGTAACCGGTAAACATACCTGACCTGAGCCACAGCTGGAAGTAACGGTTTGGCAAACCGTGTAAGTTCCGGGAGCTGCATAAGTGTGCACCGGATTTTCCCCGGTGGACGTATTGCCGTCCCCAAAGTCCCAAAACCACTGGGTAACGCCGGGGTCAGAGGTGTCGGTAAGGGTTACCGTCAATTGACTGACCTGTGCCTGGAAACCTGCTGCAGGCTGGTTACAGGTAATGGTTACATTAAGACAGACCTGGGAAGACCCGCATACGGAAGTTCCGGTCAGGCAAACATTGTAGGTGCCCGGGGCTGCATAGGTGTGCACAGGATCTTCAAGTGTGGAAGTATTACCATCCCCGAAATCCCACAAAAATTGGGTCACATCAGCTCCGGAAGTATTAAAGAAGCTGGCGATCAGTCCGGTCGTTTGCGTCTGGAAACCAATTTGAGGCGGAGCACAATTTACCGTTACCGGCAAACATACCGTATTGCTCCCGCAATCGTTGGTCACGGTCAGGCAGACGTTATAGGTGCCCGGAGCAGGGAATGTATGGGTCGGGTTTTCGGAGACGGAAGCTGTTCCGTCTCCAAAATTCCACAACCAACTGGTAACATCATCACTTGAAGTGTCTGTGAACCCAACCGTCAGTTGGCTGACCTGTGCCTGAAAGCCTGCGGTGGGCGGTGTACAATTCAGGGTGATCATCAAACATACCTGGGCTGAGCCACAGGCAGCAGTTCCGGTCAGGCATACATTATAAGTGCCCGGAGCGGCATAGGTATGTGATGGGTTTTCCTGGGTGGAGGTATTGCCATCCCCAAAATCCCATAAAAACTGGGTGACATCATTGCCCGAGGTATTAAAGAAGTTTGCAGTTAATCCAATAGTTTGTGCCTGGAAACCAACCTGTGGCGGGGCACAGCTGACGGTTATGGGGAAACAAACGGTATTGCTGCCACAATCGTTGGTCACCGTCAGGCAAACATCATAGGTCCCTGGTCCCGGGAATGTGTGGGTGGGGTTTTCCATCATCGAAATGGTGCCATCATCAAAATCCCAAAGCCAGTCTGTTACACTGTTGCTGGAGTTGTCCGTAAAATTGACCGTTAGCTGGTTGATCTGGGCCTGAAACCCGACAGAAGGCAAGGTACAGTTGACGGAAATCGGCAGACACACCTGTGAGGATCCGCAAGGAGAAGTCACCGTCTGGCAAACGTTATAGGTGCCCGGGGCGGCGTAGGTATGTACCGGGTTTTCCTGGGTTGAAGTATTGCCATCCCCGAAATCCCACAACCATTGGTTGACTTCCGGGCTGGAAGTGTCTGTAAAAGTGATGGTGAGTTGGCTAACCTGTGCCTGGAAACCCGGAGAAGGCAAGGGACAACTTAACGTTATCGGGAAGCAAACCTGTGACGAACCGCAATCGTTGGTTGCTGTCAGGCAAATGGTATAGGTGCCCCCGGTTGTATAGGTATGTACCGGGTTTTGAAGTGCAGAGGTATTGCCATCCCCGAAATCCCATAACCAAGCCGTAACATCCGGGTCAGAAGTATCGGTAAAGGTAATGTTGAGTTGGTTGACCTGCGCCTGGAATCCTACCCCCGGAGGCGTACAATTAATCGTAGCCTGAACACAAACCTGGTTGGATCCACAGTTCGAAGTTCCGGTCAGGCAAATGGTATAGGTGCCCGGTTGGGCATAGGTATGCACCGGATTTTGTTGCGTGGAAGTATTTCCGTCGCCAAAATCCCACAACCATTGATTGACGTCCTGGGCAGATTCATCGGTAAAGGTGAGGGTCAGTTCGTTGATCTGTACATTGAACCCGACAGCAGGCGGCGTACAACCCACCGGGATGTCTTTGCATATTTCAGAACTGCCACAATCGTTGGTGACTTCAAAACAGATGGTATAGATTCCCGGTACATTAAAGGTATGCGTGGCATTAGGGCTTCCTGCCAGTCCGGTGCCGTCGCCAAAATCCCAAAGGTAAGCATTGGCCTGGCCGGAAACTATTCCCGTAAAATTGGCAGTAAGTCCGTTGGTGGCTGCGGCAAAATCGACCTCCGGAAGCGGGCAATTGACATTCACCTGTTTGCAAATCTGGTCGCTGCCACAGGTGCCATTGATAGACAGGCAAACTTCATAGATGCCTGCCTCGGCGTAGGTGTGCTGCGGGTTCTCCGCAAAGGAGGTACTGCCGTCCCCAAAGTTCCAGAAATAATTGGTGGTTCCGGCACTGCTTTGGTCAAAAAAAGATACGGTATTGCCATTCACTTCGGTGGAGAAATTGGCGATGGCTTCACAGTTGAAGCCTTCGTTTACCACCAGGGTCTGATCTATTTCCGGGTTCTCAATTTTGTCAACATAACCGGCAGGCCAGCGAACAATCAGACTGTCAATCGCGGTAGCGGTACCCAAACCGAAATGTGCGGACAAGGAAGTTGTAATCCCATAACTTTCCCCGGAGCGAATTTCCCGGATCTGTTTCCCCCAGGCTCCGTAAATTTCAAGCCTTGCACCAATCCCGTTCTCATTGGAAAAAAGACCGTTCAGCCGCACTTTAAAATAATGGTTATCGTTGCCATTGTTGATGAATAATTTATCATTTACCTGAGTATTGGGAGTGTTGAATTCATTGGCAAAACCGGCGATGAAATCGACAAATCCGTCGTTATTCAGGTCACCGGAGGCAAAGCTGTGTATTCTTCCGTTGGTGGGTATCCAGTTGGTCACTTCGGTAAACGTCTGATTGCCATTGTTCCGGAACAAGAGGTGATTGGCTCCGTTGGTTGAATAGAGCAGGTCAACATAGGTGTCATTATCAAAATCGATGAACTTACACTGGATTCCGTTGCCTGCTGTGCTCAAGGGAATAGCCATACCTGAAGCGGCAATCTCATCGGTGAAATAATTCAGGCCGTTGTTGATGTATAGATTACAGGGAATGTCGTGGTTGATCACAAAGCAGTCCAAATCCCCGTCATTGTCGATGTCTGCAAAATCCGTGGCCCAGGACTGGCCTTTTGGCAGAAGTCCGGCTTCTTCAGCAACATCCACATAATTACCCTGACCGTCATTTTGGAATAACAGGTTGAGTCGGCGGCCGTCATTGGGGTCCGTTACCCCCTGTCTGCATTTGGAAATGTAAAGATCAAGGTCACCGTCGCTATCGTAGTCAGTCCAGACGGAGCCATAGTTCCCCGAGTTGTCCGAAGGAACAGTGGAGGCCGTATTGATGAGCGTTTGGTCATAGGTCATACTTCCGGAACCGTTGTTGTTGTAGGAGTGACTCAGGCCTACGTCATTGCAGGCGAAGATGTCCGAATCTCCGTCATTGTCAATATCAGCAAAATTGGCCCCCTGCATAAAAATGGGCAATATGGAAATGGTGTTGAGCGTGTAGGAAGTTCCGTTATTATTGGCTTTGAGCAATTTCAGCCCGTTAAAGCCACCGCCGGTCAACAAGTCATTATAGCCATTTTCATCGGCATCAGCAATGCACATTCCCCATTGGGTACCTTGCAATTGACCGTGGGTATATCCGGTGAATGAATTACCCATGGCAGGCTGGTAATCGAATCTCAGGGTGGAGGCTTCGTCCAGGCGGATGATATCATCGAGACCATCCCCGTTCATATCAGCTACCCCTATCGGGGCACCGCTGTTGACAAATTGATAAAACAGGTTGGATGACTGGTCTGAAAAAGTAATTTGCGCTTGTGTGGATAGTGTGATAAGCGCCAGGAGGATTGTAAAGGTAATACGCATAATCATAGATTTGTTTTTGGCGGTTCTAATATACAAAAAAACAAATCCTCTCCTCTACTTTTAAAATTTGTTTGGAAAATTTAGGACGGGCTGTTGGAATTGTGGAAGACTTTGAAATCAGTACCAGTAATCCCTAATCAATATTCCGCCTTCTGATCATGCGCTTTTCAATTTCCACTTCCGCTTCTTCGTCCCCAAAGGAATAGAGTTCAACGCGTTGACGTTTACCGCGTAATTCGATCATGCCCACCCTTTTGCGGGCAAATTCATCCGGCGGAAGTTTCAGCTTGTCCAGAAGTGGCTTGGAAAGCAGGATATCGACGCCAAAGCGGTTGCACTGGGCCTGGATCCTGGAGGCGGTATTCATGACATCGCCGGAGAAAACGATATCCTTTTTGATGACTCCGATCTCTCCGGTGGTCACCGGGCCGAAATGAAGGCCGGCTTTCACCACCGGCACCAGGCCATATTTTTTCTTGTATTCGCCGGATAGTTTTTCCAGGGTAGCTTTTATATCATAAAAACAACGGAGACAGTTTGCATTTTTTAGGCCGTCTTCCATTGGCCAGGAAATGACGATTTCGTCTCCGACGTATTGATAAATTTCTCCTGCTTTGTAAATGATAGGATTGGTCAGGTCCCGGTAAAAATCGTTGAGCAGTTCAAAAAACCGCAAATGTCCCAGTTGTTCGGCGATGGTGGTGGAAGATTTGATGTCTACAAACATAAAAATGCGTTCTTCTTCCCTTGGCCGGAGGTATTTGCCGATGATGAGTTTTCCGAGTACTCCCTGACCGTATTTTTCATTGACATGCAATCCGATGATGGTCAGCATCACGAGGAAAAACCAGAACAGGAATTTTTTGTAAAAAAGGGTGTCGTCGGTAAGTTTGGAACTCAATTCCAGGACCTCGGGATGAAAAAGGCCTTTTTTGAGTTTGAAGGCAATGAAAAGGGTGTAGGAAAGCGCACTGATACCAATATTCAGGGCGGAAATGATCACCGCATTGATGAGAATAGCCAGTCCGAAGGAGGCTTTCCGAAAACGTTCCCGGAGGAAAAAGATCAGCAAAGAGCCGGAGAAGATTCCGCATAGAAAGGCACTGACGATATTGACCGTAAAAATAAAGTCAAATTCATAATCCGGCAATACATCTACATACCTGGAGGCGGCAATGGTACGGGTATTGATGTTGTCCAGCAATGCCGAGAGCGTCCAACCGAGGGTGATCCAGGCAACCCTTTTCAGTTTGATCTTTAATCGTACGGTGTTTTGAATTCTCATGGTATTACTTATCGGACTGTTCGGCGGCAAAAATAGGTTATTTCAACAAACAAAACCGGTAATCACTTGTTGTTTTAAATAGATACTCGATTCTGACCTTGTTTATATTTCGAATTGCGCGTTTAAACAATTCGTTTTTTGCGCGTTCGTAAATCAGAATTCCTATATTTGCGAAACAAACCATTCAATAACAAACTAAATAATAATTATGGCTTTTAAATTACCTGATTTACCCTATGCGTACGACGCGCTGGAGCCACACATCGATGCTCGCACCATGGAAATCCACCATACCAAACACCATGCAGGATATACCAATAACCTGAATGCAGCCATTGAAGGAACAGACCTGGAAGGGAAATCCATCAAGGCAATTATGGCTAATGTTTCCAAGTATTCGGGAGCTGTCAGAAACAATGGCGGTGGCTATTACAACCACGATCTTTTCTGGAAAGTAATGTCTCCGGACGGTGGTGGAGAGCCTTCTGAGCGCATGAATATTCATAAAGCTATCGTGCGTGATTTTGGTTCATTCGAAGCTTTTAAATCTGAGTTTGCCAAGGCTGCAGCTACCCGTTTTGGATCAGGATGGGCATGGTTGTGTGTTGATAAGGATGACAAACTGTTCGTCTGCTCAACGGCTAACCAGGATAACCCTCTGATGGATGTTGTGGAAGAAGAAGGTACACCAATTCTCGGACTGGATGTTTGGGAGCATGCTTACTACCTTAATTATCAGAACAGAAGGCCTGACTATATCGAAGCCTTTTTCAATGTGATCGACTGGGATGCCGTGACCAAGCGTTACAACGATGCCAACGAAGGTGCTTCAGACTTTTAAAGATTACTGAACCTACACCAATTATCCCGAATTTTGACTTGCTCAGAATTCGGGATTTTTTTTACCCGGGCTTTCCCGGACTTTGGTTAATAACTACTTGTCCCGAATACCGGATGATGCCCCAATCAGAGCTAAAGGCTCCAAAAACAAATTTGTTAAAATTATTTAACAAAAATAATATGTTTGTCAATTTGTCGGCCATGATTTAGGCTTTTTAAAGGTTTTATATGTTCAAAATCAATAATTTATAGAAAGCTCCGGCTTTTGAAAAGGGAAGGATAACGGAGTCCCGGCGGACTTGTAAATAAATTGTTGCAGTCTTGCCCATTGACAGTGCGGAACATTTCCTGTATTTTGCAATGTATTACACCATGATAGTGACATATTTACGAACAGGCGATTAGAGAAAATTTAATTCCTTTTTTAAACCAAATTCCAATTCCATGATCATTCTGAGTATCTTGTTAATGATACTGCTCTTATTTAATTTTGAGTTCATTAACAAAGCTTCCTGAGACGGAAGTTCTGCAAACAAAAAAAGGCTACTGCAATTGCAGAGCCTTTTTTTGTTTTAGCTAAATCACGAATGGAACGGGCTAGTTTTCCTGTTTTATGGCCGCGTACATTTTTTCGATCTGTTCTTTGGTGAAAGTCCCTATCAGGCTTTGTTGAAATACATATTCCAGATCAGCCTGGTAGTACACATACCGGAAGCCGAAATTGATGTTGCTGGAATCAATTACAGTCTCGTAAATGAATCCCTGTGGTTCATCAAGTACGATCTGTGAGAAAAATCTGTTGGATTTCACCTCCTCCAACTGTGAAGCTTTGAGTTCTTCGAGGCTGCCGGAGCTTACCGGAGAAGCAAAAATCTGGACGTTGTATTCCTTACCTTTTTTTATCGTAATATCTTTCATAACCCCAAGTTTGCTCATGTTGACATCCGGGGTGTCAGGGGCCTTTACGGAGATCGGGACACCGTAAGGTAAAAGATCAAGATCACTCCATTGCTCCACGGGATCGCTTTTGCAAGCCCAAATGGTTAACATTACCGCAAAAAATAAAAACGCCTTCGGCCACGATTTAAAAAATTTCACACTCATTTTATTGTTTTGTATTTATTTATTTCATTAACATTATTTCCTCCTTTGTCGAATGGACAAAAATAGCAGTTTATTGTCCAAAAGAATTAAATTTGCGAATTAATTGCAAATAATCCATGATTAAAAACCTGTTAATAAAAAATTATGCGATCATTGAATCGCTGGAAATCGACTTCCCGGATGGTCTGACCATTATTACCGGAGAAACCGGTGCAGGTAAATCCATCCTTTTGGGCGCTTTGGGGTTGATCCTCGGACAACGTGCCGACAGTAAGGTATTGTATGAAGAAGGTAAAAAGTGTGTTGTGGAAGCTGTATTTGATGTGGGGAATTACGGGTTGAAGCATTATTTGGAATCCAATGAAATCGACTACGATGATGAGATGATCGTCCGGCGTGAAATCAGCCCCAGTGGAAAATCACGGGCTTTTGTCAATGATACCCCGGTCAATCTGAACATCCTGAAAACACTGAGTGCCGCGCTTATCGACCTGCATCACCAATTTGATACCCTGGATATTCATCGCCAGGATTTTCAATTAAAAATGGTGGATGCTCTTGCCGACAATAAAAGTCTTTTAAAGGATTATCAATCTGAATACAGCGATTATCAGGTTGCTCAAAAGACCCTCAGCAAACTGAGGACCATAGCTGCACAGTCGGCCCGGGAACTGGAATTTGTCAATTTTCAGCTCCAGGAATTGCATGATGCCGAATTAATAGCAGGGGAACAGGAAAAGCTGGAAGCAGAATTATCCCAGCTTACCCATGCCGAGGAGGTTAAAAATAACCTGCTGGTCAGTATGCAGCAATTGTTTGAAGATGAACAATCCATTGCTGTTCAATTGGCAGAGGTTGGTAATTTGTTGAATGCTTCGGGCAGGGTAAATGCCCGTGTTCAGGGAGTTGCGGGCCGGTTTTTGGCCATTACGGAGGAATTGAATGACCTGGGCAGAGAGATAGAGAGACTGGCGGAAAATACCGAATACGATGAAGCCCGGATCGCAGAATGCCAGGAGCGGCTGGATGTTATTTACAGGCTTGAACAAAAACATGGGGTGAAAGATTTGCAGGCATTGCTGGAAGTTCAGTATTCCCTGGAAGAAAAATCCGAATCTTTTGCCAATCAAACACAGGAGGAGGAGCGGCTGGAAAAACAGATTGCCATTCATGAAAAGAGCCTGCTGAACAAGGCTCGTAGCCTGCAACAACAAAGACAAAAGGTCCTTAAGCCCTTCCAGGAAAAGGTACTTGCATTGCTAACCCAGCTGGCCATGCCCCAGGCCCGTTTTCTGATCGACCTGCAGGACACCGGGAAGCTGGGTCCCGCCGGATTGGATGAGGCCGGTTTTTTATTTTCAGCCAACAAAGGGGGGGCGCTTCAGAAAATAAGGGAAGTAGCTTCCGGGGGGGAATTGGCACGGCTTTCTCTGGTAACCAAATCCCTGGTTGCCAGTGCCATACCGCTGCCAACGCTTATCTTTGATGAGATCGATACGGGAATTTCCGGAGATGTTGCCCTCAAGATGGGAGAAATACTCCGGCAATTGTCCAATGAGCATCAGGTAGTCTCCATAACCCATTCGCCACAGGTAGCCTCCAAAGCCGATGCACATTACTTTGTGTATAAAAAAGATACAGAAGACCGTACGATTGCCCGTGTGCGCATGCTCGATGAAGAAGAAAAGATCCGGGCTATTGCTGTGATGCTCAGTCAGAATCCACCAAGTGAAGCTGCTTTGCAGAATGCCCGCGATTTGCTGGAGATGAAACAGCAATAAGCGAATTTTTCTGAAATGCCCGACAGGATTGATTCACTGATGCCGGATTTACATTTTTATGATCAGAAGGAGGTTCGTTTTGAACCGGCCAGCATTTTTAATTCAACCTCAATAGTTTTTATAGTCTCGGTTGTGTTGATTATGTTTGCAACTTAATAAGAACAAAAAATTGTTTTATGGGAATATTAACTGGAAAACGCGGCGTCATTTTTGGTGCCCTTGACGAAAAATCTATTGCCTGGAAAGTGGCCGAGGCCTGCGTGGCGGAAGGGGCAAAAATCACGCTGACCAACGCACCGGTGGCCATGCGTTTTGGAGAGATCAACAAACTGGCCGAAAAGCTGGATGCAGAGATCATTCCTGCCGATGCAACCAGCATGGATGACCTCAACAACCTTTTTGAAAAATCACAGGAGGTATTGGGAGGGAAACTTGATTTCGTTTTACATTCCATCGGCATGTCCATTAATGTCCGTAAAAAACGGGAATATACCGACCTCAACCACGAATGGATGATGAAGTCTTTTGATGTGTCCGCCATTTCTTTTCATAAGATGATGCAGTCGCTGTGGCACCTGGATGCCATGAATGACTGGGGTTCTATTGTTGCCTTGACTTATATGGCCGCACAGCGTACCTTCCCGGATTACAGCGAAATGGCAGAAGCCAAAGCCTTGCTGGAGTCCTTTGCCCGTAGTTTCGGTTACCATTTCGGTACGCGCAACAAGGTTCGTGTCAATACAATTTCCCAGTCACCGACCATGACCACTGCCGGTTCCGGAGTGAAAGGGTTTTCCGACTTTTTTGGTTATGCTGAAAAGATGTCTCCTCTGGGTAATGCTTCCGCAGATGATTGTGCGGCTTACTGCATTTCCCTCTTTTCAGATTATACAAAAATGGTGACCATGCAGAATTTATTCCACGATGGCGGTTTTTCCAATATGGGGATGAATCCTGCGATTTTGGAAGATTAGGATTGGCAAGGCGAAACCTTTGCATGGCTTTCGGGCGGAGAAGGTTTCGCCTTTGAAATCACCTTTCAATCCTGTTAATTAAATATTAAAAGCAGGAAACTACATTATTTATCCAAAATTCCCTTCGTTATTTGGGGTATGAATTTGATCAAACTACGGAGTCATTTGTTGAGAATAAGGTCGGTACAACCGGGGCGGCTCTTTTGGTTTGTCTTTTTCCTGGCTGCCCTTTTTCCTTTAGGTGCCGATGCCCAAAGGACCGATATCCCGATAACGGGAGAACAGGAAGGGTATCAGGCCACGCCTGATTCTACTGTTTTTTCGGGCCGGCAGGAAGCCTCGGATCGCGATACTTTTGGGATTTACTACCTCTACGCTCACCGTCCATGGGAAATGACTTTCAAGGGCGATACCCTGTTGGATAACTTTCAGCAATACGATCCTGTAAGGCAAAGAGATTTGGAACTGGCTCACCTTGGTCAGCTTGGGTCAGCAACGAACTTCCTGGTCTATGAACCAAGACACCGGAAAGGCTTTGATGTTGGTCTTCACCAATACGACATTTATCATACTACGGCTGAAACCCTCCCTTATTACCTCATTGAAACGCCTTTTACCATTATCAATTATACCCGTGGGGCAGAGCAGGCGGATAGTTATTTTACGGCAAAGTTCGGACGTAATTTTGCCAAAGGACTCAGTTTTACATTTGATTATAAAAGGATTAGCCAGTTGGGGGAGCGTATTCAGTACCTCAATCAAAATAACAGAAACACCGCCCTGGCAGGTGGATTGTGGTATCAGGGCAACAAAGGAAAATATGCTTCCTTTCTAAGTTATGCCGCCAATACCATTGAACAGAAAGATAACGGCGGGGTGGCCATAGAATCAGACAGGGATACCGTTTTGGGTTTTCTTTACACGACAACGCCTTCGGCAGCTCAGGTGATCCTGTCTGACGGACAGACACGACACGCACACCGCGAGTGGAGTTATACCCAGTACTATCGCTTAGCCGGGAAACCCGACAGTATCAAGACCAATAAGCGGACTTTTGGTTTGGCCCACCAATTTTTGTACAACGATACTTATTACAAATTTTTTGATGCTTACAACCCGGCGGATACTGCTTATTTTTACAAGTGGTTTCCGGATCTGCAAACGGATGAACGTGGCATGCGCTTTTACCTGAAACACAAATACGTCCGCAATAGTATCCGCCTGATGACTTACAAAAAAGCCGGGACGGTCAATAACAATAAAGCCACTGCCAATAGGGATTTTTTTGAAGCAGGTATTGCCCATACATGGCATAAGGTCCAACAGGAAGGTGCTCAGGATACCATTCTCAATGATATTTTATTACATGGGAAACTGGATTTTCAACCCACTGAAAAATTATGGCTCAAGACCTATGCACACCTCGGGCTTGGGAATAATGCCGGAGATTATTTGCTGAATGGGGAATTATTTTTTGACCTGGGGAAAGCAGGAGCGTTGACCCTTGCGGCTACCAATCAGCTCTACAGGCCCGATTATTTGCAATACCGTTTTTTTCTTACCCAGCAACAGATCTGGCAAAATGATTTTAAACGTACACTGGAGACCAGTATCCAGGCCAAATATCTCATTCCCTTGCTCAAAATTCAGGCAACCGGCGCTTATCACCTGATCAATAATTACATTTATTTTGATACACTGGCTTTGCCGCAACAGACTGGTGTGCCGATAAGCATCACTCAATTGATCCTGTCACGAAATTTAAAACTGGGATTGTTCCATTTAGATAATACCGTCGCTTTTCAGGCGGCCAGTGAGGCATTTATACGCCTGCCCGGTATTTATGGAAAACACAGTGTTTATTATGACGACACCTGGTTTAAGGAAAAGCTGGCCATCCGTATCGGATTTGACCTGAGGTATAATGATACTTTTGATGGCTATTATTACAATCCGGCCACCGGCAGGTTCCAGTTGGAGGATCGGCAGTCCATCAATTTTTTTCCCAATGTGGACTTTTGGCTGACCATCAAAATTACCAAATTCCGTGGATTCGTCAAGTTCGAGAATTTGTCCACTATGCTCACCGATAATCAACTTTACTACACCACAGCTTACCAGCCCAGCGGCAAACCCTTCCTGCGTTTCGGATTTTCCTGGAAGTTGTTGAATTAATGAAACGACCATGATATTTATTAATCATAAATTTCACACAAGGATATGATTAAAAAATATCGTGGGAGTTCCTGAATGTATTACAAATTTTTTGCAGATTTTTTGCAAAGCAAAAAATTTTAAACAGATGAAAAGATATTCAGCCACTTCAGGGTGGTAGGGAGCTCAGGTTAAGCCAATGGATTTCATCCATTGTTGAAAATGTTTATTCCCTTCAGGAATTTAAGCAGGTTTATAACTTGGTAAACATTTTCATGCCATTGAATATTTGATCAAAAAAATCCCTGGAAGAGATTGATATTAATAACGAAGCATGAAATGCTTTGGATATCCATAATCATCACCAATCCTGAAAGGATTGAATAGTAAGGCTGAATTCCAGTTTATACCACTTCCTTTCCAGCGTATGGATAGGTACCATTTGTCATACCAATGTCAATTCCTTGTCAGGGTTTCGTCACAAAATTCAAAAGATCCTATTAGGGTAGTAGGGTTTAGTATATTCGTGTTGTATTATTACAAAACGCAAAATTTAAACAATGAAACGAACACTTACATTGACGTTCAGCCTTATTTTATTTGCCTCTGGGCTTTTTGCCCAGGAATACGGACAGGCTTCTTTTGGACCTAGTTACAGTGAACAGGCATTCTTCAGGTTCAGCGATCTGAGTGCTGAGAATATCGGCAATGAAAGCTGGGATCTCGCTTTTTCTGTTGAAGGAGCCTTCTCCGTTGGTGTCCACCTCAACGAAGCCGTTCCTGCAGTCTTTTCCGGTGTGGCTCCCTACCTCGAGTTATATCTTGCTCCCGTAAATTCATGGGAAGACCCCATTGATCTTTCGGAAGTGACGGATACCTTGTACAACCCGGAAAGCAGCTGGGATGAAGGGGCATTAAATACGACCAGTAATCCTGACGATCCTTTGGATTTTGGCTGGGGCTTGTACAATTCAGATAATCATTCCGTTGTTGGAAACCGGATTTATGTTATCAAATTGCGGGATGATTCCTACCGCAAATTCGAAGTGTCCTCTCTAATCGGTGGTGTATATACTTTCAGATATGCAGACCTGGACGGCAGTAACGAGGCGGAAGTGATTATTGACGGTGCAGATTTTGACAGTCCCCTGGCTTTGTTCTCGTTTGATTCGGGGGCGGCCGTTGAAAGTCCGCAAAACTGGGATTTATTGTTTTCAAGGTATATCACATTGCTGGATGCCGGAGGGGATGAATTTGTCAATTATACCGTTGCGGGCGTATTAACCGGACCAGGAGTAGAAGTCGCGGTGGCACAGGATATTTTGCCTACAGAAGCCAACCAGGAGGATTATGCAGATGCCTATGACTCCCAAATGGACAAAATCGGTCATACCTGGAAGTATTTTAATCTGGGAGAATTCTCCTGGGTAATGGAGGATTCCCTCTCTTATTTCATTAAAACGGCAGATGAACACCTTTGGCAGGTGATTTTTATAGATTTTGAAGGTTCTTCCACCGGGACAACTACTTTCGAAGTAGTTGACCTGGGTACCGTGAATGTTGTAGAGCCTGACGGCAATGTTGCCACCATTGGCCTTTTTCCTAACCCTGTGGAAGATTATTTTAACTTAAGTCTCGAATTAAAAGAGCAAACCAGTCAGCTTGAGCTTTATCTGACAGATGTAAATGGCAGAATTGTCTGGAGGACACAACAATCCGGATATGCAGGACTCAATATTTTTCGGTTTAATGGATTCAATATCCCGACAGGCATGTACACTCTTTCTGTACGACAGGGAGGGCAATTGTCCAGCGCTTCCTTTATAAAAAAGTAAGGGGCTTTTTTTGAAAGCGTTTTAAGATAAAACTGTTCTTTATTGCCCGGTAGTTTTGGTTTTCAGGAGGTTCTTGAAAATCAGAACTATGGGGCATCTTCCAAAACAGCATAAAAAATCCACCTGATGACCTTCCTTCCCGACGTTAAAAACTCCGTGGCAAATATTAAAGGGTTCATTGTCACTTCATTATGCACCCTGTTTTTCGTTCAAATAAATGCTCAATCCTTTCCCGGGGATACCATTTCCATGTTCTATCAACCTGATGATATTGTGGTAACCGCCCAGTATGCACCAACGGATACCAAAAGTGCTATTCACAAAGTTCGGGTGATAAAAAGCGAAGAGATCATCCGAAGAAATGCCAATGACCTTGGAGAATTGCTAAACCTGGAATCCAATATCAGCATATCGAATGATCTCATTCTCGGTAGCAGCCTTAGTCTTCAGGGAGTCAGCGGTCAAAATATAAAAATAATGGTCGATGGAGTCCCCGTCATTGGCAGAAGTGGAGACAATATCGACCTGAGCCAGCTTACCCTTGAAAATGTTGAGCGGATTGAAATAGTGGAAGGGCCATTATCTGTTAATTATGGAACCAATGCTCTTGGTGGTGTCGTCAATCTGATTACCAAAAAATCACAATACAATAAGCTTGAAGCAGGTTTGAACTCCCGTTACGAGAATCCGGGAGCTTTCACAGCCAGTTTGTGGTCGGGTTTCCGGATTACCCCTAAGTTGTTAATGCGCCTGAGCGGCGAGCGATTTGCTTTTGAGGGCTTTGGGCCCATTACAGAAGGAGGACGCAATGTGCTTTGGAACCCAAAACAGAAGTGGTCAGGTAATGCCTTAATGAAGTATTATCTCAAAGACGATAATGTGGTTTCCTATACCTTTTCGGCTTTTACGGAAGAGGTGGAAAACCTGGGTGATGTGCGTCGCCCACAGTTCAAACCTTACGCCTATGATGATTTTTATGAAACAAAAAGATATTCGCATGCGCTGTTCCACGAAGGAACGGTACGGGAAAAATTTTATCTGAAAACCACCGCTGCTTATAATGCCTTTGACCGGACGAAAGCAACGTTCAGACATGAATTTGAAACAGGAGAAGATATTTCTGTGGATACTGAAACCGATACGATTGCCTATGAATCCTATATGCTAAGGTCCGTTTTTGCGAGCAAATTTGCCGGCAGATGGAATTTTCAGTTGGGGGCAGACCTCAACCAGGAAACCGCCTTTGGAAGAAAAATAGCGGATGAGGCGAGTGACAAACCTCAGTACAGCAGCGCCGGAGACTACGCGGTTTTTGGCAACCTGACTTTCACTCCCAATCAAAAGCTTAATTTTCAGGCCGGCCTTAGAGCAGCCAAAAATACCCGCTACGACGCGCCGGTCATTCCATCGGTTAATATCAAATACCAGTTCGATAAGAACCTTGCGCTTCGGTTATCCTACGCCAAAGGTTTCCGAAGTCCCACCCTGAAAGAATTGTTCTACTATTTTGTCGATTTCAATCATTTTATTGTAGGCAATCCGGATCTGAAAGCCGAATTGTCCGATAATATTCAGGCTGCCTTGTCGTATAGCCGTTCAAAGCTTACTACGGAATTCAACCTGTTCTTCAATGACATTAAAAACAAAATTGACCTGTTTGAATTTGCTGTTGTGGACGGGGAAGTAGTCCCCACCGTGGGTACCGTCAATTATACTTATTTTAACCAAAACCGGTTTAAAAGTCTAGGCAGTACCATTCGTTTTAAAGGTCAATGGAAGGGTTTTAGTTTCAATGCCGGCATGACCGGGACAGGGCGCTTCAATCTTTTGTCGGGTGATTTTACGGAAGTCCCTCCTTTTAACTTCCTCCTGGAAAGCAGTGCACAACTGAAATATCAGTTCCAGCGATTAGGCCTGGATATGAATTTAATGGTGCGCAATTATGACAAAAGGATCGATTATTTCTCCGATTTTGATGAGAATGATAACCCCGTCATTTTGCAGAATATCAGGGATGGTTATACTTTGATGGATGCCAATATTACAAAATCGCTGTTTAAGGATAACATTAAGTTGACCCTGGGGGCCAAAAATCTTCTCAATGTCTCGGATGTCAATTTCAGAGAACAAACGGGAGGTACTCACGGAAGTAGCGGAGGAAGTGTGCCCGTTTCCTGGGGCGTTCCTTTTTTGTGGCCATCAACTCCCGGCTTGCCATAAAATAACAGGCTAATGATTTTCTGTAATAGCATGGTATTTTAGGGCAAGGGGGTGAAAAAAATGGAAAAGTCAGGCCTTTAGCTCTTTTTCAGGAGAGCAAAGCGGGGAATTCACCGCTCTCCTGAAAACCAAACCTTTCCTGGAATGGCTTGATTTCTTTAGTGACATTAAGGCTTTTTACCATGTATTATCCACTCTCTTTGACGGGAATGTTTTTTGCTTTCAAACCTGGTTAATAAAACTCATTTTTAATTAAAATGATTAAACCTAAACAAAGCGTTCCCTGCTTCTCTTCTTCAGGAATAATTATTATTGTGTGAAAACGATAAAATGTAGCGTAAAATCGTGCGTTACATACATTTTTTTTATACTTTTGTTACTTGTAGCGGTAACAATAAAACCGATTTTAAAAAGTTTATCCCATATCCCCAATAAAAAAATGCAACACAGTTTAAAGCAATTGTCACTTCCTATGGGCCAAAAGACCTCAAGGTCTTTGTCTCCTTTGCTATTGGCAAGATTCCTTTCAATTTCATTTTCTAAAAGAAGCTATCCTGATTTTGCTGTCCCCCTTATGCGGTTGGGTAAACTTCTATTTAGTGCTTAGCATAACACACTGAAACAGTATGTTTTTGAAATATTCACCGACAAACCTTTAATGAAATCAAATTCACCCGAATGAATTCAATGATTTGCCCCCCATTAATATGAACATTGCACCTTTAAACCTAAAGAAATATTTTTTTAACCAGAACATATTTTAATAATCATTATGGACAAAAGAGTTTTTCTGAGAAAATAAATCCTTTATGGCCAATGCCAAATCCGATTAATTTTTCTGACCAAGCTTTGAATGTTGAAGCAAGAAAGCACTATACCTATTGAATACTACTTGAGAAAATACAGTTGAACATTAACTAACACACTTGAAATTTTAGCTTCCTGCATTTTATGTCCGTAAATTCTAAAAACCTTTTAAATATGCTGTACTACACTTCTACTTCTAGTTTTCCCGAGCCTTCTGGAAGGGAAAATCAAAACCCTTCCCGGGAAAGTATTCCCGGCCGGCAGTTCCTTGGGGACACCGGAAACACAAAAACCAGGCGCCTGCTTAATAAGTGGCCAGGGTTTTTGATGTTGTTTTTATTTATGTTGGGGAGCCAGATAGCTTCTGCACAATGTATTACCAGTACGAGTGATTTGAATGTTACTGAATGCGTTGGAGAATTTACTTTTTTTACCGTAAATTTTAGTCCGCAAGCTACAAACCCGGATATTACGTGGCAGTATTCTACCAATGGTGGTTCGAGTTGGAGCGAAATTGCTTCACCACCATTTTCTTTTAATGTTTTCAATAATTTTTCAACAGCATTTACCCGGTTGACCATATCCTCTTTGTCTCAAAGTTTTAATGGGTATAAATTCCGGGTGGTTCTAGAGGGAAGTTGTGAACAAACTTCCAGTGTCTTTACCTTGAATATGGTAGGGCCACTGATTATTGATGCAAATGATGAACCTGAAGATTTGACTGTTTGTGAAACAGCAACCTCAGCTGTCTTTTCTACTGTTGCCACTTCGGGAGGAGCAGGTACCGTAGAGTATCGCTGGCAATATTTAAATGGTGGAACCTGGACTTTTGTTCCCAATACAGTACTTGGCTATAGTTCAAATGTTTTGACTTTGACACCCGCAGCGACCGGTATCTGGCCAAACCCGGGAACCAGCACAACACTACGGGTGCGTTACAGAATAGCTTCCTGTACGGTAGAGTACAGAACCGCTATTTTTACTGTTGACGAGCAGCCTACTGCTGATGCAGGCCCGGCAACCGTTTCTATTTGTAGCGATGCCCTTTTGAATTTAAATGGAATTGTGAATGACGTGGGATTGCCCGCAACATGGTCTGTCCTGGGAGGGCAGCCAAACGACGGTATTGCAGATCCTTCAGCTTTGTCTACCATTTTTGATCCTGCAGGATATACTTCTCCGGTAACGCTCAGATTGAGAACTAGTACTAACGGAGAGTGCCCCAGGGCGTCAGATAATATTGTGGTTACCTTAGATGAATTAACCATCGATGATCACGATCCCGGAAATGCCTCGAATGCAGGATCCAGAGTTATTTGTGATACAGAGAATACCAATTTTAATGTCGATTATAACGCCACCATTACACCTACCCTGATTACCTGGGAATGGGCGATTGGTGGTGGTAGCTGGGCGCCGGTTTCCACGATACCTGCTTCCTTCGCTACCGTGATGCAAACCAATTCCAGTGGTCAAACGAGAATTGATCTGACCAATGTGTCTCATACCTTTGACGGTGCACTGTTCAGAGTTACCCTGGTAACAGGAGCTACCTGTAGCGTCACTTCAGATGTCTTTCAATTGTTCGTCAACGGACCCATTGAAATTACCATGCATCCTGAAAATATACTGAATTTATGTGATAGCGCAGAAGATGCTTTATTTTCTGCAGAAGCGACAACCGGAACCTCCGGTGTACTGGAGTATAGATGGCAATATTATAGCACCATGTCCATGTCCTGGATAAATGTACCTACTGATGTTGCAGGTTATAATACTCCAAACCTGAATCCTACCAACATGGCCACCTTTTGGCCAAACCCTGGAGAAAGTGTAGAACTTAGAGCAAGAATAAGTGCAGAGTCCTGTGCCAATGTATTTACCAATCCCGCAACACTGTCCATCAGTGGAGATTTGCCGGCTATTCCGGATGCGGGCCCTGACGGCCACGTCTGCGAAGGCGATAACTTTATGTTGTCCGGAGCTTCGGTTATGCCCGTGCCTCCGTCTACCGGTAGTTGGACTACCCTGGGAGATGGTGGATTTTTGGATCCTAACTTTGTGCAAACTTCTTATGTTCCCGGACCAAATGATATTACCAACGGTTCCGTGGAACTCGTTTTGACCACCAATGACCCATTAGGTGTTTGTGAGGTTGAAACAGATACGATGACCTTGACCATTCATCCGCCTACTGTGGTTACTGCCACGGTAGATATGGCTGCTATGTGTTATGATCCGGCGCCTCAGTTCCAGTTGGATGGCTCTGTTTCCGGTACGGTTACCACTGGTGTCTGGGATGATGGTGCAGGTGGAACTTTGGGAGCCTTTGTGCCCAATAATTCTACACTGGATGCAATCTTTGTGCCGAATGCTTCTGCTCAAGGTATAACTGTGACGCTTACCTTGACCAGTGATATGCCTCCTGTATTTACGAATTGTATGCAGGAAAGTGCTTCGGTTGATGTGACCATCGATTTTCTCGAAATAACCGGTCATATTCCAGGGGCACCTAATTATACCCGAAGTGTTTGTGACGGAGCAAATACCAATTTCAGAGTAGATTATAACAGTTCTCCCATGAATCCGGCAGCAGTGGTGTGGGAGGTGAATGACGGAGGCGGATTTGTACCTGTTGTTTTGCCAAGTGCTGTTTATTCAGTAACGACCACTACCTCTTATACGCGTTTGGACCTGACGGCTCCTTTAGTCGGACTCGATGGTTATCAGTACCGCGCAGTGATTACTGCGGGAGCATGTATGGAAACCAGCGAAGCGTTTACGCTTGAGTTATTCCCGCAGGCATCGGTAGATGCCGGACCGGATCAGACGGTTTGTGGAAATGACGCTGCAACATTGAATGGCGCCATTTCGGGTTCAGCCACTTCAGCACAATGGATAGGCGGAGCCGGAGTTTTTACTCCAGACAGGTTTGCCCTCAACGCAACCTATACGCCTGATGCTTCAGAATATGGAATGGCAGTTACCTTAACCTTGCAAACGGATAATCCAGTTGGACCATGTCCGGTGGCTACTGATGATGTTGTAATTTTAGTGGATGCCATTGAAATAGATTTGGGAGCGGATGTCACCCCTCCAAGTTTCATCAGGGAAATTTGTGAAGGCAATAATGCCCTTTTCGAAGTGGATTATTCGCCTCAATCACCAATAGTTCCGGCCACGGACTCTTCTGTGGTTTGGCAGTATTCTGCTGACGGAGGTACTACCTGGGCTAATGTTTCTGCCATCGGTGGTGTGGTTACCCAACCCGGTTCGACGGGTGGGCAAACTCATTCAACCAGGGTTGTAATTCCTGATGTGCCTTTCAGTTATGATAATTATTTAATAAGAGTAAGGATCCGCCATGGCGTATGTCAGGAGTTTGTAGTGTTCTCACTGCAGGTTAACCCAGGTCCTACTGTAACTGTTCCGGAAGATTTCAGCGTTTGTGCTGGTGATGATATTATTCTGGATGGAATGGTTGACGGTACAGCGACTACGGGTACATGGTCAGTGGATCCTGGCCCGGGTGCTGGTAGTTTTAGTGGCGTCGATCTTTTTGCTGCTGATGCGACCTATACCCCTAATGCCACGGAGTATGGAACTGTTCTGACCTTTATTCTGGAAACGGATAATCCAGGAGGTGTTTGTCCTGCTGTTTCAGAGACCGTTTCAGTGACCATTGATGATTTAACCATAGTCTCTCCGACAACTACACCGGCAACCCAAATTTTCTGTCATGGAGATACGGGCCCGCAATTTGAAGTAAGGTATAGCAGCAGCCCGACTGTTCAGACAGTGCCAATCGCCTGGGAGTATTCTACAGATGGTGGTACGAGTTGGTTGCCTGTAACCGGCCCTGATTTTGTCGTAGGCCCAGGTCCGGACGGAGCAACTTTCAAGAGAACCCGTTTGGATATACCGGTGATAAACAGCGACATGGACGGATATTTGTTCCGCGCTACATTTACCGAAGGTGCTTGTGCTCCGATCGTTTCGGAAGCCTTCTCCATTCAGGTGAATGGTCCTTTGACGATAACTACTCAGCCGGTGGATGTTTTGGAAGAATGTCCTACCAGCGAGTCCGTTATGTTTGAAGCGGTAGCGGATAATCCAAGTTCAGGAACCATTGAATATCAATGGAGAATATACACCGGCCCGAATCCGACACCTTCCGGTAACGGAACGGCTATTTCTGTTAGTAACCCGGATTATGCCGGAGTGACTACCAATGCACTGACAGTTAATAATGCAGCTTTCCCGGCTCCCGGGGCTTCTGCTTTCTATAAATTGAGATTGCGTCTCGATCCTTGCTTACCCACGGATATTTATTCGGATTGGGTAGAGTTGAGTGTGGCGAACGTAACACCTCCGGGAGTGACCCTTGGAACCCCCGCAGATATTTGTTCCAGTGGAGTAGGCGACCTTTCAGGATTGGTTGCTTTGACAGGAACCGCTACCAGCGGTACCTGGACAACTATGGGAGACGGAACTTTTTCTGATCCTGATGATGTATTAACTGCCATGTATACACCAGGACCTGGTGATATTTCAGCAGCAGTGGATTCCGGAGCAGTAGGTCATATGGTGGAATTGGTATTCACTACCAATGATCCGGCCAATGTTTGTCCTGCAGCCGTAGCTTCAACCTTCCTGACAATTTATCCGGAAACAGTAGTAGACGCTGGTGAAGACCAGTCGATTTGTTATGAACCAGGAGATCCGGCACCAGTCATTCAATTGAGTGGTTCCGTATCCGGTACTGTTTCCACAGGTATGTGGTCAGGAGGATCAGGGGGCATTTCTGACCCTAACGATCTGAATGCAACCTTTACGCCAACATTGCTTACCCATTATGGCTCAACGACAACCCTGACGTTGACGAGTACCGGGACAGCACTTGGCGGATGTCCGGATCCTGTGATCAGTACAGTTAATATTACCATTGATACGCTTGGAATTACAGGTACTTCAAACCTTAATCCGGCAGGTTTCTGTGAAACTTCCGGAAGTGCTTTCTTCAGAGTGAGTTATGTCTCCAACCCTGACCCTGATCCGGCAGATGTACAATGGCTGGTTGATTTGGGCGGAGGTTTCGAAGATGTAACTACTGCAACGGTTGATGTGGACGGAACGCCAACGCCTATCGATTATTCCTTAAATACTACTGCTACTCAAACCAGGTTAGATATTAATTCTGCTCCATTCGAATTGAATGGGGTTGAATTTAAAGCTATCCTGACCTCTGGAGCATGTATGGAAGAAGGCCCGGTATTTACCCTTACTGTATATGAAGAGGTAACGGTTGATGCAGGAATTTATGAAACGGTATGTGCCGGAGATGTGATAGCGCTTGATGGAATGATTACCGGAGGCATTACCACGGGTACATGGAGTCAGCAATCTCCAGGTCCCGGAGGAACTTTTTCACCAAATGCTACAACGCTGGATGCAACTTATCAGCCTTCAGCTGCAGATATTATTAACGGTTACGTTACCTTAAGGTTAAGATCTGATACACCTGCTGATCCTGGCGCTTGTCCAAGAGAGGATGCTTTTGTGACGATCAATATTGATGAATTAACCGTTGATACACCTACTCCGGCAACATTTGTAAGAAATGTCTGTGAAGGTCAGAATACCAACTTCAGCGTAGTGTACACCAGCAACCAATTGGGTGCAGGAGTGCCGGCTGATGTCCTTTGGGAATATTCTGCTGATGGTGGAGCTACCTGGATCGATGCAGATACTGGGACTAACCCAGGAAGTGGTATCGGAACCCTAGCTACTCCTTCAGCTACACCTCCGCAATATGCAACGCGATTGAATTTGATGGATGTACCTACCGATTATAATGATTATCTGGTTCGGGTAACTTTGACCAATGGAGCTTGTGAAGAAACGACTTTGTTTGCTTTGTATGTCAACCCAGGACCGGTTATCGTAAGTACAGGCGGAGATTTGACCATCTGTTCAGGTGATGTCGTAAATCTCGATGGTGAGCTTGGCGGAAATGCTACAACAGCCACTTGGAGTTTTGCCGGTACGACCAGACCAATGTATATGGGTACAGGCGGTACTTTCAGTGACGTAGACATCTTTGCTGCTTCGGCAACTTATACACCTTCGGCTGCAGAGTATGGATATGTTACTACTTTGGTACTGACTACCAATAACCCGGGTGGTGCTTGTCCTGCCGTTTCTGAAACGATTGAAATAACTATTGATGATATAGAAATCACCAATTATACTCCGGGAGGAGCCGCTGCCGGTATCCGTACAGAGTGTGCAGGTGATGATGAATTCTTTGAAGTAGATTACGTTAGTTTACCTGGAGCACAGAATCCAACCTGGGAAGTTTCTTCCAATGGTGTGGACTGGTCTCCGGCAACCGATGCTGCTTATACAGTTACCAACACTCCAATGGTTCCGCTTGCAACAGGAGTTGCGAACACGAGGTTGGATATTTCACCGGTTACCAATGCCATGAATGGCCTGATGTATCGTGCAGTATTGCCTGACGGCGAATGTGCACCTGTTTATTCAGAAGCATTCACTTTGGTGGTGAATGGTCCTGTGACTATTACAGAACAGCCTATGCCTATTGAAGGCCTTTGTGATAATACGGAATTTGTGGAATTTTCTGCTACAGCGAGTAATGGAGGCGAAGGAACCTTGGCCTACCAGTGGCAATATTACAACGGATCCACATGGGTTGATTTATCTGAATCTGCAGGTGTTCACGAAGGAACGGAAACCGAAAACTTAACGGTATACAATATGGCGGGAAGTATTTGGCCTGATCCGGGCATGGATGTTTTGGTGAGAATGAGGGTAACTTTGGCCTCATGCACCGCTCAGACAACAGATGAAGTTTTGTTCTCCATAGCAGCTAATCCGCCACAAATTTTATCAATAAGTGCTTCGACACCAGTTGTTGCCAATGAGATTTGTGAAGGAGATACGCCGGTATTAACGGCAGTATTGGATCTAATGAGTGCCACAAGTGGTACCTGGACTTCCAGCGGAGATGGAATATTCAACAACCCGAATTCAACGGTAGCCACTTACATTCCAGGGCCAAATGATATTGGCAATGCAGAAACCATGGGTGCTGCAGGGTATGATATTACAATGACCTTTACAACAAACGATCCAGTAGGAAATGTTTGTCCGGAAACTTCTGATTCATTAACCTTAACCTTATTTGCAGCGGTTGAAGTAAATGCAGGAGAAGATATCTTTATTTGTAAAGATGAAATAATGCCAGGTGATCCGGTTCCGTTCATAGGGGGCGCTACAGGTGCCGTCGGCTCAGTCGAATGGACACACGCGGGGTCTGGATTGTTATTGTCTGATTATAATAACTTAACTCCTATTTACACTCCGACTTCAGGAAATATCACTGCTGGTCTGAAAGAATTTACACTGACTGGATTCCCAAGTTCTTCTGCTTGTACATCGACTTCGGATATGATGACGGTTTATTTCAATGACCCATTCACTTCCTTAAGCTATATCCCGGGTGGAGGAACAGCTGGAACCAGAACCGTTTGTAATGGTGATGATACCAGTTTCCGCGTAGATCATGGTGCAACGCCTGTAACTGCCGTACAATGGCAATATAACGATGGGGTTCTCGGATGGACGGATGTTAATGATATGACCAATCCGCTGACTGGTGTGGCCAACTTTGATGTGTCTTCCTTAGCGGGAGGTACGAGGTTGAACTTGAATGGTGTTACCCCTACGGTACATGATTACTTGTTTAGAGTTATACTGACCAATGGCGGATGTATGGAAACTTCCGACGTATTTACGCTTGAAGTAAATGGCGATATCGGTGCAATTACCATGCCTGAGGATTTGGTCGTATGTGAATCCATCACAAGTTGGACCTTCACCGCGAACGTTGCTGAAAGTGGCAATGGTGATCTGGAATACCAGTGGCAGTATGTTTTTATGGATCCAATGGGATCATATTCAAATGTTCCTGCTAGTGGATCAACTGGTGTCGACAGCCCTGAATTGACTTTAACAGCTGCTTCTGCAGCTTATCCAAGCATGATCACTCCTGGTCAAAATCCGGTTTTTCTGAGACTGAGAGTTAGTCTGGAGGGTTGTACAACGGTATGGTCAGATCCTATTGAATTCAGAATAGAATCTGCCGCGACGGTCCAAGCAGGTGTTGACCAGTTTATTTGCGGTAAAACACCAACCCTTACCGGTGGTGCATTCTTCGGAGGTGCTGCCACGTCAATATTGTGGACAACTTCAGGAGACGGAACCTTTGATGATGCTACAGCAGTAATGACTGTTTATACGCCAGGTTCATTGGATAGCCTTAATGGATCAGTTGTTCTGACGATCACCACAGATGATCCTCCGGGAGCAGAGTGTGCTGCAGTGTCAGACTTCCTGACCTTGTTCATTGATCCGGAACCAACGGTTGATGCAGGTATGGATATGGATGTTTGTCAGGAAGACATTGACCCTTACCCGAATGGATTTGTTCAATTGAACGGTTCTATAGGTGGTGCAGCTACTACAGGTACCTGGATGACACAGGGAGATGGATTCTTCGATAATGCCAATTTATTAAATGCCAAGTATTATCCTGGTCCTGGTGACAGAGCCAATGAGATGGTAACGCTTGAATTGATGACAGACGATCCGGGAACAGAGTGTGGTGCCGTCATGGATGAAAAGACTATCTTCCTTGGACCTGGAAATATTATTGATACTTACGTACCAGTAAGCCGTGTGCGTACTATTTGTAATGGAGGGTCTGCAACTTTCAGAGTGAATACCAATTCGCCTACTTTTGCGGAATACGATTGGAAGTACAGCTTTAACGGCACCGATTGGTTTGATGATTTCAATACTTTAGGATTTGGTTCCTATATTGAAACAGAAGATTATCTGCCTTATACAGAACTGACGCTTGGAGGTGGTACTCCGATTATTCCAAATGGTGTTCTGTACTGTCAGGTTTCTGTTTATGACAGAGGATGTCTGGAGTTATCAGAAGTATTTACTTTAAATGTCAACGGGCCAACAGGTTGGGATTTACAACCAGCAGATCTAACCGTATGTCAGGATGATGCGTTAGCTAGTTTCACTGCAGTTGCATTTAATGAAGGTGCCGGTACAATCACATATCAGTGGCAATACAATAACGGTGGTGGTTGGACTAATGTACCATCTTCTATCGCTGGGTATAACGGTACCAGCTTATTCCTTACTTCTTTTACCTCAATCTGGCCTTCCGTAGGTGAAACCGTTGATCTTCGTCTTGAGGCGACTTTGCCTCAATGTGGATCTATTTACTCTGAAGTCGCCGTATTTGAGGTTGAGCAGTGTGCATTCACAGAATTGACGACCATTTATGCAATGGACGGTAGCTCATTTATACCGGGACAATCGAGAGATGGAGTGTTCCTGATCCAGAATATTGGTGTTGATGATACGAATACACCTGTATCCTTTGTTATCAACGTTCCTTCTGGAACTGTAATGACCAACGCAATAGATCCAATGGCTACTACAGCTAACGTATTCGGTGGTGTATCGGTTAACAATAACGATTGGAATATTACGCCGATTCCGATTGGGTACTTGCTGGAGTCTAAACCTGGGGTGACTATTCCAGGAAACGGAGGAATTAGTGTAATTAGTATTAACTTCACAGCAGTTGGTGCTCCTAACTCACAGGGTGTTATCCGAGGGTTCTTACCGACAGGAACGGCAGGCGATGTTGATCCGGGGAATAACTCAACTTCTGTTGGATTTATCATTAACTAAACAGTTTAAAAGGGAGATGGCCTGGTGTGGGCCATCTCCATAAAATATAAAATGATGAGATTTAAATTAATTTTATTAATGTTGTTGCTTTTCTCCGGGAAAAGTATTTACAGCCAATGTATGAGTGACCAAATTGATTTGACAATGAATGCCATTGCAACATCAGAAGCTTGTACAAATCAAGGGGAAACCAATGCTGTGACATTTACCTGGCAATTGCTGGATGTGAGTGATTTGGTCGGTTTTGCTCCTGCTGGAAGCTGGGGGGTCGCCATTTCGTTTCCCGGTACAGCGGAGTATGGGATCACTGGAACCACAAACGTCACCGATCCGGGAATTTTTGACTGGTATTGGGATGCGCCGAATAAAACGCTAAAGGGTTATTCCAATGTTGATGTCTCTTTCTCTTTTGGCGGTTTCAATGGTGACTTTACGGTTGATGTGGAAGCCCTCATTGCCAATGGATGTTCAGATGTAATGGCTTCCGTAAATATTTTCAGGACTTTTCCATTAGATCCAAACCCTTCGGCAAATGCTTGTCTGCAGGCATTTCAGAATGACGATACCAATGATGCTTTTTCTTTCTCCCTTGGTGTAGACATCACTTTACCGATCAACATGACTTCCTTCCGTGCCCAGGTCAACGATTGTAAAAAAATTGACCTGGACTGGACCACGATTTCTGAAATCGATAATGATAAATTCATCCTTGAGCGAAAAACTGCTTTAAAGCAGGATTTCGTTCCTGTTGGAGAGATCAAAGGTTCCGGAAATTCAAATGTGGAAGTGCGTTATGCTTATACAGATGACTTAGCTCCGGGTATGAGAAAAGGAACAGTCTATTACCGCTTGAAGCAAGTGGATTTCAATGGTACGGTAAATTACTCCAGTACCATTTCTGTTGAATTAGATTGTGAAGAAATTCCAGATGTCAGCGTATATCCTAATCCTGTTGTCAGAGAACTCAATGTTCAATTGCCAAGTTTATGGGAAGGAGAATCTGTAGTGCTTGAATTCTACAACGAACAAGGTAAACTGGTGCGTGTTGAAAATATTGCAAAGGTAACCGACCTGGATCTACAATTTGATATCAGTGAACTGCCAACGGGCATTTACAACCTCAAAATGTCGAACAGCGGCTCAATATTTAATAAGAGATTTGTCCGTATGGATTAAGAAAATAATCCGTTAAGACAATAAATACAGCATATTTAAGCCTCTTGCGCCACGGCGCAAGAGGCTTTTTTGTATTCATTAAAGCTGTAAACTATTGCTTCACAATTTTTTTTGTAACAAATCCATCCCTGGTTTTGATATTCAGAAAATATAATCCATTTGGCAGGTCTGCCAGGTCATAATAATTATGATTACTGTACTTTTTAATGATATGCCCTGCAGGATTAAAGATAGCAACTTCAAATGGAACAGCTTTGTTGGTTGATTGGAGGGTAAAGATGCCTGTTGTTGGATTTGGTGAAATTTGCCAATTGTCATTTTCCCTTTCCACTTCATAATTATTGACCGCGGAGGTACATCCGGGGAAATTCACTACTGCATCCCAAAGGTTTGATTTTAATCTCCTTAATTCACATTGACTGCCATCCGGGGTGGGTTTTATTTCCAGATAACAATCATCACCTGAATCATAAATGGGCCAATTTTCCATTTCGGCATCATTCGGGGAACCACTATACGCAAAGTTTACCCAATAATTGAGCATATTCATTTGTACACTATCATCCTGAATGGTATGAAGGGGTGTGCCGCCCAGGCTTGAATTTTCAAAATTGTTAAACAAATAAATCAATTCGATACCGTGGTAAGCGCCGAAATTGCCAGGGGTTCCTGGATAAGTGAAGAAATACCTGAAAACAGGTTCCTCCTGGTTTTGGCTAATGCATCGGGCAATTCTTCTTGCCGGAGTGGTAAATTGAGCATCAGTGAGCATTTGGATATAGGTCATTTTCGCGTTGCCTTGATAATACAGTTCCTGAGCAAGCGGTCTGAGGTGTAGGGGAATGAAAAGGTTTATCAAGGCATCAACCATTGCCTCAGTAACGACAGGAGGCGAGGAGAGACTCATTTCATCAGCATTTGATCCAATGATAAGCGGGACTTTATTGAAATCACCTGATTGAATGATATTCAGTGGTGTATCGGTGAAAATATAATTGTCCAGGGTTGGTTTCCATTTGGATTGTACAAAGCCGCCGCTCAACGGGCTTTCAATACCGGCCAGCAATTCTTCAGCACTGAGGCCTCTCAGGAAAGCAATTTGTTCCTGATTTGATCCGGAAGCATTGAGATTATCAGCATATTCCAAACCGTATTCTAAACCATCCTCATAGGTTTGCAGGTTAGGACTTCCACTTTGGATGGCAGCACGGCTGAAGAGGTCTGCCGCCATGGGTGTGGTCATTAAATTACCAACATTTACAGCACCGGCACTCTCTCCAAAGATCATCACCCGTTCAGGATCACCTCCAAAGTGTACAATATTGTCTTGTATCCATTCAAGGGCTAATATTTGATCCATGACCGCATAATTTCCTGAGGTATTTTCAGAACTTTCAGGCTCCAGCCCGGGATGAACAAGAAAGCCCAAAGGCCCCAATCTGTATTGGATAGTGACCACAACTACCTGGCCACGTTCACTCATGTTTTTACCGTAATATAATTCTGTTCCATAGGCAATCTGTGAAGCAGATCCCTGTTGATTACCGCCACCATGAATGAAGACCATCACCGGAAGATAGACCTGGGCAGTGTCAGGAGTCCAGATATTGAGGTAAAGACAATCTTCATTACCTTCGAACACTGCGGTTGTATCGCCCTGGGAGAAGCTCTTTTGCGGACATTTCGGGCCATATTCCTGGGTAAGGATCGGGGTGGACCATGATTGTGGAGGTTGTGGATTCCGCCATCTCAGTTCACCGGTAGGCGGAGTGGCAAAGGGAATCCCAAGGAATTCATACACTTCATCTATTTTAGAACCGACTATTGGACCGTATTCGGTGTCAATCTGTGGCGATTGTCCCTTTAAAGAACCTAAGGTCAAAAGGCTGGTTGTTATCAGGATCAACAAAAATCTCATGGTTCGTATTTTTATTATTGTAACATACGCTAAATATTACATTTTCGGTTGAATACACATCAACTTTTGTCTACCCTTAAGAACAAGAAAAAGTTTTTTGTAAACAGGAAGTTTTGAATTGTCAATTTAACCTTACTTTTGCAGGATGGAATATTTGGCACAACATATCGAGAGTCTGATCTTTACAGCAGATACACCAATCGGCTTAAAGGATATCAGAAATTGCCTCACGGAAGCTTTCGGATTGAAATTCTCCGAAGAGGAAATTTTATCAGCCATCGGACGATTACAGGAGCGTTATGCAAAAGACGATTATGCAATTGAAATTGTCGAAATCGCAGATGGGTACCAGTTTTTGAGTAAGGGCAGCTATCATCAAACCGTCGGCATTTATCTCAAACAGACCATGCGCAGAAGGCTTTCCCGGGCCGCTCTGGAAACGCTCTCCATCATCGCCTATAAGCAACCCGTAACCAAGATGGATTTAGAACGTATCCGCGGGGTGAGCTGTGATTATTCCATTCAAAAACTTTTAGAGAAGGAACTTGTTTCTATTGTGGGTAGGAGTGAAGGTCCCGGGCGCCCTTTATTGTACGGAACCAGCCAAAAGTTCATGGACTATTTCGGGCTGAAAAACATTGAGGACCTGCCCAAACCAAAGGACTTCAAAGTACCGGAGAATCAAATTGGAGAAGCAGCTCCGATTGAAGAAGAAGTCCCGGAAATCAGCATTGATGAAGTAGAGGCCATGGAACGGGAAACGGAAGGGGACGACACCGAAGATTAATCAATAACAAATAAACAGAAACCAGAAATCAGAAACCAGTAATCATGGACAAACCATTAGTAAACAAAGTAGCCAACAGCGGATTGATTACCCTGAACCTGGAAGACTTTTTTCCCGGACAGGAAGTGATAAACTTTGACCTCAAAGATTATCTGTTTATGGAGTTGATGTTGAAGGAAAAAGATTTTCGGGTTTCGATGAAAGAACATGACTGGACACAATACGAAGGAAAAATAGTGTTGGTCAATTGCTCCTCAAATGCGATCATTCCTCTTTGGGCTTATATGTTGGTAGCCTCCAATCTTTCTCCTTATGCTGCAGATGTTTTCCAGGGTACACCGGAGGAATATTACAAGTATGCTATGGGAAAGGCCCTCGATGAAAAAGACTGGACAGCATTTGAGGATCAACGCGTAATTATCAAGGGATGCGGTGAAAAACCAGTTCCTGCCTCAGCTTACCTGGATATTACATCCAAATTACGCCCCTATGCCAAAAGTATTATGTTTGGTGAGGCTTGCTCCACAGTTCCTGTATTCAAAAAGAAATAACGGCCTTTTTGCTGCCGTGTTATGATTTCGGATAAAAAGGGAGGATTTCCGCCCTGCTTTCCCATTTTCGAATAACGTTGCTTTTTATCTGCCGCTTAAATCCGTCCATCGGTGGGTTTTGTATTATATTAGCCATTCATTTTTTCTCCCCAACCCATTGAATTTGCAGTTCTCAAATCAAAAATTCGTATGAAGAGATCAACCCGTATTCTGATAACCGCCCTTGCCAGTGTGTTAATGTTCTTCCTGTTAATTTCAACCTGTAATGATACTCCCGAAAAGGAGCAGCATCCCCCTGCTTTTACCGGACTTAGCGGACAAAAGAAAGGGGTTCCGCAGGTGGTGGAAGATATGAAATTAAAAAAGTCGTATTCTTTTTGTGGAGAAGTATTTCCACTGGATAATTTCGATGTCTATGAACGGTTGGAGCGGGAAATGCTGGTCAATACTTATTGGCATTCCAGTACCTTGATGAATATAAAAGCTTCGGGCAGGTATTTCCCGGTTATCGAAAAAATCCTGGAAGAACAGGGAGTTCCCCGGGATTTTAAATATGTAGCAGTAGCGGAAAGCAATTTGAGAAATGTAAAATCTCCTGCGGGGGCCTGTGGAATATGGCAATTTATGGAGGGCAATGCCGAGTACTATCAAATGGAAGTTCGCAGAGAAGTGGATGAAAGATACCATATTGAAAAGTCAACCCTGGCGGCCTGTAAATTGATCAAGAGCCTGAAAAAGCGCTTTGGTACCTGGACCATGGCCGCTGCCGCCTATAATTTTGGAGAAACCAACCTGGCGAAGGAAATCGAAGCGCAGAGAGCGAAAACTTATTTTGATCTGAATCTGAATGAGGAAACCTCGAGGTATCTGTTCAGGATCGTTGCCCTCAAATCCCTGATCGAAGATCCGGAGACTTTCGGGTATTATCTCGAAAAGATAGATTACTATAAACCACTGGATGATTACAAGATCATCGAAGTGAAAAAATCCATAGAAAACCTGGGTGATTTTGCTATCCAACATGGAACAACATACCGCATTTTGAAGGTTTACAACCCATGGTTAAGGACTGCAACCCTACCAAACGCATCCGGGAAAACATATAAAATAAAAGTACCCAAATAGAATCTTACGCGTTTTTTCGGTGGTTGATTAGAAATGTCCTAAATTTGTTACTCCAAAGAAATTCAGGCTTTTTTTTAAAAAAAAACTGTAATTTCTTATCGAACTAATAATAAACAATTGACAACTTGTTTGGCTGCTAAGCGTTGGTAGTTAAGGATTTAAACATCATTTTTGCTTATCGCTTTTTCATGCAGATTGTCTTATGGTCAATTATGTATCCCTATTTTGGGAAATAACTGAGCCAAACTAATGTAACACCAATGAAGAAAATTTTCGATACGCTATTCTCTACCGGGTTCGCCGGATTATACATTCTTGTTTTTGCCATTGCCATCGGGGGCGCTACTTTCATTGAAAATGATTACGGTACGGATACCGCACAAAAGCTGGTATATTCAGCTAAATGGTTCGAAGTACTGCTTTTGTTCTTTTCTGTTGCACTGCTGGTCAATATTTTAAAATACAGATTGTACAGGAAAGAGAAACTTTCTGTTTTTCTTTTTCATATTTCCATACTGATCATATTCCTTGGGGCGCTGATAACGAGATATACCGGTTATGAAGGTATGATGAGTATTCGGGAGGGAAGTGCCTCCAATCAGATATTATCCAGTGACACCTGGTTGCAGACCAGCGTTTTTGATGGTAGTGATGGGTTGCTCTTTGAAAATAAGGTGTTGTTTGGCAGTTGGGGGAAAAACAAGTTCTCCAAAACCTATCGCACTCCGGATAACGATATCGGGGTAGAACTGTTAGATTTTATTCCCAACGCAGTAGAAGAGCTTCAGGAAGATCCTGAAGGAGATCTTATCATGGAGTTGGTCGCGTCTTCGGGAGACGGTCAGCGGCGGGATCTTTTTCTTAAAAATGGAGAAACCCGGCTTTTGGGAAGTTATGTTTTTGCCTTTGACTCCCTGGAAGAAGCGAATGTCATCCAGTTTAAATATGAAAATGATTCCATCTTTTTCAGAACGGATGAATCTGTTACAGCCATGCAAATGGGAACCATGGCCGGAGATACGCTGGAAGCCGATGTTTTCCACCCTTTTAATGTCAGGACGTTATATACCTTTAGCGGTATCAGTCTGGTCATGAAGAATTTTATACCCAAAGCTAAGCTGAATCTTGTTCCTGGTTCTCTAAAGGTTACCTCAGGTCAAAAAAATGCGCTGAAACTCAGATATTCCTGCCAGGAGGAATCCAAAGAAGTGGTCGTTTTTGGAACTCGATCAGTGAAGGGTGGGGCGGAAGAACTTGAATTATGTGGCAAAAGGATATTTGTAGCGTATGGCTCCAAATACATTGACCTGCCATTTTCACTCAAGTTAAATGACTTTGAACTGGAGCGTTACCCGGGTTCTAAAAGTCCTTCTTCCTATGCTAGTGAGGTTACCCTGCTGGATGGCGCCAAAGGGGTCAATAAAGACTACCGAATATATATGAACAACGTACTGAATTACAGGGGATACCGTTTTTTCCAATCCTCCTATGACCCGGACGAATTGGGTACTGTTTTATCTGTAAATCATGACTACTGGGGGACAATGGTCTCCTATCTGGGGTACTTTTTACTGGCGCTTGGCATGATCGTGACTTTATTCGCCAGGAAAAGCCGTTTTGTTTCTCTGGTAAGAAAAGTGGAAGGTCTTTCCAACAGAGCAACAGTGATTACCGGATTGGTGATTTTGACAGGTGCACTCCCTCTTACTCTGGACGGTAAAGCGCTCTTCCCGGTGGATAGTATTCCGGTAATTGACAAAATGCATGCAGATTCAATGAGTAGCATCCTTGTTCAGGATTTTAAAGGACGCATTAAACCTATGCATACCCTGGCCAGCGAGGTACTCCGGAAAATTTCCCGCAAGGATGAACTTTTCGGACAGAACCCGATGCAGGTTTTCCTGAGTATGGCTGCTTTCCCCGATGTCTGGCAGGATGTTCCTATACTTAAGATCACTCACCCCAAAATTGGAGAACTCATCAATAATGACGGAGAGAGAGCTTGTTTTGTGGAGTTCTTTGATCAGCAGGGGCGTTATTTACTTTCTAGTGAACTGGAACGAGCCAACCAGATGAAGTCTTCTCAACGAGGAACCTATGAAAAAGAATTGATCAAGGTTGACGAGCGATTGAATATTGTTAATTACGTTTTTAGTTCAGCTTTATTGAAAATTTACCCCCGGGAAGATACAACCGACACTTACTGGGACTCACCGATTGATATCTCTCAGTCACCTGTTGAGGAGAATAATGTATTTACCACCAAGTTTTATTCCGCATATGTCAATTATTTGCGGGATGCGGCACAGTCAGGTAATTGGGATACTGACATCAGTTTTTATGATCTTTTGTGGCAGTATCAGCATAAATTCGGTACACATATTGCCCCTTCTGCCAAAAAGATAGCTTACGAAATATCTTACAATAAACTGGATATTTTTAGCAGGTTGATGAAGGTGTACATCTTTGCCGGATTTTATCTGTTGATCCTATTGCTGTTAAGAACTTTCAATCCTAAACGAAAGCTGAGAATTCCCATCATTATAGGATTTACCATTTTAATATTATCCTTCCTGGCTCATACGTACGGTTTAGGTGTCAGGTGGTATATTTCCGGACATGCTCCATGGAGTAATGCCTATGAATCTCTCGTATATATTGCCTGGGCCAGTATGCTGGCAGGTGTGATTTTCATGCGAAGATCACCCCTGACTTTGGCAACAACGGCCATTTTGGCCTCTATGGTGTTGAGTGTTGCCGGCCTGCAAATGATGGATCCTGAGTTGACACCACTGGTTCCTGTATTGAAATCGTATTGGTTGAGTATTCACGTTTCCATGATCGTGGCCAGTTATGGATTTCTGGCATTGGGAGCCTTGATGGGACTTTTGAATATGCTCATCATGATCATTAATTACAAGGGGCTCAACGATAATCTGAAACGAACACTCAAAGAGTTGACCTACATCAACGAAATGACCCTCACCATTGGTGTATTCTTACTAAGCATCGGTACTTTTCTCGGAGGAGTATGGGCCAATGAATCCTGGGGCCGTTACTGGGGCTGGGATGCCAAAGAAACCTGGGCGCTGGTGACCATACTGGTATATGCTTTTGTGTTACACATGAGGCTTATTCCGGGATATCGTGGCAGGTATGCCTTTAATATGGCTTCTATCGTGGCTTATGGCTCGGTAATTATGACGTACTTCGGGGTAAACTATTACCTGTCCGGGTTGCACTCTTATGCCACTGGTGATCCTGTGCCTATTCCCACTTTTGTTTATTATACAATTGCTATATTGGCTGTGGTCGGGATTAGCGCCTTTTTTGCTAACAGGAATGCTGAAAAAGCATAATACCCAAAAGAAATTATTCCAAAACGGGGCGTTTTGCTAAAAAACGCCCCGTTTTATTTTAACATATGATCAATTGTTCATAACTTCAGGAGTATCTAAAATTATCGGGCTCATGGGTGAAGTAGAAAAAAAAATAGATGCGGAAAAAATGGGAAAGATAGCCAAGGTATTGAAGGTTATTTCTCATCCTGTAAGGTTAGAAGTTATTGAATTGCTCCTGGCGAAAGGAGAACTTTCTGTTGGCGTTATTAAAGATACGCTTGATATTGAACAATCTCTGTTGTCTCACCACCTGACCAAGATGAGAGAACGCGGGGTACTCACTTCCTCACGCCAGGGCAAGCACATCTTTTACAACGTTGCCTTATCCGAGATTGCCACTATTTTTAATTGTATGCGGCATTGTAGTCTTTGAATTTTAATTTTTGGAAGTCCTTCTCCGTTTTTATCGAAAAGCCAAAGTTGAAAAACTTTTGAACCACACCTTTCTGATAAATCTGTTGCCTTTTTGAAGTAGTTTTTAAATTACCTCAACTTGTGGTCCTTTGTTTTGGAAATTAAACATTTTTATAACATAAAACTACGAAGATGAAAAAGGTATTATCATTGCTTATTTTTTTGGCTTTGGGCAGCAGCCTGTTGATTGCCCAGACCTATAAACCATATACCATTGGTGCAGAGGATACTGGAACAATTTCCGAGGTCAAAGCCAAAGTAAAAACAGCGTTAGAAGCCAATAATTTTACAATTGTTGGAGAATACAAACCTGCCGGCGATGCTAATCGGTGGTTGATGGTCATCACTTGTTCAGAACTCAAAAGTGCTGTTAAGAAAGTTGGAGGTACTGCCGGTTTCGCCCTCACACTCAGAGTTGCGGTTACCAAAGAAGGCAGCAAGACCATCATATCCTATTCAACGCCGGAGTATTGGGGCAATGCGTATTTTCAATCCAATTTCAGCAAGGTGTCTTCTCTTTACACTACCTTATCTAAACGGCTTAAATCCGCCCTGGCTGACCTGGGAACCAATGGTGGAACCATGTTTGGAGCCAAAAAAGGTATGACTGCTTCGGCATTGCAGAAATATCATTATATGATGGGGATGCCGTATTTCGAAGACAATATTGAACTGAATTCTTTTAGCAGCCATTCTGCCGCTGTTGCAAAAATTGATGAGAATTTTAAAAAAGGGGTGAAAGACCTGGTCAAAGTTTACTCAGTTGCTTTACCGGATAAAAAGCTCAAATTGTACGGGGTCGGGTTCAAAGGGGAAGATGGAGAAAGTGCCTTCATGCCCACCATTGATATCGGAAACCCCAAACACACAGCCTTTTTGCCTTACGAAATGCTGGTTGATGACAACAAGGTATACATGTTGCATGGTCGCTACCGCATAGCCATATCTTTTCCTGATCTGACGATGGGTACTTTTATGAAAATCGTCTCCACACCGGGCAATATTGAAGACTTTTTGAAGCGTGCGACGAAGTAGGGGAACTTTTTATATAACGGCTATTTTACTTCTACATTTTGCCTTCTGATTATCAATGCTCCTAAGTTGATGATGAAATCGAAGCCTGCACCTTACACAAAGGGGCGGTGGGAAATATACAACTTTGGAACCGCAGAATACAAAATGTAGAAGTTTTGCCTATTTTACCACTACGGCTAAGCACTCACACCAATCGACGTATCGCCTCCCGCCGGCTCAGCGGGTGCAAGTCCGTCTTCTCTACAAATCCCAGCACCCATTCCGGATTCTTCTTCCCGTATTCGCGTAAAATCCAGCCGATGGCTTTGTTGATGAAAAACTCCCTGGATCCCAAAAGAGCATGAATGACATGGGTGAGCAATGCCGTATCAATTTTGTCTTTATAGTGCAGTTGGAACAAAATAGCACAGCGCTGCAGCCATATGTTGCCTGATTCAAGCCATTTGTTGACATTGGCTTCGACTTCACCGGGGAACTTCTTAAAATATTCTCCCATGAGTTTTACGGCAATGATGTCAACGGTATCCCACCAGGCGTTGTGGGTGGCCATGAATTCAAAAAGCTCGATGTCCCTGATCTCATACTGCCTTTTGTATAGCTGCATTAATTCCTGTGCGAAATAGTGGTATTCCCGTTCGGGCTTTGCCCAAAGTATCCGGGTAATTGCTTCTGCTTCGGATTTAGAGGGCAGTGTTGCTCTTACAAGCAAAGGTTTTTGAGCCTCCCGCCTGATCGGGGTTTTTAGCCCTATGAAGGGAAACAGGTTTTTCAAATAAGCAGATTGCTCAATGGCAATCTGTGGGTTAGCCTGCTGAAGAAAGGCCTTTTCGATTTTTTTTAGGTATTGTTCCATAATTTTTTCTATAGGGATTCTTGGTATTGTTTTTTGATTTTATTTTATCTAAAATGTTGATAGTCTTTTTGTTGGATATTTTCAGGTAATGATATATGTTGAAATTTATTGCTAGGGGGAGTTCCGGATTTTTGAAAATTAATGAAAAAAAAAACAAGAACAGGAACTTTTTGAGAATTAATGAAGTTCAAGTTGTTACGCGGCTCAAAAGTATTATTCCTAACCAAAAAGTGATACCTTTATGACCCTGACTACACGAAACTATCGTATGCGCAAGGAAAAAATTTTCGAGGAGGAGATGATGCCTCACGTTGATGCGCTGTTCAATTATGCATTGCATTCGTTCACCAGAAACGAAGATGATGCCAATGACCTTGTACAGGATACCATGCTCAAGGCTTACAGTTCTATTGATAGTTATCAGGAAGGAACTAATGCTAAGGCCTGGTTGTTTAAGATTTTGTACAACACCTACATCAATACTTACAGGAAAAAGAAAAAGCGTCCTAATGAGGTTGATTTTGAAAAGATCAAAAACCTGAACAATGATGAGGGGAATGAATTTTCAAATGTGGTAACCATTGATGAGGATGTTTTCGGATTGATGTTAGGGGATGAAGTATCTAAAGCAATGGATCAGCTTTCTGATGAAGCCCGTACCGTTATTTTGCTGTCGGATATCATGGATTTCAAGTATGAGGAAATTGCCGCTTTGCTTGATATCCCCATCGGAACAGTGCGTTCAAGACTTTTTCGGGCACGTAATACATTGAAAGAAATACTGAGAGAGTACGGAAAATCTATCGGTATTAAAGATAAAAGAAAATAATTTTTAAACCATGTTACCTGGTAACATATAACAAAGCGACAGCCGGTTTATATTCTGCCTTCAGGATGTAAACTGGCTGTTTTTCAAAATGATGGAACAACAGTTAAATATAACAGCATTTGATTTTCAGATGTTAACGTCCCCCTGCAATTCCACTCTTGTCTGGACCGGACCGTGCTGTTATGTCGCATTGTTGGATCATATTACCGGGTAGATTAAAATTTTACGACATGACAGATCAAAAAAAATTTCAAGCATTGGTGGAAAAAGTGAATTTATATCTTGATAATGAGCTTAATGAAAGTGCAGAGCGAGAATTGCTGAAAGAAATTAAGAGTAATCCTGAATATTTCAAACTGCTCAGTCAGGAAAAGTCATTTCGAGATTTTATTAAAACCCGGCTTAACAGAAGCAAACCCTCTCCAGTCCTAATCCAATCCATCAAGGAAAGCATACGCTCTAAAACTCACTCTATGTCGGAGCACCAAAGAATAAAACGCTAATTTTCCTTTAACCAATTTTAGTTTTTTCGAATTATTCAGTTACCTGTATGTATCTATGTACAGGTTGATAACTGCTTCATTGATTTAAATTACTGATCATTAAATGGTCATCATAATTTTATTGTATCAACTTTAAAGTTATTGGAAAAGGCCGGACCAAAGGGAACTGTTCAAAGTTCCAGGGTCCAGGCCTGCCTGACAACATCAGGAGGCAATATCAAATGGAGCTTCAGCGACATACGTGGAGGAAAGTGCCGGTATTGTTATTGATTATCGCGGATTTATTCATTTCGAGACACCGTTAATTGAACAATCCCACAAAAGATTGCCCGGCCTTTTCCAATAAGCTCTTTCCATTTCTCCTTCCTCCCGGCACGTCCCGATACAGGTTTATAGGATGATTCTTCCCATCCTTCGGCACGCCTGCCCTCGGCATGAAATGCCGGGAATATCGCTCTCCCTCCAATATTCAACTGTTCCCCTAATCATGAAACCCTCCACAACCAATAGGAGATCCATCCGGCATGGAAGGACTTTTAACGGGTTTGAATGTCTGGGGATTTTGCTCAAATAATTTTATCTGACGCTCAAGATAATGGAAGTGGGCTTTTTCTTCAGCTGTCGGGCTCGAATACAATTTGCCTTTCTCAGCATATTTGAGGATTTCGTAAATGTGAGCATAAATCATCCCTGTTACTTCAGGTGAAATATCATTTGAGGAAGCCAGCTCCAGCAGTCGGTTCAGGTAGACCTTGCCTGTCATTCTTTCATAAGCATTGTTCGTGGAAGAACAGGCCTCAAATACCATTTCAAGGAGTTCGCTGACGGATAGATTATCAGGATTCATCTCCTGCTGGATGACGAGCCTTGCCAGTCGTTCAGGGTTTATCAGAAACTGTATGGTATTTGCCGCAGAACTTTCTGCAGCTGCCAAAGGGTCAAAGGCAGGGCTGCTGTAAGTTTTAAAGGATTCCCTGTCTCTTGAATATCCCAGGGGAGGTGGCGGGATAAGTTTGAGTACCCGATCCGGAATTTTGAGAAAATCTTTTGACAGGGTATTGCATAAGGCTTTGACAGCAGCAACCTGAGCTTCTCTGGAGGGAATCCTCAAAACTTTTTGACCATCTCCTTTCACGGCGTAGGTGTAAAAGTAGCCGCCAATAATTTTCGATACTGCTTCTACCTGGTACCGGTGCATAAGATAAAGTGGTGCAAATACTTTTTCCAGTTCTGCCTTTGGCGTGCCAGGGGCGATATTGTTTTCACCAAATTTATTGATTCCGTGTTTTCTTAACAAGGAAATTCGCTCCAGTTCCTTAGTCGGATGCTCACTGTTATCCCATAAATGCGCATCAGGGTGAGCGCCTCCCTGGGGGCGTGCATCCTGGTCTGTAATGAAGGGAATCTCCAGGTTCATGGTTTCCTCCATGATTTTTTTCAATTCCGGAGATTCATCCTGACCCTGACCAAAATCCGAATAGCCGTAAATGATCATGCGTTTATCCCATTCACCAATACCGGTATCATAAGCCCGGGAAAAGTCCACAGCACCTTTGTTCAGGGTAATGTAGGGATGAGGATAATCCATTACGGATGCACGATCCTTTACACTGGCAGCAAAATTATGGGTCAGACCAAGCGTGTGACCAACTTCATGGGCAGATAACTGCCTCAGCCGGGCAAGAGCCATTTGCTCCAGACGCGGGTCTGGTTCTTCGCCGTTTTCATAGGCGGCAACCAGCCCTTGGGCAATCAGGAAGTCCTGACGAACCCTCAGCGACCCCAATAAAACGTGTCCTTTGATGATTTCACCTGTCCGCGGATCTGAAACAGAACTACCATAAGACCAACCTCTCGTAGCCCTGTGAACCCAATTGATTACGTTGTAACGGACATCCATCGGGTCAGCTCCTTCAGGCAGGACTTCCACTTTAAAGGCATTCTTATAACCTGCAGCTTCAAAAGCTTCATTCCACCAGGAAGCCCCTTCTATCAAGGCTGATTTGATGGGTTCCGGTGCACCACGATCCAGGTAATATACGATGGGTTCGACCGGTTCACTCATGCTGGCATTGGGATTTTTCTTCTCGAGCCGGTGCCTGTAAATGTATCTTTTGACAAGTGGTTCGCTGATGGGTGTGGCATAGTCCTTATAGCTCAAAGGATAATATCCGGATCGGGGATCATAAACCCTGGGTTTATACTGGTCGTCAGGTAATTCAACAAAAGAATGATGCTGCCTTACCGAAAGTGCTTCGGCAGTCGGCGTTACGGAGCGAACCCAGCCCCCCGGTTTTTTGCCACTAAAAGTGAGGATTGCTTCAAATTCACTGTTTTTGGGGAAATTCCTGGTGTATTCCATAAACAAGGCACAACGGTTTTGGTCCAGCGAATAGGTTCCTTGTTGACTGGAAGCCAAACGTTCGGTTACTCCGTGTGCATCTCTCAATAAAAATGCTGAAAGATCTATCAGAACCCTGTCTTCCTCCTCGGCGACAATTTCAAAACCCCATAAAATGGATTGAGCAAAAGCTTCTTCCACAGATTTTTCTTCTTCAGGGTTATCGGATATGGCCCGGTACTTATAATTAGGTTCCACCATCATTATTTTTGATCCGAATCGTTGGAATTTCACCACTCTGGTATCGCCTAACTGATTGCGATCCAGTCCAATATCGTTTGATCCCACGGCTGCTTTAAGCGAATTGACGTAGATGAATTCCTGATTCAGTTTGTCAATTTCTAACCAGATGCCGTCTTCTTTGGCATTGGTGTAAAATTTAAAGAAACCTTCGTGGGCTTTCATGCCTTTGGTTTTGACGCTGATCGTCGGATAAAGGTCTTGTGAATTTACCGTTGAAAAACACAGTGTAGCACATAGTAAAAGGAAAATAATTCTCATCAGGTATCAATTTTTCCTGCAAAATCTATAATTCCTCATCGAAATTCAAATAAGGCTCCAATTTTGTTATCAGATCCGGTGGTAAAGCCCTAATTTTAGCCAGGTCGTCCACAGAATGGAAGGCACCATGGTGTGTTCTGTAATTGATGATCAATTGAGCGACTTTGTAGGACAGGTAGGGGTGTGCCCTCAGTTCGTCAACAGTAGCAAAATTGACAGCCAATTTCCTGTAAATGGGAGAAGGCTTTAAAAATGGTTTTATTTCCCTGAAAGTAGAATCCGGTAATCCATAAGTAGTGGCTACCTGATCAATCGAATTAAAGCCCCCCAGTTTTTCCCGATAACCAATAATCCTTTTGGCGTATGCAGGCCCTATTCCCCTGAGTGTCTGCCATTGGTCCTCAGCAGCCTGATTGATGTCAATAGGAGCGGGTAGGACAGGCATCATTGATTTTAATGTTGTCGAGGAGGTCCAAGGTTTTTCGGTTGACTGTTCCTGGGTTTGTATCTGAACATGGGGTTCAAGCCTGTCAAAAAGGGCATCGCCTATCCCGTAAATCTTCTTCAAATCTGCTTTGGTATGAAAACGCCCGCCTTTTTTGCGGTAGTTGATCAACGTTTTGGCCTGGTTTTCCCTAAAGCCCAATTTCAACAATGTTTCCAGAGAAGCCGTATTGGGATCGAAATCAAAGGCAGCCTCAGGCATTTTCGCCACCGTCTGAGGATTGTAGGCTGCTTTCGTTTTTGGAATCATGATGAAAGGGTCGAGCTGTGCGTATTGCTCCGGTGTAAGCGTGTAAATTTTTTGGAGATCTGTCTTGCTGGCAAAGAGGCCGCCTTTGTTGCGGTAACGGATGATGGTTGAGGCTGTTTTCTCCGAAAGACCCAGCAGTAACAGACTGTCATATGCAATGGTGTTTGGGTTAAATTCGAATAGTTGTGCCGCAGCAGCATTTGGGGGGAGCGGATTTTTCATGGCATCCACATACTGTTCAAACCTGGAGAAATCTACCTGAGGATCCTTTTTAAACCAGGGAAGTGTTTTGGGTAAAAGAAAAAACAGGATGATGAGCATTAAAAGCACCCGAATGCCGTTCCTTTCCCGGCGGGTCTAATGCATAAATTCTGGAAAAAATTTCATGTCCGGATAGTTTTGGAGTCAGGTAATAATGGAAAAGTGGAATAAGGGAAAAGCTTATTCCCTTAATACCTTATTTCCTTAAAATAGTATCCGGGTTTTTTTAAGAAGGTTGGTTCCAATAAAAAAAGGGAACCATACCTGTTGATATAATTCCCTTTTTCCTGAAAAAGTTTCCGTGATCAGAAATTAATATCCTGATTTCTTTTTATTTCCACCAACCGGAGGATCCATTTCAAAGTCTTTAGAACCGGCCACTCTGAATTCAACTCTGCGGTTCATATAACTGGAAGCAGAAGGTACCAGGGCTTCATTTTTACCCTGCCATTGTAAAACAAACCGACCTCTGCCAACACCATAGTTGGTGACGAGGTGTTCAATGACTGCATTGGCCCTTTGATAAGAAAGCCATTCATTGTGAGACTCGTTACCTGTTTGATCAGTGTGGCCAACCACGACCAGTCGCAATTCCGGATTTCCTTTCATCATTCTGCCAATACTGGCCAGGGTTCCGTAGTCAGAATATTTCACAGTATAGGCATCTATGGCAAAGTGGATCATGGGCAGGAACCATTCCTGCACAGAGGCATTGTTTTCCGTGAGGCCGTAATTTTTCAGTGATTCATCGATCATTTCCTGGACACGTTCTTCGGAAACTCCGCCATTAGGGATTATTGGGTTAATGACAACGCCGTTATCATTAACCGTTTCACCAGCTCTCGGCGGGTAATAAGGCTCCTTGTCCTTATAATCAGGTACACCGTCCTTGTCGCTGTCCAGGGTACGTCCTTTGGTGTCCACAGGAGCATCAGAAGGCGTTTCAGGCTCCTGATCCAGGGCATCGATTACACCATCGCCATCGGAGTCGGTAAGCATTTCTTCCTGGCGTTTTTTGACGTCGTCAATTTCACTCATCACACCTTCCAGCGGGTTGATCCAATATAAAGGTTCTGAGTATTTGGAAGGATTTCCAAGGTTGACATTAATTTGAATGTGGGCGTATTGTACGAGATCGCGGAAAGGCGTTCTGATTTTGTTTTCGAGTTCAGCGCCATCAAGCAAATCAGCACGACGACCAAATAAGGTGCTGGTTTGGTGTTCCAGTCCAATATTGATGCGTTGACTTATTCGATAACTCATACCTGCCCCAACGGTGGCATGAGGGGAAAGGCGGAAGTACTGAATGCCTTTCCTTTCTTCTTCATTATTGTATTCGCTACGGAAGTTGTTGATTCCTCCTCCAACCAATGCATAGAGATTGAATTTACGGACGGATTTGTCAAAACGAAGGGCGTTAAGACTAAAGACACCATAAAGTGCTCCGGAGTACCATTTGAGTTCATAATCTCTCTGTACGCTTGCATCTTTGGCATTCTCGCCATAGGCGCGACCATACAAAAGGTCACCACGGAGAGAGAAAATGTAATCGGTAGCTTTACGAACGTGAATTCCGGCTGCATAGCCGGCTTGTGGAGTTACATCACCCGTGACGAAAAAAGCACCGCCGTGGGCACCGACTTCAAACATGTTTTTAGGAGTAGTTTGACCGGGAAGTGTTTGACTTTGTGTGAGCAGCCCCAGAAACAGTAAAGCTGCGATCATTGAACGAATTGTAGTCATTGACATAGGGTAAATATTTTAATCAGTTCATGGATAATATAAGTTAACAAAAGAGGTTTGCCGTATTATCGCCAAACCTCTTTTGTTACAGCGGGCGATTGCCATGCCAAGCTGCAGATACTAAATCCATTATGCCATTTAGCAGTTTTCTCAGTTATCAGTATGTTAGAACCAAGATACTTTTGATTCCATTGCAAATGTACCGTTTATTTTAACAGTTTTCAAGTTTTCGGGAATTTTCGTTTAAAATGCCCCGGGTAAAAAGCTTTTTGGGCAATTGTGGAGCTTAAGTGGAGGTTCCCTCTATCTTAAAAGTATGATTACCATGAGATTTAGTATAGAAAAATTTCCTCTTGGTAAAACAAAAAGGGGTGTTGCCGCCATGGACAACACCCCTTTTTACCTTTGGAAAAGTGTTTTACTTAAAAGGATCCGAAAAACGCTCTGCCTGAAGGAAAGTATTGTCTGTTAAGGTTTTCAGGAAAGCGATGATGTCCTTTTTGTCTTGTTCAGAGAAATTCATTTGCACGGGTTGTCCTCCGGACTTCAGTCGGGAATCCAGATTAGGGTTGTCCTGGATGTTGGAGCTGTAATGGTCCAGAACTTCCTCCAGGGTGGCAAAACGGCCATCGTGCATATATGGCCCGGAGTATTCAATATTTCTCAAAGGTGGTACCTTGAACTTGCCGAGGTCATCAGAAATGCCATTAATAGCTCCAATACCCGGGTCAGGATTGTCGAAGTCCAGCCCGTTGTTAGCAAACCTTTCTACGGGTATCGACATGTCTTCGCTGTGGCAGGAGGCGCAATTATTGATGTATAATTGTTTTCCGCGGTTTTCTTCAGGAGTGAAATTGGAGAAAGTACTGTTTGGAAAGCTGACCATGTTCAAGCCCTCATCAAATTTTGAATCAGCAGAAACAAAAGAATTGATGAACTCCTGAATGGCATCAAGGATACGTTCTTTAGTAACAAATTCGTCTCCATAGGCTTTTTTGAATAATACCTGGTAGTAATCCAGTTCTCCGATTTTGCCGGAAAGGTCATGAAGATCCATCCCCATTTCAATATCATCCTGGATGGTCAGGGTACTTTGTTCCACTATGGTCTCAGCCCGCTCGTCCCACATGAATAGTGGGCGAACAAAGGAAGAGCCTCCACCATAATAGGTAGGGAAATTGACAACAGCCGCCAGACTTAGGGAGTTTCTTTGGGTTTGCCCGCCGTTAAACCCTTCACTCAAGGCTTTGTCATCGGAGAAAGCATGTTCCTGTTTGTGGCAGGAGGCACAGGAGACCGTATTGTTTTGAGATAATTTTTTGTCGTAGAAGAGTACACGGCCCAGCGTGGCTTTGGCATCATTCACGAAAGGAGGCCATATCCCTCTTCTGGAAAGATGGTCTGGAAATTCCACACCATAACTGTCACGGGTGCTGGGCAAATCCAAGGTAGTTTGCAAAATAGCAAATTCGCTATCTGTATAGTTGAGTACAGTCAGTTCCTCCTTGTCTTCCAGACAGGAGGTTAAAAGAAATGCCATGATAAGGGGCAACACAGAGAGAAGCTTTAAATTCTTCATTTTAGTCATGTTTTGAAATATAAATAGGGTAAATTCAAAAATCTAAATTATAATACTTTAGGTTTTTTTTCCAAAAAATTAAAGTTCCTTAACGTTTTCAAAGACCTAAGACCATGAATTTAACACAATTGGTTGGGGTATAATCCATGTTTTTTTAAAAATCAGCAATAATTTGCCCTTTCAACGACCCAATAAACATCTTTATCACCATTGAAAAGAAGCCGTCAGTATTTTGTTTTTTTGATGGATCCTGGCACAAAAAAGCCGCAAGGTTCAATGGTGTATTGAAACCTTGCGGCGGCGTTTTATTCGGATTCTTAAATTTTTGAGGACACGTTATTTACCAATCGATTGTCCACTGATTTGGTAAACACCCTCTATGTGCGCGTTTTTGAGTGCCTGGTAGATGTTTGTATCTTCCAGGGAAAGCAATAGGTCTACCTGACTGTAAAACTCGTCCAGGTAGCTGTAAATTTCTTGTTTTTCTCCAAATTTCAGCGGTTTGATGTTTTTCACTACCCGCTCCAGATCTTTCTTCTTGTCAACAAAAAAGTTGAGCAATGACTTCATCTGGTTATTGTCCATTTCTGTTCCCAGGTAAACCCGGTCGCGAATGGAAGTCAGGCCGTAATTTGGGTTAGGGATGGCATAGCGTGTACTGACCAATCCGGAGAAATCAAAATCATAAGGCACAGGTATCAGTTTGCCTTCTGTGGTTTTTACCAGGGCCAGATTTTTGACCATTGGAATATCCCAGTCGGCATTGCCGATCATATACTGGAAAATAGCCGTGATGCCAATATCTCTGCTGGAGAGTATTTCAGGGGAAGGATTGAAACAATCCTCACACTCTGTTCCGCCAAGTCTTTCTGATAACTCCTTTTTGCTTTCGATGATAAAACCATAGCGGGTTTCCTCACCGTAATCACCAACGTTATCGATATAGGTAACCTTGATCAACTGTACGCGAAAGCTGTTGTCATTTAATTCGTTGTACATCTTGTAGGCAAGATACTCCTTCAACAGGTTGCTGTTACCTTCGCTTTTATCTTCCACACAGTGGGTAACGAGTTTCAGTTTGTTGTAGGTAGCAAATCCTGACGCTTTAAGTTCGTCCTTGGACAATTTGATCTTCAGCGGAGGAAAGTCACAAATACGACGACGGAATTTACCGCGGGCTTTTACGCCCACCTCATAAGTATTCCACGCTCCGGAAATGTCCTGCCATTTCATTTTAGCAGGCAAATATTCATCAATCCTGCGGTTTTCGATCAATTCCGTAATATTGGTCTCAATGGTAACGTTAATGATGTTGTCCGCAGAAATGGCATCAAAGAAACTTTTCTGATCATAATCCACTGTGGCGGGCTGACTGGCGAAAAGTCCAGTGCTGCTGAACAATACCATCAGCATGATCAGAAGTTTCATGGTACTCCTTACAAAACCGGGAATGGGGGCAGTTTGTAAATGATTTTTCAAATTGTCATCCTCTATTGAAATATTAAGAGAATTTTGTCGGGTTGTCATTATTTAAGGTTTTATCTTTGTTTGACTCAAAATTATAGCACACTGGAAATTCAATCACTTTTTTTAGATTTATGACATGTTTTTATCGGCCAACTAAAATAAATTATTTTTTTCACCGCAAAAATACATGATTTCGGAATTAAATTCCAGTTTCTTGTTATTTAATGTGTTAATTCAACATTAAATTTTGAAAAGAGTTTGAATACTTGTCCTAAATACTTGGGGAGGTTAAAGCCGGCAGTCGTTCCAAATAAACAGATAAAGTTCATATTAATGACGAATCAATTTTTTAATAGTTGCATTTTTTTTGTGTTTTTTTTCATTTCCTGTACACCAAAGGTTCAGGAAACGGTATCCGTTCTGGAAGTTCCGGCATCTTTTTCGGATAAACCAACGAATATTATCCTGATGATCGGTGATGGTATGGGCCTGAGTCAGATCACCGCAGCCATGTACAGCAATAACAATATTCTTGCCCTGGAAAAATTCAAGACCATCGGGTTGATGACTACCCATTCCGCAACCGACCTGGTGACGGACTCTGCTGCTTCGGCAACGGCCATGGGGTGCGGGCTTAAGACTTGCAACCACTGTTTGGGCATTGATGCGGACTCCATAAGATGCAAGACCATTCTGGAGGAGGCCAATGACCGGGGTTTGGCGACCGGCCTGGTGGTTACTTCTTCCCTGGTACATGCCACACCAGCTGCTTTTTATGCACATCAGCCATTGAGGTATTTGTACGAAAGGATAGCCGCTGACCTGATTGAAGCTGATGTCGATTTCTTTGTTGGCGGGGGCCAGAAAAGCTTTGTTGACCGGGAGCGTGATGATCGTGACTTGCTCCAGGAATTGAGAGATAAAGGATATTCCGTTTCGGATTATTCTTATAAAACGATTAATTGGCTACGTACCAAAACGGATGGCAAGAAAAAAGTAGCCTATTTTTCTGCCTGGGAAGACCCCAAATATTCTTTTCAAGGCAGGGATTATTTAATGGAAGCTACGGAAATTGCTATGCTCACCTTGAAAAATCAAAGTGAGCAAGGATATTTTCTAATGGTTGAAGGTTCACAGATAGACTGGGCAGGTCATGCCAAAAAAGGCAACCGTATGATTGAAGAAACCCTTGATTTTGACCGTACTATAGATATGGTACTGGATTATGCCCGAAAGGATGGCAATACGCTGGTTATCGTTACGGCAGATCACGAAAGTGGAGGTTTTAGTGTAAATGAAGGTTCCACGATCAATAATTTGGAAACGGCTTTCACCAGCAATGGGCATACTGCGGCCATGGTTCCTGTTTTTGCCTTTGGACCCAAGTCGGAAGATTTTGGAGGAGTTTACGACAATACAGACCTGTATTTTAAAATGGTCAATGCTTTTGGGTGGACAGAATTGGCAACTACCAGGAAGGATCAATAGAAATTTGTAGTTTTGGGAATTATTAAAGCACTTTTTATCAGATGAACCGATTGATAATCAACCTCAGTTTACTGCTCTTTCCAATATTATTGATAGCGGAAGAAACTCAATATCACAAGGTGAAAGCAATGCCCGGTGACGGTATCTATTCCCTGTTACGGCGGTATGAGCTCGATAAACATTCCTGTAATTTTGATCGCTTCTATGATCTCAATAAGCTTAAAAAAAATGCACCTCTTAAAGTGGGACAACCCTATTTCCTGCCGATACTGGTTTATACTTTTAACGGAAAAACCATCCGCTCAAGCATTGGCCGGGATAACTGGGAACTCGCGATACAAATTCAGGAGTATAATGAACGCATGTTAACCGAGCGGCTTAGGGATGAAAGCTTTAAAAAAGATAAAATACTTTGGGTGCCTTATCATATGCTCAATTGCCCTTCTGCCAATCTCGATATTCCCGCTCCTGTTGATAAAGACCCGGAATTGTCAAGCACTCCGTCAGGCGACAGAAAATTTCCCATCTTTGGGGATAAATATGCCTATACGCCACTCAAAAGCAACAGCCTGAAAGGGAAGGTTTATTACATCGTGAGTGGTCACGGCGGACCGGACCCGGGAGCTATGGGTAAAAGAGGGAATTATACCCTTTGCGAGGATGAATATGCCTATGATGTCGCTTTGAGGCTTTGTCGCCACCTCATTGCTAATGGGGCAACAGCTTATATGATTCTCAGAGATCCGGATGATGGTATCCGGGATGAAAAATACCTCAAATGTGACACGGATGAAGTCCTCTGGGGTGAAGTTGAGATGAACAGATCGCAAAAGACCCGCCTTTTTCAACGCTCTGATATCATCAATGAATTGTATGAGAAGCACCGGCAACAGGGAGTGACGTTTCAAAGAGCCATCATTGTTCACGTTGATTCCAGAAGTAAAAGGGAACGTACCGATCTTTTTTTCTATCATAAGAGTGGCGATTCAGACGGGAAGAAACTGGCTTCCAATATGCATAAAACGGTCAAGCAGAAATACAAGCAATTTCGCGAAGGAGGACATTATTATGGCACAGTCAGCAGCCGGGACCTGCATATGCTAAGGGAACTCGTACCGGTGTCCGTTTATATTGAACTGGCCAACATCCGCAACACCTTTGATCAGCAACGCATTGTAGAACAATTCAACCGCCAATACCTGGCCGATTGGTTTTTTGAAGGATTGACGAAGTAGGAATGCCGGGACCATTTGAAACAAGGAAACCCTCCACCTGGTTACCTCCACTTCACCGGCCAGACCGGAACCACTTCAAGGTTTTGTTCAGCAGCCCATTTTTGTCGTTGTTCAAATTCCCAGCAAAAATCAGTATTGGGGGTTTGGGCAAAGCAGCCATCGGTCAGCAATAGTTTGGCTTGTTCGTCTCCCGGAGTTTGCATGATCAGGAATCCCTCCTGGTGACGAAAGGTAGCCTCCGGGTTTTGTTGGCGGAGCAGCCGTTCCAGTTGGTCATTCCATACCTCCGTCCCGCCCTTCGGGGAGGCCGAAACTTCGGCGGACTGCACACGCTCTATTAATCCCGCCAGTAAAAAGGTGCCCGTCGGGCCATCTTGTTCCAGGAAGATATCCAGGTATTTTTTAGGAATGGAATGGATTATTTTCAATTCGTTTTTTACACATCCCAGCAATTTATGCATTGCTGCCACTCCGGAGGGAGTATTGAGGCGGTTGATACTTTTGGTGAGTTGTTTTGTTTTTATTCCCGATTCTCCAAAAGTAGCCGACAGGATAACCTGGTCAAAAAGTCGCCCGTCCAATTCATCCACATGAAATACGCCCAGGCCGTTGCGTTCCAGTTGCTGAATGGTCTCGGCTCCTGTTTGTCTGTGTTGCTTTATGCGCAACAGGTAAGAGGTGATGAGATCCCGTTGCTGAACCGTGAGGCAAACGATGCCAACGGAGGGAAAGGTTCGTGCACTGGTTTTTTCAATGGTATTGAGGTAATGAATGACCTTTTCTGCCTCGTCGCTATTGGTGTTGTAGGATTCTTCAAACCTTCCGTTGATGTTTTGTGAAGTAATGGATAATTGATTTTCGGGGCGTAATATGTCCGCTGCCCGGTTAGCATGAAAGTTGTCCAGGGAGCAGGGGGAGACTCCGGAAATTCTAAGTACCTGAGGTAAGGCGGCATCACCAGGTATTTCCGTTTTTGGATCTGTAAAAACAACCACCCGTTTTGCCAGTGGGAAGAGGGCAATACAAGATTCGGCCATGGCATTTTGGGCTTCATCGATCAGCAAATAGTCAAAAACAGGTTCTTCCGTGCTGATGTCGGCAGCCATTTTGGGCGTAGCCAGTATGACCGGAAGAAAGTCTGTTATCTCTGTTGCATAATCCCGGAATATCGTTTTTAAATTGGTTTTGTTAGAGAGAACCTCTTCCGCTACTCTTTTCAGATTGTCTGCTGTTTGGTGGCGTTTTTTGGCCCATATACGATGAATCTCTTCCGGCAGTTGATTCCTTAGGATGGTCATGTTTTCGTTATAGTCTTCCAGGTCAAAATCTGAGGCCGGAAGATCCGGGTCGTAAGCCAAAGCAAGTGCTTTGTTGAAATACCAGCTCCGGAATGCTGCTTCCCAATTCCCCGGATTGACCCGCCCAAGCGCTTTGATGACCTTCCTGGTAAGGGTATTTTGACTAAACCAGAAGCGTTGCCAAGGATAGAAGGTATTAAAATCCCGCAGATGATATACTGTTTGTTCCATAACGCTCATCTTGTCCTCCAGGAATTTTTGTTTCCGCTGAAGGGTGAGCATATTACATTGTAAAGGCAATTGAAACAACCTGGAATTGTTCAGTTCGTCAATGAAATTTTCCAGGTCTTCCTCAAGATTCCTGAGTGGATCTGAAAAGTTCAGGTTGGGATGAGCCGTTTTATGGGTCAGCCGAAGCAATTCATCTTTAACGGATTCATTTTGTACCTGCCACCAGTGACGGAGATGTTGTGTGAAGCTGTCGAGATTTGCCGAAATAAGATCAATATTCTTGTTCGTTTTTTCAAACTGGTGATCAAAATAACTGTATTCCGCGAAAATATGCTGCAAACCTTCATACGTTTCAAAAATGGATTCTCTTTGTGCAAGGGCCTCCTTGAATTTATGGTTGAAAACACCATATAATTTAAGGGTACCTTTGCCGGATTTCCTCAGATCTGATCCAAAATGACTGGTATAATCGCTGATCTTTTCCTTGAGATCAAAGGCTTTATTTCTCAGGTCGTGGAAATAGGTACTGTAATGGCCTTTTAACGCTTCGGCATAATCAGCCTGTAATTTAATGAACCGGTGTTGTAAAGCTGTCGCTTTTTTGTTGTAAGTCTCCAGGTTTGACTTGATAAAAGCCAGGGCTTCCTTCTGGTCGTATTGCAGAAAGATATTGGCATTTAACACGGCCAATGGATGATCGAGCGTTCCTATGTCGTTGAATAAACCAGGTGCCTCGCTGATCGCATTGAGAACTTTATCCATTTCGGATTCTTCAAAAGTGAAGTCGTTTTCGTTGAGATAACTGTTCAGCAGTTCTTTGGGTTCCAATTGGCTGGACTCCAGGTAGAGACCCAGTGTTTCGGCAAATCCTTTATCTCCAAAAACAGGTTTTCGGGAAGCGCGATACTGAGATTCGAGGTGACCCTTCCTTCTTTCCATTCTGTCCAGCAATACCCGTAAGGATTGTGGCATTTCTGCTGCTGCAGGATTTTTACCTTTTGCTTTTGCTTTTATAACTTCCCGCAGCAGTACCTGGTCACTTAACTCATCACTTAACAGGAATAACAGGTTGTCGAACTGTTGGGCCGACAAAGACCGCTGTATGGCCTGTAAGGCAGCAATGTATTCTGATACGATAAGACATTTTCCGCCATTGGCGATGGTATTGGTAACGAAGTGCTTAAGCAGGTGTGTTTTGCCGGTACCAGCACTGCCTTCTACCAGGGTGATGAAATTCTCACGGGACCAGGCAGTAGCGCTTGCCTGCCAGGGATCCAATGGCCTCGTACTAAAATCGTGACCGGTCAACTCCTTCGGACTCAACCTCAGGAATTGATTGATATCATCATTTTTGTTTTGAGGAGGAATAAAAGGGAAATGCCCAAGGACCCCTGACCATTGTAAGGCATCCTGCCTTACCAAATTATCCAGTTCGTTGGTTTCGGGGCATGGCATCAGGGATACTTGCTGGCTTGTCATATTCAGATCCAAAGTATTGGTCAGATCGTTGCAAAAACCGGCCAGTTTTGAAGCGTTTATTGGAGCCTGGAATAATTCTCTGAGGTCACCTTCGATGTCTATACCGTATTTCATCATAATGAAATGGGGGAAATAGGGATTTATACGTACCGGACGTTCAGCGGGGTATGCCAGGTTCCAGGTTCCCTGTTTTTTGGTTACTTCCAGAGAAAGCGGCCAGATAAAAAGCGGAAGGGACAGCAATTCTTTGTCTTGCTTACTGATGAACAAAGGGAAACCGAACCCTAAAGTGTGGAGGCCTTTGTTGCGCCTGATATTCCGGGATTCAAAATACAGGTGCTTTAAACCTTCATCAATCCCGTAGTTGACGATAATGGATCTGTTAAATGCGGTAACATTGAGCATACTTTCGAGACATTGATAGGCCACTTCCTTTTCATTATCCGAAAGGGAGGTGATATCAATGACATCATTATTGAAATGCGGCAAGGCGTTGCGGTACACGGCTGCCTTACCTGAAAAGTATTGTGAATAAGGCTTTATAGTCCTGGCAGGATTGTCTTCCATTATAAATTTTTTGTGCCTGGTTTCAATGTTAAGCGTATGATCAGGTTTAGGTTGCCAAAGGAAAGTTGTCCCTTTGATTGATTACTGGTTGATCATGCCTCCACTTACCTTTTTGCCATTCTTGTACTCATATTCCATGATCACAATTCCGTCCTCATTGTAATATTGTACTTTGCCATGTAGCTGATCGTCTTTATAGTTTTCAATTTTTGTCAGGAAGTTTTTCCTTTCATCATATTCGCGGTATTCCCCAGACAGTTTACCGTTAATGTAGTTGGCCGTTACAACTTCTTTGCTGAATTTATATCTGGCAAAATACCCATCGAGTTTATTGTTTAGGTAATTAGCCTTCATGGTCATTTGACCTCTTTCGGTGAACTCGAAATAAGGACCATTATACATATCGTTCTGATAGCTGATGATTTTTTGCGGGAATACGTCACTTCTTTCAAAAATGAGCCACATTCCTGTACGCTTTCCATTGAGCATGAACCCTTGTTCCCTGAGTTTACCGTCTCTGTTGGTAAGGGTTACTTTTTGAACATCGGTTCCGGCAATCGGTTCATGAACATAAGGGTCGGCTGCGGAGGCATTGTTGGGTGTGTTGGTACTATTATTGGCTGCCTGGTCAGACTGATTACAGGCCATGAAAATTAAAAAAGTGGTTGTGATAATTAAATATTTCATGTTTGATGTGTTTAGATTATTAGAAACAGACAAATTTAATAAGACTTTGCTTAAGTTTCTGTTATTAGAAAATCAATGTTTTATCCGAATGTGTAGTATATCCCAAAAAAGTGGTTGTCTATTGTTTAAAATGATACTTTAGGATTACTTTTGTTCAGATGGTGAAAAATAGTTAAAATATGAATAAACACAGTGGACTTTGGTCCGTCATAGGATTTTTAATGCTGGGATTTGGCTTATTATCGCTAATATTCAGCATGGTGGGCATGCAGTTTGCTTTTATGCAATGGATGGATGCTGCCGGAAGGATGGGAGGTTTCCTGTTGAGGTTGATCATGATCATTGCCGGAGTGATCATCCTTTATTTTGCAAATACTAATTTTGAAGAGAGTAGTATGGATTTGAGCATCGTCTTTATGGGAACGCCTGAGTTTGCTGTTCCCTCCCTGAAAATTCTTTTGGACAATGGTTATAACGTTGTCGGGGTAGTTACTGCTACGGATAAGTATGGTGGCAGAGGCAATAAAAAGCTATTGGAATCTCCTGTCAAGAAATTTGCACTGGAAAACGGATTAAAAGTTCTCCAACCCAAGAAGTTAAAAGACGAGACTTTTTTGGAAGAGCTCAGAAGCCTGAATGCCAATTTACAGGTAGTGGTGGCTTTCCGAATGTTGCCGGAAGTGGTGTGGGATATGCCTGAATATGGCACTTTTAATCTCCATGGTTCGCTTTTGCCAAAATACCGTGGTGCCGCGCCCATTCACTGGGCCGTTATCAACGGGGAATCGGAAACGGGATGTACCACCTTTTTTATTCGCCACGAAATTGATACCGGAGATATGGTTTTTCAGTCCAGGATGCCTGTTGGGGAGGATGATACTACCGGGGATATTCATGACCGAATGATGCACGTTGGAGCCGATTTGGTGCTGAAAACTGTTCGTGCCATTGAAGCCGGAGACATTGAGTTGCAGGTTCAGGATCATAGTCTTGCCACCAAAGCCCCGAAATTATTTCATGAAACCTGCGAGATCGATTTCAACCGCCCACTGGATGAAATTCACAATTTTATTCGTGGTTTGAGCCCGTGGCCTTCGGCCTGGACAACTCTCCAGGGGCAGGAACTGAAAATAATTGAAAGTGCCAAAGAATATGCTGATCATGACTACCTGCCGGGTACTTTGGTCACAGATAATAAAAAAATGTTAAAGGTGGCCGTGCAGCGTGGATTCATCCATATAAAACGTTTGCAATTACAAGGGAAAAAACGGATGGATGCCATTTCTTTTCTTAATGGAAATGAACTGGACAGTGGTATTGTACTGGGAAATCAGGAGTAGTTTTCGCCATTTCGCGGCAGGATTCCCGGTGATTTCCAACGTGTTGCTGTCAAAATCCCGTCTTTAGTAGTAATAGAGAAGAATATGTCCCTCTGAAATGGTTAATCGCTGTTTATTGGAACACCTAATTGAATGCATTTATGAAAACCAAGCTACTTTCATTTTTGATGTTGTTTTTGGCGTCCGGTTTATCTGCTCAGGAAATCGACGCACCTGAAGCCAAAGCTTACAAACTTGCAGTAACCAACTCCTTTCTTCAGCTATTCCATCCCAATACAGCTGTTTTTGCCATTGGGCTTGAAGGCAAGTCCGAGGCTGGGTTTGCATTTTATGTCGAGGGAGGATTGCCCATTAAATCTTCCGGACTTTACAATTTTAATACCGAAGGCAAACTGAATTGGAGTTATTACAAAACCCGGTTGGGCGGGCGGTATTATTTTGACCCGGTTAAACCTTACAAATACAAACGCAGGTATGGGACACCACGGTTGAAGGATTACCAAAACTTTGTGGGTATAGAAGGATTCGTGGGCGCTGAAACTTTTGATCGTGAGAATGGATATTACGTCGACGATAATACCTCAGTCAATTATTCAAGAGCAACAGTAATCATTTTATCGAGGAGTTTAATTTTTACGTATGGCCGGGAATTCAACCTCTCTGATAGATTTTTAGCCAGGCTTTATGTTGGCCTCGGTCAAAGAACCACCGATACCAGCCATGAATCTGTTTTGATAGATTCTACTTCAGGAGGTTTTGGTTTTTTTGGTTTTTCGGGAAATGCTGAGTATTATGAGGGAATAAGAAGGGTTCCTTATGTCAAAATTGGTTTTGATATTGGCATCAGAATGTTAAAACGACGATGAATAAAAAGAAAATTTTTAATGATCCTGTTTATGGTTTTGTGGAAATACCCCAGGGCCTGGTTTTTGAACTTATTGAACACCCCTGGTTTCAGCGGTTACGCAGGATCAAACAACTGAGTCTGACACACTATGTTTATCCGGGCGCTCTGCATACGCGTTTCCATCATGCCCTGGGAGCTCTTCATCTAATGGGCCAGGCGATAGAGGTACTGAGAGGCAAGGATGTTGAAATAACGGATGAAGAGGCTACGGCTGTTTGTATTGCTATCCTGCTGCATGATATTGGTCACGGGCCTTTTTCCCATACGCTTGAGCACACCCTTATGGAGACTACCCATGAAGAGATTTCTTTGCTTTTCATGGAAGCTTTCAATCAGCAATTTGACGGAGCCCTTGATCTTGCCATCCGTATTTTCAAGAATGATTACCACAAGAAATTCCTGAGTCAGCTCATTTCTGGTCAGCTGGACATGGATCGCATGGACTATCTGAACAGGGATAGTTTTTTTACCGGTGTCTATGAGGGAGTTATCGGATACGACAGGATCATAAAAATGCTGTCTGTTCATGAAGGCGAACTGGTGGTGGAAGAGAAAGGTATTTATTCCATCGAGAAATTTCTGATCGCCCGCAGGTTGATGTACTGGCAGGTTTATCTGCATAAAACCGTATTATCGGCAGAGCAGATGTTGATCAGAACATTGAGCCGTGCCCGTCATTTGGTAAAAAACGGCAAAGCCGTCCTGGCACCTGAAAGTCTGATGTTTTTTTTGAAAAATAAAATCAGAAAGGCTGATTTTGATTCCTCTCCAGAGGAATTACTGGAACATTTTGCACGATTGGATGATTATGATATTGTCTCTGCCATGAAACAATGGAAATATTGTGATGACAAAATTCTTTCTTTCCTGTCCACAGGTATCATCGACCGGCGATTGTTTAGGTTGAAGTTTAGCGACGATCCTTTCGAAAAAGCCTATGTGGAAGAGAAAAAAAATGAGATACTGGCCAAAACATCTTTGAACCGGGAAGACCTGGAATATGTTTTTTATGAAGGGATGGAAACCAATAGTGCTTATTCTACGGTAAAAGATGAGATCAAAATATTGTTCAAGAGTGGTAAAACGCTCCCCATGTCCAGCATTACTCAGCACGGAATTCAGAACCGGGCCTACACGAAACACT
>CALOAF010000002.1:0-555874 GCA_942491385.1 uncultured Anaerolineaceae bacterium | reverse complement strand
AGGGGCCATGTTGATCGCTTTCTGACCCGCCTCCAGTTTTGCTCTTAATCGGGCTGACTTCGATACACAATGCACAACCGTTTCATCTCTTCTGTATGTTCCAGAATGGGTGTATTAATGTCACCAGGGACACCTTTAGAATTATTGCTGCGGTGGATTTGAATGCTTCTTTCAGCGTCCACTACCGACTGACCAACAAGAGACCAGGGAGCGAATCACGGCATGGGGACAAAACGAACACACATTTTCCAGCCACTGAATACAGACATCAGGATCCCATACTGGAATTCCCAGGTCAATGTTTCTCTTTTCCCATTGGCTGCGGCTAGTGGGAAAAATACCATCAAGCGGCATCGCACTGACTGGCACGCTCACGCCATCGAATATCACAAGTTGTCTTTGCACGTCTCCTGAACGAATTTGGGGGCCATCTTTGACCTAGCCGGTTGCATATTGATATTGCCGCTGGTGGCTTCGGCAGGATATTTGACTTCGTATAATTCTGCTAATGTATGATCGACAGCCTCGAAATCTTACCATTCAAAAATTGCTTCACTGCGTTTTCCATAGGCTTTCTCAATCCACTTCTAGATTTCAGCAATCGCTTCGTCATTGTGTAAAACACCACCGAGCGGCGAAGAAGCAGGTTTGGTATAATGGTGTTGATACTATTTCCCATACCAGTTTTTCTTTTAATTTTGTGGGCGTCGATGAAATACAAAAACAGTTTGAGAATCAATGATTCGTTTTTGTACTTCTACCGGAATATGATCCTCGACCATGCAGCACGAAAAAAAGAAAACTTTTTGCGAATAATAATAACAGATGATAAAGAGTTCCTTCTTTTTCAATAATAATATTACTGCACCAACTTCTGTCTATCTGAGCATGTCGATTTTTTCGGCTGAAAATTAAATTGGTGACAAGCTACAAAGTTGCCTTCACCGCTTCCAATCAAATAAAAAAAGCGCAGTGCACCATAGTCCAAAGCGTAGATGCGAAATGACTATTTTTCCCGATTTTTTTGAGTCGTACACAAAGTATCCCTGAGCACCACCCCAATGGGCCCTCTTCACCAATACAATTTTAAAAGTTCTTATTGGCCCGAACAGTTCCGTTCGCTCCTAATCCAAAGAACACACAGCGAGCGATTGTATGGGGAATAACAATCGAGAAGGATGGGACGATCAAACTCAAGGCTGGTGTGTGTCAGGTCATCATTGTTGTCAACAGTAGCCATTGGTTTAAAAGAGCATCTTTTTCAATTCATCAAAAATAGCCTTCACCATTGCTGGTGTAAATTTCTTTCGATGAAAGACCATAGCGACTACCAATCGTTGGTGGTCTTTGACTGTGGGGGGGTAAGCCACGTTCTTTCCCTTCATATAAGGCGGAGACAAGATCCTGCAATAACAATTCTTTGACGGCTCTTGCTCCTCTGGTGCGATCTAAGACAGCGATTGATTTTACAGTGGCTGGTAAGTGTGTTCATCAGGTGCTCTACTGAGAATGGCCTCCCATAGGTGGTGACTAATCAAATTACACCGATTTTTTCGCCTTTGGAAAGTAGATACTTGGCTGTCTCTTCTACGGTCTCGGTTCCTGAACCCATGACAATTACTACTCTTTCAACATCAGGTGCGCCAAAATAATCGAATAAATGGCATTTCCATTTAAATTAATTTAGCAAATTCATCCATGGACTTCCTGAAACGGTCGGCAGGACAAACGCATTGTAGTATTGGAGCCGATTTGCTCACGTGTCACCAGCACTATCCGGATTTTGAGCAAGCTGCGTAAGACAGGTCGTTCCGGTTCAATGCGCGACTGCGATGGGCAGCTACCGTATCGTAATGATCATTGCACGCATATCATCTTCCGTTAATTCACTGATTTTGACAACTTCAGAAGTTCTGCGCCATCAAAGAAGTGTACAAAAGGGATGCGGGCTGCGCAGGCTGGCTGCGGTGGCGATGAGGGCCATGTCATGGGCTTCCTGTACCGAGCTGGCGGCCATCAAGCCGAAGCCGGTGGCGCGGGTTGCCATAACGTCCGAGTGGTCACCGTAAATTGAGATGGCCTGGTAGGAAAGGGCGCGTGAAGCAACATGGATCACCATCGGCGAAAGCTCGGCGGCGATTTTGTACATGTTGGGGATCATCAAGAGCAAGCCCTGTGAGGCAGTGAAGGTGGTGGTCAGGGCACCGGTCTGGACGGCACCGTGGATGGCGCCTGCTGCGCCGCCTTCGGCCTGCATTTCAGCCACCAGCGGGACGGTGCCGTAGATATTCTTGCGGCTTTCTGCTGACCAGGCGTCAGACATCTCGCCCATGCCGGAGGAGGGCGTGATCGGGTAAATGGCGATGACTTCATTTAATCGGTATGCAACCCTGGCGACTGCTTCGTTTGCATCGATTGTGATTATATTAGGCATAATAAATCTCCATTAATTTTCTTCGGTAATACCCGAGATTGTCAAACGAGATAATCAGCACTTTAATCCATCCATCTTTTTAAGTTTATAAGATCAAAATAAAAAAGGTACTAATGATCACAATCCTGTGAGTGCCTCGTCACTACCTTCAAAGACAACCGGAGCCGGAAAGTTCGTTCTGGTTTGGTTCCTCCGATAGGACAAGCCAGTTCAGGTATTATACATGGAAAAAACGAACAATTTGAGAAAAAAGCACAATAATTAAGGGAAAACCCAGTGGAAAATGCCAGCGCCAGGGTTGCCAGCGTATAAGCATCCTGAATTTTGCCTGCGCACCATTTGCAGCACCAGTGAATATGGAATTTTGATACATTTCAAAATTCATCCGCATCCGGTTCAAGATTGGAGGGGAACAGACCGGTTGCCAGATAGGTAATACATATGCTCAGAATATCCTGGCACAGTGAAATCCCCCAACAATTGTAAATTTTCCGGCTGCCATCCCGATCTCCTCCTGAATTTCCCGCAACGCACAAACTTCAGTACCATGATCCTCCACCACGCCGGCGGGTGGTTCAATAGTTGGCTTTGAGAACCAAGCCGGTATTGGGTCACAAAATAAACATCTCCGTTTGTATCTATGGGTAGATCTTGACTGGATATTATGGTCTACCAGGTCGTAATATCTTTTAAGCTTTTGGTTTTGTAATTCTACAAAGACTTTTGGACTTTTAGAAAAGGCCCGCCTTCTTGATAGACTGATTCTCGATTGAGTATTTTGAAATCCATGCGATCACTCCAAATTTAAAGGATAAAGCGGGGGTAAGAACCCCCGCCGGGTGTTGATAGAATTTCCATGTTGGTTATGGGATATTGATGACCTGACCCGCTGAAAGCGTATAGGGTTCAACCAAATTGTTGGCATAAATGATGTCATTCGGATCGACATCTCCAAACAGACAGGCAATCTTGTAAATCGTGTCTCCAGCAAGTACATTATAGGTGGTCGGATGAGCGATTAAGGAGCGTGGGAATTCACTTGGCCAGGTGCTACCGGTCGGAATATTCAGGACTGTTCCCGGTGAAACGAATTCGCTGATATTGTTGACGCTCAATAAATCATTTGGATTGATATTAAATCGGCGGGCGAGACAATACGGGAATTCACCGTCCTGAACTGTATAAGTTTTTGGAAGGCCTGGTGTGGCAGTTGGTACCACAATGACAGCAGTGGTGGGTAATGATTTTGGCGTTTCTTCTAGCACTGCCTGAGGTGTTGCCGTGTCAGCTTTCTGTTCAGGCTGGTCAACTTCCTCAGTCACCTGTGCACCTGCCGTCTGTGTGACAGCGATGATTTCAGTGATGCGGTTTGGGTTGTTGGTGGGGCCAACAGGGAATGGAATATCAGGTGTATTGACTATTTCGTCCCCTCCGCCACCTTTGGTTGCTGAGCGCGTACAGCCACCCAAAACCAAGCTAAACATTAAAATGATTAAGATCATTGGGTAAACGATTTTTTTCATGAGTGAGATCTCCTTCTTCCAAAACCTTCAGATGACTCTTTTTTTCATTCTATACTTATCAAAATAGTAGCATAACCGTTAATTGACGTCAAGCTAGAACGGATTCTGGTTATCAATGCTTACAGGCGAAATTTGGAGTATTTTGTCAGAATTAATAGGATCAAAATCATAAGCGGTTATGACTTTTATTGCTACTTAAATTCGTGTGACAGCGATATAGTTAATGAGGAGACGATTGAAATAGAATAACCTTGATCTCATCACAGTCTCCTCCTTTGGCGAAACCTCTGCTGAGTATCTCCTCACCGCCCTTAGCAGAGGTTTTTTTTCATTCACTCAGAAATTGGAAAAACAATGGTAAATGTAGAGCCTTGACCAACTGTAGAATCTACCCAAATACGTCCATGATGGCTTTCTACAATCGATTTCACAATGGCCAGTCCCAAACCACTGCCTGGAATTTCAGTCCCAATGATATTTCCAGAACGATAAAATTTATCAAAAATGTATGGTAAATCTACTGCTGGAATTCCAAAACCCTGGTCGGCGATCTGAAGGATCAACTGGTCGTCTTTCTCTTGCAGATTTACCGATATTGCTGTATTGGATTCCGAATATTTAATGGCGTTCGTCAGCAGGTTGGTTAATAATTGTCGCATTTGAATGGGACTGGCATAAATTTGCCCGATGGTAACCGGCGCGGTGATTTTAAGTTTGATTTTTGCCTCTAAAAATTTCGGATTCAACTCATCAATTGCCTGATGGACAAATGTACTCAGATCCACATGTTCTTTGCGGGTGTCAAAACCGGCTTCAATTCTACCCAGATTGAGCAGGTCATCCACCAGGGTGGTGATATTGTGGACAGAGAATTGAATGCGATCCAGAAAACTTTTTTGAAGATCCTGAAGTGGCCCGGCTCTTTCTACCAGATCAACATAACCTAAAATGGCTGTCAATGGTGAACGCAGGTCATGTGAAACAGTACTGACAAAATCACTTTTGATCTGGTCCAACTTTTTCAAGTAAGTGATGTCATGCAAGGTAACGGCATATCCGATATTGGTGATTTTTGAAAGATGAGCACTAAAGACACGATCATCATCCGCGTTTATTTCAGTTGATTTTCCGAGGTAATTTTCAAATTTCTTAATGATTTCCAAAAATTCAGAATCAATCGGGTACATTTGTATGGGTGATCCCACCAGATTCTCACCACTGACACGCAATACAGTCTGGGCGATTTTATTGATAATTAAAATGCGAAAATCATTGTCCAGTACCAGCACGCCATCTTCAATCTGATTAATAATCGTCTCTAATTTTGTTCGTTCAGTGACCATCTCCGAAAATATGCGCGCATTTTCGATGGCAATGACAGCATATTCGGCCATCGTTGTCAGTAGACTCACGTCTTTTTGTGAAAAGACCATACGCTTGTGGCGGTTATCCACACCTAAAACGCCAATAATCTGATCCCTCAGTTTCAGTGGTATATAAATCAGACTATGTACCAGGTATGCGGTTTTAATTTTTTGCGGGGTATTGTCGTCAAAAATGACAACTTTGCCATTTTGTACTACTGATCCAATAATTGAATCATTCACTGGCATTCGGAATGTTGACACAAAATCTTCATTGAAATTCCGGGCAGCCCGCATGTATAATTCGCCCGTTTTTTCATCAATGAGCAATAAACTACCTTCTTCGGCTCCTGTTAATTCAACAGCCGCTTCAACAATGTTTCGTAATACGATGTCAACATCCAGGCTGCTGGTGACCAAACGAGCTAAATCGGTGAGTGTTTCAAGATCGTTTACTCTGGCCTGGAGTTGTTGGGTAGCTCGCCGCGATTCCAATAAGACATAATTGCGCAGTGTTTGACTGTGGGATAAATTGGCCTGGATGGAATTCTGGATATCTTCTTTGGTCAATGGTGCGGAAAGATAATCATTGATTCCTAATTGCAAGGCTTGCTTAAGAATTTGATGTTTTTCAGTATTGGTGTAAAGAATGATGGGAAGTAAAGGGTTTTTCTGCCGAATGCTTTTTACCCAGGTGAAATTGTTTTGCGATGCAATATTTTCATTAATGATTACCAATGCAGGGAAATTCAATGAGAAATATTGCCGGGCATTTTCTAAACTCTCACTAACCAACGATTCAAAACCCATAGTCTGTACAATTTGATTGAGCAGGTGGTTTGTCTGCATCTCTGTATTAATGATTAATATTTTTTGAAGTGGTTTATTTTCAGTCATTACTTTGATTATTCAGCAATCGGTAGGGATAAATGGAAGGTTGTGCCGTGATCCGGATGATTTTCCATCCAGATCCTGCCACCATAGTGGAACATAATTTTTTGAATGAGATCGAGACTGATCCCAATGCCACCAAATCGAATCTTGGGTTGTTTTTGACTATGAGTTTGCGCAGTGAGGATTTGCTTTTTAGTCTGCTCAGAAATTTTTCCGGTATTACTAATTGATACAAAAACTTTTGATTCAGAATCCGGGTTGATTTTGATAAAAATCTCGCCATTCGAATCACAAAATTGAATGGCATTCACCAAAATTCCTTTAAGTGATTCATAAACATGGATGGGATCAGCGTCAATATTCAATGATTCCAGCGAGATTTCTTTCTTTAATGAAAGTTGATCGTTTTGGAGGTTGGTCTCAAATTGTTGAATGAGATCATTCATCATTAATCCAAGATCAAACATCTGATCCTGATTTGTTCTGATGGATAATGGGTCTGACTGAAGCATCGCTGAAAGGTTTCGAATTTCATGCATAAATGGTTCAAATGTCTCAAAATTCTTTTTTGCCTCGTTCAGTTTATTCGATTCGAAGGATTGGTGTACTTCCATCCAGTCGTTCTGACCGTCCAACAGAATTTGATCCAGATAAATCTTGGTTTTGAATAAGATCTCAGTAATAATTTGTTCATTTATTTGTGAGTTTTTAATCAGGTTCGATAGGGCTTGTTCTCTGGCTTCATAGGAACGGAACAACTGAGTGTTCACAAATGATATGGATGCATAATCAGCGACTGCTTCCAACAAGCGTTGTTCGCTCTGTGAAAATGGCTCAGGTTGTTTGCGCATCAAAACCAATAAGCCCATCACCTGACGCTGGACCTTTATCGGTACGATAATAATTGATTCTCCCAGTACCTTGACCTTGAAGCGTTTAATCGGGTCACCAGAAATATTCAGGGTTTCACCTGAAATTGCCACCAGTTGACTGATGCCGTCATCCCAGGCTTTGTGCATTTTGGACATGAAGATTTCTGGCATGTTGTATTGGGAGACTAATAGAAAGTGTTTGCCTTTTTCCTCCTGCCTCATTAAGAACCACCCGAGGTTAGATTGGCTTACCTGAGCAGAAATTTGCAGGATTTTGTCAAATAATACTTTATGATTGGTAATGGAGGTTACTGCTTTACCGATTGAAAATATGGCGGTTAATTCTTTTACCCGTTGTTGAAGTTGCTGGTTGGTGATTCGTAATTGGTTTTCCAGGGTTATGTGGTCGCGACGATCATGAACCTGTTTTAATAATCTTTCAACCACCAATATGACTTCAGTCTCTCTGACCGGCCAGGTGATGTAATCGGCAGCACCCAGGCGGAAAGCCTGAATAATATCAGCCTCCTGCCCTTCAGAGGCGAGCATGATTGTTGGCGGGGTGATGCCATGGGAGGAGAGCGCAATCAGCAAATCTTTTCCGCTTAACCCGGGCAAACTAAGGTTCGATATGACCAGGTCAGGATTGATTTGCACTGCCTTGTTGATCGCGCTGCTGGCATCTGCAACTTGAAATACCTGATAATTGGTGGCTGTAAGTGCCTGGTTTGCCAGGAAATCACTGATTTCAGGATTATTTTCAACGATTAAGATGCGATCTTTGATGGTTTTCATAGGATTATCTTAGCACGAAATTGATCTTAATTTATCATGATTTTCACTTGAATTTTTTATATAAGTTTTATATAAGAGTTTTCCAGTTTACTTGACAATGGTACCCGGTTCGGCATAATATGGATATATGGAATATAAAGATTATTATAAAACACTGGGTGTTATTAGAAATGCATCTGATGAAGAAATCAAACAGGCTTATCGAAAGCTTGCGATGAAATATCATCCAGACCGTAACCCCGGAGACAAAGCAGCAGAAGACAAATTTAAAGATATCAATGAAGCCAATGAAGTCTTGAGTGACTCCAAAAAACGAGCTCGATACGACCAGTTAGGTGAATCATATCAACAATGGCAACAACACGGTGGCAGTGCCAATAATTTCAATTGGGATGATTGGTTCGCACAATCTCCCAGAGGCGGGACCCGTGTGGATGTGGGCGATATTGGTGATATGTTTGGTGGCAGTGGTGGTTTTTCAGACTTTTTTAGTGCCATATTTGCTGGTATGCAAGGGTATCCAGGTGGTGCCAGAGCTTCAACTACCAGAAGGGCTGCTGCTCGCCCACCCAGAGTGATTGAACAACCGGTGAGTATCTCATTAAAGGAAGCCTTTGAAGGTACTATTAGAATCCTTCAGTTTGATGATAGTAAAAAGATTGAAATAAAAATTCCCCCTGGCGCAAAAACTGGTACCAAGGTACGCGCGTCCGGAGCTGGTCCAAATCGTTCTGATATTCATCTGGTCGTTGAAGTGGCTAAAGATGCTCGTTTTGAACGCAAAGGGGATGATCTTTACACAGAAGTTGACGTCGATGTTTATACAGCCGTATTGGGTGGACAGGCAAAAGTTGCTACACTTAAAGGGGATGTTCTTCTGAGTATTCCACCTGAAACCCAATCCGGGAAGACCTTTCGACTGGCAGGACAGGGTATGCCTTTATTGAAGAAACCAAAACAATTTGGAAATTTATTTGCAAAGGTAAATATAACCGTACCTGATTCTATTACTGCTGAAGAAAAGAAGCTGTTTGAACAGTTACGGACATTGAGAACGTAGAAATCAGGGATTCGCCTGAGAGGAAGAAAAAATGAAAAGATTTGCAACAATTTTATTGGGAACAATATTACTCTTAAGTGCTTTGGCATGTTCATTTTCTGCTAGCTTTCCTTTTAGTAATTCCTCCGATCAGGAGCCTGCTTCTGAAATTTCGACTGTTGTGCCCAGCACACAAGTTCTGGCGGACCCTCCGGGTTCGGACGTTGTGACATATAGCCCACAAATGTTGGACTTGATGGATCGCGAAGGATTGTTAATCAGCCTTTATGAGCGTGTGAATCCAGGTGTTGTTTCAATACAAACGCTCAGTATTACGGGTGGCGGGTTAGGATCAGGGTTTGTGTTCGATAAAATTGGGCATATTGTCACGAATTATCATGTGGTAGAAGATGCCACCGAATTAGAAGTGGATTTTCCATCCGGTTATAAAGCCCGGGGAACAGTGATTGGAAGTGATATCGACTCTGATCTGGCTGTCATCAAAGTTGACGTACCAGAAGAATTCCTGGTGCCACTTCCCCTTGGTAATTCAGATGATCTACGCATAGGCCAAACCGTGATTGCGATCGGCAATCCATTTAATTTGTCTGGGTCAATGACCTTAGGGATTGTATCTGCAAAAAGTAGAACGTTATCATCTTTTCGTGAAGCGAATTCGGGTGGTTTCTTTTCTGCAGGTGATCTCATTCAAACGGATGCATCCATCAATCCTGGTAATTCCGGGGGGCCATTGCTCAATTTGAATGGTGAGGTGGTCGGTATAAACCGTGCAATTCGCACCGAACAAACCAATGAAAATGGTGAACCAACCAACAGTGGCATTGGATTTGCCATTTCGAGTAATATTGTAAGTAAAGTAGTTCCCAATTTAATTTCAGATGGGTTTTATGATTATCCATACGTGGGCATCACCAGTCAGGAAGATTTGACCCTGATGGAACGCGAAGCTCTGGGTATACAGGAAATGACAGGGGCATATATTCTGGGTGTTACTGAGGATAGCCCGGCATCCGCAGCTGGTTTGATTGGGGGATCCACTGTGACTCGCATTAGTGGGTTATTAGCCGGTGGTGATCTAATTATTGCGGTTGACGGTCGTTCGGTACGCTTGTTTTCTGATTTTTTGAGTTACATTATGGCGAATAAAAGTCCAGGGGATGAGATTATTCTTACGATTAAAAGACAGGGGGAGGAAATGGAGGTTCCTTTAATTCTTGATAAACGCCCGTAAGGGCCTGGTTTAAACATCAATATAGGAGGTAATATGTTTACTGAAAAAGATCTGCGTGAATTGGTTGATTACCAGGCGCAGCAATCGATGTTGACCATTTATTTAAATACGGATCCAACCATGGGGAATACGGATTCATACCGATTACGATTGAGAAACATGTTGAAGTCAGTCGAATTGGCAGAAGATGTGAAAAAAGTTGAAGAATATTTTGACACCGAATACGATTGGGCAGGCAGAAGCGTTGCTATTTTTTCTGACGAACGCAATCAGTGGTTTAAATTGATCCCTTTGGCTGTTCCGGTTCCAGATCTGATACATGTTGGGTTACGACCCAATGTTCGTCCTTTGGCTGGCTTATTCGATAGCTATGGTGGCTACAGCGTTGTATTGATTGATAAACAAGGAGCGCGGCTTTTCCATTTTCATTTGGGGCAGCTTGTTGAACAGGAAGGGGTATTGGGTACCTCTGTCCGCCAGGTAAAAAAAGGTGGGTCTGGTGTGAAGGGAATGCGCGGTGGCATCGCCTCTCAGACGAGAGCCGTTGAAGAGACAATTGAACGCAATATGCGGGAAGTGATTGACTTTGCTACCAAATTTTTTGAAGAAAAACACATTCGTAGAATCCTCTTGAGTGGAACGGATGATAACATTGCCATTTTTAGGAGTTATTTACCGAAAATGTGGCAGAGTCTGATCGTGGGAACTTTTCCTGCATCCATGACGGCTTCCCACCAGGAAATACTCAATCGGACACTAGAAGTGGGCAAAAAAGCTGAAAAAGAAAGAGAAAATCATTTGATTGAAAAGCTAATCACCCAGGCTTCTAAACAGGCTGGTGCAATTGTTGGCGTGGAACCAACCCTGAAGGCTGTTAATGAAGGTAGAGTCCAGACCCTGGTAATCCAGCAAGGATTTCAGGTTCCTGGTTTTCGTTGTCCGGAATGCAATACGATCACTTCTTTATCTGAGATTGTGTGTAAACAATGTGACGCAGAAGCTACAGCTGTGGAAGATGTGATCGCAACTGCTGTAAGCCTGACATTAAGAACAGGCGGCGAGGTGGATGTGGTTCATAGTGGAACAGAAATTGAAAAAGCAGGCAAGATCGGCGCTTTTCTACGATATTAGATAAAAGAGCAGAAAACGGCTGGGATAGATTCTACCCAGCCGTTTTGCCTTTCTGGCTCTGTTTACTTAAGTGGAATTCTTTCTAAATTTTCATTGAGTGTTCGTAGCTGATCCAATGCATTATCTGGATCAGTCCTGACCAAATTTTGAATTTCCTGCAACTTTTCTTTCATTCCGTTTGAAATTTCTGGATCCAACATTGATTGAATTATTTCAAATTTGTCTGTCGCCAGACTGAGCGCCAGGTTTGCACTGATCAGGTCTTCATTGAGCATAGCAAATTTTGCGCGACTGATCTCATATTTTAAGTCAATCAGATTCTGATTAAATTCGCTATTGGAAAGTATTAGTTGATTATCCTGCTCGAGTGATTGAAAATCTTGCTCGAGCGACTGAAAATCCTGTTGAAGGCTGACCAGATCACTTTTTGCTTCTGTTAAATCGTTGTTGTTTTGATCAAACTGTGTCTGTAAGTCATTTAATGCGGTCTCTTTATTTTTCAATTCCTGTTGAACAGTTTGATAGGAATTTTGCGCTGGAACCGTGGTAGTAAAGAATGCGATCAAAAACCCGGCCAATAGCAGCAATATTCCTACACCACCATAAATCAGACTTTTACTTAGCCAACCTGGCATTTTTTTTACCACTTCTTTTTCAAAAGGTGTGACAGGGTCAGATGGCTCATCGATAGTTGTTTCTAATGATGCCTCGTCCTCCACGACTGGATCCTCAGAGAACGTTTGCTCAGACTCCAGGAGGTTCTCAGCAATTTTATCCGGGTCATTTTCAACGTCTGTTTCCTCAGGGATAATTTGATCTGGTTCTATCAGGTTCTCGCTATTTTGATCTTTTTCAATTTTATTTTCGTTTTCTTTATTGATTAATTCATCATTTTCCATAGTACCTCCTTAAGGTTTCGGGGTAGGTGTTGCTGTTGCTGTCTCAGATGGTTGTGGTGTTGAACTGGTGTTGGTTTCTTCGGTAATCGCGAGCATGTCTAAGCCATCTGGATTTGAAAACCCGTCAGCCATCATGGTCCAGAGAATCTCGAGATCATCATTGGCTAATATGGGGTTATCCGGTAAATGGCCAATTGCCAGGTTTAAACGGGCAACCCAAAGCAGAATCTCGTTTTCCTGCTCTTCAGTGGCAGAAATCAAGAGAGTGTTAAGTAATTTATCCGCCAACGCTAGTTCCTGCGCAGCGAGTCCATAATTATCCTGCACCAAAAAGAGACGGCTGCGGTTTACTTGCAGTAGAACTTTAAACACCTGCAAATCTTGTAAGACTGGTTGAAGTTTCTTCTCAACTTCCATTTCCTCAATTGTGGCTACGATGTCTTCGTTTTGACTGGCAAGTTCCTTGTCTTGATCCATCATCGCGACAATTGATTGATTAATATCATCAATTTTCACAGTCAGATCTTCCTGTTGTATCAGGTAAGCATCAAGATCAGCAGAAACCTGATCATTCTGAGCCATTAATTCAGAGATAGTATCAGATAAATTTTCTTGGTCAGATTCCATGATTGATAATCGATCTTCAAGCTCTATATTTTTTTCCTGTAAAAGCTCCCATTGTTGATTGACTCTGGTTTGCAAATTTTGCAGATCTGCTGCATTTCCTTGGGTTGGGATCACAAGCTGCTGATATGCAAATTGAAATCCGAAATATAAAGCTGCGCCAAGTAGAATGCCGACCAGGAGTGATAAGATCAATCGAAGGATACCTTTAAGAAATCGTCCAAACCAGGAGGATTGTTTTTTCTGTTCTGTCATTTTTTACTCCCCTTCCTGCGCTTGACCGTCTATCTCAAGTAATAATTCTAATAACCCTGAGCGGAAACCTTCCGATTTTTGAACAGATTCCTGTAAGGAAAGGATTTCATCCTGCACGGTAGCCAGTGTCTCCGAAATTTCTTTGATCGTCGTTTGGATGATACCCAGATCTGCTTCCATGCTATCAGCACGTCCTTCAAGAACGTTGACCCTGCCTGCCACCGTTTCCAAAGCATCCAATCTCGTGCGGACGCCTTGCATATCAGTCTGCATGGTGGTGGTGAGATCATTCAAAATTGTGATTTGATTTTCTATGCGGTTTGCTTCTGAAACGGTTGCATATTTTAATCCCCCATTCGTAACGGAAAGAATTCCTAGGGTGATTAATACGGTCAGGAGAATGGAGAAAACAGCAGTTCCTAACAGACTCCAAATTAATTGAGATCGGGAAATTAATTCTTCGGAAGAGCTCTTTTCGGCTTGTTTTTCCACGTTCATATTATGAGGAACCTCTTCAGCTTTATAAACCGTTGCCCCCAGTTTTTCATGTTCGGGTTGAAAGACACCATCAACTTCAACTTCTACTTCTTTTTCTGGGATGTCATCCGACATCTCGATTTCTATGTCCTGAATTTTTGAACCTACTTGCACAGCTTCGTCTGGAATGTCTTCATTTTCAATGATTTCAACTTCTGCTTCAACCATATCATCATCAAATTCAAGTTTCTGATCCTGATCAAGAATATCATCATGCTTTGCGTGAGAATTCTCGATTACCTGATCCAATCTCGAAACCTCTTCCAGGTCTTCTTCTTCCGATAACTCTTGATCATCTGTATCAAGTTCCTCGCTGACAAATGGTTCCTCATTTGTTTCATCCCGAATAGAGGCGACAAATGATTGAAAATCAGCCGGCAATTCAGTTTCCTGAGCGGTAAGGACTGGTTTTAGCTGTTCCAGCGAATTTTCCCCAATCCCTGAAACGCGTGTCAGGTCATCCAAATTTGAAAATGGGCGTTTATCAATGATTCTTTTTGCCAGTGCTGGCCCAATTCCTGGAACAGATGTTAATTCGTCCAGTGTCGCCGTATTTATACTAATTTTTGAGTTATTACTCATTTTATTATCCTTTCATTATCTCAATAAGAACAGTGATTATTTAAAGAACATGCAAAATTTGTTGTTTTCTTTGTTTTGAAAAAATTTCAGAGATTGTTATTTATAGACCCACAAAAAAACTACCGAATTTAGCCCACCACGCAATTTCACCCATTGAAACTACCTCTGAAGCTACTGATGAAATTAAACCGGACCACATGTGGGTGAAAATCCACAGCCCAAGAACAATAAAGGCTTGGATGTGAACAAAATAGGGAATTATCGGTGTGGGCCGGGGCTGAACTGAAACTTGCAAGGGAATCATCGACAAACTTCTCCTAATCTAATTATAGCGATTATGAAAATGAAGTGCAAATAAATGCGATAGGTATGAAAAAACCCCTGCTTTGCGGGCAGGGGTTTTTCTGTTTTTGGCCTAGGTTATTTATACTGGTGTTACTTCTGTAGCCTGCGGGCCTTTTGGACCATCTTCAATGGTGAATTCAACTCTCTGTCCTTCTTCCAGTTTTCGAAAACCAGCTGATTGAATGGCAGAATAATGGACGAAGACATCCGGGCCGCCTTCACGTTCGATAAAACCAAAACCCTTTGTCTCGTTGAACCATTTGACGGTTCCTTGGATACGTTCAGACATGAAAATCCTCCTAAAAAAAACTATTGATTGGGGAAGCTTAGTGTTTTTGTCTGAAGTGGGAATATTGCTTTTGGAAAAAAAACTCCGCAGACAGATATCCATTAAAACTTCTTCTTTAAAACGACGTGCTTCTTACTATCATGAAATATAGCAGCATGCTTGTAAATTGTCAAATCAAGATCGAAATGAAAATAAATCGAAACAGAAATAGGCTATAATCTCGTTGATGGATTCCCCCAATAACTCCCCCATATCAGCAAATCGTCAAATTGCTCTGGCAGCTGGAACGGTCATGATCGCGTATGTCTTCAGCAGCGTCATCAATCTGGCCAAAGGCGTGGTTATCCTGAGAGCTTTTGGGACAGGATTGGAAAATGAAGCTTTTTGGGCTGCCAACCGGGTATCAGAAGTGCTATTCAATCTGGTAGCTGGAGGGGCTTTGGCGTCAGCCTTTGTTCCAACTTTTTCAACTTTTCTTGTACAGAAGCAAAAAGAAAACGCCTGGAAATTAGCTTCTGCCATCATCAACCTGGTGTTTTTAATCATCAGTGCATTGGCGGTTTTAGCAGCGATATTTGCTCCTCAGGTGGTGCGCTACATTCTTGCACCCGGGTTTGTAAACGACCCAGAAAAGTTCCAATTAACCGTCCAGTTACTCAGGATTATTTTGCCATCGACAGTTATTTTCAGCATTTCCGGGCTGATGATGGGCGTATTGAATGCGCACCAGAGTTTCTTATTCCCTGCCTTAGCGCCATCCATGTATTCCCTGGGGATGATATTTGGGGTTGTGTTTTTATCCCCGAGTATGGGTATCTTTGGATTGGCTTGGGGAGTGGTGTTAGGAGCTAGTTTGCATTTGCTGGTGCAATTGCCAAAGCTCGTACGACTGCATGGTAATTATTTCCCGAACCTGGGGCTTAATAACCCGTCTGTCCGGCAGGTGGGGATATTAATGTTACCGCGCATGGCCGGTGTTGCGGTGGTCCAACTCAATTTTTTAGTGAATACTAATTTGGCATCACGCTATTCCGCAGGCAGTGTGACTGGTCTGACGTACGGGTTTAACTTAATGTTGATGCCATTAATGTTGATTGCTCAGGCGATCGCTACCGCATCCTTGCCAACTTTTTCTGCCCAGGCGGCATTGGGAAAATTGGATGAAATGCGTAATTCACTTTCAACCGCTTTACGGGCTGTGTTTATGTTTTCAATCCCTGCAGCCGTGGGCATGATTATTTTACGCTATCCATTAATCAAGGTGCTTTACGAGAATGGTACAACCTTTACCTCAGAATCAACAGAATTAGTTGCCTGGGCATTATTATGGTACACAGTCGGGTTAGTGGGTCATAGTGCGGTTGAAATTCTCAGCCGGGCATTTTATGCCATGAAAGACACAAGAACGCCGGTCGTCGTTGGTGTGATCGCCATGAGTATCAATATTTTACTGAGCATCCTGTTAGGCAGCCTATTTTTACGGATCGGCTGGTTGGCGATTGGTGGATTGGCTTTGGCGAACAGTATTGCCACAGGTCTGGAATCGATCGTTCTTCTGATCATTTTACGAAAACGTATGAAAGGACTGGAAGGAAGAAAAATATTCATTTTACTGGGGAAGGTTCTTTTGGCAGTTACATTAATGGGCGTCACGATTGGGTGGCTGGTGGAAAGCCTAGCCTTGCCAGATGGGTTAATATTGTTGGTTGGCGCAATTGCCGGTGGCGGGTTATATGCTTTATTATTACTGGCCTTTCGAGTGGAAGATTTCACGATATTGGTAAACTATTTCTTGAGAAAAGTAATCAAGAAGCGTGTATAGATGATTTGTAAAGGAGAAAACAATGACTGATGGAATTGGCAAAGAATTTATAGAAAAAACAAAATATAAATATTTATCGGAATCAAAGCAACGACTGGGGGTTCCTCAGCCGCCATTGGAAAACTCGTATGACCCCACAGCGGAGTTAATTTCGTTGCCTGATCCGGAAACAATCCCTGCATACCCAATTGATCTGCGCAGAGCCATTGATCAACGCTGTTCTTTGCGTCGCTATCAAGAGCAGGTAATCACCCAGGATGAGCTGTCGTATCTGTTATGGACGACCCAGGGAGTGAAATCAGTTACCCGCCGGCCGGTTACCTTGCGAACTGTCCCTTCTGCCGGCGCACGGCATGCGTTTGAGACCTACCTGGTGGTCAATCGGGTTGCAGGTGTCAACCCTGGATTGTATCGTTATATCAGCCTAGAGCATGCTTTATTGCCCATTGAATTAAGTGCGGAAATTTCTGAAAAGGTTGCTGATGCCTGCCTGCAACAGAATCAGGTGACAAAAAGCGCGGTAACTTTTATCTGGGTGGCGGTAACAGAACGAATGTATTGGCGTTATGGTGAACGTGGATATCGCTACTTACACCTGGATGCTGGTCATGTATGTCAGAATTTATATTTGGCAGCCGAAGCGATCCAGTGTGGAGTGTGTGCAATCGCTGCCTTTGACGATGATTTATTGAATGCAGCCCTTGGTCTGGATGGGCAGGAGTTGTGGGCAATTTATTGTGGAGCGCTGGGAAAACGATAAGAAAATATAAATCCCCGTCACGGCGGGGATTTATATTCTTGTTTACTGATCAATCAACTGGCAATGGATTGTTATTAACATAGTTCGCCCAGTCATTGCCAAGAATGATGACAACATCCACGGCAGCACCGCTATCAAATTGATTGCTTAGCCAGGGTTTGCCTAACCCGGCATCCTCATACAGTTTGAATAACGCCTGAATGGAATAAGGCTTCGCATTATAAAGGGTGATTCTGGTGACATCGGTTGCCTGTGCATTGGTTTCTTCAATGATATTGAAACCTTTTGATCTCAGGAATATGGCTGTCTCCTCGGCTAAACCGGTATACCAACTACCATTTTGGACAGAGATGCGCGCGTTTTCAATTTGAACCAGATCAAAAATATCGATGGGTTCAGCACCCACCTGAGATTGAATGGCAACCGGGCTTAAAGGTCCACCAGTCCGAAAGACTTCATCCCGCAACAAACGAATTTTGTCGGGAATGGGTTTTAAAATCTCCTGATTGTCCGGTGATTTTCCAAATTCAACATAGGAAGGATCAATAATGAAGGATTTGATCAGGCTGCGATCTATTTCCAGCGCAAACGTAGCCAGCCTGAGTGCATCTTCGAATCGCATATTAGTGTTCACACCGGCTGCAATTTCCTGGTACAGGATAGGGGCTTTGGCGATCAGCGTGGGCCACATCGAGAATTTCAGAATGCGATCTCGGATGGCGTATACGACTTCCTGTTGTCGTGCTGCGCGGTCAAAATCACCCCCGTCGGTGTAACGTGCGCGGGCATACGCCAGGGCAAGGGTTCCATTTAGTGTGTACGCTTCGCCTGCTTTTAAGGTTTCTTTATATCCGCCACCGATGGGAACGATGCGTACATCCATTTTAGGTACAACGGTTACCCCATCAATTTCATCAATCAGGCGCACAAATGCGCCAAAATCGACCTGGGCGTAGTAATCGATGGGAACGCCAAGGAATTCTTCTACCGTCTGGGCTGCGAGCGCTGGCCCTCCGCCGGGGAGTTTCCACAATTCACCTAAATAGTATGCAGTGTTAATTCTGCTGTATTCAAAACCCGGTATATTTACCCACATATCGCGTGGAATAGAAAGCATGGCGGCTTCTTTGGTTATCGGATCCAGGGTTAGAACCATCATCGTGTCTGTACGTGGAATTTCACCAGCCTCCCAATCACGATAATCCAATCCCATTACGAGAATCGTCACGCGGCTGACCCCATCCCAGGGATCAGGCATTTCAACCTCAATCGGATTTATAGCAATATCCGTCAAAGGATCTGTTTCTTCATTATTGTTGGGGGCAGCTTTTGTCCCCTGGGTATTAACCGGTAAGCCAGCTAGACTTGTCATGGTCCAGGTGGAAATGATATTTCTAGCCAGACTAAAAACAAAGTAAGCCGAAATGATTGCAAGAATGACAAACACCACCAGGATAATGATATTCGTTTTATCCAGGCGCAAAGATGCTTTTTTAGGTTTGATAGGATTATTTTGATTCATTCTCAGCTCAATCGGATAGATGGATCACCATGCTGTGATAGACAGCAAATGTTTCCAACTCCAATTAGGATTAATTCATTGGTGGAGGAGGAACCGGCAAATCTTCTTTTTTCGTGGCGACCCATTTATCACCCTCATCAATTAACATCACGGGGATATCATCCACGATGGGGTATTTTCGATCACAATCCTGGCAAACCAGCCAGGTTTCTTTCACCAGTTCAAGGTTGCCTTCTTTTTCTCGTACACAGGCCGGGCAGCGCAATATATCCAATAAATCCTGACTAACCATTTTTACTCCTCATCCAGGAAGATTTGTATGAATTTTACCACAAGGGTATTTTTCATTTGGCAAGAGATACCTGTTGTAATTTGGTTGAGCGTGTTAAAATCCGGATGATTTCGCACAGAAATTTAGCAAAGATCTGATCCGAATTTCAGGGCAGGGAGAGACGATTGCTTTTTATTCAGGAGCAGGTATGCTAGCATCAATCCATCGCACAAAGCAGGAATATCCGAGTCAATTCTGGCTGATGGCATTTGGAATGCTCATCAGCACGTTCGGTTCAAGCATGATCTGGCCGTTTCTGATGATCTACGTCAGTGAAACATTGGTGGTATCCCTGGCTGTTGTCACCAGTCTGATGACTATCAATTCAATCACCAGTCTGTTATTTTCATTCATTGCCGGCCCGGTCATAGATCGGTTGGGGAGGAAATGGGTGATGGTGATTAGCCTGGCTGGAAATGGCGCATGTTATCTTCTCATGAGCACGGCTGATACAATGCCAGCCTTCGTTGTTTTAATGGCTTTACGGGGTGTTTTTAACCCGCTATATCAAGTTGGCTCAGATGCCATGATGGCTGATATGCTGCCCCCTCAAAAAAGAAGTGATGGCTATTCCCTGCTAAGAATGAGCAATAATCTTGGTATTGCACTAGGTCCTGCGATTGGCGGGTTTATCGCATCGGCTTCTTATTCAGTGGCATTTTATCTGGCGGCCACCGGATTGATTGCGTATAGTCTCTTATTAGCATTTAGAGCCAGAGAGACATTACCGACAACCTCTGATACCCTAAAAATTAAGGAACGGTTTGGAGGGTACGGGCAAATATTTAAGGATAAACCATTCATCCAATTTAACCTGACATTTACACTTACGACCATCACCGCCTCCATGATTTGGGTTTTATTGGCTGTTTATGCCAAACAAAATTATGGGGTTCCGGAAAGTCTGTATGGGTTTATTCCCGCCACCAATGCGATAATGGTGGTTACCTTACAGATGTTTGTCACCCGCTGGACGAAAATTCGAAAACCCATTCAAATGATTGCAGTGGGGGCTTTCTTTTATGGAATAGCGGCCATCATGATTGGATTCGGTGCTGGGTTTTGGACATTCTGGCTGGCAATGGTGGTTATGACCACCGGGGAATTGATAATGGTTCCGACTGCCACCACTTTTTCTGCCAATCTGGCACCTGCGGATAAACGTGGTCGCTATATGAGTATCCATGGAATGACCTGGGGGGTTGCCAGTGGCATCGGGCCACTGACGGGTGGAATTTTAAGTGACACCATTTCACCTCATGCACCCTGGTTTGCGGCTGGGGCAGCGGGGTTTATCAGTATTTTCTTTTATTTCTTGCTTGCCAGAAGATTAAAAAATCAGGATATCAACCAACCGCAAATCAGGTTGGCTTAGCCCCACTTTAACAGTGCCAATCCGGATGTTGTGCGGAGAATCGCAAATAATAACAGCGCAGCAGATAAGCCGATGGTGTTGCCAATGACCGGGCCGATTATAGTACCAATCAGAATGGCAGCGTTGGCTGCGAGCGTGAACCAGGCCAGATAGCCAGTACGGTCGCTGACAGGAACCTTTTCCAAGAGATAATTGAGCATGGCGGCATTTACCAAAGCCCAGGCAAATCCTCCCAGAAAAGATGCCAGGTAATAAAGGAATGCCCCTTGAGCAAAAGACAGGAACGCCGGATAAAGCCCCAACATACAAATACCAATACCGGTAAGTTTCTTGTTGCCGAAAAGGGAACTCAGTTTTCCGACCTGGGTTGATCCGAAGAACATGGTGACATAGAAAAGCGCATTACCTAAACTTAATACACTATCAGATAAACCCAGAACATTGACGGTAAATACTGGAAATATTGGAATTGCCAGGTAATGCGCCATGTGGAAAAATGTTAATAATCCCAGGGAACGGGCAAAGACACCTTGTAGAATATCAATATGAAATTTCCGGATGATTTCAAACCAGAATTTTTTCAAAAAACCTTTTGCATTTTGGTCAATCTTTTTGAAGTTGATTCTGGGGGTATCGATCTCGGTCTGATATTTGTCTGCGACCGGGTGAATAAATTTCAAATGCACGGTGCTCATTAATGCACCAATAAAACCAATCGCAAAAACAACCTGGTAATTAAGTGGAAAAGGTATGACAGTTAAAATTTGTCCGCATCCCAAGGCGGAGATGATGGAGGTGATGGCAAACACAGCATTCCGTCGTCCGGCAACCACACCGCGATAGCGACCTGGAATTGCGCTGGCGAATAATGCGTTGAATCCCACAGCGACAGCTGATCCGGGAATGCTCATGAGCAGGGTAAATAAAATCAGCATCCAGACTTGCAGCATATCTCGCATTAACCAGGGCAAAAAAATCATTAAAAAATAAAAAATCCGCTGACCAACCACACTCCAGAAGACAGATTTATCGATGGGTCTGGTTTTTAGCCAACTACCAGCAGGTAAGGCCAGCATCAGGTTGATGGCTGCAGGCATCGCTGTGATCAGACCGATCTGGGTGGTATTTGCGCCGATTCGAGCGGCATAAATGGTCATAAAAGACAGAGTGCTTCCATTTAATAACCCCCACCAGCCAATATCCCAAATCAGGTGGCGAATGTTGGATCGTAAATAGTCCGGAACACCTGGTTGTACAGGGAACAGGAATGCAAATAATTTACGGGTTTTGGCTTGGCTAAACAATGACCTGTTCACCTTCAATTTCTCATCATAACTTTTGAAAACGAGCTGTCAAGCGGAGCTATGCCATCCATTAACGATTACCCCATCTTGTCATCAAATTTAACACTAATGTGAGCAAAATACTAATGATGATGGAACCAAGTATTGGAATCACACATGTGAGATTTCCACTTTGCCATTTGATGGTTCCTGGAAATTTTTCCCAACCGGTGAAGCGTGAAATTACCCAAATTCCAGCGCCTATGATGGTAATCGCCAGACCAAAGAGGACTATCCAGCGGCCGATGGTTTCAAGATTTGGAAACATAGCATTATTGTACCGTTTATTATCGAATTCTTTGTCATAAAAGCCTCTTAATGTGGCAGAAAAAACATATGGATCATCCTGAAATATTATCAGGTGTATAATTTTTTTGGACGTAACAGGTTGTCGGAGATGACCTGTGATGGTAAACTAACCTTCAGGCTGCCTACAGCCTGTGAATTTAATACATAAAGGAAAAACATGCCACAGATATATCCATTTACCGCGATCGTAGGTCAGGAACGTATGAAACGTGCCCTGATTTTAAATGCCATTGATCCAAGGATCGGAGGTGTGCTGATTCGTGGTGAGCGTGGCACTGCCAAATCAACGGCGGCGCGTGGACTGGCAGCTTTATTACCAATGGTGAAAGCTGTTTCAGATTGTCGTTTTAGTTGTGATCCTGGTAGCCCCAATACCTGGTGTACCGAATGTATTGAACGTCATGAAAAAGGGGAACAATTACCAGTGACGATTAAACCCACCGCCTTTATTAACCTGCCAGTCTCTGCTACAGAAGATCGCGTGGTTGGGACGTTGGATATTGAGCGGGCGATCCAAAAGGGAGAACGTAGCTTTGAACCAGGCGTTTTAGCAGCTGCCAACCGTGGATTGCTATACATCGATGAAGTTAATTTGTTGGATGATCATGTCGTAGATGTTTTGCTGGACTCAGCAGCCATGGGTATGAACATCGTTGAACGGGAAGGTATCTCTTTTGTTCACCCTGCCCGATTTATTCTGGTAGGCACTATGAATCCTGAGGAAGGTGATTTGCGTCCTCAGCTTTTGGACCGATTTGCCTTATCGGTTGAGATTCACGGCATTCTGGATAAACGCGATCGCGTGTTGATTATGGAAAGAAATATGACCTTTGAGGTCGATCCGGAAGGGTTCCGTGAAACTTTTCAAGCTGATGAAATAGAATTATCAGAACAAATAGAAGTTGCCCGAAGATTGGTTCCAGAAGTTCAACATAGCAGCCGTGATCTGATCACCATTGCATCCCTGACAGCCTCCCTGGGTGTAGATGGACATCGTCCAGATCTGGTGATTTTGAAAGCTGCCAGAGCACAGGCAGCTTTTGAAGGCCGTACTACGATCACTGAACTGGATATTGCCAAAGCTGCAGAATTAGCTTTACCACATCGTATGAAACGAGGCCCATTCGAAAAAGAAATTGCCAGCATGGAAGAATTACAAGAGCGCATTGAACAATTAAGTGGTGGGCGGTCCTCAGGCAATGATGGTGAAGACATGGAACCAGATCAAAACCAGGAATCCAAACCAAAAGCGGAAAAAAAAACTTAACCGGGGGTGAGTCGACCACTGAGATTCCAGAAATGGGGGATGCTGTTCCTGATCCATCTTCAGTATTTCAGGATGCAAATTCCAATTGGTGGGAAGGTGGTCAAAAAATTAAAACCGGTGCTGCTTTTTCCCCTCGTCGGTTGAACACTCCTTTGGATAAAATTTTGCGCCAACGGGCCGGCCGTCGCTCAATGACCCGTACTCAACGAAAACGTGGGCGCTATATCCAATCAAAACCATCTGCAGGGAAAGCAGACGACCTGGCTTTTGATGCCACCATCAGGGCGGCTGCCCCCTTCCAGAATCGTAGGGCGGAACAGCGAAAAAAAGTAGCCTTTGCCATTCAACCTCAGGATTACATGCGCAAAATCAGAGTCCGCAGAACCGCTAACTTGATTTTATTTGTGGTGGACGCCTCCTGGTCAATGGCAGTGGCTGAAAGAATGGCAGCCGCTAAAGGAGCCATCCTTTCCTTATTAAACGATGCATACCAACGACGTGATCGGGTTGGTATGATAGTCTTTCAAAAAGACCGGGCAACCTTGGTTTTGTCACCGACCAATTCTGTCATGATGGCACAACGAGCCTTGCAGGATATCCCGGTAGGTGGGAAAACACCTTTGTCTGCTGGTATGCGGCTGGCCTATGAAGTGCTAATGCGGGAAAAAATTACCATGCCGGACGTTATACCACTGATGGTTTTATTAACGGATGGCGCTGGGAATGTGGCCATTGGAAACAAACTAGGTCCCTTGCCAGAGGCCTATCAGATTTCGCGTTTAATTGCGGAAGAGGATGTCCATAGTGTGGTAATTAACCTGGAACACCCTGCCTTTGATCGCGGTTTAGCTCAAGCCCTGGCTGATAACTTACTATCGCCTTGCTATTCCATTGAAGATTTAAGGGCTGAGAGCCTGTATGAAGCGGTAAAACAGGAAATTAGCTTGATTCAACAAAAAACAAAATTAAAGTAATATTTTATTCATTCGACAGAAAGTTCCATAATTTGAAATTGATTCTGGATAATGAGTTAAAATCATAATACGTCTGAATAACTGGATGCCAGGTTAAAGTACCTTGCCAGAGCTGTTTACGCGTGTTAGGATTTGATAGATCAGGAAAAAAATGGCTTTAAAATCAGAACAACGGATAAGAACACGATCGATTCTAGTAACCATCATTGTTGCATCGGTGGCCTGTTATTGTGTTGGGGTTATGTTTCTGCAGGTTGGCAACGGGTTAAATCAACCCACAAAAACACCAACCATTACCACCTCCCCGACACTTACATACACCAGCGCACCCCCTCTTACGCTCCCATCACCAGTCATATTTCCTTCTGCAACGCCAACAGCAACAGTTACTGAAACCTGGACCCCAACGGTGACCTATACTCCATTTGCCACCCGTACGAGAACGATTACGGCAACTTCAACTATAACCGGCACTGCAACCATGACTGCCACTAAACTGCCGCCAACCGAAACGAATACATTGCCACCGCCACTTGTATCACCTACATCTACCTTTACAAATACGCCTGAGGTTGAGAACACACCTTGATCTGAGGATTAAAATACCTGATAGAAGGAAGGCTTATGTCTGAACTCAAAGATACACTTTTAAAGCTGATCTCATTACCAGGATTGTCCGGTTACGAAGCGCCTGCGCGGGAAGTCATCACAGCAGCCTGGCAGCCCCTGGTTGATGAAATCAGTGTCAGCCCCATGGGTAGTTTACATGGATTTCGACGTGGTTCCGGTCCGGATCCACGTCCCAGTATTTTATTGGCTGCCCATATGGATGCGATTGGATTAATGATCACCGGCATCCAGGATGGCTTGTTACGGTTTACTGAAGTTGGTGGTGTTGATCCGCGGATTTTACCCGGTTTACGGGTAATTGTGCATGGTCAGCGCAATTTGCCAGCGATTGTCGTACAACCTCCGGATTATCTGTTGGATCCAAACCAACGAGGAAAATCGGTTGCCATGGAGCATTTATTTATTGATACCGGATTGGAGGAAGACGAAGTAAACCAACTGGTGACAATCGGTGATTTGGCTTCTTTCGCGCAAGAACCCATGGAACTTTCCGGCAGAACGATCGTTGGCCACAGCCTGGATAACCGCATATCTATAGCTGCCATTACCTATTGCCTGCAGGAATTACAACACATGGTCCACGCCTGGGATGTCTGGGCTGTTGCAACTGTCCAGGAAGAGGAAACCATGGGAGGTGGCTTTACCTCACCATTCGAAATTGATCCTACAGTGGCGGTTGCCATTGATGTGACCTTTGCCAAAGGCCCAGGTGCTAATGATTGGCAATCTGTTAGCTTCTCTAGAGGACCAACACTGGCATGGGGACCCAATGCTCACCCCTATATTCATAAGAAATTTCTGGATGTGGCTGAACAGCTAGAGATCCCCTATCAAAAAGAATTTGTTCCGAGACATTCAGGGACGGATGCATACGCGATGCAGGTGACGGCAGGCGGATACCCAACGATGGTCATTGGCATTCCCTTGCGATATATGCACACACCGGTGGAAATGATTGCATTAAAAGATATGGAACGGGCAGGTCGTTTATTGGCAGAGACGATCGTCCGTCTTGAGGTTGATTTTATGGAAAAAATTACCTGGGATGAGGTGAAAGATGAAGAATGAAGAAATCTTAAATCAAATCCCTGTAATCGGAGAAGAACAGATTAAGCTGCTCGAACAGCTATCCAATGCTGTATCTGTTTCCGGGGATGAGAGCGAAGTTCGTGGGATTGTCATGGAAGCAGTCAAAGAGCTTGCTGATGACATCCGTGTGGATGCATTGGGAAACGTACTGGTCACCAAGAAAGCCAAGGTTGAAAATTCAATGCGCGTAATGATTGCTGCCCATATGGATGAAGTTGGCTTCATGCTGGTGGACGATGACGGTGAAGGGCTCTTCAGGTTCGAAATCGTGGGGGGTATCGATAACCGTCAATTGGTTGGGAAACCTGTACAGATTGGCAAAGACAAAATCCCTGGTGTGATTGGCGCAAAACCAATTCATCTCACGACTGCTGAAGAAAGAAAAAAACCTATACCGCTGGATAACTTGCGCATTGATGTGGGCCCTGGAAATTCCAAAAAATGTAATGTAGGCGATCGGGCAACTTTTGCAACCCGATTTGAAACCTGGGGACCCAGCCTGGTAGGTAAAGCCCTGGATGACCGTTTGGGTGTGGCGACATTAATTGAATTATTAAAGCACACCCCGGAGCATATCGAATTGCTGGCAGCATTCACTGTTCAGGAAGAGAATGGGTTACGCGGTGCACGCATTGCTGCATATAGCATGCATCCAGAGGTCGCTTTTGTTTTGGATTCCACACCCGCTAATGATTTACCTGTCTGGGATGAGGAAGAGAACAGCCGGTACAATGTGCGCTTGAATCACGGCCCGGCAATCTATCGCCTGGACGCACATACTTTGTCCGATCCACGATTAATAGATTTACTGGCAGCTACCGGGGATGAATTGGGGATAACTTACCAATTCCGTCAACCGGGAAAAGGTGGTACCGATGCCGGCGCAATCCACAAGCAACGAGGAGGTATTCCGTCCGTATCAATTTCAGTTCCGGGACGGTATGCTCACACGGCAGTATTAATTGCCCGGACAGAGGATTGGAAAAACACCCTGGCGCTGATTTATGCCACTTTATGTAAATTGTCCAGAGATATATTTTTAGCAGATCGATAAATCTTTGAGAAAATTATTTTGAAAAAGAGATGCTTTTATAGAAAAACCGCACTCAGGAGAGAAGAATGAAATCATTGATTAAAAAATTAGTAGAAACAGTTGGTCCATCCGGATATGAATCAAAAATCAGAGAAGTGATTCGAGGGGTAGTCGAGGAATACGCTGATGAGATCCGTGTGGATGCAATGGGCAATTTAATTGTTAAAAAAGGTGAGAAAAAGGATGGCGGATTGCGGGTGATGCTATCTGCTCATATTGATGAGATTGGCGTCATGGTTACACATGTGGATAAGAATGGTTTTGCCAGGTTTACGAGCATTGGAGGTGTTCGCCCACACAGCTGTTATGGCAGTCGGGTCCGTTTTCTGAATGGAACAGTAGGCGTGATCGGTGGTGAACGGCTTGCGAATGCCAATCATGTGCACGCATTGGAAGCCATGTATATTGATGTTGGCGCTACCAGTACCGAAGATAGTCCGATTAAAATTGGCGATGTTGCTGCTTTTGATCGTCCTTTTGAAGACCTGGGGAACCGTCTGGTATCCAAAGCCATGGATGATCGCGTTTGCGCAGCGGTATTAATCGAGACGCTAAAACTGGTGAAGAACAGTCCCCATGAATTGTATTTTGTGTTCAGTACCCAGGAAGAAGTTGGCTTGCGGGGTGCCACCGCAGCGGCTTATTCCATCGATCCGGATCTAGGCATTGCCTCTGATGTTACCATGACAGGTGATACGCCCAGAGGGATTAAGATGGATGTTGGATTGGGGAAAGGCCCTGCCATTAAGGTCAAAGATGGTGGTATGCTGGCCGATCCAAAAGTTGTGGATGCAATGGTTCAATGTGCGCAAAAGCATAATATCCCCTATCAGTTAGAAGTTCTATTAGGTGGTACGACTGATGCAAAAGCCATGCAAATTTCTAGGGCAGGCATGCCGGCAGGGTGCCTTTCAGTACCAACCCGCTATCTGCATACCCCATCAGAGATGGTGGATGTTGAGGATGTCAATAATGCAGTAAAATTATTAACAGCATTCTTAAGTGAACCAATTATATTAACATGAATTTGAAAAAACCTATCGCGATCCAATCAAGAAATTTATTTTTGCTTTTCAGCCTGATTACCATCATTTTGCTGAGTGGCTGTGATTTTCAATTGGATATTAAAGAATTGGTTGATCAAATTGTAGCGCAAATCGTTCCACCACCCACGACTGCAGAGACACCAATGCTAACATCACCAACGGTTGACCCTACGGATGTGGTGGCGGTTACTCCTTCTCCGTCACCCTTATCGGGGGCGATTGAATTGGTGATTTGGGTTCCCCCTCAATTTGACCCACAATCAGATACCCCTGAAAGCCAGTTATTTAAACAACGGATTGCTGAATTTGAAGCCAGCCAGGATGATGTGTATGTAACCACCCGCGTAAAAAGCATAGGTGGTGCGACCGGGTTATTGGAATCTTTGGCAATCACGAGTGTAGCCGCTTCTCAGGCGATGCCATCATTGGTTGCCTTGCCCCGTTCTGATCTTGAGGCTGCGGTCTCAAGAAATTTATTAATTCCCTTTGACAGCTATTCAAGCGAAATTGATAACCCTGACTGGTATGATTATGCACAGGAATTAACGGTCATCGGCGGTAGTTCATACGGATTACCCTTCGCCGGGGATGCCATGGTGATGGTTTATCGGCCATCCTTTGTGGGTGAACCACCTGTGACCTGGAATGATCTGATCAAACGCGGAGAGGCAATTTCATTCCCAGCGGCGGATCCTCAATCGTTATTAACCCTTGCACTGTATTTATCCGGCGGGGGGGAATTAGTGAGTACCCAAAGACTTCCTCAATTAGACATTGAAAATCTAACCCAGTTATATCAATTGTTCGCGGATGGGGCTCAATCCGGCGTATTTCCTTTGTGGCTTACTGAAATGCAAAAAGACTCCGAAGCCTGGACAGCATATAACGAATTGCGTACCAATTGGGCGATCACCTGGTTATCCAGACACCTTTCCAAACCTGCCGATGATTCAAGTATTGCCGGTTTTCCTTTAATCAACGAATCTGCCACAACAATTGCAGATGGCTGGGTATGGTGTTTGACAGATCCAAGGTTCCAGGTGCATGAATTGACGGTTGAATTGGCAGAATTTCTGGTGGAACCGGATTACCTGAGCGAGTGGACTCCGTTAGCAGGAGTTCTACCAGTCCGGCCCTCCACATTGTCCGGGTTTAAGGATCCGGTTTTGCGGACCACCCTGGGTCAAGTCGCCTTATCTGCACACATTCGACCGAATAACGAAATTGTCAATATTATTGGACTGGTCATGCAGGATCAATTGGTACAGGTTCTCTCTGGCAAAACAACTGCACCTTTTGCCGCACAGGCGATTATCGACCGTATCGGAAATCCATGAGCAAGAAATTGTTTCACCTACAGCGTTCTCAAGTTATTTACATCCTCTTGATGATCGTTGTCTTCATGCTCCTGAACGGCCATTCAGTTGAGGCAGCATTCCCAGCAATTGAAAATGACTTGGGACCGGGTGAAGAAGTATTCGATGACCTTTTCTTGCAAGGGAGTGAAGTGCAGATTGCTGGCCATGTGCACGGCATGCTTTTTGTGATTGGAGAAAAGATTGTCATTCAATCTACGGCGAAAATTGATAATGACATTTACCTGCTCGGAAAAAGCGTATTCATCGCGGAAAAAGCGGCTCTTCAGGGGAATCTGGTTGTGGCTGCTCAAAACGTGATTGTACATGCGCCGGTTAAGCTGAACATGGCAGTCGCCAGCGGTACACTCGATATTGGTTCGGCAGCTAATATTGGCAGGAACTTGTTTTTTGGTGGCTTTCATTTTTCTCAGCAATCAGGTAGCTCAATTGCTGAGAATTTGTACGCGGCTTGTTATCAGCTGGCAATGCATGGAAATGTTGGCAGGAATTTTCGTGTCAGAGCCGTATCAATTGATCTCAATGGGGCGGTGGATGGCAATGCTGAGATCGCTATCGACGCCAGTGGTGATGATGAAGGTGTGCGCATCTGGTTACCCTATATGCAACAATTAAATTTTCCTGATTTATTCCCGACAGGTCTGACTGTTGGCGATCAGACAAGTATCAAAGGTCAGTTAATTTACACCAGCGCGAAAAGCCTGGAAGAAAATTTACGGAATTTACCCTTAGGAGGGGTGGTTGAACATATCACTGACCCTGAACAAACTCAGTCCAACGCTGAAGGAAGAATCATCCAAAAGAACCCATTCATTTTACGGCTATTCAGAATGCTACGGCAATTAGTTGGATTCTTATTGTTTGCCATCATCACTTGGAAATTTGGAAGAAAATATATTTCTGAGGCTTCACAGTTTGCTGTCAAAAAACCACTTAATGCATTAGGAGTAGGTTTTTTGAGCACATTGGTTGTCACTCTGGGTGCCCTGGTTTTCTTTATCCTGATTACCCTGGTTTCAGTATTATTGGGTATTTTCACCCTAAATCACCTGAGCAATTCGTTGTTCTTTTTAGGACTGGCTGTAATCATTTTAATCCTGACGTTGTTTACGATATTGGCAATGTATGTCAGCAAATTTGTGCTGGCATATTGGGCGGGGGGCTTGCTCTTGAATACCGTCAAATTCGGACATAAAAATAAAGCGGTATGGTCTTTAATATCTGGCATATTATTATTCGTCCTTTTGAGCGCAATTCCGGTTTTCGGATGGATACTGGGCGTTCTGGTTTCATTGATTGGAATCGGAGCCATCTGGTATACCTTGCAAAGTCATGATCGAGCTGGCATACTGCCAGATTTTGAGTAGTTCGTAGTTTAAAGTAGACCATTATAAAATGCTATAATCAATCGAAATAATTGATGAATGGACAGATAGTATGATGCAACGCAAAGAGATTCTGACCTGGAATGATGTCGACCAATTGATTGACCATTTAATTCCTCAATTCGAAACAGAATTAGATGCCATGATCATGGTGACGCATGGGGGAATTATCCCAGGTGGGCTGCTTTCTGAAGCCCTGCGGTTGGATACCATCCTTACAGCCGCTGTTGATTTTCCAAATGAAATGCAAATGGAAGATGAACGAAAAAAAGGACGCTTATTAGCGTGGCCAAAGTTTGTCCAATTTCCGGATACTGCCTTGCTCAACGGTAAACGTGTGCTGGTAGTGGATGATGTCTGGGGATCGGGCAGAACCATCACAGCTGTGCGAAATCGTGTGGTCAGCGCCGGGGGACAAGCCTATACCTGTGTATTACATTTCAACCCTTACCGAAATTTATTTGGCAATATCCGTCCGGATTATTTTGCGGCTATTACAGATGCACATATCCTATACCCCTGGGAAATCAATCGTGGACCGGATGTGGTCATGCTGCAGGGTGGCGGGCACGAGTAGGAAATATTTAATAGTTTATTCTGGCAGCAGCATTTTCAAATAGTCTGCTACCATATCATCCAGACTAAACATCTTTTCTGCCTGCAATCTGGCTTTTTGTTGAAAATAAGCAAGATTGTTAATGATTTCTGTGGCTGCATCTGCGAGCGCGGTAACATCCGGTGGTTGCATTTCCCAATAATTGCTTCCATACGGCGCTGTACGACCCGCATCATTTTCCACTATCTCCGGGAGTGAGCCGGTTGCATACGCAACCACCGGCAGCCCACAGGCCAGGGCCTCAATGACCGAGTTGGGGCAGGCAGCGTTCAGGTCTGCTGAAAAAAGCAGGTGCGCTGAACGATCTAACATGGGGATTTCAGCGCGTGGGATGATACCTGCCCAGGTCAGCCAGATATTTGTTGTTGCCGTAACTTTTTCGATGATGTCTTGCGGTACTTTGCCGGCGACCATCAGCTCAATGCGTTGCGGAAAGCTTTGCTGGAGATGCTCCACCAGTTGAATAGCATTCGATAAGCCAGCCTCATTCCCTTGCCCTAAATGGCCTTCGACTAACAAAATGCGAATATGGTCACTGGGTTTATCATGTTTTCCCTGGGGGTGATAGGTCTCCAGATCAACCCCATTGTAAATAACGGTTGATTCAACCTTTGATGATCCATAAGCACTCTGCCACCAGGAGCGGGCAAATTGAGATTGGTAGACAATCGCATCCGCCATGTGTTTGCGGATGAATGAAAGCATGAAATTGCCATACTCACTGCGCAGGAAATGTTTCACGCCGGTCCTTTTTTTCCGATGGATCCAGTTCATCCCATTCAAGCGTTGAACAATGCGAATCCCTCTGCGGTGGGCATGATAGATGGCTGGCAGTTGTTTTGTGCCACCCACCACCAGAATTGTTTTTACAGCTGGATCGTGCGGATTAAAATGTGCCTGAATTCCTTTTTTCGCCAACCCTTGAATCAACTTCGCCTGAAAAGAGGAGGGGCCTCCCAGACCTGCCAGTTTTGGCATCAAGGCAATTTGTTTTGGTTGTCTTTCAAACGTGTTATTTACGGTCATATTTGATTTCGAGTTGAGCAGGTAAAGAGATTGTAAAATTATAATTTCGGATGGATTTGTAACAAGGAGTCGATAATCTTCTCGGCAGCGTAGCCATCCCCAAATGGATTTTTCGAATGAGACATCTCGTAATAGACATCTTTATTTTCGAGCAGTTCGATCGCGTTAGCAAATATTCTTTCGGGGTCAGTCCCGACCAATCTGAGCACACCGGCTTTTACTCCTTCCGGGCGTTCGGTCACTTCACGCAAGACCAGCGCCGGTTTATGTAATCCGGCAGCTTCTTCCTGAATCCCACCACTATCCGTCAGCACCAGAACAGCTTGTTTTAATAAATGTGCCATGGGCAAATAATCCAGAGGAGGCAACAAGGTGATATTGTCTACTTTCCCTAACAGACGATAAACTGGTTCCTGGATATTGGGGTTCAGATGAACCGGGTAAATTATATGGTATTGATGAGAATAACGCTCCGCCAGCGTTTTAAGGGCTGTGCAGATATCTTCGATTGGCTGCCCGAAATTTTCCCGACGATGGGCAGTGACCAAAATCAATTGTTTTTGATCATTGCCGATATGATGTTGCTCAAAGAGTTTTTTAACCTCCACAGGAGGTGCATAAGATGTAATAATTCTTAATGCGTCAATGGCCGGGTTTCCGGTCACCGCTATCCGCCAGTCTTCAACCCCTTCATTCAACAAATTTTGCCTGGCATCTTCGGTGGGTGCCAGGTGTAAATCAGCAACTACCCCGGCAATCTTGCGATTGATTTCCTCAGGGAATGGCTGCCATTTATCACCGGTACGTAAACCTGCTTCAACGTGGCCAATCTTGATGCGATTGTAAAAAGCCAGCAGTGCGGATGTCATAACTGTGGTGGTATCCCCCTGCACGAAGATCCAATCAGGTTTAATTTTGGATAGGATCGGATCTAAATTTTGCAAGATCGATGCTGTAATTTGCGCAAGGCTCTGATTGGGTTGCATTAAATTTAAATCAAAATCAGGCACCACATTAAAAGCATTCAGCACTTGATCCAGCATTTGACGGTGTTGGGCAGTGACACATAAGAACGATTCAATATCGGGGTGTGATTGGGCTACCTGAACGACCGGGCACATCTTTACAGCTTCTGGGCGGGTTCCGAAGATATTAAGCAGTCTTAGTTTCGGCATCCCCTATTCCCTTTCTGAAACACCAAGTCGGTGGGTGAAAAACCCTGCATCACGCCAGATTTCAGGCTCCCAGGCACCCACTGTATCCAGAATGATACGAGACGGGGTGATACGAGCGAATTCGAACGGATCTAAGCTTCTGAAGTCACTATGGTTGACCAGCAGCACGATGATTTCAGCCTGATTGACAGCTTCTTCGAGGGTAGTGACCATAAAGACCCCCGGGACGACGAAATCAGGTTTAAACGGTTCAAATGCCGTGACACTCATTCCAACTTGAACGAGTTTGTGAGCAACTTCAACCGCCGGGCTTTCGCGTAAATCATCCACATCCGGTTTGTATGCCAATCCAAGAACAGTCACTTTTTTACCAATCACCTCACCCAGAATGCGTCTGATCAAGTCCACAACGTAATCCGGTTGGGCATCGTTTACCAGCCTGGCGGTATGTATCAAACTGGTGATATCCGGAGCCGCCTCTACCAGAAACCAGGGATCAACGCTGATACAGTGTCCCCCCACACCAGGCCCCGGGCGCAGGATGTTGACACGTGGGTGTAAGTTTGCGATTTCAATGGCTTCCCAGGCATCCACACCGAAACGATCCGCCAAACGGGCAAATTCATTAGCAATGGCAATATTTACATCCCGGTAGGTGTTTTCCATCAATTTCACCATTTCAGCCGTTGTGGCTGAGGTGGTGATAATCTCTCCTTTGACAAAGATTTGATATAGCGATTTCCCTACCTGAGCAGATGCCGCGTCAATGCCCCCAATGACACGGGCATTTTCTATTAATTCTCTCAGGATCTGACCGGGCAATACACGTTCAGGGGAATAAGCTAAATAAAAATCTTTCCCTGCCTGTAATCCGGATTTCTCCAGAATAGGTACCAGAATATCGATGGTGGTTCGTGGCGGTGAAGTCGATTCAAGCACCACCAGATTGCCTTTGCGCAAAAACGGGACGATCGATTCAGCCGCAGATTTTACATAGGTAAGATCGGCTTTCTTCTCGTCGTAAAAAGGCGTGGGAACGGCGATGATAAAGGCATCCGCTGCTTGTGGATGGTCGGCAATTACGAGGTTCCCGGATTGGATGGCAGTCTGTACCAGGGTTTGTAAACCGGGCTCGTAGATGTGAACCTCACCATTTTGTAAAAGATTGACAATTTTCTGATTCACATCCACCCCAATCACCTTCAAACCGGATGTGGCAAAGGTGCTGGCGGTGGGCAGACCGATATAACCTAACCCGAGTACACAAATTTTCTCAAAGTTCACGAAAATACCTCAAAATAGAAGAATTTAATGAAATGATCATTTACGGGCTTTATTATCTCACAGGTCTTAAAAACTGACTACGCGGGTCAATAATCATCTGAGCAAGACAACCGAATCATTATTATGTCTGGTCTACATTTATACTTTTTGGCTGGGAACAATGGTTTTTTTAAATCAAAGGGATGAGCTTTAGATGGAGTGCATTACGAATCTGTTCGAGTAATTTTCTCAAGTTTGGTGTTGATGGATTGTGCGTAGATATTTGTTTCGAGAAGTTGGTAGTATGTTATTTTATTATTATTGGGCTGCACTTCATGTATTTTATTAATCAAGGGTAGTACAACAAATCTACTTTTAGTGGGTAGCTATACAATGAAATTACTGCGTATTAAAAGTTTGTATAATTAATAACTAGATTTTTTGGACCCTGGAGAAATATTATGCAAGCGATTGTATACGAAAAATATGGATCACCTGATGTTATTCGGCTCAAAGAGGTAGAAAAACCTACACCCAAAGATGATGAAGTCTTGATAAAAATTCATGCGGCATCCGTAAATGCTTATGACTGGCATTTCCTGACCGCTGATATATTCCTGATTCGATTCATGGGCGGAGGGCTTCTCAAACCCAAAAACACCAGACTAGGTGCTGACATGGCGGGGCGGATTGAAGCAGTCGGTAAAAATATCAAGCAGTTTCAGCCAGGTGATGAGGTGTTTGGGATGGTAAAAGGCAGTTTTGCCGAGTATGCATGTGCACCTGAAAGAGCATTGTGGTTGAAGCCGGTCAATACTTCGTTCTTTGAAGCATCGGCGATACCTATGGCGGCGATCACTGCCCTGCAGGGCCTGCGCGATGAGGGACAGATTCAGGCGGGACAAAAGGTTTTAATTAATGGCGCATCTGGTGGGGTGGGGACTTTTGCGGTGCAGATTGCCAAATCGTTTAACACCGAAGTCACAGCCGTGTGTAGCACTAGAAATTTGGAACAAGCACACTTACTTGGGGCGGACCATGTTATTGATTACACCAAAGAGGATTTCACCAAAAATGGTCTAAAGTATGATCTAATTTTTGCGGCAAATGGCTATCATTCGCTTTCAGCTTATAAACGTGCCTTAACTCCCAATGGTATATATGTAATGGCAGGAGGTTCCATGAGGCAAATATTCCAGTCCATGCTCATGGGGTCAATGATGTCAGAAAAAGGCGGCAGGAAAATGAGAGGGGTAAGCGCAAAATCAAATCAAAAAGACTTGATTTTTCTAAAAGAACTTTTTGAGGAGGGCAAAGTAAAAACTGTTATCGATAGAATGTATCCGTTAAGTGAGACTGCTGAAGCACTTCGGTATCTTGGAGCAGGACATGCCAGAGGAAAAATAGTAATAGCTGTGGAAAGCAACAATAAATCCTAACAAAGCGAACACATGGTGTGTAAGTATCTGGGCGGTTTATGAGCCTTTTTCTGGCTTTGGGTTTTTCTTTTTTCCAACAGAACCCATTCTGGTACACGCGCCAGTAATGTATATCGTTGCGATTATTATTAGCTAAAGCACATAGCATTTAACATCAGTTTGAGTTAAGGCTACCTAAGCATCCACCAAAGCAAATAGGATAGACCAATCCTCGGATAGGAAGACTAGCACGGCTCTAATGAATACCCCCATGAAATTCATTTAACCGTAAGAGTCTTTGCTCACGTCCCTTACTTGAACTGGTATACTGATATCATTAATATGTGACTTAAAAAGAGCTACTTGAATTGAGAGCAGGCTGATCTTTTGTTGCTCAATAATGAAAATTCTAATAGAATCAAGCATGAGAGAATTCGTTTTTGATCTGGTTAAGAGACTTCATTCATGACTTTTACAGTGAATGATCAGAGAGGAAGAAATGCCCCCAACGCTATACTTAATTGACGGTCACGCGCTCGCTTATCGAACTTATTTTGCAATGACTTCCACTGGTGGCGATACCATGAGAACATCACAGGGGGAACCAACTGCAGCAATATTTGGTTTCATGAGTGTCATATTTCGATTATTCGAAAAAGAAAAACCAGAGTATCTGGCGGTTGCGTTTGATACTGGCCGAACGTTCCGCAATGATATTTACCCTGAATACAAAGCCACCCGGGCAAAAATGCCGGATGATCTCAAACAGCAAATTGAACGCATCCGTGAAATAATCGATGCTTTTGATATTCCCCGCCTGGAGAAAGAAAACGCTGAAGCAGATGATGTGTTAGGCACGATCGCCTATCAGGCGGTGGAAAAAGGGTTAGGGGTGAAAATCCTCACCGGGGATCGTGATCTTTTACAATTGGTGAATGAACGCATCATCGTTAATCTTCCAGGACGCTCCATGGCGGATGCCAAAGATTACACGGTTGAGGATGTCATTCAAAAGATGGGTGTGCGACCCGATAAAATTATTGAATTAAAAGCCTTGATGGGTGATTCATCCGATAATATCCCGGGTGTTCCGGGTGTGGGTGAGAAAACTGCATTAAAACTGTTAGCGGATTATGATTCAATTGAAGAAATTTACGCTCATCTGGATGATATTCTTCCAAAATTCAAAAAGAAGCTAGAAGGAGCAAAAGACCTGGCGTTCACTAGTAAAGATCTGGCGACAATCAGAACAGATATTGATATTGCCCTTGACCTGGAAAAATCCAGTACTTCTCACCTGGATTTTGGGGCTGTTGAAAAGATTTTCCAGCAATTGGAATTCAGAACCCTGGTTGGACGCTTGCGGGATATGGAAGCCAAGCATGAAGAGTATGGACCAACACAACAACTTTCTCTGTTTGGGGAGCCTTTGGAGAAGGTCGGTAATCTTTCGCAATCCCAAATCGAGACAATTCTGGTGGATACGGAAGAAAAACTGGGCCAATTAGAAAAAGAATTGGAGAAGGCTGAATGGCTAAGTTTCGACACAGAGACCACGGATACCGATCCAGTGAGAGCGAAACTGGTGGGCATCTCCCTGGCTATTGACCCAGAAAAAGGGTATTACATTCCCGTTGGGCATCGTACTGAAGAAGATCAATTGCCACTGGCAATGGTGATCAAGGCTTTGCGGCCATATTTTGAAAATGAAAAAATAAAAAAAGTTGGACACAATCTGAAATATGATGGAATGATGCTGGCGCAAAATGGCATTCAGGTACAACCTTATGTTTTCGATACCATGTTGGCAGCCTGGCTGGTTGACCCAGGTTATTCAGGCTTCGGTCTGAAGGATCTGGCTGATCAATATTTGAATCTCCACATGACCCACATAGAAGATCTGATTGGAAGTGGAAAATCACAAATCAGTATGGCTGATGTCGCCATTGAGAAAGTATCAAATTATGCCGGGGCGGATGCAGCTGTCCCTCTGGGACTGTTGCCTTATCTACGGGATCTGATGGATAGGAAAAATGTAAATAATGTATTTGAGAAAATTGAAATGCCTTTAATTCCTGTCCTTGCCGATATGGAACTGATCGGCATTTTGATTGATAAAGAATTCTTTGCAGCAATGGAAAAAGAATTAAGCCAGCGCTTGTTCGAAATAGAAGAGGGAGTATACAAACTGGTTGGCTATTCATTTAACATCAACTCCACTCAACAATTATCCGTTGCACTGTTTGAAACACTGGGGCTAGAATCTCCGAACAGAAAGAAAACAGCCAGTGGCCATTATTCCACCAACGCTGCTGTGTTAGAGGAGTTACAGGGCAAACACGCTGTGGTCGATTTAATGTTGGAATATCGCGAGTTGTCCAAGCTGCAATCCACTTATGTAAAAACTTTGCCAGAAAATGTGAATCCCAAGACGGGCAGAATACACACATCTTTCAGCCAGACTGGCGCGGTCACCGGCCGGTTATCCTCCTCCAACCCAAATTTACAGAATATTCCCACGCGTACTGAATTGGGCAGAAAGGTGCGCAATGGATTTGTTGCCAAACCAGGCTGTGGTCTTCTGGCTGTGGATTATTCCCAGGTGGAATTGCGAATAGTAGCGCATATGTCGCAGGATGAAGCGATGTTATCTGCTTTCAGAGCCAATCAGGATATTCATGCTACCACTGCCGCCGCGATTTACGAGGTTGCTCTGGATAAAGTGACGAAAGAACAACGCAGACATGCAAAAGCAATTAATTTTGGTTTGATTTATGGTATGAGCCCGTTTGGATTGAGCCGCTCAACCGGGTTGACACTTTCCGAGGCTGAAAATTTCGTAAAAGCCTACTTCAGACGTTTTCCAGGGGTGAAAGAGTATCTGGATGGTTTACGAAAAATGGCCATGCAGCAGGGATATGTGGAAACTTTGGTGGGCAGAAGACGTTATTTTCCAAATCTTGCCACGACTACCAATGCAAATGCACGCAATCAACAGGAAAGGGAAGCAATCAACGCCCCGATTCAGGGAACAGCAGCAGATATTATGAAAATTGCCATGATTAATTTGTTTGCAGCCTTGCAAAAATCAGGATTAGAGGCGAAAATCTTATTACAGGTTCATGATGAATTATTATTAGAATGCCCTGAAAATGAACGAAATGAGACTATAATTTTAGTGCAATGCGTAATGGAAAATGCCTATCAATTAAATATTCCATTATCGACCGAAGCCCGTTGGGGGTCCAATTGGGGAAGTCTTGAGGTGATTGAAGTAAAAGGTAAGGAATAACTATGAGTGGAGATCAACAAGCATTTCTAACAGCAATGAATCAAGGGCATTCTGCCGCATGGGATCAGAATTGGTCTGATGCCGTTAATCATTATCGGACTGCATTACAAGAAGTTCCTGAAGATCCGATGGCATTGATCAGTATTGGTTTGGCCTTGTTGGAAATGCAGGACTTTGAAGGTGCATTGATGCATTATCAAAAGGTCTCTTCTATTTCTACCAATGACCCATTGCCGTATGAAAAAATGGCTTTTATTTATGAGAGCATGGGCAGGATCAAAGATGCGGTCAAAATGGGTATGCAAGCAGCAGAGATGCAACTGCGTGCGAAAGATGTTGAAAAGTCAATTGAATCCTGGCAACATGTCATCGCATTAGAACCTGAAAATCTAATTGCTCGCACCCGTCTGGCAATGATTTATGACAAGATGGGCAAGAAATCGGAGGCTGCTGGTGAATATCTGGCAGCAGCTAGTTTGATGCAAAGTGCTGGAGACAATCAAAAGGCCATTCAAGCGGTACGCTATTGCCTTCAAATTGCACCCGATAATATCGATGTTCAAAATGCAATGAAATTGCTGAAATCAAATCACCGCTTACCCAAACCAGAAAAAATTAAACTTGAAAAACCGATGCATCAAGTTCGATTAGCCAATATCCAGCAATTACAAACCGGACAAACATCCGAACTTGAACTAAAAATGGATCCGGTTGCTGAAACACGCCAAAGTGCCCTGGAGGAATTAGCAACCATGTTATTTGATTCCTCAGACAGTGATTCTGGATCAACCGGGAAACGCAGTATTGCAGCGTTGACCCGCGGTACTGGTGGATTGTCCTTAGAGCAGTCTGAACGTACGCGAATACTTTTACATTTGGGTCATGCGATTGATCTGCAATCAGGTGGCAATGAGAAACGGGCCGCAGAAGAATTGCAACGCGTTTTGGATATTGGACTGGAAAAGACCTCGGTATATTTTACTTTGGGTATGTTTCTCCTGGATGATAATCCCCAAAAAGCAATCAAGTATTTAAATAATGCATTACGGAGAAGAGAATATGCGATTGCATCTTATCTGCTGATTGGCAAAATTAATGAAACACAAAACGATTTCCAGGATGCCACCACAGCTTATTTGCAAGCCTATCGACTGGCAGACCTGATGACAATACCGGAAGAATTTGTAGAAGAATTAAAGCAATTATATGAACCAATTCTTGAAGCTCAACAACATGAAACCAATCCTAAAGACCTCATGGCGGTCTGCCAGAATGTACGCTCACAATTAATGCGAGCGGATTGGCGGGAATATTTGCAAAAAGCACGCGCTCAGATGCCGGCAGCGAGCGAAGACAATCCTCCTGTTCCATTAATTGAGATGTTGTTGCAATCCCGCTCAGGTCAAGTGGTTGAAGCGCTGGCAAGCGTGCGTGAATTAAGCCAACAAGGTTTTTATCGTTCAGCCATGGAAGAAGCTTTCCATGCTTTACAGTTTGCTCCAACCTATATGCCACTGCATATTCAAATTGGTGAATTGATGGCAAAGGGTGGACAAATTGAAGAAGCGATTCGAAAATATTTATTGGTTGCTGAATTATATGAAGTGCGCGGTGAACCAAACCAGGCCATTCGGGTGTTAAAAAAGGTTACAGAATTTGCGCCAATGGACTTATCCATTCGAAATAAATTGATTGAACTATTAAGCAACAGCAATCAAATTGACGAAGCGATTCATGAATATCTTGAAATGGGAGAGGTTTATTACCGGTTGGCTGAATTAGACAAAGCCAGACAATCCTATTTGTTGGCTTTACGTTTGGCGCAGCAATCCCGGACGAATCGAAAATGGGCTGTGCAGATCTTAACAAAAGTTGCGGATATTGATATGCAACGCCTGGATTGGCGCCAGGCACTGCGGATTTTTGAGCAATTGCGCTCTTTACAACCTGAAGATAAAGCCTCGCGTATGCAATTGATTGATATTAATATGCGTCTGGGTCAATTACGGGCTGCCTTAAAAGAAATTGATGACTTTGTCAATATTTTAGAAGAGAACCAAAAAACAAAGGAAGTGGTTCAATTCCTAAATGAATTAATCAAAGAGAATCCGGAACAAATTGAAATTCGCAAACGCTTGATGGATGCTTTTATTCGCTATGGACATACCTCAAAAGCCATCAAACAAATGGATGAATTGGCAGATCGCCTACTTGATAAAGGTGACCGACGAGCTGCCATAGAAATGGTGGAAGCCATCATTGCCATGAATCCTCCCAATTCCAACCAATATCGTCAGCTCTTGCAACAAATTAAATCTGCGGCAAAAGAAAAAGAATAATCCTGTTACTTTTTCCGATAATTCCCAGTGGCGTTATGGTGCATCAAACCGTAAATAAATGCTGCCCCAATAATTGGTGTCAGAATCGTCTGTACAATTTGGTGACGTCAGGTTTGTAACCATTTCACCAATTTCACCTACCTTAACAGAGTAAATCGAATCAGGCGTCATACTGAAATCTGCATACCCCAAACCAATTTCAGGGTAAAACCCTGTGAAAAACATATCCTGTCCGGTGGACCAGGTGACAGTGATCCGGGCATTGGATATGGGTTCGCCAACTGCATCAAAGACTTCCACCTGGATTAAAGACTCACGATAAGATGAATTGCAGATGGTTTTGTTCTCAGTTAATTGAAACGGAAGACCTGTCGTAAGATTTGGTGTCGGGCTATTTTGAACGATTGAAGTAGAGAGTGGGCGGGTGGGTTGTGGTGTAGCTGTTTCAGATGGTGTTTCTGTCGGTACTATTGTTTCGGTTTGAGCAGGGGTAAATGTGATGGCTGAATCTATAGCTTGCGCTGTGATGTCAGATTCTGGTGCTTGTGATGTGATGATAGGTTGAGCCAAGGGGTTTTGGATTGCCTGGGCTAAATTGAGTAAAACCTGGGCATCACTTTTGGTCTCGCTTCGTCGGGATTGCTGGATTAATTGACCAGCGATATCATCATCGCGCAACAATCCCAGTCGCGCAGAGGCTCTTCCCAGATCCTGGTTGGCTCTGAAAGCCTGAGAAATCATCAGCCGATAGCGGTCTTTGTCGGTTGTATTGAGCGTTTCCGGGGGAACATTAGTGTATTGTATCGGCAAGATGACCATGGTTATGATGAAACCCAAAGCTAACCCCAGTAACAGCCCGGTAAGCAGATAATACGGTGGTTGACGCTTTTCTTCCTGAAACCTGGAGTTCATGGAGTCTCCTTTGCAGTCTCAGGGATCTGATAGATTTGTGCCAACAGAGCTAATTTTTCAAGATCTTTTTGGCTAAACTCAAGTTTTTCAGCAACAATAATCGCTTTTTGTATGTATCTTAAAGGGTGTTCGTTACCCAGTAAAACCAATTGACTGGTGGTATATTCGAGATTTTGGTGTTGTTCGTAGGATTCTGCTGCCATTAACACATAATCTGCCAAATAATCACTGCGCAGATTGGATAATTGTGTTGTCCCAATGGATGTTGGCGTTCGCACCCAACCAAAATATAGTCCGATTAGCGCACCAACCAGAATTGACAGAAAAAACCAGAAAAAACGCAATTTGCGGGTTATGTTATCAACCTTTCAGCATGGGGATGTTAATTCCATGTCTTTTTGCTGCTTCAATGGCTTTATTATAACCAGCATCTGCATGCCGTACCACGCCCAGTCCCGGATCGGTGGTCAGAACGCGTTCCAGCCTTTTTGCTGCTTCAGGTGTTCCATCGGCGACGATGACCATACCTGCGTGCTGGCTGTAGCCGATTCCCACACCACCTCCATGGTGAAAGGATACCCAGGTTGCACCACCAACGGCATTCAACATCAAATTAAGGAGTGGCCAATCACTGATTGCGTCGCTACCATCCAGCATGGATTCCGTTTCACGGTTTGGCGAAGCGACCGATCCAGCGTCCAAATGGTCTCTGCCAATCACAATAGGTGCTTTTACAATTCCCTTTGCCACCATTTCGTTAAATTTTAATCCAGCTTTGAGGCGTTCTCCATATCCGAGCCAACAAATGCGAGCGGGTAAACCCTGGAAGGGTACTCTTTCCCTGGCTAATTTTAACCAGCGTTGTAAGTGCTCATCTTCAGGGAAAAGATCCGCAATGGCTTCATCTGTACGGTAAATATCTTCAGGGTCCCCGGAGAGGGCTACCCAGCGGAATGGTCCTTTTCCTTCACAGAAGAGCGGACGAATATAAGCTGGAACAAAACCAGGAAAGTCAAATGCATGTTTTACTCCGTTGTCAAATGCTCTTTGACGGATATTGTTCCCATAGTCAAACACCTCTGCGCCACGCTGTTGGAATGCCAGCATGGCTTCTACATGTTTTGACATCGAATCAACGGATTTACGAGCGTACTGCTGAGGATCATTCGCTCTTAATTCTGCTGCAGATTCAACCGATAAGCCCGCTGGTACGTACATCATTACATCATGGGCGGATGTTTGATCGGTGACCACATCAGGGGTGATCCCTCGAAAAACCAATTCAGGGTAAATTTCAGCTGCATTTCCGATTAAACCAATCGATAGCGGTTTTTCCTGGTCTACTGCTTCTTCCACAAGTGTCATGGCTTCTTCGAGTGTGTCGACCACAACATCTACATAACCGATTTGTTGACGACGATGGGCACGCTCAGGATCAACTTCCACACACAGTCCCACGCCTTCATTCATGGTAATGGCCAGGGGTTGGGCACCACCCATTCCGCCCAACCCTGCGGTTAACACGAATTTCCCTTTAAGAGAATTCCAGCCTTTTTGTGTGGCTAAAGCCCCCAGGGTTTCATAGGTGCCTTGCAAGATGCCCTGAGTTCCTATGTAAATCCATGACCCGGCTGTCATTTGACCGTACATGATCAGCCCCTTTTGCGATAATTTATCAAAATGACTTTGGGTTGCCCAAAAAGGCACCAAATTTGAATTAGCAATTAAAACGCGGGGTGCATCCGCATGTGTTTGAAAAACAGCCACTGGTTTTCCTGACTGAACCAGCATGGTTTGGTCATCTTCCAGATTTTTCAATGTTTCCAGAATTGCATCAAAGGATTCCCAATTTCTGGCTGCCTGACCACGCCCGCCGTAAACAACCAGATCTTCCGGTTTTTCAGCCACTTCAGGATCAAGGTTATTTTGTATCATTCGGTACGCTGCTTCTGTCAACCACGATTTACAGGTTAATTTAGTTCCGCGCGGTGCTCTGATCGTACGTGGACTAGACATGACACCTCCTTCTGTGTGATTAATTAAGGTTAATTATAGTATGGGATAAAACATTCACATAACTGGATTCATATTTTAACCAGTTGATTTGTGAATGATCTAAAAATACTATAAACAAAAAACAGCTGATTCAGCTGCTTTTGTTTTAGATGATTGAAATCATTGATCATCGGAAAATCTATATTGATTTACCAATGGAGAGATCCTTTATTTTCTCACGTTGCTTGAAGATAATATTTTTTACTACATCACCAATCGAAACGACACCGACCATTTTCCCATTTATCATCACAGGAAGATGACGGATATGATTTTTCGTCATTATATCCATACATTCCTCACAGGTTTGCATAGGATGGATTGAGATTACCTTGTGAGTCATAATTTCCTTCACCAAAGTTTCTTTGGATGTTTTTCCCAACAGAATCACTTTACGAGCATAATCACGCTCAGAAATAATCCCTGCAAGTTTATTGTTTTCCATCACCAGAAGAGCTCCCACATCAACACGTGCCATTAATCGCAAAGCATCATAAACTGTATCCTCAGGTGACACGGTCCAAATATCTTTGCCTTTAATTTCTAAAATATTTTGTACAGTTATCATCGATTGGCCTCCTTATTAATAGATTAATTGAAGTCAAATTTCATTTTCATTGTAGTACGTTCGAAGGTCATATTCAATTAAAAAAATATGTATTTAAACAACACCAGATCAACTTGATAGTTATTGATAGAACCTACCCAAATTTTGTAAGGGATGACTTACATTAGATTTGAAAATATGTGTGTCAATTTATCTGGAAGGTTTAGGAACCGGATTTCTCCATGGAACTCTTATATAAAACGACCTGATTACGCCCCTGATCCTTCGCAATTTCGAGTGCCAGATTTGCCTGGTGGAGAATTAAATCGACAGAAGAAAATCCCTCTTTGGATATTTCCACCACACCTATACTGACTGATAATCGGATCTGGCCTTTATTGGTTTCAACAGGCTGAGCTCCAATTAGGTTGCGGATACGATTTGCGCCGATGATAGCGTCATTTCCCGCGGTTTGTGGCATGAGGATGGCAAAAACTTCACCGCCGATTCTTCCTATATAATCAGTCTCCCTCATATTGTTCAATAATAGTTTGACCAATATGCTCAATACTTCGTCCCCGGTTGAAAATCCATAAGTATCGTTAATGATGCGGAGATAGTCAGGATCCAATACTAATATTGACATTGGGGTGTTATACCTTTTTGCCCTTTTCATTTCATCTTCCATGATGCTCAAAATTTCAGATTTGTTATTACACCCCAATACATCCGTAACCTCTAGCTTGCGGTTATGTTGAATGCACTTGTCAAGATAAACCTTCAACTTTTTACGATTGTTGATCTCCTTGCCTAATTTTTCCAGAGTTTGTTGCAATTCCAGGTTGCGTCCATTTAGTCTTTCTGTCAAATCCTGTAATTGGTCTGCATAACCCTGGTGCTTTTCATGTAAAGTTTTTACCATGTGATTAAATTCAAATGTAGTTTGTCCCAAATCATCACTGAACCGTGGCTCTAAATTTCCGGTTAAATCTCCCCTAATAACCTGAGAAATGCCACCGCGGATCACCTGGATCGGTTTTACCAGACTCTTTCTAATCAACAATGGATAAACAATTAACATTAACAATGAAACAAGTAACATGGAAATAAATTGCATGGAAATTGACCAATGCAAATTGTTGCGGTAATCGATGTAGAAATCCTGATAGACGCCCTTCCAATTGACACTTGTTAATGGCAATTGGTTATCAAATTTAATACGGGTGGGATATTTGTCGTTAGCTCCTAAAAAGAAACCGCTGACCTGTTGCATTTCTGAGGGTATATAGGGGTCATTAAAGATATTAACCCGTAAATCATTATGCGAGATATAGAATGTGCCAACAGGTGTGAGAACTAGTTGTGTATTGATGCTGATGTCAATATCAGGGTCTGAAGAAGTCAGGAACCAGGTGATGATGGTTTGATCATCTTGATGGTTGACAAAGACACTGCTATTTTCTGATGGAATGAGATCCTTATCGTACAGGGTTGCTATGATTGGATTAGGATTTCCTGGCAGTGATATTTGATTTAGATTTACCAGGTTTTCATTAAAAGCAATAAATCCTTTTTGATTGATTAAGATGGATTCCCAATTTTCACCTGAAAATGGAAAGGTAAAACCCAACTCTTCACGGACGGTTGTTTCACCTGTGGGAAATTGAATTCGCTGTCCCAGGTCTTCATAGAAACTAAATTCAGAATATCTAATATCATAGACTGCATTATTCTGTTCGAAAAGAATGGTATGTAAATTTGGATTTGATAACGTGGCCAAATAATTTGAAGTACCTGCCGGTGCGGTTAACCATGAGCCAGAACATATGCCTGTGAAAGTTGTCAATAAAACAATGATGACAAATTTAAAAATGAAGGATGCACTGCGAATGGTTTGATCAATTAATGCGATGACAAAAAATGTAAGTGCCCAGGATGTGACGAGGGTGAAAATAAAAAAGGACACAGTATTCAAACCATAAATGGATAAAACGATACTTAGCAACCAAAAAAACCATAACGCAATGAATGAATAGCTAAAACCTTGCGTGGCAATCGCCAGTCTTCCTTGAGGATGAAAGAAGCGGAAAAGCCAGCGTTTATTTGATTCATGTGTTGATAATTTTATGGTCATAAAAATGAAAAAAACCATCAAACAGGTTGTTTCTAATACCAAAAGCACCTTGATAACGAATGGCACGACACCTATGATGGGGTGATTGACTATCCCAGTTAGGTAAACAACGCTGAATAGGATGGCAACTATTGATAAAATATTGTTTGTCCTCAAGACCAATTTTGCTTGTGTTGTTCCGACTGATTTTACTGTTGAAAAGTTAAATGCAAAGTGAGTGATTAAAGCCAGTCCCAGAACCAGCAGGGTGTCATGGACAAGCATTCCTTGGGCTTGATATCGCAGACTGGACACGCCAATGAATCCTGAGAGACCGGCTGCAACCAGAATTGTAAATGCAATCCCCAGCCAAAAATTGGCTTTGGTACCATTATTTTTAAGGATCAAGTAAACTGTTATGCCCAAAAAAACAATTGTTTGTGCAATATAACTGATGGAAGCAGGTGTTAAGAATAATTCCATAAGAGAATCCCCAGACCAAGTAATGTTAAAAAGAATTAATCAATATCATTATTGTAGCCTAAAAAAAATTGAATTTGGTAAACAGGCAGCCACGAATTCACAAAAATTTTCCTGATGTTTCTACCATCTTTTGCGAAGAAAATTAAAAAATCCCTCCTTAGCAGAAATGAGGGATTTAAAAATATTGGAATTATTCTTCCGTGATTTCAACGGTTTGAAGTTTCACTGCGGGAGAATTCCTTCTGGAGGGGTCACGTTCAGGAATGGAAAGCAAAATATCTAAACCTTCGGTTACTTCGCCAAACACTGAGTGCTTATTATCCAGCCAGGAAGTGGGAATATGGGTCAGGAAGAATTGTGATCCGTTTGTATTGGGACCAGCATTCGCCATGGATAAAATACCGGGTTTGGTGTGCTTTAAGGTTGGATCGAATTCATCTGCGAATTTATATCCCGGTCCACCCATACCTGTACCAGTTGGGTCTCCACCTTGCGCCATAAAATCTTTGATTACCCGGTGAAAAATAGTGTCATCATAAAAACCTTCTCGAGCGAGAAATACAAAATTATTCACAGTTTTTGGCGTTTTATCTGCGAATAGTTTTACAACAATATCGCCTACATCCGTTTTAAAGGTCGCCTGATATTGTTTTTTTGTATCAATCACCATTTCAGGGGCATTCTTCCAGGATTGATTTGTCATTGGTTTTCCTTTCACTTATTTGAGATTTGAACAAATTGTTCCAAAACGACTAATTTAATTACTTGTGGTTTCACATAATTATGTATTCTAGCATGGTTTAGAAGAGATAAACAGGCAGCTCATTGTATTGTGTAACCTTCAGATAGCAATTTTCATCAGAGGTGGCTTGGTCAATAAATGCAAGAAACCCTAAAAAAATAATTTGGAATTGCGCCAATAATCGTCTACGAAATATTCAGATTATGATATAGTCAAATCAGTAGCGCAAATATGAACTTACAATTATCACAAACCTTTTCAGCGCTTAAGCATAGAAACTTTCGACTTTGGTTCAGTGGTCAGATGGTATCCTTGATCGGCACCTGGATGCAGGCTACTGCTCAAGGTTATCTCTTATTTGAGCTCACAGAATCACCGATGATGCTAGGCATTGCAGGATTCGCCAGTGGTATCCCCATCTGGCTTTTTTCATTATATAGTGGCCTACTCTCCGATCGGTTTTCACGTAAAAAGGTAATATTATTTGCCCAAACTTCCATGATGGTGCTGGGTTTCATTTTAGCTGTATTAACATTTACGGATACAGTGCAGCCCTGGCATATTATTGTGCTGGCATTTCTATTGGGGACTGCAAATGCTTTTGATGCTCCTGCCCGTCAATCTTTTGTGGTCGACATGGTTCCCAAAGAAGAGCTTACGAATGCGATTGCATTGAATAGCTCTGTCTTCAACCTGGGTACCATTGTGGGGCCTTCTGCCGCCGGTCTTATCTACGCCTGGTTAGGACCGGCCTGGTGTTTCACTATAAACGGGATATCATTCCTAGGGGTGATAGTGGCATTGTTATTGATGAATGTGCCACCTCGTCAGATGACTGCACAGGGAAAATCCCCATTTTCTGATCTACAGGAAGGGCTGCGATTTGCTGTTGGACACATTGAGATTCGATTCTTGTTGATAAACCTGGCTGCTGTTGCAATTTTCAGTTTCAGTTTAATGACCCTTATGCCAGACTGGGCAAATACAGTGCTGGGTGGCGATGTTACCACCAATGGATTATTACTTTCTGCACGTGGTGCTGGATCGCTTGCGGCAGCTTTGATGATCGCAAACCTTGGTTCGCGGGTGATTCGAGGGAAAATCTGGACTGCCGGTAGTTTGGTGATGCCCTTTGCTATTTTTCTACTGGGAAGTTTCAGGGTGTTACCCATTTCAATGGTAACGTTGGTAATCCTTGGTTGGAGCCTCATGTCGGTGGTCAATATTACCAATGCGTTGATTCAGACTCATGTTCCAGATCATTTGCGTGGCAGGGTTATGAGTATCTATATTCTTGTTTTTCAGGGAAGTTATCCGGTTGGTGCCTTACTGGTTGGTTGGTTAGCTGGCATGTTTGGTTCACCATTCACAATCATTTTATGTGGAGTGATTATTTCGGTAGTTGTTGTCACGATTAATCTGATTCATCCAGCGATAAGAAAATTTAATTAAATTTTTATCTGTATGCTCAATCAATAATTTAGCATTAGAATAAAGCGACCTATGAGAGTTCTGGGCATAAGCGCACAACAAAAGAAAATTTTCAAAACCTGGTTCCCTTTGGCAGCATCCTGGTTGTTGATGGGTGTAGAGATGCCCATCATAACAGCGGTGATGGCACGCCTGGCAAACCCGGAGATCAGTCTGGCTACACATGGCGGGATTGTTTTCCCTTTGGCACTGATCATTGAAGCACCAGTGATTATGCTACTATCTGTGTCAACTGCCCTGAGTAAGGATTGGGACTCTTACCAAAAAATATTCCGTTTCACAATGATTCTAGGTGGATTGTTAACCCTTCTTCATTTTTTGGTCGCTTTTACACCTTTGTATGACTGGGTGGTTGTCAGGCTATTAGGTGTACCGGAAGAGATCATAGAGACGGGGAGAATTGGTCTACGGTATATGCTACCCTGGACCTGGTCGATTGCATATCGTCGTTTTCAACAGGGTGTGATGATTCGTTTTGGACATTCCAGGGCTGTGGGTATGGGAACGTTAGTGCGTTTATTTACCGATGTGGTGGTGTTAGGCTCGGGGCTCCTGATCGGCTCCATTCCCGGATACATAGTTGGAGCTGCTTCACAGGGATTGAGTACCTTGGCTGAGGCAATCTATTCTGGTATCCGCGTGCGTCCAATATTGAAGTATCAACTGAAACCGGCCAAAAAAGCGGAAGTGCTCACCTGGAAGAATTTTTACGCTTTTTACATTCCCTTAGCGCTGACTTCGTTCCTCTCATTGGTTTGGCAACCGATTGGAAGCGCTGCTTTAAGCCGCATGCCCAGAGCACTCGACTCCCTGGCGGTGTGGTCGGTCGTCAGCGGTCTGCTGTTTATGCTGCGTGGTCTTGGAATAGCATTCAATGAAGTGGTTGTGGCCATTCTGGATCAACCAGGTTCGTCCAGTGCATTAAGGACGTTTTCTACCCGTCTTTCGCTATCCCTGGTTGGATTTCATTTTTTCCTGGCTGTTACACCATTAGCCTTTCTGTGGTTCACGTATGTATCAGGATTACCCCCGTCACTGGTTGAACTTTCCAGAATTGGCTTCTGGCTTGGATTACCAATGCCGTTTTTGAGTGTATTACAATCCTGGTATCAGGGTGCCATTCTCTTTAGCCGAAATACACGTGGTATCCCGGAAAGTATGGCAATTTTTCTTGTTACCGTACTGATAATTTTGGCAGTAGGTGTCGCGATTGGTAAATATCCCGGTCTATATGTGGGCTTCATCGGGTTCTCTCTCGCCAACCTTTCCCAAACGGTCTGGCTTTGGGTAAGAAGCCGCCCCGTCATGAAGCTTGTCAAACAAAGAGATCAAAATATTGTCTGGGATGCAAGCTATCTGACAAACATATGATGACTATTTTGGGTTATTTCTCCATTAATTTCAGCCTGGTACGTTTTGTATAATAGAATAAGATGAGAATTAACAATTCGGGAGTGAAGATGAATAATCAAACTGATCAAATCATAATTTACAGTACGACATGGTGTTCAGATTGTAAACGGGCGAAGAAATTTTTTGGAGAACAACGAGTCTCCTACACAAATATTGACATTGAAGAAAAACCAGAATTTGTTGCAATTGTGGAAAAGATAAATGATGGCAAACGCAGCGTACCAACCATTGTTTTTCCGGATGGTTCTGTGCTGGTGGAACCTTCGAATGCACAGTTAGCAGAAAAATTAGGATTACAAACTGAAGCCAAACGATCATTTTACGATGTGATTATTATCGGAGGAGGCCCGACCGGTTTAACTGCGGCTATATATCTGGCCAGAGAAGGGCTTGACACCCTGGTTATCGAACGGGGTGCGTTGGGTGGTCAGGCTGGCATGACACAATCGATGGAAAATTTTCCAGGTTTTGATCAAGGCATCTCAGGTAGTGAATTTGCCGACCGATTGGGACGACAGGCACGGCGATTTGGTGTAGAAATTTTACAAGCAGCCGAGGTGGCGCAAGTAGAACGGGAAGAAAATGGTTATCTATGCGTTACAACCCGAAACAAGAAAAGTTACGGCAGCAACGCTGTTCTGGTGGCGACAGGCGCACGATATCGCCGTCTGGGTATCCCCGGAGAAGATGGTTTGATTGGTATGAATGTTCATTTTTGTGCTACCTGTGATGGCGCTTTTTACTTTGGAAAAGACATCTTGGTTGTTGGTGGCGGCAATAGTGGATTTGAAGAGGGATTATTCTTAACCAAATTTGCGAAACGGGTCGATATCGTAGAATTCTTGCCAGAACTGAAAGCCAGCAAGATTGTGCAGGAGAAAGTTGCTTCCACCCCAAATATGCAGGTAACTGTCAACCATGAAGTGGTCGAATTAAAAGTGAATGAACGAAAACGCTTAGAATCGGTGATCGTCAAAGATAGAGCTACCGGCGAATTAAAAGAATGGTTCTATGATGGTGTCTTTATCTTCATAGGTCTTGACCCGAACAGTGATTTAATGAAAGGTAAAGTCGATCTCGATTCGCGAGGATTTATCATTACGGAAAAGACGCTCCAAACGAAGATCAAAGGTGTGTTTGCCGCTGGGGATGTGCGTTCAGGTTCAACCAAACAAGCGGCGGCTGCCGCAGGAGAAGGTGCCACTGCAGCATTAATGATCCGGGATTATCTCAAAGAAGTGAGTTGATACCCGGCCAAACTGGCTTGATTGCCCGCATCGCAAAAAAAGTTGGCATGTACTGGTCAACCAGTCCACCTGGGTTATGGTCTTCATAAAATCCAGTGATGACGAATCCGGCATCAAGCTGCCCCCCAATTTGATCATCGAATGAGTGACTGAATTCAAGAGGAGATTCAGCTTGCATATATTCAACCAATTCTACAGGTTCCAAACCTTGCAGATCTGAATAAGGCAGGCGATATTTCACTTCAAGTTTCTGTTCATGATCGATCTTTTGCCAATCGAAAATATAGTTGATGGGATTTGTAAACCCACTAAGCAAAACACCACCAGGTTGTAAAACACGATATGCTTCTCTCCACATGGTGCGAATTTCTGGAGCGAAAACATTGGAGACTGGATGAAAAATTAGAATGAAGTGATTATCTGAAAAGACAGACAAATCGCACATGTCTCCTTCAACAGTCCTGATACTGAGAGATTCTCGCTCTGATACCATTTGATCCATTGCCAATTGTTTAGGAGAATTATCCAGAACTGTAACAATCCCACCAGCAGCAGCTAATATAGGTCCTTGTTGACCTCCGCCACTCGCCAGGCATAATACGGGTTTTTCTTTGAAATCCGGAAACCATGCGAATGGTACTGATAAAGATGGTGTCAGGAGTATTTCCCAATTTCCTTGACGTGCTTTTTGAACTTGCTCAGAATTGACAGGAATTGTCCAGGGATTACCCCGGTCCACTTCTTTATTCCAGGCGGCGCGGTTGTAGGCTCGAACGTCCATGTTTTTTCATCCTTTTTGTTTAAGCTATTGTAGCGCATGTTCTTTTTTGAGAAAAAAAACAGCCCACAAGGGTGAGCTGTTATCCCAGAATGAAGGGGATTCTGGCAGTGAATTATTGATTATTAAAATCAAACGAAAATGAATTTTCAAATCCAAATCCCCTGACGGTGTAATTCCCGGCTGGTAACCCATTCACATCCAACATGATTGTCTCTTCGAAAGGTACCAGTGCCATGGTGCAAGTCATGTCTTCAGGGCGGTTGGTATATATGAATATTTCGAATGTAGTTTCATCCACCATGTTAGATTTGCTACCTATAATACTGGTACATCCATCAGGTAAATTCCCAATGACAGTCACACTTACCTGCATCGGAAATGATTCGAGTAAGTAAACTTCCATTCTATCGACATACACATTTTGCTGATAACCTGTAAAATCATTGGCTGGAGGGTAATTGATGGGATCCGCTGAAGATACAGGCGTGTCTGGATCAGGCGTTGAGATTGGGCTAGACTGGCACCCACTCAGAACCATAAAAGTTAACATCGCTAAGAAAATGGTTCGGTAAATTTTTTTCTTCATTTCTCTTCTCCAAATAATTGCTTTATTCTTAGGACGAAGATGAACTGAGGTTTGTTCCTTATTTGTTGTGAACCACAAACAGAGTGCTAATTATTACGATCTTATTGATTTTGGCAACAGCCCGATAAAGGGTAATCCACAAAAGATTAAACCTGCACTGATGATAAATGTTGTTTTGAGGGTAACCAAATCGCCTAACCTACCAACCAATAAAGTTCCAATAGCCATCAAGACGAAATTGAAGGCCATATAGATGCCGTTGGCGAAAGAGCGGTTATCGGGGAAATTTTCAAGGACGATGGCCATTATGACCGGTGTAATGGAAATTCCGAAAAAGCCAAGCAAAATCAATAAAGGAATTTGCAATAACCCTTTGTTGAAAATGAAAAGAAGCATAAAAATAGGGGTGGCTACAAATGAAATTACTAACATTCGTCGCCGGCCAAAACGATCACTGAGTGATCCGGACAAAAAAGCCCCGACCACACCGGCTGCTTCCAGAATGGACAATGAAGCTCCTGCCACCCATAGACTGGCCCCTTCTGTCGTTAAATATGTCGGCATAAATGTGGATAAGGTGGCAACCATCATGGAACGGGCAAAAATCAAAAATCCGATCGGTGCCATTACCTTTCGCATCATTTTAAGACCGGTTTTCCAGGGGATGTGATTGCCGTTGTTACGCGGTAGTGTCGTAATTGTTCTTAATTTTCCATATAAAAATATCGATGTGAATACGCCTGCAAACATCAACCAAGGGATACCTTCTAATGTGAGATAAGCAATGGCGGTAACAACAATGAGTGGACCGGCTGCCCTACCCATTTCTCCACCAACCATCCAGAAACTCATACCCCTGCCTAACTTTTTTCCAGCTAAAGTTCCACTAAGAACAGGTCCCACTGCGTGGAGGGAAGCAGAACTTAATCCAGCGATTACCAGCAGAAAGATTAAGAACCCATATCCAGGTGCGATACTCAGTAAACTCATGGCTGCACCAGTAATGGCTGGGGTGAAAATGATTAATAACCTTAAATTTCTTCTATCTGCTAAATGACCAATGAAGGGTTGTAACAGGGAAGGTATCTGTAAAAAAACTGATAAAAGACCTGCAGCAGTGTTTGTTAAAGTGAACTTTTCAATAAACACAGGGAGTAATGCTGGCAAAAAAGCTGTATATGTGTCATGAACAGCATGTGCTGTTGACACAACAGCAACACCACCTGTTTGAAATTTATCTTGTTCGATACTGGATTGAGTGTTCATTTTTCTCCCTGGGCATGATCAGGCTGTATTTGTGAATGAGCTGTTTATTGACTTCTTTGCTTTGTCCTGAGGAATTACCCCCTTGAATTCTACCAATAATTAGGTAGCAAAACCAGTTTTCTTGGTGCTGAAAGGATTTAACCAGAATTGATTTATTATGAAATTATTTTCTGCGCTTTGGTCTTGTAAGCATGGTCCAGATTAAAAGAATTGGCCAGATCCAAGCCAGATCAACATCCAACCCTCTGGGGGTTGGTTCACTGGTTGGATCAAATCGCAAGAAAATCAGATCTTTTTTATGTTTGAGGATATCTTTGCGGTTTGGTTGAACGCCAATTTCTTGCATGTAGGGCTTGATTAATTTTGGATTGCGGTTCAGCAACCACTCAATAATGGTGATTAATTCGTCATCCTGTGCAATGGGGACTGCCACCATTTGTTCGGTGCCATCGGATGTCTGGATGGAAACCCGTGGATTCGCTAAAATATTTCGATACCATGAGGATTGAACACCAAATAAATTAACGACATATTTGATGCCATTCATTTCAAAAAATTCTATGGATGTTTTTGTTGGCTTCCCAGTTTTGTGATCCATCTGGGCGATGATCATCACATAACGCCCAACAACTGGCCCCAAACCAAAACGCCAGGCATAAATGGGTGCTTGTGAATAAATTGTATTCAATAGTTTTTGAAAATTGATCGAATTATTTTTTTCCTGAAGTGTTTGAATGACGGTTTCTATTTGTTTATTCATGGGTTTACCTTAATAAAGCTAATGATTTTTTTATACCGAATCATGTGATGCTAAATCACTTGAATCAGCAGCTTTTATTAATATCTCAGCGAACTCTCTGGCTTCCTGGGGAGTAATGAAAAGATTTGTTTCTGAAGCAAGAAATAAACGGGCATCATCATGACAAGGTTCATAAAAGCTTAAACAAATATTATCATCAAATTCCCTATCTGATTTTTCAAAACAAATTTTTACGATTAATTCGCCACCTAATAGGTTTATTTCCATGAGGGACTCCCAGAAATATTATATTTGTTCATAGTTTACAATTTTTCTATTAAAATTTCATAAAATTTAGATAGGAATGTGATTTCAAAATTTTATTCTAGAATTTTTTTGAATTGTGAAATCTCAAGGGGTTGGGAAAGATAATCGCCAGAAACTAAATGAATTCCGTTTTTGAGCAAAAAATCCATCTGTTTTTTCGATTCAATACCGGAAGCAATAACCTGAAAACCCAGAACTTTTGCAGATGAAATAATTGACTTTGTGATGACTGCATCTTCTTCATTGGTTGGGAGGCCTCTTGTCAGTGTTTCTGAAATACTAAGGGCATGGATGGGTAAGCGTTTTAGCTGTTCCAGAGAAGAGGGAATGACACCATAATCTGCCAGGCAGAACTTCACACCAATACTCGATAAGTTGACCATGGATTGAATCGCAATGCCTGAGTTATATATCTGGCTGCTTTCAGAAATTACTAATTGCAAGGATTCATTCGGTAAATTGCTATCAGCCAATGCGGAAAGAACAATTTCAGTGAAATCAGATTTCATCAACAGTTTTGGAGATATGGGCATAGAAAGTTTAAGTTTTGTGGTTTGCGCCAGTTTCCATTCTGAAGCATCAAGACATGCTCTTCGTAAAATGAAGGTGTTTAGCGGAATAATTTCACCACTGTCTTCAGCGACAGCCAGGTATTGATCTTGTGCGATAAAACCTTTCTGTGGGTGGTGCCAGATAGGGATACTGCTAGCGTAAACAATTTGCTTGCTTTCAATGTCAAGGATGGGCTGGTACCATACTGAAAATTCTTCATTCTCAATTGCTTGCTTTAATTCTTGCTCCAAACGAATTTTGGACAATGAAAAAGCATATAAATCTTTATCAAAAACTTCAATCCTGCCCCGCCCATCTGATTTCGCCTGGAACATAGCAGATTCGGCATCTCTTAAGACAGTGTTCGCATCCTGGTATCCACGAGATAATTTAACGATTCCAATGCTTGTAGTTGGATGGATAACTACACCGGAATAATTAAATGGTTTGGATAATTCTCCATGTAATCTTTGGGTTATTTTGATTGTATCAGGCAATCCATTAATTTCTTCCAATAGGACCCCAAATTCATCTTCGCTAAAGCGTGATATGGTGTCCATGCTTCTGACACTGTATTTAAGCCGGCGAGTGATTTCAATTAATAATCCTTCCGCAATGGAGTAACTGTAATTGTCAATGATGTTTTTAAATCGATCCAGGTCAATAAACAGGACAGCAGAATGATACTCATCACGCCGGCGAATGCGTCCCAGCGATTGTTCAAGGACACCAGAAAAATAAGTGCGGTTTGGTAAGCCTGTGAGCGGATCGTACATTGCTTCGATCATTAATTTAGCTTCCAAGGATTTGCGCTGAGAAATGTTTTCCATTGTGCCAACAAATCGATTTGGAACGCCATCTTGAGATTTTCGCACCAAGCCTCTGGCGAAGACCCAGATGTATGTATCATTCATGTGCTTGATTCTGTGTTCATTTTCAAATATCTGCGTTTTTCCAGCAATATGCTCATTGATCTTATTTCGCAACGAATCGATATCTTCCGGGTGAACCCGGGTAAACCATTCGGTGGGGAGATTGTAAATAGATTCCTGAGTATGACCGAGGATATTTCGCCAGGCAGGAGAAAAATAACAATAATTATTGATCAGATTCCAATCCCATAATCCAATTTGGCTGCCTTGTAAGGCCAATTCGAACCGTTCGTGGTCTTCATCCAGAATGGAATTTCTTTTTTGAGCAATTTTTTGATTGTGGAAAAATTCATTGAATTTTGAAACCAATCCCCCTACTTCTTCAGGGTAAGGCTTTTCCTGCATGGTTTCAAGATCATCTTGTTCATTCTGATTAATTTGATTCAGTCGAAAAGCGATCTCTTTGACAAGAAAAATAATTTTTTGTCGTAATAAAACGATAAAAACCAGGATGAATATAGTTATGGAAAAAATGGTAATTAATAGTATTTTGGAAAGAAAATTTTGATAAGCAATCGAGAAATTATCATTCGGTTGCACCCAAAATAAATTCACAACCAATACAATGAATAGTAAAAGTGCGATAATCAGTAAAAGCAGGATGGATTTAAAGTTAATTCGTAATTTGGACAATAGAGAACTCATTCAACCCCGTGAAAAACAAAACTATCCAGGATATGGATGGAGACTTTGATTCAAGATAAGTATAGATGATTCTAATCAAATTCACAAATTTAAAAAAGAGTTTATCCAAGAAACTCTTTGGTGGCCGAAATAGATAAAATCTCACCATAATATATCCGGTGATAGTCCTGCTTGGGATATTGGTTTGCGATGGACGAGATTAAAAAGTGATTGGGATCCATATCTTGCCAGTACGATTTTCTACATTCAATGATTAAATCTGCCTCATCCAATCCGGGAGCAGATACTACGCTGGAAGGGATGGGGGTCAGGCCAGTAGCGGAAAGCTTATTCATATCTCTTCCAGATTTGGTACCGATCAATTCCAGCGCTTTACGATACCTTTCGGGGAGAGCAGAAAGGGTGAAAGTATCAAATTTCTCCATAAATTCAAAGGTGTACCGTTGAGGCCTGACCGGAATTAAGGCAAATGGTTTCTTCCACATCGTACCAAAGCCACCCCAACCGACAATCATGGAATTGTATTTCCCGGCATGAAAATCACCACTCGTCAGGACTAACCACTGCTTGTCGAAAAGATTGTGCGGTTTTACCTGCCAATGATAAAAGTCGATTGTTTTCCGTAGCATAATACCTCCAGGGTGTAATTTTTACTTCAGTATCATAAAAATTTTACTATGAAGAAAAGTTGGATTATTAGTACCGGGTAGCCGCAGAGACAAATACAGATTTTTAAATCAATCGCATATCGTAAGTCAGGGCTATTTTGATACTGTGAAGCCTATTTTAATAGTGACCTGCCAATAAGCAATTCGGTTTTCGTCGATTTGACCACGCGTTTCGACCACTTCAAACCAGCGCATATTTTCCAATGTGTCACTAGCCTGAGAAATCGCATTTTGAATGGCATCCTCGATACTTACTTTTGAAGAACCCACCAACTCAATCTTTTTATAAACATGTTCCGACATTTTGATTCTCCTTGCAATGATAATTTGATAATAAAATCACTTATGAACGAATCATAACTAACAACATCTTTACAGGGGAAATAGCTTTCAAGGCATGTGGTTGATTGGCAGGCATGATGATAAGATCACCAGTTCCTAATACGAATGGATTTGATGAGATAGCGACTTCTAATTCCCCTTCTATTACGAATACACTCGCATCAAATGGAGCAGTGTGTTCGCTTAAACCTTCATTTTTATCGAAAGCAAACAAGGTAACAGTACCAGTTTTTTGATTAATGAGAGTTCTGCTTACCACGGCTCCATCTTGTACCTGTAAAATTTTTGATAGGTTCAATACTTCGGGTTGATTTTCTGTCATTTATCCTCTTTTTCCTCTTAGTATAGCTGAATTTCGTTTCACGAAAAAATCGTTTTACAGCGTTTGGGAAAGACTTTACAAGTGTCTTTCCTTTCGCCCTAAAAGTCTGTTAGAATCTCAAAGAAGAGGAAAATGGTTCTATAATGAAAAAAATTAATCTAAAATATTTGCTGCTATTGATCGCAGTTATTATCATCACGAGTATGCTTGTTGATCCAGTTAAGGCTAATGACCAGGAATCCTTTTATGGAGAGCCTTTGTGTTTACCGGGTATTTATGGGTATGATCAGGGTGATTGCCTGGTGATGGGTCCTGCCGAGTTCTTAACCATGATGAATAAAAAAGGGATTTCTGTGCCATTTCAACCTTTACCGGTTTATAAAGCAGATTATAGCTATACACTGGCTCCAGTTCCATATTTGACAGTAGGTGACAACTCGTTTCCGGTTTACGCTAGTTTAGAAGACGCGTTAGCTGGGAATCCTACAAGATATCTGGACGCAGGAATGAAGTATTTAGCCGTTTATCAACGCCTTGACAGAGATGATGGTGTTTTCTATCAGTTAATGAATGGCTTGTGGGTGGATGCAAGTGAAGCAAACACCGAATGTTGCATTCGCTCTGGTCGTTTTCAAGGGTTATTGGTTTACCAAAACCCAACCAACCCTTTCGGCTGGGTGTTAGACACAATTGATGTATTGAAAACGCCTGGCATACAATCAGATCTGACAGGGAAGAAACTGTTTCGGGAAGATGTGGTTCAAATTTATGATACTGTGACTGTGGATGGGTCAGATTGGTTTATGATTGGCGTTGACGAATGGGTGGATCGTAGAAAGGTGCGTCAATTCCTGGTGAACCTGACACCGCCTGATGGTGTAGATAACAATCGCTGGATCGAAATCAATTTAAACGAGCAGACACTCGGGGTTTATGAGAATGGAAACCTTTTATTTGCCGCGTTGATCTCTACCGGTATCGACCCATTTTTTACCCGCCCAGGATTATTCCAGATTTATGAGAAATTAGACCGGACAAACATGAGCGGAGCCTTTGAAGCTGATCGCTCTGATTACTATTATTTGGAAGATGTTCCCTGGACCTTGTATTATGATGAAGCCAGGGCAATACATGGTGCTTATTGGCATACGTATTTTGGATATCCACAATCCCATGGGTGTGTGAATCTGACGATTGGGGATGCCAGAGTGGTTTTTGATTGGGCAAATGTAGGAGATTGGGTGTATGTTTGGGACCCATCCGGAGAAACGCCGGAAGATCCTTCCTTATATACTGCTGGTGGTGCGTAAAGAGAATAAATAAAAAACACGCCCTGATCAATTGAACGAGGCGTGTTTTTGGTTTTTGTTCCAAAAAAATAAATTATATATAAGCAGGGGCAAGTTTAATCATCTGGCTCAATTCATCCATCAGGTCTTCAAAATTATCAATATTAAATTCCTGCATTAGATTATTCCCAGCAACAATTGCCAAAATACAGCAACAACAAATGACTAAGACAATCACAATGATGATGATCCATAGTGTTTTGTTATTTTTCTTTTTAGGTGGTTCCACTACCTCACCATAACTTGGTGTTTCTGTTGGTCTGGGTGGTGTACCCGCCTGATTGTAGCTTGGAGCTTCAGTTGGTCGGGGTGGTTCTGAATACACGGGTGGTGTTTCAAATTTCGGTGCTTCCTGAAAGCCTGAGTTTTCAGGTTCCTGGTTTGGTACATTCTTAGAGCGATCTGAATCGCCTGGATCTGGTGCGCGAATGGTCATATCATCATTCTGTCCCATATGGTTCTCCTTTATTGAAAAATTTCTTTAAATGATTACCTAAGTATACAAAGAAATTATTAAAGGTCAAAATTAATCATGATACGCTTTTCTCTTTCGACGGTGGGAGAACAACCAGGCGATTAAAATAATTAAAATGACTACCACCAAAATGGGAACCAGGATGGATAAGATCGAAATAATTGTAGAAGTGGCATCTTCCAACATACTGATGGGGAGATTGCCAACCCCGGCTGTGGTTGCTGTGACCGCGGGTCTGATGATTGTGCTTTTTACCGCATGAATACTTCCAGCCACCAATAAACCACAGGCAAGGGAAAGGAGGGGGGATACATCGGTGAGGACATTGGCACTTGCTGCAAAAACAATTGCACCGGCAGTTGGGCGGATGAAGGTCTGGATAATATCATTGATATGATTAACAGCAGGCGTTGAATCTGCAAAAAATTCGATCAGTGAAAGGATTACCAGTAAGCCAATAATCCACCAGCTCGTGAGCCCATCCCAAGGTTGCTGTAGTTTGATTAAATTGGTAAATCTTCCTAAGAGCCCAACGACCAGTAGAGGAATATAAGCATTTAAACCAGCGCTGGCTGAAAGCCCGAAGGCAGAAAAAATTCCAAGTATTTCCATTTTAGACTCCTATAAATCAAAGCCACCCCAGGTGCGGGTTAGAGCAAACCTTACCAGGTCAATAACGAATGTCTGGGTAATGGCGATTGAAAATCCTGCCAAAAGTGGTGCCCAAGCGGATCGCCAGGTGGTGAAGCGATTATCTTTTTTCAAGACCATCACCACCAACAATGAGTAACAGATGCCCAAAACAAGCAGAACAGCCAGTCCGGAGAGGATTGCCAGAGGATATAAAACCAACGGGTTTTCTGATAAAATCGCCAGGTCGAGAAGAGAAGCCAATCCAATCAACCCCAGAAATTGTTTCCAATCGCCTAATGCATAATCATCTTCCCAATCTCGCCAAATTGTTTGATTGAAAATTGGAAAAATGACAGCCGCCAAACCCAATCCCAGACCGGTACCAGTTAGCAGGCGTAACCAATTTTGGGAAGCATATACCTGGGGTAACATCGGAATAAAATTAAGATAAGAATTTACACCATCAATGACAAAAAATAAAGCCAATATTCCTAACGGAATAAGAATTTTTACAGGAGGAAACTTGCCACGCCGTCCCCAAATGGATTGGTAAGCCAATCCAAGGAGTGCGCCTAATTGCATCCCGGAACAGCGAGCGCATAAAGGAATTGCTCTTTCACCCAAATGAAATGAGCGTTCATCGATACGATGACAGACGGCATACCCCACGGCATCCATCTTTCCTAAAAGACCATCAGGAGCAAAATCGAGCCAAAGGTAGGTGATAACGACAGTAAACAAGACCAAAAATAACTTAATCAAAAAGCCTTTCGAAAGCGCATATCCTGAAATTTTCATGTTTTTGATTATAAGATCATCAAGGTCTCATAGCAAGTGCAAAGCATGTTTCCCTGAAACTGAATTGCTGACGAAAGCACTTGTTGGCAAAATAGACAAGATGGAGTATGATTTTTATTCATATCGATCTTAAGAAAGATGTTGGAGTGTTCTATGAAGAAATTTATTGTAGCAGTCATTTTCTTAGTACTACTCAGCCTGATTGCAGCCTGTCAAACCGAAAGTATTCCGATAGAAGTTACCAATACGCCAGGAATCCAAACCCCAACAGCCTTACAGCCAGAGCCTGCAACCCCTACTCCAACATCCTCGCCAACCCCTTTACCTCCGACTGCAACAGCAACCCCAACTTATCCGGAAGAAGGTTATGGCCCGGCTAATTTTCCTGAGGGAATTAACCCTCTCACCGGTCTGGAAGTAGAAGATCCGGCGCTATTAAATCGCAGACCGATTGTTGTCAAAGTTCAAAATCTGCCAAGAGCTGACCGACCACATTGGGGGCTTTCCAGTGCCGATATTATTTATGAATATTACACCGAGTTTGGAACGACCCGATTCGCAGCCGTGTTCTATGGACAGGATGCTGAAATGGTTGCACCGATTCGCTCTGCCCGTTTATTTGATTTCAATGTGGTGCGCGGGTATAAAGGCATGTTCATTTTTGGCAGCGCGTATGAAGGCACGTATAATCGCCTTGTAAATTCAGAATTTTCCAATCGTTTGATGATAGAAAGCGCTAATACTGCTGGTGTTATTTATAGAATTGAACCGAATTCCAAGAATTATGAAGTGGCAAATACCAGCAAAGTTGCTGAATATACCCAAAGGATGGGAATTGATAATTCCAGGCAAAATTTAGATGGCATGTTATTCCAGATGCAAGCGCCGCTTGGTGGCGAAGAATCCGACTCGGTTTTTGTGCGCTTTTCCGCTGCCATCTATAATCGTTGGGATTATAATCCCAAAACGCATACCTATGCCCGTTTCTCGGACGTTGAAAATTCAACTGGTGCTAGTGATGAAGTATATGAACAGCTGATTGATCGTGCCATTGATGAACCGATAGAAACAGAAAATATAGCAATTGTTTTTGTCCGGCATACAGATATTGACGCACGACCGACTGTTGAAGTGTTGGATGTAAGTATGCTGGGGACAGGCAAAGCCTATATTGCTCGGGATGGGAAAGTATACGAAGTTACCTGGTCCCGCCCCACCGAAGAATCGGTGCTCACTTTTTTGAACCCGGATGGGTCGGTCTTCCCCCTCAGACCCGGACAGACCTGGGTAGAAGTGATGACGCTCAATGGAAAAACCGAAAAACAGGATGACGGTAATTTCCGTTTTTCATTGGTGTCTGAGTGGTAAGTCTGTTTACACAGGGTATCACCAAAATTTGACAAGTAAGAAAAATATGCGATAATGGAAGCGTGATCTTTGATCACTTGAAATTGCCAATCTTTGAAAGAGGAGGTGATGTCCATGAAAGATAGTAGTCAACGTACGGCTGTGGCACACCTCCTGATCATACGATAGGAAAGTGCCACAGCAACCAAATGAGAGCCGCCTCCTCTTTCGTAGGCGGTTCTCGCTTTAATCTGAAGGTGGTGTACTCAAGCGGTGAAAAATAAAAACGATTCCCATGTGTAGAAAATTTATGCATCGCAAACACAGAACGATAAATTAATCCCCTAGAATTTGATGCGGTTGGTCCATCCAATTTTGAACCAGTTCAAAGAATTTACCAACATGCAGGCCATCGACCAGTGCATGGTTGGCCAGTAACGAGAGGGGCATCAGACGTTGATTTCCCTGCTCAAAGTATTTTCCCCAGGTGATACGGGGAAAAGAATCAGGTGGATTTAGCGGTAGTGGATGGGAAATTTGTGTGAAGGATACCCATGTCATCGTGGTCAAGAAAATCATGTCATCACGACCGGGCTCATCATGAATGCTGGGGTCTTTTTTGCTGGCTTCAATCCCGGCGATTACATTATTGGAAAATTTGGAAAAATTAGAAGAATATTGAATCGTGGCGAAACCAAAAGTCTCATCATCCGTCAGGACGGTGAAAGAGGGATGAACGATAGGGTGTTCAACCACCTGATCCCCGCGGATTCGCATGCGTAATTCAGGAATCTGATTAGAAGCTCTTGTGGTCAGGTAGGCAATACAGGAGAACAAAGAAAACTTATTATTCTTAGACCAACGATACAAATCATCGATATTTACATTTGCTGTGATATTCAGGTAAGGAAAATCTAATTTTTTGTATAAATTGTAATGATCACGTCGATTCCAGGTGGCCAGGTTGATTGTTTTCAAGGTTATGACATCCCTTCACAACCGATCCACTTGATGGCTTGGCCTGTAAATCGTTTGCGCATGATCTCTATGGATTGCGGATTGCTATCCACGAGGATAAACATTCGGTCAAATTCCAAACAGGCCGCACCCGTTGTCCCTGACCCGGCGAAGAAATCCAGCACAACATCACCGGGATTGGAAGAAGCCCGAATGATTCTGCGCAGGATACCCAATGGTTTTTGAGTAGGGTATCCGGTTTTCTCAGTGCCGTTGGTGGGGACAATTGTATGCCACCATGTATCGGTTGGCAACTTTCCGCGGGCTGCCTTTTCTTTTCCCACCAATCCCGGTGCCATGTAAGGGATACGTTCAATTTCATCGACATTATATTTGTAGTGGGTCGGATCTTTCGCATACCAGAGGATATTATCATGCTTTGGTGGCCATTTTTTTTTGGTACGTGCGCCATAATCATACGCCCAAATGATTTCATTTAAAAACGAATCACGTCCAAAAATTTGGTCTAAAAGAATCTTACAATAATGGACTTCGCGATAATCAATGTGAAAATAGAGGCTGCCATCCGGTTTTAATAAGCGATAGGCTTCTTCCAGTCGTGGCTTCAGAAATCCCAGATAGTCATCAAATTGATCATCATAAGCTTTTTGGCCCACTTCAATCGTACGGTATGAGCGACCCTGAAAGCCAACGCGATCACCTTTATTATCTGCGATGGTTTTGATTTGTTTGCGGCTTTGAGATTTTCCCGTGTTGAAAGGCGGATCAATATAAATCAGATCAATTGAATCTGAGGGTAAAGATTGTAGGATGGAAAGGTTGTCGCCGAAATAGATTGTATTCTGCATTATTAAATTTTAACAGGGGTTGCTAGGTAGGGCAAGCCTCTAGTTGAGAGAAAAAAATCTCTTCCAAAAAAATAAAAATCCCCAAAATTGACTAAATTGTGCTAAAATTATAGATTGTTCAACAGATCAGTCGAACAAGATCGTTTGCAACTCGGAAAGGATTTGCCAGGATCAGCAAGTCCTTTTTTGTTCAAAACTTCTAGAAAACTGGGTCTGTATAAAATTGTGAATAGGCGTGTGCGTCTGAAAGTGAAAGTAATTAATGAGTTTGTTCGAAACATTGAATTTAAAGCCTGAGCTTAATCAGGCAGTGCAGGAACTGGAATTTGTAAATCCAACCGAGATTCAGCAGGAAGCGATCCCGGTTTTAATGAGCGGAAAAGATATGCTGGGGCAAGCGCAAACCGGGACTGGAAAAACGGCAGCGTTTGCATTGCCGATGTTGCAAATGATTGACCCTCAACTGAAGGCAGTCCAGGGCTTTATTCTGGCTCCCACACGTGAATTAGCGTTACAGGTTTCAAAGGCTATTGAAACCTTTGCCAAATTCACTGGTATAAAAATCCTGGCGGTTTATGGTGGAGCACCTTACGGTAAACAATTGCATCAGCTTTCAGCTGGTGTCCAGATTGTCGTGGGAACACCTGGTCGGGTCATGGATTTAATTCAGAAGAAGAATGCGCTGGATCTTTCGCAAGTTCGTTTCTGGGTTCTGGATGAAGCGGATGAAATGTTGAAAATGGGTTTCATTGACGAGGTAGAAGCCATTCTGGCGTATGCTCCTTTTGATTGCCAAAAAGCACTTTTCTCAGCGACCCTACCCCATGAAATCCGTAAGTTGGCCAACCGTTACTTAAATAAACCTGAAGAAATTATCATTGCCGGAAAAACACTCACCGTCGAAAATACTGAACAACGCGTATATATGGTACATGAGAAGGATAAATTCGCTGCATTGCTGCGACTACTCGAGTTTGAACCGGTGACCAACGCACTCATTTTCACCCGCACCAAAATAAGGGCTGCGGAACTGAGTGACCAGTTGATGGCTGCCCACTACTCCGCCGAAGCATTGCATGGGGATCTGGCTCAATCTGCCAGGGAAATTGCCCTGGACCGCTTCCGCCGAGGGCTTACCCGCGTTCTGGTAGCGACAGATGTCGCTGCTCGTGGTTTGGATATTCTTGGCGTATCGCATGTGTTTAATTTTGATATTCCCTTTGACGCGGAAGATTATATACACCGGATTGGTCGAACCGGTCGGGCTGGCGCGAAAGGTGTCGCGATTTCCTTAATCACCGGGAACGAAATGTTTCGCATTCGGCGCTTTGAAAAGGTTACCCAACAGGCAATGTTGATTGAAAAATTGCCTACGGAAAAGGACATTTTGGCCAAAAGACAACTTGAATTTGAAAATCTGGTTGTTGAACGACTGAATAGCGGTAAAGAAACCCGTGAGATCGAATTGGTCAATAAACTGGTCTCAGAAGGTCATGATCCTTTGCTTGTTGCGGCTTCTGCGTTAAAACTGGTAAAAGAACAGATGAAATATGTCTTTATTATGCCGGTAGGAAATGTGGAAGAAGGCAAGCGTGGTGGTAGGAATGCACGTGGGTCGAAACAACGGAAGGGTGAATCGCGCCGATTTGAACATGCAGGACGATCAAAAGGAAGCCGCAATAGCAGTCATGAAGCCGGTATGGTGCGTTTATCATTTGGTTTGGGCAAAGCAGAACAAATTCGCCCGACCATGGTTGTTGGAGCGATCGCCAATGAAGCGAAAATCCCGGGTAAGGCAGTTGGCGCTATTACTATTCAGCAACACGAAACCTTTGTTGATGTCTCAGAGCAGTATGTGGATCAGGTCATTAAGAAGTTAAAGCGACTGGAATTTTTTGGGAAACCAGCCAGATTAAAACGTCAGGGATAAAAAAATCGAATTAATGTAATAATGAATAAAAAGCTCAGGATGATGAAATGATTCGATGGATCGCTTTTGACGCGGATGATACATTGTGGGAGAACGAAAAATATTACCATGACGGTCAGGACCTGTTAGCGGAATTGCTGGCTCCCTATCACCCTGCTGATGTTGTGGAAATGGAATTACTCAAGACCGAAACCAGCAATCTGTCCTGGTATGGATATGGCATCAAAGCATTTGGGTTATCCATGATGGAGACCGCCATTCGTTTGAGCAATGGTGCGGTTGGCAGTTACGAAATCAATGCCTTGATCAGGCATTTACGAAGTATGCTGGAACAACCCGCAGAACTTCTGCCTGGTGTATTGGAAACATTGCAAGTTTTGAAACCTGATTACCGATTGATGGTGATCACCAAAGGCGATTTGCTGGATCAGGAACGGAAACTGGCAAATTCACGCCTGGAAAACTTCTTCGAAGCGTATGAAGTCGTCAGTGACAAACAAGATGGCATGTATGCAAAAATCTTGAAACGGCATGCCATTGAACCGGGAGAATTTTTAATGGTGGGCAACTCTTTGCGTTCGGATGTTCTACCGGTCGTAAAAATTGGTGGGTTTGGTGTTTACGTTCCGCATCAATTTACCTGGGCGCATGAAGAGGTATCTGATGCTTCTACTGAGCCTGAAGGGTACGTTCAAATTCATTCAATAAAAGAATTACCAGAAATCCTCGAAAGCTTACAACAAAAATAGAAACCGAATCGTATTGATCCAGAATCCATTCTTGTATTTGGTTTGATTGAAAAAATTTTCTTATTCCAATTGAGAAGTGCAGTTTGGGCAGCGCTTCGCTTCAATAGAAATTTCAGTAAAGCAGTATGGGCATTTTTTGGTTGTGAGTGCAGCTTCCGGTGCTGGTTTCTGTAGTTTGATGATGCCCTCTTACCGCCAGGAAAATCACAAAGGCTACGATTAGAAAATCCACAACCGCACTGATGAAGAGGCCATAATTCAGAGTTGGAGCTCCTGCTTCCTGGGCTGCAGCTAAAGTTGCAAATTCTTCAGGGCCCAGATTAATGAAAAGGCTTGAGAAATCGATTTTGCCGAGTAATAAACCAATTAAAGGCATGATGACATCTGCGACTAAGGAAGAAATGATCTTGCCAAAGGCTCCGCCGATGATTACACCGACTGCCAGATCAACCACATTTCCCCGCATTGCAAATTCTTTAAATTCTTTAAGCATAATAAACTCCTTTTGTAAATGGATATTGATTGTGCGTCAGTTTAATGATTCAAGTATGTTAATGAGGATTTTTTTTGTTAAATTGCAATTGTAATTTGATTTTATAGCAAAGATTTTTTATTTGTAAGAAAATTGGGAACGAAAATCAATTGATTTTTTATACCATCAGCCTAATTCAACCAATCAACCACACCCTGTGCAGCTGCCAACCCTGTCGAAAAACATGCCGTCAGTAAATACCCGCCGGTAGGAGCTTCCCAATCAAGCATCTCTCCCGCACAAAAGACACCTGGAAGGTTTTTCAGCATCAAGTGATCGTCCAGATCCTCAAACCGAACACCACCGGCGGTACTGATCGCTTCCTCAATGGGACGAGGTGCAAGCAGGGGAATAGGTAAGGCCTTAATGGCAGATGCCAACATTTTGGGATCCTCAAAAATAGAGCGGGGCAAAAATTCCCACAGTAAACCTGCTTTGACGCCTCGTATACCAATGCATTTCTCAATATGCGATGAAAGCGAGCGCGAACCGCGAGGTCGTGACAACCTGGTTTCAAGCTGTTCAACCGACGAATGCGGAGCAAGATCCAGGTGGATCACAGCTTTCCCATATTCAAGAATCTCATCGCGAATCGCTGCTGAAAAAGTGTAAATGAGACTGCCTTCTACGCCATAGTGAGTGATTAAAAATTCTCCCAATTGATGACGGGTTTGCCCGTGAGTTGGTTGAAAGTTGATGAGTACAGTTTTTAAAGGTGTTCCCTGGAAACGATCACGAAAGTGCTCACTCCACTTAACATCAAAACCGCAGTTGGCCGGTTTTAAGGGGGAGATTGTAAACCCTTGTTGTTGCAAAATCTTGACCCAGGAACCATCACTGCCGGTTTTCGGCCAGCTCGCCCCACCCATTGCCAGTATTACAGCATCGGTATGCGTTTTAATCATTCCTGATGGAGTTTGAAATATCAAGTTCTTTTTTTCGTCCCATCCCAACCAGCGATGACTTATATGAAACCTGACACCCAACTGTTTTAATCGCTGAATCCAGGCTAAACGCAGAGTAACAGCCTGCATATCTTGGGGAAAGACTTTACCAGAACTGCCCACAAAGGTTTCAAAACCTAATGTATGAACCCAGGCACGGATTTGTGTGGGGCCGAAAATTAGCAAGAACGGCTCTAATTTTCCTGTCTTGGGGCCATATTTCGATAAGAATGTTTCAAAATCTTCATTGCGGGTCAGATTCAAACCGCCCTTGCCTGCAACCAGGAATTTACTTAAGACTGCTGGCTTGGCATCATAAACGTCAACCGAAAATTCCTGATCAGCCAGATACTCGGCAGCCATCAATCCGGCTGGGCCGCCACCGATCACGCTGATATTTGATTTTTTACTTTGCTTAATCATAGGGTTTGTGCTCTATGATTATCATACCTTGAAATCTTCTTTTCCATTCAAACCATTTTTATGGAGTGGTTTTATTGGATAAATGATCAATCAGGGTTGAATAGGGCTTACAGAATTTTCTATCCTATAGGGTTTATAGATGAATTTAAAAATGTAAGTGGACAACCATAACAGTATAACGCCGCCGAGAACGCCAGGCGCGGAAGTTCCTAAAGCCTCCAGTAGAAAACCACCCAAGGAGGGGGCAATTACCCGGGTAGCGCTTTCCAGGGAGGCAGATAACCCTAAAATTCCACCAAATTCCACCGGTGGAACAGCTTTTGTCAGTGCCGTGTTGATAATCGTATTTAAAATACCGGCGGCCATTGCGATTGGCAATAAAGTGACCAGTAAAAAAATGACATTGGGTGAAAATGCCCAGGCAATAAAACTTGCGCCAATAATGGCGGTAGAAAATAGGATGATTTTTTGGTCAGGGAAACGGTCGGAAATTCTACCAACAAGGACCCCCTGGGTAATTACGGATAGAACCCCGACATAGGTCAGTAAATATCCGATATTCTGTGCATTTAAACCAAAACGATATTGGCCATATAAAGCAAAAACAGATTGGAATAGCGCGAAGGCAAATCCATAAAACACACGCGTGTGGAGTAGTGGACCTACCACTGGTTTTTTTAAAGTATCCAGTAAAGAATTAATCGAGATGGGGGGCTTCTTCTGTAATTGGATTTCTTGCTTTCTTTCCGCTGTTAACGATTCAGGTAACCAGAGAAAGACAACCACTAAATTTAAGGTGGCAATTCCGGCAGCCAAAAATGCTGGCACCGCATATCCCCATTGGCTTAAAAGCCCACCTAGGGCAGGGCCAATCACAAAACCCAGGCCAAAGGCTGCGCCGATTAAACCAAGCCCACGTGAGCGGTTCTTCGCATCGGTAACATCGGTGATATAAGCCTGGGCAACACTGATATTCCCTGCAGTTAATCCAGCTACCAGACGAGCAATGAATAACATAGTGAGATTCGTAGCCAAGCCTAATATGAAAAAACTAATGGCTCCACCGAGTATACTGACCAGCAGGAAGGGTCTGCGTCCATAACGATCAGATAAGCGACCTAATAATGGAGCACTGATCATTTGCCCCGCGGCATAAATAGCTACTAATAAACCAACCACGGTAGCAGATGCGCCGAAAGTTTCTGCATAAAAAGGTAACAATGGCAGGATGATACTAAATCCGAGCAGATCAATAAATACGACCAGGAATATTGAAAATAAGCGTTTTTTGTCTGTCATTGCTACTTTCCTTAGAAGAGAAGATTTAGATATTCTGATTGGCTAGTTTCCGGTAAATTTGTTTTTCAATCAAATCAATATTCCTGGAAGGAGAATAATCCATGACTTGCCCCGGCATTTGACGAACTAATTCAGGAAAATTTTGAAAAGCCATACCGCCGATAAAAACCAGAGGTTTTACAAATGGATAATTTTCTAAAATTGAACCTAACGGTTTTAATGCCAGAGCACTTTCCCTGCTTGTCGCCGAAAATAGCAGCGAAATTGGTTTTAAGACACTTAATGTTTCCTGAATACGTTCCAAGCTCAAATTCTGTCCAAAGTACTTGACATCCCATCCACGCCAACGCAACATAATAACCAGGCTGAGGATACCAATTTGATGCATTTCGCCAGGGGCACAGGCTGCCAGAATCGTCCCTTCGCGAGTGGGGACAGAAGAAGAATAGACCATTCCCATCAGGTGTTGTTCGCAAAATTGAGTAGCAAAATGCTCAGAAGCAATTGGGATCTTACCTTTGTGCCAGGCATTACCGATACGCACAAGTGTAGCTTGTACAATTTCGGTCAACACCTGATCAACGTTGTAAATAGAAAAGGCTCTCCTTAGAATTTCTGACGCATTTTCATTTTGATAATTCATTAAATACTGCTCAAAATGGCGAGAAAGAACGTCCAAAGAGACCTGGTTACTGGCTTCTATTGGCTTTTCCAGTTTCAGAATGAATTCTCTGGCAGGATCTTTTCCATCGCTTCGTAATTCATTCAGGTATTTAACTGCCTGGCCAATACTCATGCCCGACTCATTTTGATGCTTCAACCACCGCAACAATCGCACATCATAAGGTGAATATAAGCGATACCCCTGTTCGCCTCTATGCGGGTTGGGCATGCCATAACGCCGCTCCCAGGCACGCAATGTGACGGGTAATAAGTCGACCATGCTGGATACTGCCTTTATATTGTAAAGGGGCAAAGCATCCTTATCGATCTCGGTCTCATTGTTATGTTTACTATCCATGCATAAATCCTGTAAATAATAATTAAGTTGAATTATTTATACTAGATTAAAATAAAAATGCATAATGTTTGTCTAATCTTTTGACAAACATTATGCATTAAATAAGTCAACCAGTTATTAAGCGAGTTCTTTTACTTTGAGAACATCTTTGATTGATTCCAGGCCTTCCTCAAATGTTCTGCCAATATAATGGCCAGGAACCATATCTCTCACCCTCGGGTTATTGTCGAAGGCACTGCCAGCATATGCCAGCATGGGGGAAGGATCGATTTGTTCGAGCTTTTCTTTCAAACGGCGCATTTCAAATGCAGCTAAATCGGTTGTTGCTGATAATACAATCAGATCGGGGAATTCATAACTGGCATAATCGACCAGATCATCAACCGGTAAATCGGGGCCTAAATACTCCACCCGGTATCCTTCGCTGCGCAGCAGTACTGCCATCATCAGGCTGCCTAATTCATGTTGTTCGGTTGGTGCACAACCTAATTGAACGTAAGCGGCATTTCTGCGCGTGGGGTAGGCTTGTAATAGAGACATCAAGCGGGCACGCAGGAAATTGGCGGCATAGTGTTCGGTGGTGATACGAATTTCCCCCCGGTACCAGGCCTCGCCAATGGCAACCAGTGTGGGTGCAATGATACGGCTAAAGATCGTCATCAGATCAAAGCTGGCGTGCAATTCGCGCATGAGTTCTGTTGAACGATCCTCATTATGTTTGATTAAAGCATCATACAACCAGTGGGTGTAGGTCTCGGGGGTCGCTTTGGGAGCAACCAATGTGCGGGTCGGGGCGGTAGGAATTGCATCCGGCCAGACACCATTGCGGGTCATCTGACGAAGTTCCAGCACAGCGTTGCTGATGGAGATACCTTCGTCTACGCGGGATTTAATCCAGCGCAAAATGGCTATATCTCTTTCCGAATATAAACGATAGCGGTTCTCGGACCGGTGAGGGCTAAGTAAATCATGCCTACGTTCCCAAGCACGTAATGTAACTGGTCGAATACCGGTTTGGACACTTACGGATTTAATGGTGTAACGGGGCTCTTCGGAAAAATCATTGATTGTAGTCATTTTCTGCTCCTTATTTATTTTGATCAGAACTGAGGTTCTGGAGTCAGCTTGTAAAATTTATTTTTTGATTGGTTTGATTCAATTGTATAATAAATTTATAAACTTTTTATTTGAATCGACAATTAATTTAAACAATTCAGATAATATTTATCATAATAAATTAACATTAAAATAACATGAGAATCAGACGTAAATATAACATTAATTGAATATTGATAAGAACATGATCGACTTAAAGGGATTAAGTGAATGAAAAAACAGATTGTGATAGCTTCTACAAACCCTGTTAAATTGAATGCAGTAAAAAAAGCGTTCCATCAATTAATGCCTGCTATTACTTTTGGATGGCAACAAATGGAAGTACCCTCGGGGGTCAGTAACCAACCCATGACGGATGTGGAAACCAGATCAGGTGCCTGTAATCGGGTGAAAGCGGTACGTGAGCTTTATCCGGATGCGGAGTATTGGGTAGGGATTGAAGGTGGTGTGGATTTTGATGAAAGCGGGGAAATGCTGGCCTTTGCCTGGGTGGTGATTGATAATGGTCAGCTTTTGGGCAAAGCGCGTTCCGGAAGTTTCTATTTACCGCCGGAAATTACTGATTTGGTGCGAAAAGGTAAGGAATTAGGAGATGCAGATGATATTGTTTTTGGTCAAAAAAACTCCAAACAGAAAAATGGAGCCATTGGCTTATTGACCAATAATCTGATCGATCGATGTGGTTTATACAAGCATGCAGTCATTCTGGCTTTTGTTCCCTTTTATAACAGGCACCTATATTTGAAATAAAAATCGGCAAGGCATAAAAACTTCGCCACCCACCTAATAGGATTTTGCTTTTTTCGGTTATACTTGTAAAAATTTCCCCGGAGTGTATTTGGATGGCAAAAGTAATTATTGTGACAGATAGTAGCGCGTATCTACCGCAAGAAATGATAGCGGAATATCCAATTGAGGTACTACCACTGACATTGATTTGGGAAGGACGAGAGTACAGGGATGGCATTGATATTCTGCCGGATGAATTTTATTTGCGACTGTCCAACAGTGAAAGCTTACCCAAAACAAGCCAGGTTACCGTGCATCAATTCGAGGAAATGTTCCAGAGATTGTTAGATCAAGGGTATGAAATTCTTAATCTTGGAATTTCGAAAGGTATTTCGAGCTCTTATGATTCAGCCATGCAAGCTTTGAAATCCTTTGAAGGAAAACCAGTGGAAGTGTTGGATACGAAACTGGTTTCGATGGCGTTAGGATTTCAAGTTTTAGCTGCTGCCAGAGCAGCTAAAGAAGGCGCTAGTCTGCCTGAATGCAAAAAGGTAGCAGAGGACGCATATCCGAAAATTGGTGTGTATTTTACCGTTGACACGTTGAAATTTCTTGCTGCGGGTGGTCGCATCAATAGTGCCAAGCGCCTGGTTGGGACTGCTTTAAATATCAAGCCGTTACTTGAAATTAGAGATGGAAAAATAGAGCTGGTGGAAAGTGTCAGGTCCAAAAAGAAAGCCATCAAGCGGATGGTTGCTTTAGTAGAAAGAGACATTAATGGACGCAAACCACTGCATATTTCTGTCTTCCATGCACTGGAACACGAGGCTGCCCAAAGCTTACTGGCAGAGATAAAGGAGAGTATGGGGGCAGATGAGGCCATTCTCTCGCATGTAAGTCCCGTCATTGGGGCGCATGTTGGTCCGGGAACCATTTCAATTGCTTATATGGCAGGATGATTTCTTTCGGATGGTTATAACTTGGTTAGGATAAATTGTAACCAAATTATAACAATATATAAATCTAATATAAACGAATTTTTTCCTATAATACTTTTATTCACAAGGTCAACTGATTTCATGATAACTACTAACACTGAACGTGCCATAATGGGAATAAATAAAAACACACGCTGCCCTATTTGTCAAACAGAGTTTCTTCAAGTACAGGAATCTGAACAAAATGAGAAATTCATGATTTGCCCTGTCTGTGGCGTAACATTTAAATCAGCACCCAGTAGTGACCATTTGATGTTTGTGGAAACACCGATCAACTTTCCCAATAATCTAGTAGGTTTATGGTTATCCCGGGCGCAAATTGGTAAAGCAATGCATGATTTTCGCATGGTGAATGACGTTAATGGTGTGGATTACCAGGAACCACGAAAAACGGTTGAAATTCCCAAAGCGAATCCATTACGAGCGCAGGCAGTCAAAGAAGCGCGGGCACTCATCCTGGCCGGTAAATCACCTGAATTTGTGCGCAAACAATTAAGCGAAGTTCTGCAGTTAAGCAAATTTGCAATAGATGAAATTATTGAGGATGCACTGGCTGTGAAAAAAGCCCGGCAGAAGCATAATTTACAAAGATGGGGATATTTAATATTTGCTTTCTTATTTATCCTGGTGGTGTTATATATTGTTTTGATGTTGATGTACGGGTAGACCTTATCAATCTTCAAAAACAATCATTGACATCCAATTTGGGGGGGTCTGTAATTGTATTTTTCCATTTTCCAACTGATAATCAGTCTGATTATCAAAGCTGTTTTTTACATAGAAATGGTTTTCAATTTGAATACCAGTCAAATTGAAAACCTTCTCGCCTGCATTCAAACTAACCAATACCTTTTGGTGTGCTGTCTCCCGCCAGAATGCAAATTGCAGGGAACTGACATTAGCCTGTTGATAGCTGCCTGATTGAAGCGCAGGCGTCAGAGCCCGAAAGTTTGCCAACTTCAGGATAGTGGTTGGGAGATTCGTTTCCGGGGCGTGCTGAATCATTCGATGCAGATTGATGGATGGTCTCAGATCGTGATCGCTATACTCATTGCGCTGACCTTTTAGCCCCCACTCACTGCCATAATAGATGGAAGGTATCCCGGGCATACTGAATAGCAACCCATATAACGGATAGAGATGGTCCTGGTTGATTAACTGGCTGGCTACCCGGTTGACATCGTGGTTATCCACAAAATTGTAGAGCATCAATTCCTCATAGATACCACCTTCAGCAAATTGGCGTTGCAAGGTATGCGCAATTTCAAAGTAGTTGTGGTCATTCAGGCTGGAATACAGTCCTTTATAGGCTTCATAATTGGTGACGGAATGGAGATGTTGTGGATTGGCCCACTGCTCGTATTGACCATGAACCACCTCTCCCATTAGCCAAAAATCAGGGCGGATGCCGGTGCAGATCTGGCGCAATTCCTGCCAGAAATCCAGGCACACGTGGTCGGCGGCGTCCAGACGTAATCCATCAATCCCCCATTCCTCGATCCAGAAGCGTACCGCTTGAAGCAGATACTCACGGGTAGCTGGATTGGCCAGGTTGAATTTCGGTAGCGAGTGATGACCAGCCCAGGTTTGGTAATTGAAGGAATCGCCCATTGGGCTGTGCTGGTCAAAACGAAGCCCTTCATACCAATCTATATATGGGGATTGATTGCCATTTTTTTGAAGATCACGGAAGGCAAAGAAGTCACGCCCACTGTGATTAAAGACTGCATCCAGAATCAGGTGCATCCCACGGCGGTGGACTTCCTGAGCGAACGCCTTGAAGGTCTGATTGTTTCCCAAACGTCGATCTATCTGGAAATAATCGACCAGATCGTAACCGTGTGAGCTGGATTGTAGGATGGGTCCCAAAAAGAGGGTATTCACCCCCAACCATTGAAGGTGATCCAACCATGGATAAAGCTGCTGAATACGATCTTCAGGAGGCTGGTTGAACTGGTTTTCACGGGGAGCGGAAGTCAACCCGAGGGGATAGAGGTGATAGATAAAAGCAGAAGGTATCCATTGAGGTGTGTTATTCATATGTTTTATAAACCGAGGGGTGTCTCCTTTTAAATTAATAGTTTCTCATCCTATGAGAAAATGCCATGCATGAATTGATGAACCGCCTGATTGATAATTTGCTGGTTGAGTTCGATCTCTCCCTGCAAGGCCATTGAGGCGTAGGTAAATACCAACCCCTGGAAGGCAGTTGCCAGAAGTGCTTCTCTGCCGCGCATATTTCCATGCTGTATTGAGACATTTAGAAAGAAATTCAGCATGTTTTTGTGGTGCTTTTGTGTATAGGGCAAGATTGCCTGGTAGGTAGCACTTTGAATGGGGGATAGCTGAATAGACCTCCACATTCGGAAAAAGCGGGCATTGTTGTAAGCGAACTCAAGGTATAAATTGAAAATGTTACGCAGGCTGGTTTGCACATCCCCCCGGTAATGTAAAGTTGTGTTCAATTGTTGATTGAATGGTAGTAGATATTGCTTCAGAATAGCAATGAGCAGACCTTGTTTGGAGCCAAAATAATGATAAAGGGTGGGCTTGGTAAACCCCGCTTTCTCGATGATTTCCTGAACACCCACAGCATCATATCCCTGCTGGGAACATAATTGGCAGGCGGTTTGCAGGATGATCAGACGGTTATCGCTCATGAATAGTATTATACCGATCGGTATAGGTTGAGTCAAGATATTAAGCGCTTAAGCTCTTTAGCTGTTAAGTTATTGAGTAGTTGAGCGATGCAAAAAAAGTCGAAAGTGAAAAGGGAGGGAGAGGCTTAAAGCCGAAAGCTGAAAGCGGAAAAATTGGAATGACGATATATTTTCTCAAAAAACACTTTCGGAAGTGAATTCACTTGTGATTCAAACCACAGGTTCGTAAGATTCAATCCTGTTTAAACAGGTTCAGGTTTTGGATAATCAGAGGCTGACTAAAAAGAATAAGACCGAATTCATTCGGTTTGGATGTGATAACCCCAGGTTTTAACCTGGGGCGTTAGGGGGTGTAGTCTGTTTTGGCGTAAATTGTTATGCAAGGTCACCAGTGGTTCAAACCACCGGAGAAAACTTGTAATTTCAGCTTTCAGCATTGAGCTTTGAGCTTTGAGCGTTTGTCTCGCTTTTAGATTTTGGATTTCGGCTTTTCAGCCACTTTCCATCACTCTCTCCAGCACTGCCAGCGCTTTGTGCATTAAAGGCATGTTTGCCTGCGAGCCCATGTGACCCAGACGGAAGACTTTACCAGCCAATGGACCATAGCTGCCACCGACGACTAATCCTTCAGCACGCAATTTCTGGTCAAAAGCCTGCCAGGTGATGCCTTCTGGAATGTTCACAGCAGTAACCGTTGGAGAAGGGATGGATGGGGGTTCAACGAATAGTTCATAGCCCATGGCCTGCAATTGTTTCCGGCAATAAGCCGCCACCAATTCATGCCGCTGAAAAGCTAGCGGTAATCCTTCTTCCAGGAGCAAATCCACACTGGTCTGAATGGCAGCCATACCGTGCCAATGCGGGGTATAAGGGAATTCAGCTTTTTTCTGGGCATCGCGGAACGGCAGCAAGGCATCGTAGCCAACATAGGCTACATCCTGTATGATTTCCCATGCCGGTTGGCTGACTGCCAGGAAGGAGATATCGCAAGGGGCAGATAGCACCTTCTGGGATCCTCCCAATGCCAGATCAACCTGCCAGGCATCGGTATGTATAGGCACTCCGCCAACACTGGCAACCATATCAACATACAGCAATGGAATGTTGTGTTTCTGTTTCAGTTCTCCCAGTTTATCCAGAGGATTGAGAGTGCCGGATGGCGTTTCGCAATGCACAACGGTAATCATCTTGGGTTGGAATTCGATGATGGCTTCTTCGATCTTTTCCCAATTATGGAGTGTTTCATTGTGAGGAAAACCAACAGTCTTAACCTGTGCTCCGATAGAACGCGCCATGTCACCGATGCCGTAACCAAACACGCCAGTGGCCAGGGCCAATACTCGTTCGCCGGGGCGGATGGTGCTCTTGAGCGCACTCCACAGTGAAAGCATGCCCTCGCCTGTCTGGAAGACGATTTGGTTTTGAGTGCCAAACAGTTGGCGCATTTTTAATTCAGTCTGATGATACAGATCAAGGAATTCTGGCTCCAGATCAGGTGAACCGAAATCCTGCTGATATGCGGATAAAATGTTTGCAGGCACCAGCACCGGTCCTGGTACCATCGGTATAGGATAAGATTGCATAGACCTCCAATCCAGGGATCAATCCTATTATCTCACACCCGGCTGATTAATGGGCTGGTCGGGTTTACAAATTTCATTCTTTGTACAATAATTAAAAATACTTCAGTAAGAACCAGGGATTTTGTTTCTGGCAATTGCGATCATTGGGAGAAAAAAATGAAAAATGTGATTGAGCGTTTTCTACGCTATGTAAAAATTGATACCGAATCCGATTTTGATTCTGAAACCTGCCCCAGCACCAGCAAACAAATGAACCTGGCGCGGCTATTAAAAGAAGAGTTGCAAGAGCTTGGGCTGCAGGACGTGAGCCTGGATGAGAACGGCTATGTGATGGCAACGTTACCGGGAAATACTTCTCGAGATGTGCCTGTGATCGGCTGGATTGCGCATATGGACACCAGTCCGGATATGAGTGGCAAAGGGGTTAATCCACAGTGGGTGGAGAATTATGATGGTGGTGATATTGTCCTGAACGCTGAAAAAAATATCGTGCTTTCCCCAATGGATTTTCCCGAGTTAAACCAATATAAGCGGCAGCCGATCATCACCACAGATGGGACCACATTGCTGGGGGCCGATGACAAAGCCGGGATTGCAGCGATCATGGCTGCTATGGAATATCTGATATGCCACCCTGAGGTGGAACATGGTACCTTGAAAGTCGGTTTCACGCCGGATGAGGAAATCGGACGCGGAGCGAACCGCTTCGATGTGCAAAAATTTGGCGCGGATTTTGCCTATACCCTTGATGGGGGCGAGCTAGGTGAACTGGAATATGAGAATTTCAATGCTGCCGGAGCCAGAATAGTGGTCAAGGGACGTAGTGTCCACCCCGGCACCGCCAAGGACAAAATGATCAATGCGATCAATATCGCCATGGATATTGCCGGTATGTTGCCAGCCCAAATGCGCCCCGAACACACGGAATGCTATGACGGTTTCTTTCATCTAATGCGATTTGATGGCCAATTAGAGCAGACCAGTTTGTTATATATCATTCGTGAGCATGACCATGACAAATTTGAATGGCAAAAAGGATTGATTAAAAAGGCAGTTGAATATGCCAACTATAAATACGGTCCCAATACTGCCAGCCTGGTATTAACCGACCAATACTACAACATGAAAGAAAAAATTCTGCCTGTATTTCACATCATCGACACTGCCCACGATGCAATGTTAGCCTTGGGCATTCCACCGAAAATTATCCCGGTGCGTGGTGGCACCGATGGGGCGCGTTTATCATTTGAAGGTTTACCCTGTCCCAATCTATTTACTGGTGGACACAATGCACATGGGCGCTTTGAATACCTGCCGGCGCAATCTCTGGAGAAAGCGGTGGATGTGATTCTAAAAATTATTGAGTTGTATACTTTCAAGTCGGAAGAAAAGTAATCTGTCTTTGTGAGAGAAATAAAATAATCGGGATGCTAATTAGCATCCCGATTAATTTATTCCGGATTAACGGATGCCAGACATAAACATAAGCGTGGCATTCACAATTTGACGATGTTGTTCCTCAGCGGAGATGGTCGCTTCCAGATCGCCATTTTGGCGACCATAACTGCCAAATTGAGCATGGTTACCACCATCAATTTCAACCCACATTGTGTTGGCCGGTAGGAGCGGGGCAGCAGCCTTTAGTTTATCAAGTGTCGCCAAACCATCGCGATTGGCAATGATCGAGAGCACCGGAAAACCAGATTGGGAGAGGTCGTTATTTTCAGCCGGATAAGCTGCCCACAGCACCAATCCCTGTACAGCCACTGGATTGTTGTATACATAAGCAGCCGCCATAGCGCCACCGAGAGAATGGCCGCCAATATACCAGGTTGTAATACCCGGGTTGGCGGCGATGACAGCATCTGCACGTTCCGCCCCGAACACTGCCAGGCTGAGGGGCATTTTTACCAGAAAGACAGCATATCCACGCGCAGCAATTTCACGCATCAGGGGTGCGTATGCACGATAATCCACCCTGCCGCCGGGATAAAATATAAAACCGGTGCTGGGAGTACGGTTGGCAGGTGTAAATCGCAACCAGGTGTTCATCGGTGAGATGGATACATCCTGATCCGATTCCAGCGACTGAATTGCCTGTTTATCCGGACGGGCTGGTGTGTTTCCCCAAATTACGAATCCTGTGATTGCAATCAACAGAACTACCAGGATAGTGAGGAGAATTTTGTTTAGAAAATTGTATTTTGGTGGTTTTTTTTGTTTGTCAGTATTTGTTTTATTTGTTGTCTTTTGCATCCGTTTATTTCCCTTTAGTAAATGATCGAATTGATTGATTTTAATCCAAGTTCTGAAGCACTTCCAGACGTTGGCCAGCCCACTCGTTTTCAGGGTCAAAAGTAAGGGCTTGCCAGTAGTTAAGCATGGCTTGCTCATGTTGACCACATTTTTCGTATACATAACCGAGTTGTCCAAGCCCCCAGGCATCTTTTGGTTGTCCCTGCAGGAAAGCTTCCAGAAAGGGAATCGCTTCCTCATATTTTTGTTGCTGGATCAGAATTTCTGCACAGCCAGCTTTGGCCCAATAATATTTTGGGTTGAGATCCAGCGTTTTTTGGAAATCTGCCCAGGCAGCTTCGGACTCTCCCATTTCCTGGTACAGTTCTCCACGTTGGTAAACAGCCCAGATGTAATTGTCTTTAATCCGCAGGGCTTGATTAAAATCCTGCAAGGCCAGGTCATATTGTTTTATTTCACGCCGCAGTCTTCCACGGTGGGCAAAGGCCCAATCATACGCCGGGTCAATTTCCAGCGAGTGGGCAAAACTTTTCAATGCCAGATCAGTTTGCTTCAACCCGCGTTGCACTTCCCCAAGGACGGCGTACATCCAGGCATCTTCGCCGAGCAATCCTTTACTGATTTCCAGATCAGTAGAGCGCTTTTGTGTATTCTCCCAGTTGGCGGTAAGTCTCTGCTCGTTCCACATAGGCGGTTCCGAATTCAGGCATAATCTCCAGTGCTTTATCAAATGCCTCGAGTGATTGATCGAAATTGTGGTACAGCCGATGGATAATCCCGATGCGGCAATGCACCCAGCCATAATCATTGCGCAGTTTGACGGCCGTTTGAAAGGCTTCCAGCGCATTTTCAATCTTGCCCATTTGTTCCAGCAAGTCACCCCGCACGGCATATACCCAGGCATCCTTTGGCCAGAAATCTCCCAGACGGTTAAAGTCAGCCAGGGCTTTGTCGAGATCGCCAATCATCTGGTAAAGCTGACCGCGAGCACTGAAGACCCAGGGGTACTCGGGCAGAATCTCGAGTGCCTGCTGGTAAGCACTCAACGCTTCATTTAATAGCCCCTGTTTGCGGTAAGCTTCTCCCAGACTGTAATGGATCCAGGCATATTCGGGGTCGAGTTTGAGAGCGTGTTGTAAATCTTCATAGCCTTCAGCAAATCTACCCAGATCCAGGTAAACGCGACCGCGATGCGCCAATGCCCAGACATAATCCGGACGGTGCTGCAGCGCTTGTGTGAAAATCTCGATTGCCTGCTCATATTGTTGCATCTCACGCAGACATTCCCCCAGGGTGGCCAGGACCCAGGCATCGCCAGGTAACAGTTTTTTGGCAATATTCAGGTCATTCAGCGCGGACTCATACTCCTCCAACCACAGGTGTGCATTCCCTCGCTGAGCATAGACCCAGCCATAGAAAGGATCCATCTCGAGCGCTTTTTCGAACATTTTCATGGCATCCGCAAATTTGGAGGATTCGCGCAGACAATACCCCAGATGAGCATAGACCCAGGGGTCTTGCTCATGTTTTTTCAAGTAAGTGCGGTATTCTTTGATGGCTTCGGGAAAGTGGTCTTCACGTTCAAACAGGTAGCCACGTGACAGGATCATATCAGCATCCTGAAAATCGAGTGGATCTTTTGGGTTCTTACCAATTTTCTGGAACTGGCGTTCTGTGGCAGGCACTGCGCTCCTCGCTTTCTATTTCTTCATTAATTGTAGCGAAAAATTGAAACTTGATAGGCAAAAGCCGAAAGCCAAAAGCAGAAAGCCAGTAGCTGGAAGTCATAAGGCTAAAGGCTAATAGCGAAAGCGAAAGAAAAGGTCGCCCTTTTCGCCCTTCGCTTACCGCCAACTATCCTCCAGCTACCAGCTAATAGCTAACTCATACCCTTTGGGTAAGATCTGAATGGAACCCAACTCCGCCCTTTTCCGCCTTATCCACATTGTGTTTACATGTCATTTGATTTCCTGGTTTGATCTGTTATAATCCTTGAAAAATGGATAAAACCCATTTTATTTGATTTAAAGGAGTATTTATATGGTGGAACGAACCCCCGATGTTGTAGCCCAGGATTTAGTCGTCAGTATGGAATATTCACTAACCGTGGAGGGTGAATTGGTCGATTCGAGTGATGGATATGGCCCTTTGCAATTCATTCATGGAAAAGGAAATATTATTCCCGGGTTAGAGAAAGAATTGGTAGGCATGCAGATCGGTGAGTCACGTGTCATCAATGTCCAACCAGAAGAGGCGTATGGCGAATATGATAACAATGCCTTTGTAGATATTCCCAAGGACCAATTCCCGGCGAATTTTGAATTTGCGATTGGCAAGACCATTCGCTTGAGTGATCCAAACGGCCGACAGATCAATGCCAATATCACGGAAATTGGTGAAGGGGATGTGCGTCTGGACTTGAATCACCCTTTGGCTGGTAAGGAACTCAATTTTAAAGCAACCATAGTAGATTTGCGTTTGGCTTCCGATGATGAACTGGCAGCCGGGCGCCTGGGTGGCGGAGGTTGCGCGGGTTGTGGCAGCGGTGATGGCTGCAGCAGCGGTTGCGGATAACGATGATGGAGGTTGGTTCAGCAGGATCAACCTCTTTTTTTATGATTAATCATTGGTGGATTAGCGGTAGGTTTCCTAGCACAATACTTTCTGTGAGCTAATTCATGTTATGACAAAGATCATTTGTCAAAAATTATAAAAAAAACCTATAATAATATTATTCTAGTTCGGTACCATGATAAGTTAGGCAAATATGCATAATTTTCTTACATCTCTTCGCAGCCGCTTGGTTTTGATCATCATATTAACTGCTGTACCTGGCATCTTATTATTGGTCCAGGTTGGGGTTAATCAGCGTGAAGCAGCCAAACAGGATACCCTGGCGGAAGTCATCCATCTGGCAAAAGTGGCTTCCAACGTCGAATCATTGATGGTCGATAATGCCAAGTCATTTGCTAACAGTTTCCCATCTGCCCACAGTACGTGAAAAAGATTATGATGAATGTAATGCCATTTTCCAGCATATGTTTGAAGACCATTTTGAATACTATTCCGCCTTTTATGTAGCCGATCTGGAAGGCAACATCCTGTGTAGCCCACCGGAGAAACATGCGCCACCGGATTTCAATGCCTGTGAACATTATCAGAACCTGATCCATGCCAACGATTTCACCATGAGTACGTATCATATCTGTCGCGTGACGGGCAAGGCAGTAGTTTCGATTGGTTTCCCGGTGTATGATATGCAGGACCAATTCTTTAATGTTGCAAATGTATCGTTGGATTTGATCTGGTTTTATGATTTTGCCAAAGCCGCAGGGTTGCCGGATGGCGGTGAGTTAATTGTGATGGACGATCAGGGGACCATACTTTCGCATTACCCGGATAATGATCGTTGGCGCGGGTATAAGCTACCGGAGTCAAATACAGTCGCAAAACTATGGAAACAACATGATGGTTACCTGATTGGTGAAGGATTAAGCGGAGAAGAAACTATATATGCCATCAGTGAGATTAGGGGTACTGCTGGAAATCTATCAGTCATCATGGGGTTACCGACCCGGATTGCCTTTGAAACAGCTAACTTCACTTTACAACGGAACCTGACCATTATGATCGTGGTGGTGGTCCTGGTGCTGATCCTGATGTGGTTCCTGGGGGATGCCTTGATCATACGGCAGGCGCAAGCATTGGTAGAAGCCACAAAACGATTGGCCAAAGGTGATTTGGACGCACGTTCCGGAATTGCATACAAACAAGGGGAATTGGGGCAATTGGCAAAATCGTTTGACGATATGGCAGATGAGATTGCGGAACGGGATGAAGAACGCAATCGTAATGAAGCGGCGTTAAAGGAATATACCTTGAATTTGGAGCACAGCAATGAAGAGCTGCGCAACTTTACCAACGTGGCATCGCATGACCTGCAGGAACCCCTGCGTAAAATTCAAACCTTTGGGGAAATGCTGCAGGATCGCTACAGCGGTCAACTGGATGCGCGCGGGATCAATCTTTTACAACGCATGCGTGATTCTGCGGGCAGAATGCAACTGTTATTGAGCGAAACGCTGACTTTCTCGCGTTCCATTAATAAAACCTACCAGTTCAATAAAGTGAACCTGGAACAGGTAATCCGTCAGGTTTTGATTGATCTGGATTGGCAGGTGGAACAGAAGCAGGCGCAGGTTGAAATATCTGAATTGCCCACCCTGGAAGCTGACGCAGTGCAGCTGGGCCAATTATTCCAGAATCTGATCAGTAATGCGCTTAAATTTCACTCCCCAGGCAGGCAACCTGAAATTGACATCTACAGCCCGTATCCAAAGGATGTAACAGATAATGAGGGGATGTGTGAGATTCGTATTCAGGATAAAGGCATTGGTTTCAACGAAAAATACCTGGATCGTATCTTCCAACCTTTTGAACGACTGGATGTCAGGGGAGATTTTCCTGGAATTGGTATGGGGCTGACCATCTGCCGTAAAATTGTGGATAACCATGGCGGTACCCTCTCTGCGCATAGCGCACCTGGAAAAGGCACCACATTTGTCGTACGATTGCCGAAGAAACAGGCAAAAGAAAGGTTAAACAATCATGAAAACGACACAACATAAAAAAATCATCCTGATGGTGGAAGATGACCCGGACGATATTTACCTGATCGGGGAAGCCATTGATGAATGCCAACTGAATGCTGACATTAATATTGTGGAAGATGGTGAACAGCTATTGGATTATCTGCGCCACAAAGGGGAGTATGCAGACCCAGATGGTTCACCCAGGCCGGATTTGATCCTGCTGGACCTGAACATGCCACGCCTAGATGGCCGTGAAGCATTGGCTGCCTTAAAAAATGACCCGGACCTGCGCGGTATCCCGGTGGTGGTGCTGACCACCTCCAGCGCTGAACGCGATATGAAATATTCGTATGCTCATGGAGCCAGCGGCTTTGTGACCAAACCGGTTACTTTCAGTGGGTTGCGAGAAGCGGTTTGTAAAATCGGGAATTATTGGATCAACACCGTGCAGTTACCCGAAGAAAAAGCGGGGGAAGAAGCAGAAGAACCATCATAATCCTTATTAGATCACGCCACACCACACGCCACAGGTTGAAACCTGTGTCTATCAGCATCAAACCGGATGAATCCGGTTTTGAGATGAGTCTGTTTCAACCGGTTTGTCAGTCAGACTGTGGCTTTAACTACAGGTGTGGTTGTGCAACGGATCTCGTCGCACGGCATGTCACAGGTTAAAACCTGTTTGAACAGGTTTTTCAACCAGCCTGTGGTTTTAACCATAGGTGAGGTTATGCAATAAATCACGCCACACCACCCGCCACAGGTTAAAACCTGCGTCTGACAGACCCAAACCGGATGAATCCGGTTGCGAGATGAACCTGTTTGAACAGGTTTGTCAACCAGCCTGTGGTTTTAACCACAGGTAAGGCGTAAAGAAACGCCAGGGGGAAACAAATTACAGACGAGTCGGAATGAGATATTGTATTGGATAACGAGACGAATTGTGCCACGGCACGCCACACAATACACCATAGGTTTTAATCTGTGTCTGTCAGCATCAAACCGGATTCATCCGGTTGTGTGAAGAACCTGTTTGAACAGGTTTGAATCTCCCAGCCTGTGGTTTTAACCACAGGTACGGTTGTGCAATAGATCACGTCATACCACACGCCACAGGTTAAAACCTGCGTCTGACAGACCCAAACCGGATGAATCCGGTTGTGTGAAGAACCTGTTTGAACAGGTTTGAATCTGTGAGCCTGTGGTTTCAACCACAGTGAGGTTGTGCAATAGATCACGCCACACAATACACCATAGGTTTTAATCTGTGTCTGTCAGCATCAAACCGGATTCATCCGGTTGTGTGAAGAACCTGTTTGAACAGGTTTGAATCTGTGAGCCTGTGGTTTCAACCACAGGTGAGGTTTGAAACAAATTTACAAAGGAATATTTTCAAAACATAAATGATTAATTTTGATAAAATGAATTTTTGACATTCATCAAACCTTCATGGAGAGTACAATGGTCTATGCTCGACTCTATTATCATATTGTTTGGTCTACAAAAAATCGAGAACCACTCATTACTCAAAAATTAGAATCAGATTTGTTTCCTTATTGGGAAAATAAAGCCAAAAATTTAGGTTGTAGGATTTTTGCAGTCAATGCATTTTTTGACCACATACATTTAATCATGGAGATTCCACCAAAACACTCGATTGCCGATATCGTAAAAGGCTTGAAAGGAGCCAGTTCATTTGATTTCTCTGACTTATATTGGCAACGAGGTTATGGGGTGCTTTCCGTCAGTGAACGAAATTTGAGTGTTGCCATAGATTACGTAAAAAACCAAAAAGATCATCATGCCAATGATAAAACATTCGCAAAGTATGAAAAATGTGATGATGAGGACATGAGAGATTCTACAACCATACAAGAACCAAAAGAAAATCACTACTCGAATAATAATGAACCTTTTTAATCCAGAACCACCTGAAATGGTTAATAAATCGTAGTTTTTTTAATGTGAACCTGTTTGAACAGGTTTGTCAACCAGCCTGTGGTTTTAACCACAGGTGAGGTTGTGCAATAGATCACCCCAAACAACACACCACAGGTTAAAACCTGTGTCTATCAGCATCAAACCGGATGAATCCGGTTGCGAGATGAACCTGTTTGAACAGGTTTGTCAGTCAGCCTGTGGTTTTAACCACAGGTGAGGTTGTGCAATCGGTCACGCCACACCACACGCCACAGGTTAAAACCTGCGTCTGACAGACCCAAACCGGATGAATCCGGTTGTGTGAAGAACCTGTTTGAACAGGTTTGTCTACCAGCCTGTGGTTTTAACCACAGGTGACACCACACGCCACAGGTTAAAACCTGCGTCTGTCAGCATCAAACCGGATGAATCCGGTTGCGAGATGAACCTGTTTGAACAGGTTTGTCAACCAGCCTGTGGTTTTAACCACAGGTGAGGTTGTGCAATAGATCACGCCACACCACACGCCACAGGTTAAAACCTGCGTCTGTCAGCATCAAACCGGAAATCGGATTCATCCGGTTGCGAGATGAACCTGTTTCAACAGGTTTGTCTGTCAGCCTGTGGTTTTAACCACAGGTGATCTTAATACAATTTTTGCTGGTGGTTTTATTTCTGATTGTGGTGGATATTCTGTTGCAGCCGATCCGTGCGCATGGCAATATCTGCCTTATTAATCAGCGTCGCCGGGTCGCGCCCATCCTGCGGGTAAAGACTCCAGCCAATGGCCAGACGCAGCTGAATTTTTTGATCCTGAACCTGTAGTGGTGCAGAAAAGGCCTTATTAATTTTGCTGATGATGCCGGGTACCACTGCAAGATCATGAATATCTGCCAGTACCAGTGCATATTCGTTATCATTAACTTTCGCCACCGTATCGTCCTCACGCACGCTGCCGGTCAACCGTCGTACCAGCAATATGTCAATCTGTTTCTTTAACTCTGGCAGGAAATGTTCATGGTAAGGGAATGAAACCATGAGCGAGATCAATAAGGCATTGTTCTGGTTGCGCTTCATGCGCATGATGGCATGCCGCAAGCGATCCATAAAGATTGCCCGCAGTGGAATTTCGGTATTGGGGTCATACAGCGGACCGGTGGGTGGTTTGAAGGGACGTGTGCCGCGTGGGGTACGTGGCAATTTGCCTGCCAGACTGCCGGTGTCGATGCGTTCAATTGGCTGATTGTTGAGGATCATGCTGTAGAGATGCTGGGTTTCCGGGGAAGGTTCAATGCCCAGTTCACGAGCAATGATGGATTTGCACAACTGGTATTGCTGCAGGGCGGCATTACGGCGACCGCTTTTGGTGAGCAGGCGCATCAGCAGGCGATGCGCGCTTTCTTCCAGAGGAGCCATTTCTACATAGCGCCAGGCGTACTTGTGCGCCTGATCGAAGTTGGAGCGATGGAAATAGGCTTTTGAGAGCGCCTGCAGCGCGTTGATCATATTTCGAAAATAACGTTCGCGGTTGAAGATGGCCCACTCCTGAAAAGCGGTAACCTCATTCAGGATCAAATCGCTTAAAAAGTCGCCACGGTACAGTTCCACTGCCTCTTCCAGCTGGTTGATGCATTCCTGGCAGTTATGCAGTTCCAGATGCGGGTGTGATTTACTGCTCTCCACGTAATCACTGAAGGAGGTTGTATCCATCCAGACATGTTTGTGGCTGAATTCCACAATATCATCGCTGACTTCGAGAAAGCTGTTAATTTGGTCTTCACCCCCAAAGGCTTTGCGCAAACCCAGCAGTGCCTGGCGCAGGTTCATACGCGCATAGGTCTCCGGGCGGTTTGGCCAGAAGAACTCTGCCACCTTTTCGCGGGGTTGCAGGCGTGGTGGTTCTTCTGCCAGGTAAGCCAGCAAGGCGCGTTCCTTGCGGGTACGCAAAACATCACTGATATCAGTGCCGTCAAATTGCACCCGGAAGGTGCCGAGGAGGGAAATTTCTAATCTGGACATTTTTCTAATCTTAATTCACGCTTAATTCACGCTGATTTCACAACTGGTACACGTCCGATTGGGATAATGTTAGCAACCATGGTTCATATAAAGGCCGGATTCTATGCATGAGCAAAATATAAATTACTTCTCTTATTTGTTACGGGTTTGGAAAGACAGCGTTGATGGAGAATGGCATGCATCATTACAGGATGTCGTCAGCGGGGAATGCCACCATTATCCGACTCTGTATGAATTATATGTCAATTTATGGGATTTGACGAACGAAAACGTCAACCATCCCGATCGGAGCCCGTTCGAGCCTTTTAAGGCACAATTTGCCAAAAAAATGGAATAGGAGTGTATATGCAGCGAAAGCAAAAAGGTATTTTTAATTTATTTCAATCAAACAAAAATTCTAGAATTGGAGGAAATGCGATGAAATCTAAAAAAGTTTTATGGAGTATTTTGACGGTGATTATGCTACTGAGCATGACCGTCGGTGCGGTGATGGCAGGTGAAGGAGACGGAATCCCTATTGGAGATAGTGGTATCTTCCGTCGGAATATTTCTAAAACACCTGACCAGGAAACCGAAAGAGCTAACTTAAACCATATGTCTTTCTATGTGCCTGCGCAAACAGCTGAAGGTCTACTAACGCCAATAGATTATTATATGGTCGAAGATTGTGCTGATCCTGGATAGAAGAGTGTGAACTTATTGTCCAGGAAGCAGGGTATATGCAAAGCCATTAGTTTCGGTGTATATCGATGCATTGCCCGAAGAAGAGACCAAAAGCGGCGCTGGTTTTGGCGCACATGATGCTTATGCGGCCCTTTCCTTGGATGACGGCACCAGTTGGAAACGCACCAATCTTTCCAATTCAGCTGAACTTTCTTCATTTAACCTGGCGAACGGCCTGGCTTATCCTGGAGATGCCCACAATATGACCTTCGCAATCGCTGGCGACAAGGTGTTGATAGGCTGGATCAGCAAGTACTGTGACGGTGGATTACCCTGCTTACAGCATGATAGATGAAGATGATATTGATAATGATGGCGATAGCCTTGAGAAACTTTATCCCGACATCTGGGGTGTGGCTGGTTCCCAAAAATCAGTTGATTATACCCTACAGGGCTATCCGGAAGTGGGCGAAATCCCTTATTCCTGTGTCTGGTCAGCTCGCGGTCAATTGGTAGAAGTTGAGCAAGAAGACGATGCTGGGTTACCAACCGGAGAAACAATTTATGATATTGTCTGGACAAAAGCTGAACGGCTGACCTCTGGACGGCGCGATGCCAACCGCTTGGAAATGAATGGTGATTCCTCCACTGGCTTTATGATGATCTGGCAGGAAGATCCTGAAGGCTTGCGCCCAGGGCAAGGTCTTGGACCCGGTGAAGGTTGGTCTGGTGCGGTAGTTAATGGGCAAACCGATCTTTGGTACTCCGCTATTTCAATGGATGATTTTGAAAAGGTGTGGTCAGACGATACGGATGAAGCCGAAGTCACAACTTTTAAAGAGTTTACTGGTGATACTACACCAAAATTAGTTGTTCCGATGGCACTGCCGGTACGCCTGACCGATAACAAAATGTGTAAAGCAACCGGTTCAGACCCTTATTGTTATATTGATTTTGAAAATTGGGTTCCAGAACCTGCTGATGCGGATGATCTTCCCACAATGCGCCCAGATGATGATTCCGCAACATTATGTGCAGATACTTATTCTTGGACGAATCCAGGCGGTACAACCCTCGAATTATGTAAGTAAAGATAGATGGCCGTGTGTTAGATGGTCGTGTGGGTGCTTCTCGTCCGCGCGTGAATGTGCAGCCGTATGACTCGGATGGCGATGATGTATTACGATAGTTCCTGGGTCATTTTAGGGGCAGAAGAATCGAAAGCCCTGGGTGAGGGCGCTCCTGATGAGACCGGTGGTGGGCAGCCTGACGAAGAGGAACCCATCGATATCGGCAAAAATATGTGGTATTACAGTTTTGATATGCTTCAACCCGGATGTAGTAGAGCAGGGTGGCATGATCAACTGGCCAGCCCGATGTACCCCGAATGATGTAAACCTTATGATGTACTGTGGGTGATATTTTATCGTTCCAAGATCCTCTTATACGATGGACCCCGAAGTTTCTACCCATTTGGTTGATTTCGGTAATGAATTCTACGAAACCGAAATTTCACGACGTTTCTCACATATGAGCCAGCCCATCCATCAGATTGGGGCGGAATGGAATTTCATCGGTGTTGATCGTCAAACAAGGTATCCTCAACCAGGGCGGACCAGCAGATATCTTCTTGCGCTTGACAAAGAGTTCCGGATGATATCTGGGAAGTTTGTCCGGCAGATAACCCTTATGCAGATGAAAAATGTTTGCCTGCGGGTTATAACCCATACGCTTACGAGAATATGGTTTGTGAAGATGCAGATGGAATAGGGCTTATCCAGTGAAGGAATTCGATGGAATCCAAAATCCACGTTATGTTGAAGGTTTGTGTCTCAGCACATGGATCAATGTCTCCGGTGGAAGCATTGTAGCTTGTGATCGTGCCGATGGTGATTGTGCAGAAGATTTCCCCTGGGATGGTGTTGAAGCCAGGTGAAAATAGTATCCCAAGTCCCAAAGTGGACCCAGTGGGTACAGACATTGAAGAAAACCTGGATGATGAGAATCCTGGGAAAATCCCTATGATGTGTCAAAGGTCACCGTGGTTTCATTGACGGCGATTTCATCATGATGATGTATGCCTGGTCACCGAACTGGAAAGCCAACAGTGTTGGCAATGATCACTACAACCTGTATGCCCGGCGTTCGTTTGATGGCGGAGAAACCTGGACGACTACACCCGCAGAGTATGATCAAACGGCTTACGATCCAAGATGGTAGGGGAAATGGTACCGTGTGTGGAAACCTGTGAAAACTATGGCTGGCAGATGAATTACAAACGGAATGTACTGACCATTTATTGGTGCTGGTGAATTTGAACAGGCGCGCAATCTTTCGCAAATTAACTGGCAACAAAGTCACCATCCTTGACCCGCGCTACAGTCCAACTGGCGGAATTAAGATGCTGCCGATCACCGATAAACTAGACGTGGGTGGTGGAACATTACCGTATGATGATGACGCAGTCCGCGATCCTTCTAAATTCTTCATTGTCTATGAAACTGGTGACAATACCACAGTTGATGTCGGTGAAGCAATTCCATTGGATTTGTTCTACAGCCGAGCTTTCAACTGGGGTGATGATTACGATCTGGTTGAATATGAAACAAACTGGTGATGGCGAAATCATTGAAGGTTTTGACTGGCTCGAACATGACCGGAAGATCCTTTCTGGTGAAGCATCCAATACATGCAACAATGGTGGCACCTACTACTATGTGGTTTGGAACCAATGGCAGGAAGATGAACATGAAAATGTTTCTAATAGTGATGCGTTCTTCCGAAGGTCGTTTTGGTTAGATGACACAAGTGTTTTTTATGGTAACGAAAATTTGACGATTGAAACGAATCCAATTGTGAAAATTCTGACTATTCCACAGGAAGTGTTCAGCGCAGATCTTGAAATTGCAGAAACGATTTACCTTTATGACTACAGCCCGAGATTATGATAATCTTGGGTGAAGGTGATGAAATCGTAGACTATGAATGGCTTGTGAACGGAGTACCAATTCCGGACTCATACGCTTCGTACGGTGTGGATTGTTTCAAATCAAACATCTGCAAAGCGCCAGCAAGAGTGATTTCAGGAAACTGGGATGGTTACCAATTCCAAGAACCAGGATGGTCTGGAAGTGACAACAATGGATCAATTTCCTCAGGATATTATCAATTTTCAGTTCGTGTAAAGGATAATGAAGGCAACTGGTCTAAGTATGAGCTCAAACTCAAAAAATAGATTGTTCCTAATGCTGCACTTGATCTCGGCTTCAGAATCTTCTTACCGTTGACGACCAAATAATTACCTATTTCACTGTCCCATGATGAGTGGCGCCTGCTTGAACCTGATCAGGCAGGCGCCCAGGGAAAGCTACCATGAAACCAAAGATCCGACTTGCCATTTCTATCATGTTTCTGTTCAGCCTTTTGCTTGCGATAGGTACCGTTGGAGGTTTGCCTGGTTTGCAGGTGGTTAATGCTGAGATTAACACAATCCTTTCAACAGAACCCAGCTGGGGTTATCCATCGAAAGAGTATTTTTCTTCTTTCCAAAAAGGGACAGACTTAGGTAGTGCAGTCAGTATGACCAGGGATGTTACTGGAGATGGTCTTGACGATATTATCGTTGGCGCACAAAGATACGAAGTCAACATATATCGGGAAGGTGCGGTATTTGTCTTTTCTGGCTCTTACAATGGGCTTTCCAACTATCCGATCTGGGAAATAGGTGGTGGACAACAAGGATCATTGTTCGGTTGTGCTGTTAGTAGTCTCGGTGATGTAAATGGAGATGATCAGAACGATATCGCTGTAGGTGCATGTGAATACACTTATTCAATGGATTTGTTGACTTTCTCCAAAGCAGGGGCTGCTTATGTCTACTATGGTCCCCTAAATTCATTAAAAACTTCGGAAGATTGGATCTTTAAAAGTAACCAATCAGACGCACGTTTAGGATCTGCTCTGAGCAATGTTGGTGATCTCAATGGGGATGGCATTAATGATTTGATTGTTGGAGCCAAGAATTATTCTGAAGGACAGGGTTTAAACAATAATGGAAAAGTATTTGTTTTTTATGGCTCAGCCCCTGATGGGTTAAGTTCCACACCAGATTGGGAAGCGATTGGAGAAAGTTCATCGGCTCAGTTTGGCAGTGCCGTTGCCAATGCAGGTGATATTAATAATGATGGATTAACTGATCTGATTATTGGCGCACCACGACCTTCAGACATTGGAAAAGTCTATGTCTATCTGAATTCAGAATCTGGTTTACCAGGAACACCATCACAAGTTATTACGAATAATGAGTTGACAGCTAGCTTCGGGGCAGCAATTGCTGGGGTTGGTTACGTGAACAATGATGATTTCGCTGATGTGTTAGTGGGGGCACCATATGCGATGAATTCAGTGGATGAAAAAACAGGCTGTGTGTATCTGTATTGGGGTTCCGCTGATGGATTATCGGCAGAACCTTGGAAGCAATGTGGAGATATTGCCTATGAACAATTTGGTTACAGTGTAGCCGCTGCAGGAGATATGAATGATGATGATACCTATGATGATTTCCTGGTAGGAATACCAAGGTACTCTGATCAGGTCATTAACCCTGGCGAAGAGGAACAAGGCGCAGTTTTTCTTTATTTTGGTTCTCCTACCGGTGTGAGATCAGATTATTTTGAAAGCACTTTTGGAAAAAAAGCTGAAACGATGTTCGGGGCTGCCATCAGCGGTGCTGGTGATGTAAATAATGATACAAAACCAGATGTAATTGTAGGGGCACCGACGTATAAAGTTGATTCAAAAAATCCAATTGGACGGATCATGGGCTACTATGCTGGAGAAGCTGGAATCCCTGACCTGGATCTATTTTCAATTTTCTTACCGATGATTGTATCTGGAAATTAATTATATTGTTGAAAAGAGAGACGACGATGAGTCTGGAATTTATCAAACCACTGCGGGAACGCAATCTCCATCAAGGTGAAACGGTTGAGGAACCTCCAACCCGTGAAACCCATGTGAGAAACAATCTGATCCTGCACCTGCATCCCAGCCGGGTACCGGCGCGCGCCTTGCGCTTTTCGTACACCTGGGGACTGGGCGGGATCTCTGTCGTGCTGGTGGTATTACTGGGACTGACTGGTCTGCTGCTGATGTTTCGCTATGATCCGCGTGTCGAATACGCGTATATCAGCATTCAGCAGCTGGAGACACAGGTGATGTTTGGCTCGTTTGTGCGGGCTGTGCACCACTGGTCAGCGAATTTTCTGGTAATTGCTACCTTTTTACACCTGGTGCGGGTTTTCCTGACCGGGTCATTTAAACAAGGACGAAGCGTAAACTGGATCATCGGTTTGGTCCTGTTTGTGATGGTATTGGCAGGGAACTTCACAGGTTATCTTTTACCCTGGGATCAACTCTCCTACTGGGCGATCACAGTCAGCACCAGCTTGATGGCTTACATCCCACTGCTTGGGACAGCAGTGCGGAACTTCTTCCTCGGCGGACCTCAGGTTGGTCAGGCAGCCTTGAGTAATTTTTATGCATTGCATGTGGTATTTATGCCGGCATTGCTGTTGGGATTTATGGCTTACCACCTGTGGAAGGTGCGCAAGAATGGCGGCATCTCACAACCGTTATTAAAGGAAGATGAGAAACCGGAGTTCAAATCCACCAATCCCCATCTGGTCAATATTGAAATGGCTGCCGGCATGGTGGTGCTGGTGGTAGTTGGGTTGTGGGCAATGTTCAACCCGGCTCCGCTGGGATCGATTGCCAACCCGATGATGCCACCCAATCCAGCCAAATCTGCCTGGTATTTCCTGGGTTTACAGGAACTGTTATTACACATGCACCCGCTGGCAGTCATGGCTCTCTTAGGGGTGGCAGTGGTCGCTTTAGCCATCACACCGTGGGTTGATCGAGATACCCGCACAATCGGGATCTACTTCCGCACGGCAATTGGCAGACGGGTAGCTATATTTGGTGCTTTACTGGCAATCTACCTGGTGCCTTTGGCGGTCATTCTGGATGAATACTGGTATGACCTGCCCTCCTGGTTACCCACTGTACACACCAATGTAACGGTCGGTGTGATCCCATTTCTCATTACCATTACTGTGTTTGTCGCGATCTATTTTCTCTTACGCAGTGGTTGGTTTTTTAGGAATGACAAGATCACGCACAGCGAAGCACTGGTAGGCATATTTGCATTCATGATGACCAGTATAATTTTATTAACAATTGTAGGCATACACTTCCGCGGCCAGAATATGGCCCTTGTGTTGCCGTTTTAATCATCTGGGAGCAGTGACATGAAAAAGATAAATGATCAAAACCCTGAAAAGGATGAATTGAACGCATCTAAAAATGTCAGTCGGCGTGATTTTTTAGGGCTGAGTCTTAAGGCACTGGGTGGGCTGGCTGCGATTGAACTCGGCGCTGCCGGGATTCTCTTCCTGCGTTCGCGGAGTATTGGCGGTGAATTTGGGGGTGTGATGACCGTCGGCAAGATTGAGGAATTCACACCTGGATCCGTGTTAGAGGTGGAAGATGGAAATTTTTACCTGATCTGTACGGAGGATAATGGATTTTTAGCTGTCTACCGGCGCTGCCCGCATTTGGGCTGCACGGTGAACTGGATGGACAACGAACAGAAATTTCTGTGTCCCTGTCATTCGGCTACGTTTACCAAAAACGGTGAATTCAACAATAAATTGGTGGCACGCGCCCTGGATTACTTCCCGGTGCTGTTTGAAAAGGGCATGGTGAAGGTTGATACCACTATGCCATTAGTGCGTGAAAAGCACTTACCAGAGCATGTCAGTTACCCACCGGCAGGCTAAAAGGAGGATATGGAGATGGATAAAACCAAATTAATCAGCCTGGCAGCTCTGTTCGTACTGGTGATTGCATTACCCGTGTATGGCTTTATGGAACAGGGCCGCATGGTACGCACGCAGGCAGCCATGCAAGACCAATTTCTGATGGATGGCATCGAGATTTATATTCAGAATTGCGCCAGCTGTCATGGCAATGCTGGTGAAGGTGTAGGAATGATCCCTGGCTTGAACCGTGAAGCTTTGATTGAAGCCCGTTCAGATTTGTTATTCAAGTCGATTGCGCGGGCTACACATGGTCGGGCGATGGCATCCTGGCACATTGATGAGGGTGGCATTCTCAGTGATTATCAGTTAAATGAAGTGGTCACCATGATTCAGAAAGCAGATTGGTTGGTGGTGGCTCAGGTTGCTGCTGTAAGAGGTGCCAACCAGCCATTTATCGCAGAGGGGGATGGTGGGGTTACTTATATGAATGTCGAAGACCTGGAAGACCCCCATCATTGTGCCAATTGTCATGAGGAGCCAGAAATGCATGCTGACCAGTTTGGGATCAATTGTGCCCGCTGTCATAGTGCTACAGCCTGGACACCGGCTGTGCTGACCAGCCACACATTTCTGATGGATCACGGTGGCGAAGGCGAAGTGGCTTGCCAAACCTGTCACCCTGCCAAATATGGCGTCTATGATTGCTATGCCTGTCATGACAATCACCAGTATGAAGAAATGCAGGAAGTTCATCTGGCTGAAGATATTAATGAATTTGATGCCTGTTCAACCTGCCATCCTACCGGGGTGGAGGGCGAAGCAGGTCGATTGATCGAAGAGAATCCCGGTTTGAAATACCCATTGAGTTTAGAAGAAAAAGCCAGTCTGGTAAATGACGCCAGTTTAATCAAGGTTGATCCAGCGTCTGTGGAGGTTGGAAAACCATGAAATTGTCTATTTGTGTTGTAGTGAGGAAGCCTCTGGGGAGGCAACACAGGAAGGAGGGCTATGCTTAAACGAATTTGGCTCAGGCAGAGCTGGTGGGTGCGAGGAATTATTATTTTTTGTTTTGTTTTGGTTGCAAGTGGTGCCTACTATGTTAAATCTTACGCATCCTATCTGCTCAGTCCAGGCGAATTATCCAATGTAGAAACAGAGAATGTCATGTTGGGAGGGGTCAAATCACATGCTGAATTGGAACGACAATGTTCCCATTGTCATGCACCCATTCATTGTGTGACTGATACACGCTGTCAGGATTGTCACTTCGAAATTGAACAGGATCGCCTGGATGTGAACACCATTCACGGTCGCTTGCCAGGTGTTTCCAAATGCCAGACCTGCCACCCTGAGCATCAGGGTCATGCAGCAGATCTGACCGTGTTTGCCTTTCCGAATATTGACCATTTTGCGATGACTGGATTTTCAATCGAAGCGCATATTACCAACAAGGATGGCAAACAATTCACCTGCACCACCTGTCATACCAAAGTGCGCGATATTATTGAAACCATTGATTGTGTACAGTGCCATTCAGAAGACAATCATGATGAATTGGCCGCTCACATTGAGATGTATGGGATCAGTTGCATTGAATGTCATGATGGGCAAGACCGCATGATTACAGGTTTTGATCATGAACCATATTTCTCTCTACAAGCCGGGCATGCAGAAATTGCTTGTGCTGATTGTCATACAGAAAAAGAGTATAAGGGCATCGCCACCAGTTGTACCAGTTGTCACGAAGAACCGGAATTGCACGCCGGCGTATTTGGTACGACCTGTGAGTATTGTCACACCACCGAAGCATGGAATCCAGCCGTTTTGACTCAACATAAATTTGAACTGAAACATGGTGATGAAGAAATTACCACTTGTGAAACCTGCCATGGCGGCAACTACACCGAATATCCTTGTGGTACCTGCCATGAATATGAAGATATGGTCAGTGTTCATCTTGAGGTTGCGACTGATGAGTTACAGAATTGCATCTCCTGTCATCCTACCGGGCGTGGAAGTGCAACCATGCCAGGCCAGCAAGGGGATGGAGCAGGGAAGTTTGGTCAGGGTTCAGCTGGCTCTCAGCCTACAGGAACCTCTCCAATCGTGATCCAAAGACCAACAGAACGACCGGTTCAGGGACAGAACCAGGATTCTGTTGAATCTAACCCATAATCAGGGACTAATTTGAACAATTTGTTCAGAAAGGATGGGACCGCATGAAAAAAGGAATAAAAATACTTCTGGCGCTCAATGCCATTATGTTTTTGGTGTTGGCCGGGCTATTTATTTTGGCAGAAACGTATCCTTTTCACCCAGGAGATCCATTATTTGCCTTGCAAAGCACAGCGGAAAGCAGCCGGGTTAAATTGGCAAAAGATCCGGAGAAAAGGGTGGAAATGAGTTTTGAACTGGTCGAACGGCGTCTGGCTGATCTGGCGATGGTAAACAAGCCGGAAAAAGTGCAGGCAGCCGTAGTAGCTTTTGACCACGTTCTGACCCAGGCGATTGTAAGTCTCCAATCAGTGAGTGAAGCGGAAGCCACGGTCTATTACGACGATGTGCAAACGTTGCTCTTGCGTGTGGATCTTGTATTGGGGTCTATTGAAGAAAATATTCAGCATGAGCATCTGGCAGCCTTGCATGAAAAAGTGGCCATTCTACAAAGTGCCACAACTCCTCAGGAGATTCAAAAATTGGCTCTGGAACAAACATTGCCTTCCATGATTGCGCCCATGTCCATTCCATTCCTGAGTAAGGACGTTGACCATGTAGACTTTACGCTCACAGACGGGCATGAAAATCTGAATGTGAGCAATGTCACGCCAGTGGTGTCTATGTGGATACGCCAACCAATTGTCTCAGTTGCCATGACTATGATCAATCAATGGCTTTGTTATCTGAAAGCGATGATTTCGAGATCAAGCGTAGCGGCCGGTTGTATCCCTTCCATTTTATAGGGGAATGTTCCGATTGTCATGATGCCGTCTCCTGGGAGCCGGTTGAGTATGACCATCGCGGCATTTATGATTGTATTTCCTGCCATTTTGATGATTATCCAAAGGAGGAAGAGACAATCGCCATGGGGACTTTCAACTTTATTGGTCTGGCTGCTAATAAAGTTGAAACAACTGTAGATCCTCATTTTCCAGGTGACTGCATCTTGTGTCATACGGATACTGAGGATTGGGCGGAATTCAATTATGATCATCAGATGGATACCTGTGAAAGTTGCCATGGTAGCCGGGGTGCCGTTGAAGAGATGAACAGCAAGGTTCATGAATGTACACGTGAACAAACCTGTGAAACCTGCCATCAATACGAAGAACACCCATCCTATTACGAAGATGTTGCCTGCTATACCTGTCATAAGGATCTGGAAGAATGGCTGCCGGCAGAAATTAACCATGAAAAATTACCGAATTGTTTGACCTGCCATGAGAAAGACAGGCCGGAAGAAGATCATTATAAAAGTAATTGCAGCACCTGTCATATCACCGGGAATTGGCAAACACTGGCGCTGGATCATACCACCAAAGCAGATTGCAAATCCTGTCATGAACAACCATATAATCACCGCGCAGGTCAGTATGTTGGCCAATGTGTTTCATGCCATTCACCAAAAAGATGGACACCGACTACTTTTAATCATACATTGAGTAGTTGCAGTACCTGTCATGCCGGCCCGGTAGGTCATTATCCGGCTCAATGTAGCGCTTGTCATATCCCCAAATCCTGGTCGTTGATCAATATCAATCATTCAACATTGACACTCTGTACGAGCTGTCATATTGGACCAGCCAATCATTATCCGGGGTTATGTCAGAATTGTCACAGTACAAGTAACTGGCAGGAAATCAATTACAACCATTATGCCGTAACCAGTTGCACTACCTGCCATAAAATCTATTATGCTCATTATCCTGGTACCTGCAATGTCTGCCATAAAAATACGAACAGTTGGTATTCCGTAAGCTATAATCATACATTGGATTACTCCTGCAGCACCTGCCATTCACAACCCGTTGGGCATTGGAGTGGAGAATGCTCAAACTGTCACTTTACCGATTCCTGGTCGAATATTTCATTTGATCATAGAGGGTTTACTCAATGTACTTCTTGTCATTTGCGCCCGGTGGGGCACCCACGTGGCCAATGCTCCAACTGCCATAGTACCTCTACATGGTATGTTGCACCAACACCAACACCAAAGCCTACCAACACACCTTTGCCAACGGCTACACCTACTAACACACCATTACCAACGGCCACGCCAACCAATACGCCACACCAACACTACCAACGGCCACACCAACCAACACACCATTGCCAACGGCCACACCGACCAACGCCAACCAATACACCATTGCCAACATCTACACCAACCAACACACCATTACCAACGTCCACACCAACGAATACACCATTGCCAACTTCAACCCCCACAGAGGAAGTTGTGGAACCATGAGCATGGTTCATTTCTGAGCCTGTTTCCATCGAATAGGGACAGGGTATGTGAAGCAGAGGCGGTTTTCATAACCGCCTCTGCGGGTTTAAGATTGGGATAGGCATCAAAAAAGAATTGATTCAGCTACTGGTTTCTAACCTACACTTACGATTAGGAAAAAATTAGGGAGTATTTTGAAAATAATTATGGATTTTAGAGAAAAATAGTATATAATAATTTTAATTGAATAGGGACGGGGCTTAAATGCAATCAAGGACGGAATGCATGAAAAGCAGAAAACCCATAATAATAGCCCCGATCGTTTTATTGTTATTAATCGTAGTCAACATAATCGTTTTAGCGGAATTACATCCTTATAGACCTGGAAATACTTTATTTGGGTTGCAGAGAGCAATAGAAAATACTCAGGTAAAGTTAATATCCAATCCAGAAAAAAAAGTTCATTTTTGTTTTAAACTGGTTGAACGCAGATTGAAGGATCTCGAACTGGTTAACCGATCAGATCAGGTGCAACCAGCAGTGGATGCGTTTGAAGATGCGATCACTACAGCGATTTTGAATATTCAATATATTAATCGTGCGGACGCACAAGTTTATTATCATAATATTGAACCGTTGATGCGCAGGGTGGAGACAGTCACAACAAGTTTGGAGATGAGATTGCCCAGTGCGCATTTATCTTCTTTACAGCAAAAAGTCTCCACATTGAGATCAACAAATTCCCCGATCGAATTAATAAAACTGATTCAGGAAGAATACCTCTCCAAGATATTGTTCATTCAAGAGGTGTCTCATCATACGACAGAATTTGTTGTTGTGGAAAACAAAACTTTTGTGAAACGCTCCATGAGTGAAGACGACCAAAATTGTATGGATTGTCACGCGGATGGACAATATATGGATGCAGCAACGGAGTGTTCCAAATGCCACATTCCTGACGTGTATTTTGCCTCAAAACTCGGGAAAGATGAATATCGCCCTAAATACCTGGAGGAAAGTTACCCTTACCATTTTGGGGGTGATTGTATCGACTGTCATAAAACAAAAAGTTGGGAGCCTTTTCAGTTTGATCACCGCAATGTGTACACCTGTGTTAGCTGTCATGAAGAAGATTATCCTCAGAAAGAATTACTTGCATCCTCAGATCAGGTTTTCATGATGAGTCTGGCAAAAAAAGAAATGAATACGATGAAATCTCCGCATTTTCCGGGAGATTGTGTCACCTGCCACACCGATACAACGGATTGGCGTGTGACTGATTATGATCATCAATTGGGTACCTGTGAAGGTTGTCATCATCAGGTTGAAAGAATTTCGAAATTCAGTAGTACGATCCTTGAATGCACAAAAGAAACCAATTGCCAGGCCTGTCACACCTTCGATGGACATTCCGGAGAATTTGGAAATGCCTGTGCAAATTGTCATCAGAATGTTTTAGATTGGCAGGATGTATCCATTAATCATGCTGGTTTCGCTACCTGCCTGGCCTGCCATGCAAATGATAAACCATCGCCAACTCATTTCCAGGGAGACTGCAGTCAGTGTCACACTACCAGTGCCTGGAGAGATGTAACAATGAATCACGGTCCCCAGGGAGATTGCCAATCCTGTCATCAACCACCAGCAAATCATCAGGAACAAGGTTTTACCGCGCAATGCAGTACCTGCCATAACACAACCACCTGGAGCAATGCTGTCTTCAACCACACATTGAGTAATTGCAGCACCTGCCATACCAGCCCGGATGATCATTATCCGGCTACCTGTACCAGTTGCCATTTTACGAATGCATGGAATATTATTTCCGTAAATCACAGTACGTTGATCGTGTGTACGGATTGCCATGTTACACCCAGCAATCACTATGTTGGATTATGTTCTGGTTGCCATTCAACGACCTCCTGGAGTGATGTAACATTTAATCATACAGGATATACCGATTGTAAAACCTGTCACACCACTCCCTCTGGTCATTATCCAGGAGAGTGCACACTTTGCCATAAGACCACATCCTGGGGTGATGTGACCTTCAACCATACCGGTTACACCAATTGCAGCACCTGTCATGCCAGCCCGACCAACCATTATCCGGGTGAGTGTACGCTGTGCCATAAGACCACATCCTGGGGTGATGTGACCTTCAACCATACCGGTTACACCAATTGCAGCACCTGTCATGCCAGCCCGACCAACCATTATCCAGGAGAGTGTACGCTGTGCCATAAGACCACATCCTGGGGTGATGTGACCTTCAACCATACCGGTTACACCAATTGCAGCACCTGTCATACCAGCCCGACTAACCATTATCCGGGTGAGTGTACGCTGTGCCACAAGACCACATCCTGGGGTGATGTGACCTTTAACCATAGCGGATACACCAATTGCAGCACCTGTCATGCTAGCCCGACCAACCATTATCCGGGAGAGTGTACGCTGTGCCATAACACTACATCCTGGTCAGAAGTAACCTTTGACCACACCGGATATACGAACTGCAGCTCCTGTCACAGTAGGCCAGCGAAGCATCCGGGGGCACAGTGTTCGAAGTGCCATACGACTGATACCTGGGAAATCCCCTAAGAATTATTCACGAATCTGGGGCAAGGACGAGACATGTCGGGGTGGGTTCAGAACTCACCCCGACGACCTTGGGGAATCAATGGGTGGATTATGAACGTATCATAAATACAATGTTGCCAAAGGTGATGTAGGATTATATGGATTACGAAGGGGGAGATTTATGCGGACGGTGTTTTGGAAAATAATGATATGGAATAATTGGTGCGTTATGAACGCACCCTACCGGGAAATCAGGGTATGTAATAAACTCTACAACCCTGGGGAACCATTCATACCGGTATTATGATGATGTTTTAAATGCCAGCATGACCCGCTCTTTGACAATGGCATGATCAACGATGGGTGCGGGGTAATGTTTGCCGATGGTACAGCCGGATTGTCGCTGCAGGTCCTCCGGCATCGTCCAGGGTTCATGCAAATATTTTGTGGGTACATTCTTCAATTCAGTGACCCAAAACCGGATGAAATTCCCGTGAGGATCAAATTTCTTGGATTGCAAAAGCGGGTTGAAGATGCGGAAGTACGGGGCGGCATCGGTTCCCACCCCAGCTGTCCATTGCCAGCCGCCATTATTGGCTGCCGGATCACCATCAATAAGCTGTTGCATGAAGTATTGCTCCCCTGATTGCCAGTTATGCAGGAGGTCTTTGGTGAGGAAGGAAGCTGCGATCATCCGTCCGCGGTTGTGCATCCAACCGGTTTCGTTCAACTGCCGCATACAGGCATCCACGATCGGGTAGCCGGTAAAACCTTGCTGCCAGGCTTTCAGTTCGTCTGGTTCAAAGCGCCAGGGAATATTGCGCCGGTGTGGGTAAAAAGCTTCTTTAAGCACATTGGGGAAGTGATACAGAATGCCAGTGTAAAATTCCCTCCAGATTAATTCATTGATCCAGGTTTCTACACCTTTTTTCTCTTCTGCCAATGCAGTGCTGGCGCTGGCTTTCAAGGCAGCCTGGTAAGCTATACGGATAGAAAGCAAGCCGAAGCGCAGATAAGGGGAGAGACTGGAAGTGCCTGCCTGAGCGAGCATATTGCGTCCCTGGCTGTATTGGAAGATGGGTCCCTGAATAAACGTATTCAGTTGCTGGAGAGCGGCGGCTGTGCTGGCCGGAAAATATGGCCAGGCAGTTGCCTCAGGAATGGGCAGGCTTTTCAACTGGTGATCCCCAGAAGGAAGAGACTCGGGAACTGGATAAGGTTGGATGATCTTTGGCAGAGATTTCCAGGTTCTGCTGAAGGGTGTGAAGATGGTGTAAGGGGTGCGATCAGCTTTCAGCACGTGTAACGGATGATGGATCAGCAGCCCCAGGATCAGTTTGAGGGGTAAAAAACGTTGGATGGCGCTGTCGCGTGCATTGGCATACGGGCTGTAATCTTCTTCCGCAAAGATGGCGTCAATGTCAACTTCCTGAAACAAGTTTTGTAAAACCTGGGAGGGGCTTCCCTGGCGAACGATCAATTTATTTCCAAGAACATTTAATTCCTGATCCAGATGACCAAGCGCATTCATAAGAAATATCTGGCGTCTGGATGGTGGGTCTTGAAGGATTTTTGGATCCAGGATGAAAAGTGGAATCACAGGCAATCCAGTGCCCAGAGCTGCCTGCAATGCCGGATTATCCTCCAGCCGTATATCCCGACGAATCCACCAAATGACTGACTTCATTCTTTCATTCTAGCATTTATTGAGTAAAAGCGAATAGATTTTTTTGAATTCTTATCAAGGATTGACCAATGGAAAACCTGTATAATCAGACTATGGTTTTTGGAGGGTAACATGAAACGATTGGCAATATTAACAGGTGGTGGAGATGCCCCGGGATTGAATGCAGTCATCCGCGCTGTGGTAAAGACGGCTGAAAATGATTTCGACTGTGAGGTGCTGGGGGTAAAGAATGGCTTCGATGGGTTCATTCAGGAGGGTGGGGTATTCCCATTGGATTCAAAAAGTGTGCGGGGTATCCTCCCCAGAGGTGGGACGATTTTAGGGGCTGCCAACCGTGGGAATCCATTTGCTTTGAAGGTGGTTAATCCAGATGGCAGTGTGTCCTATGAGGACACTTCCCAAAGGGTATACGACCGCATCAACAGCCTGGGATTGGATGCTCTGGTGGTGGTCGGTGGTGATGGTACCTTACACATTGCCCAGGAACTGCATGCAATTGGTGTGCCGGTTGTCGGCGTGCCGAAAACAATTGATAATGATATTGGCGGGACTGATTTCTCCTTTGGTTTTGACACAGCGGTCGCTACCGCCACCGAAGCGATTGATAAATTGCACACCACAGCCGAATCGCATCACCGTGTGATGGTACTGGAATTGATGGGTCGGGATGCCGGGTTCATTACCCTGTATGCAGGTATCGCCGGCGGAGCTGATGTGATTTTGATTCCTGAGATTCCCTTCAGGTATGAGACTTTGTGTAAAAAGGTCAAAAAACGTGTCAGTCGTGGGTCATTTTTTAGTATTTTTGCAGTTTCTGAGGGAGCGTCCGTTCAGGGGCAGGAACAGGTCTATTTGCGGGAAGGTGACAACATCCATCAGGCGAGATTAGGTGGAATCAGTCATCAGGTAGCAGAATTCATTGCCAGGGCTTGTGATGTAGAAACACGTGTCACGGTCTTAGGACATTTGCAGAGAGGTGGTAGCCCCACCCCCTTCGATCGCTGGCTGGCAAGCCGACTGGCAGCCGAAGCTGTACGAGCAGTGGGAAGAGGCGAATTAGGTTGTATGTCAGCTTTGCAGGGGAACACAGTTGTAACTATTCCTTTATTAGAAGCATTGGCAACGCCAAAACGAGTAAATATTCTGGGCGACACAGTACTGACCGCACGAAGTTTGGGTATTTCTTTGGGCGATTAAAGCAGCAACCAATAAAAAAACCGGAGGCACTAAACCTCCGGTTTTTTAGATTTTGAATTCAATATTTATTCGTGACGCAATGCTTCTACAGGTTGTAGATTGGCTGCCCGATTGGCAGGATAAATCCCAAAGAACAAACCGACTGCGGTAGAGAAGATGGTTGCCAGCAGGATCGCATCCAGACCGACCACGGGGATCAATTCAGTGTTATTCGCGGCTGCGATTAATCCAACAATAAAGGCGATTGTCCAGCCCAGACCAATTCCCAGGATGCCCCCAAACATACTCAACAGGGATGATTCGGTCAGGAATTGAATCAGAATATCACGTTTGCGGGCACCAATGGCTTTCCGCAAGCCAATCTCGCGGGTGCGTTCGGTCACAGACACGAGCATGATGTTCATGATACCAATGCCACCTACCAGTAATGAGATGGCAGCAATACCCCCCAGGAAAATGGTTAAGACAGAAGTAATGCTTTGAGCTGTGGCGACAAAATCCTGCTGTGAGAAAATCTGAAAATCGTCCGCACCCAGGTCAGTACGATGTCGGCCACGCAGGACTTGCGATATTTCGTCTGAGGCTTGATCCACCAGATCAGCGTTCTGCGCTTGAACCAGGATGAAATCCACCCGATCACCTGAACGTCGGATCAAGCGGGATTGCGCAGTTGAGAAAGGAATTACGACAATATTATCTTCGCTGCCAAATGCGCCACCACCACGGGGGGTTAACACACCGATAACGCGGAAAGGTTGTCCTTCAATACGCAGGGTCTCACCGATTAAACCATCTCTATGGCCAAATAATTTGTCTGCTACTTCCACACCAATGACTGCTACAGAACCGCGGCCCAGAATATTCTCCTCACTGATGAATTCCCCTTCCAGCATCGAGTAATTCCTCACCTCCAAATATTCAGGTGTGACCCCATTGATGCTGGAAGTGATTTTTTCTCCAGCAAAAGTAACTGATAAATTGGAACTGATATATGGGGCTACCTGGGCGACCGAAGGAGCCTGGAAGGGATCTGAGATGGCATCTGCATCTCCAAGGGTTAATGGCTTCGGGTTACGCACATCATCATTCCCCCCACGGAAGACGAATAGCAAATTAGAACCCAAACCACTGATGGATCCCGTGATGGTATTCTGGGCACCACTGCCAACTGCCAACATCGCAATTACGGCTGCTACGCCGATGACAATTCCCAGAATAGTTAAGCCAGAACGCATTTTATTGGCGTTTAAGGATTCAAGTGCCTCAATGATTGCTTGTCCGATATTCATGCAGGCACCTCCTCACTGACCACTTTACCATCAATCAGATTGATGATTCGTTGGGTTTGACTGGCAATGGTCGCATCATGTGTGACGATGATGATCGTGGTTTTGCGGGTTTGATTAAGACTGATGATCAGATCCATAATCTCCTTACCCGATTTGGAATCCAGATTGCCGGTGGGTTCATCCGCCATGATGATGGCAGGATCGTTGATGAGAGCACGGGCGATTGCCACACGTTGTTGTTGACCACCCGAGAGCTCGGTCGGTCTGTGTGTGATGCGATCCCCCAGTCCAACTGATGTGAGCGCATCGATTGCTTTTTGTTTGCGATCTTTGGTAATGCCGCCATATCGCAGTGGTAATTCCACATTTGAAAGAGCGGATTGACGAGACAGCAGATTGAAACTCTGAAAAACGAAACCAACCAGGTGATTACGGGCTGCGGCAAGTTGGTCATCATCCATTTTAGAGACCTGAACACCATCGAGAATATATTCTCCTTCAGTGGGGCGGTCCAGGCAACCTAACAGGTTCATTAAAGTTGATTTTCCAGAACCGGATGGTCCCATGATGGAAACAATTGATCCACGCTCGATTTTAAGATCGACGCCATCTAATGCACGTACTTCTACTTCACCCATTTTGTAAATCTTTTTTAAGTTATGGGTTTCTATTACCCAATCATTCATGTTTACCTCTAGAATCCGCCACCAAAGGGTCCACCCTGAGGCATAAATTCAGTGGGCGGATTGAGAACGATCACGTCCCCTTCTTTGATACTGCCTGCGATTACTTCACTTTGCAGGTCGGATGTTGATCCAATGGTAATGTTTACTGGGTTGGGTATCAGTTCTCCAGGCTTGAGAATGTAAACGACGCGTTGACCATCTAAAAGACGGACCGCGCGGTTAGGAATCACCAATACATCTTCAATCTCACTCACAACAATATTCACGGCTGCAGTCATACCTGGCCGGACCAATTCATCGGCGTTGGTCAATTCTAATGTAACCGTGAAGTTTACAATTCCAGCGGTAATATTCGCCACCTGGGCTACTTGCGTGATGATCCCCTCATATTCTTTATCATTGATAGCATCAAAACTGATACGTGCTGGCATCCCAACCTTCAGACTATTGATATCAATTTCTGGTATTTCAACGTCAACCAGTAAATGTGATAAATCGTCAATACGAAATGAAACAGCTCCGGGGGCAATTTGATCGCCAGTTTTCGAACGGATTTCAGTGATTGTGCCATCAAATGGTGTATGTAAATTGATCATATCAATGGTTGCTTCGATCGCAGCAATACGGGCTTCAGCAGCCGCTATATCATCCGGATCGGGCCCGTCTTTTAGCCGTTCCCATTCTCTTAATGCGTCTGCATATTGGGCTTGCGCTAAAACCAGGTTTCCATCAGCAATCTCTTTCTCAGATTCACTGGGTAAACCTTGTGCATACCGCCAGTTCGCTTCTGCTCTGTTCATTTGGGCTTTAGCAGCTGCCCATTCAGCAAAAGCGGATGCCCGCATCGGATCATCCTCAGGAAGATGATCAACGTTATCATAACGTTTTTCCCATTCCTTGGCAAAATCTTTGGCAACAATATAATTGGCATAAGCCTCATCGATTGTGTTTTGTGATGCTCGTTGATATTCTTTGGATTCCCTACGAGTTTCCGCGTTATCCAGCGCTTCTGTCAGATTGGCCAGATTTGCTTGTGCCTGGGCTTGCGCAACATCGGAATTTTGGAGTGTATTCAGGTTGCGCTTGGCAGTCACCAGATCTGCTTCAGCCAATATGATAGATTGTGAAAGAGAAAGCTTTTTAAGGGATGCCAGAATGGAATCAGCTTTTACGGTATCTCCTAATTCATAGTTAATAGCATCTATCTGTCCGGTTGTTTGCCAACTGACCAAAGCTGTTTGATTCGCTCGCACAGTGCCGGTTGCGCCAACGATGGCTGTCAGGCTACCTCGTGAAACCGTTACGGTTTGAAAAGTGGATGCCACGTTTTGTGCGGCATTATCCTGTGCATATCGTACCCCGAAATAAATTCCAGTTCCGATTATGGCCAGGATTAAAATGATAATGATCGTTTTCTTCATACTTCCCTTCCTGTACAGTAAAAAATCCCTGTGATCATCATCTATGATCACCGAAATTTGTTTTGAATTTAGGTTTAAAAATTGGATTTGATCCCCTGATTTTATTTCATTATACAAATGGTTCAGGAATCATTTTTTCCAAGGCTTATTGTAATCCAAATTTAAAGGTTCTGACGTTAGAAATTTATTAATAACGTTGTGAAACCACATACAATTCATGTTAAAATTGTTGCATTAATCATACCATTTGCGTTATCGCCTGATATATATTTGTATAATGATTGTATAAAGTATGTGGAAAAAAATGAAATTAATTGGAAGGAATATTTTCTGGGGGTTGATACTGATTCTCATCATCAGTAATAGTGGCATTCCTTCCTTTAAAGCTTAGTGAAATCGTGCGCGAAGAAACCCGCTGGCTTGAATTTGATTATGTCTCCTGGACTTTAGAGACGTGGTGGAGAAAAGCCGCCCAAATTTCGTTGGGGACTCATCGATATTTAGATGATAACCAGCAATCTGCCATCACCAGTCATTACTTTTCGTTAATCAGCGAACAACGTCAATTACGTGACGTTATCAATCAAATTTATTCCGATCCTGACATACTTGATCCTCAAAATCAGGCAGGACCCTATCTGAACAGGCAATGGGAGGTTAAGGAGGAGTTAAAACATGTTGGATACCTATATGAAGCTGTATTGCAGCAACAGGTGTCTGATGTTATTGGAGATAGAAAACTTGGATTTCTGCTACAACCGCTACCACCAGTTCAGTATCATACAACTACCTTACCCTATGCTTTAATAGTTTCCCCAAGAGATATGATAAGACAGGATGCGGATATCTCCTTGCTGCCAGAATTGTCGCTGGATCAGATTGTTGTCTTGGAAAAGACTGTAGAAGAAAAACTAAATGTTTCTGCCCTGGTGGTGGAAATTGGTGGTGTGGGGGTTTATCCAACCATGGTGATGGAGACCAGTAATCTAAACTGGTTGTTGGAAACAGTCGCGCATGAGTGGATTCATAATTTCCTGACCTTGAGGCCCTTAGGGATGCTTTACAATCAAACACCGGAGTTACGAATCATCAATGAAACCACAGCGTCCATTGCGGGCAAAGAACTGGGAAGTACTGTGATTGAAAAATTCTACCCAGAATTAATTCCTGCTCCAATCGTTGAAAAAAATAGCGCAGAAGAGCTACCTGAAACAACACCTGATCAACCAGCATTCGACTTTCGTGCAGAAATGCGTGAAATACGAGTGAATGTGGATGCAATGTTAGCTGACGGAAAAATTGAAGAGGCGGAATCCTATATGGAAGAACGCCGACGAGTGTTTATTGAAAATGGTTATAATATCCGGCGTCTCAATCAGGCCTATTTTGCCTTTCATGGCGCGTACGCAGATCAACCTGGTGGTGCAGCGGGTGAAGATCCAGTGGGAGAGGCGGTCAGAAACCTGCGGGCACAGAGTAACTCCTTGGCAGAATTTGTGAAAAGAATTGCCTGGGTTACTTCTTACGAGCGTTTACAAAAAATGTTGGATTAGGATGGTTTGTGAGAATAATATTAATTTACCATCTAAAAATCATCATCCATGCCTGCACCTAGACCTGCACCCATGCCACCACCCATACCGGAATCAAGATCGTTTGCCAGATCAGGTAAATCCCGTTCGATATCTTCTGGAGATTGGCCTTTTTCCAGACGATCAACCACTTCGTCAAATTCAGGTGGCATATCTTCTCCCATTTCACCTGACATCTTGCGCATCATTTTACCGAGCGCAACGGGGTCATCTTCCAGACCTTCCAGACTGGATGGATCAGAAAAATCTTCCAGGCGGTTATCCTCAGATTTAGCGATTCTGATTCTGCCTATTTTACGAGTGACTTGCTGGCTTCCACAATGCTTACAGGTAACAGATTTATTGCCATATTCTGCATACGTTATAAAAACATCAAAACGACGTTTACATTCCAAACAGCGATATTCATAAAGTGGCATGAAAAAGATCCTTTCCTTTCCGACGTTCTTGCTGGTACTGATCACTTTTGGTATTCATAATTTAAAAGTTTGATGAACAGCTTTTATCCATTATAATTTGTCTACTATTGATTTAACAATATTTCATTGAATTATCGATTACCAGGAATTCATGATTTAGGGAAAATGAGGTTCCATGAGCGAAAACATCAGTATATCATTTGACTTACTTAAGCCCGAACCATTGCTGATTGTGCTTTCAGGGCCTTCTGGTGTTGGTAAAGATGTAACATTACAGGCATTAAAAAAGCGAAATATTCCCTTACACTTTGTTGTCACTGCTACCACGCGTGCACCGCGACCAGAGGAAACCCATGGTGTAGATTACTTTTTCTATAGTAAAGAAGAATTTGAAGCCATGATCGCTGCCAATGATTTGTTAGAATATGCAATTGTATATGATGACTATAAAGGGATCCCGAAAGAACAAGTGCGCAAAGCCATGCAAAGTGGTCTGGATGTCATTCTGCGCGTGGATGTTCAAGGCGCTGCGAAATTGAGAGAATTAAACCCGGATGCAGTGTTGATTTTCCTGTTACCAAGCAGTGTGGGAGAATGGCATGAACGGCTGAATAACCGGAAAACAGAGACAGAAGAAAGTATGAATATTCGGATGAACAAAGTCAAGTGGGAACTGGAATATCTAAAAATATTTGATTACATGGTGGTGAACCGTCATAATCAATTAGAGGAGGCGGTGGAGACGATCGTTGATATTCTCCACGCTGAACACCACCGCACCAATCCTAGAAAGATAACCTTATGAAATTGATGCAATACGAACAACCACCGGAGAATTCTTCCACTACATCACCACCCCCACAAGGTGTGCGGGTGCAGGTCGATAACCCGGCTTCCAAGCCGCTGGTCACCTATATTATTTTGGGGGTAACGGTGGCTGTATTTCTGGCTCAGTTGTTAACCGAAAACACAATGGGCATTGACCTGCCGGCTGTATACCTGGCTAAATACAATCAACTTATTCTCTCCGGCCAACTATGGCGCTTAATTACCCCGATTTTGGTACATGGCAGCATTGCCCATATTGCTTTTAATATGTATGCACTGTTTATCTTTGGGAGAAATCTGGAATATCAATATGGACATGGCAGATTCTTGTTACTGTATTTATTGGGTGGATTTGCAGGGAATGTGGTTTCTTTCGTTTTAACCCCCAATCCCTCTTTAGGCGCTTCGACAGCCATCTTCGGTATGTTATCCGCACAAGGGGTTTTCATATATCGCAACCGACGCTTTTTTGGAAATCGTGCACGATCAATCCTTTCGAATATTGTTTTTATCCTGGGCATCAATCTGGTTCTGGGGATGAGTCCAATGATCGATAACTGGGGGCATCTGGGTGGTTTGATCGGTGGGTTGGTTTTTGCCTGGACGGCTGGCCCATTGTGGGACATGCAGGCTGATTTGCAGGGCTTCCGGTTGGTGGATCAACAAGAGAAATGGCAAATTTTCCTGGGGGCACTGATCGTCTTTATCGCATTTGCAGCCCTGGCAGTTGTTAAATGGTTTTAAGGTCTAAAGAAAAATAATTTTGATTTTAATCCAATTATTTTATTCTTTGTTATGGCATATCTGCAAAGGTTTCCAGCGAAGCAAAGGCAACTCCTACCATGCTGGGACCGGTATGCGCGCCTAACACCAGGGACATAGGACCCATGGGCAGCCAGGTACACTTAAACTGCTGGTCAACCAGCTCGCGTAACATAGCACCACCTTCCGGGTTGAAAGAATGCAATACCTGGACACGAAGTTCACTGCCCGGAGCGTGAAATTTGCCGATTTTTTTCACCAAACCTTCCAACGCTCGCCGGAACGTGCGGGATTGACCAAGCTGAATATAGGTGCCATTGACTTTCTCTACCCCTATGAGCGGTTTGAGGTTCAAAAATGAAGCGATCAGGCCTTTCATATGACTGATGCGTCCCCCATGAATCAGATATTTCAATTCATCCAGGGTGTACATACTCTCACTGGCTTGACTGATCCGTTGCAGCAGGGCCAGGATTTTCTCTTTCGACCAACCTGCTTTGGCAGCGCGGGCGGCTGCTTCAACCTGCCATCCGGCGGCTGCGGATAACGTTTTTGTATCCACGTGGGTGACCCGGGCTTCCGGTACCATTTCAGCGCCAGCCAGGGCGGATTGATAGGTACCGCTTAACCCGGATGATATGTGGATGGATAAAATATCAGGATCCGTAACGGACAATTGCCGATAGGTCTCGGCAAATGCGCCTGCGGAAGGCTGGGAAGTAACCGGCAAATTGCTGCTAGCTTCCAATAATCGATAAAAATCGCCCGGTTCGATATCGATGCCTTCCTGATACGATTTTCCGTCCAGGGTGACGATCAGCGGGACTATGTGGACAGCCAGATCAGCAGCTTGTTCTTTTGAAAGCCACAAATCGGTGCCACTATCAGTTACGATTTGCATAATTTCTCCTTTTATGTCAGCACCATCCATGCTTGCTGCTGACATTAAATTGGTCTAATAGTACGAATTTGAGAATGTGATGTGTAAAATAATTATAATTGTAATCCAAAATATGTGTTTGAATTTTGAGTTTGAGTACATAGTAATCGCCATTGGGTTGATAGTGTTTTAAATGCAAAAGTTACCATTCGCGACTATTTTATGGTTACCCCAATACATCAGGTCATAACCCTTCTTGTTCGGGTTTTTTACTGTGGTGTTCTCAAAATTTTTTTATACCCAGATGATTAATGGTAATGAAAATAGCGGGAAAAATCATGCTAAAAAGTATGACTCTGGATGGATGAAGCACTGTGAAATAACGGTTACATTTATAGTGCAATAATTCTGGAGGTTCGTATGGAAAAAACACAGGTGACTTACCCTGATATGAAGACAATTAAACCCTTTTTGGCTCCTTATGCCAAGGCGAGCACAAAAAGAGCCATCATTCAGATTCTAAATTCAGTCATCCCCTATTTAATTTTGTGGGGGTTAATGATCTGGAGTTTGCAATATACGTATTGGATAACTTTGGGATTGACTATCATTGCTGCCTTATTTCTGGTGCGGATTTTTATCCTCTTCCATGATTGTGGACATAATAGTCTTTTTCCATCAAAAAAAGCGAATCAGATCGTAGGCTTCTTTCTGGGAATTTTGGTTTTTACCCCCAGCGAGCAATGGTGGCGTTCGCATGCCATTCACCACGCATCCAGTGGAAATTTGGATAAACGTGGCATTGGTGATGTGATGACGCTGACGGTTGACGAATACCAATCAAAATCTGCGTTTGTAAAATTTGGCTACAGATTGTTCCGACATCCATTGGTGATGTTTTTGCTTGGCCCAATCTATATGTTCCTGATCAGTCATCGCATTGCCCGCCCCAATCTGGGAAAGAAAGAAACATTATTTCAGGTTTATCATAATCTCGCTTTATTAGCGGCCATTCTTGTTATGGTCACACTGATTGGATGGAAGGGATTTTTAATCATTCAATTGCCGACGATTTGGATGGCAGGATTGATGGGCATCTGGTTGTTTTTCCTGCAGCACCAGTTTGATGGGGTTTATTGGGCAACCAGTTCTGAATGGGATTATGTCGCATCAGCATTAAAAGGTGCTTCGTATTATGAATTGCCGAAGTGGATGCAATGGTTCAGTGGAAATATCGGATTTCATCATATTCATCATCTCAGCCCGAAAGTTCCAAATTATCATCTGGAAGCTTGTTATAAAAATGGGAAAGTGTTTCAAACCAATATTAAGAAGATTTCTTTTTGGGAAGGTTTTAAATCTGTCGGATTAGACCTGATAGACCAGGAGAATGATCGTTTAATCCGTTTCCGCGATTTAAAAAAGGGAATGGTTGCAAAATAAAAACAGGAGATGACGAATCTCCTGTTGGATGAGTGAATTATCAAGGGACGATTGTCACAAGGCAGGTTTTTATTCGATGAAAACCTCTACATGTTCACCATCTTCCTCATCAAATACATCCACAATTTGCCCAATTTCTCCACTTTCTAAAAAATCAGTTATGGTTCTGGGGTCAAAGCCATCAATCTCAGGGCTGAATTTCATGCCCATTTTTATACCTGCGCCAACCAAACCAATCGGTAAACGCACATTGACCCGAGTTTTGCCAGTATCGGTATCTGTTACGCGAACACGAAAAAATTTTCCCGGTCGGTAACCTCCTCCTCGATCGAAACCAGGCGTCGAGGGGCTTGTGGGGACAGATTTGGTTTCATTGCCAATTGAACCTAAAGCTTCTAACAATTTAGCAGCTTGTTCTGCGTCAATCACACCTTCCTGCAGCATGGATAGTATTTTGATTCTTTCTTCTTGTGTTGTCATGGGCTTTACTCCTTATTCTTCGGTTTTCTTACCGGCTAATTGGGCTTGTGCTTCTTCCGGGCTGATTTCACCACTGGCTAATGCATCCAGAATTCGCATTCGATCTTCGGAAGTGAACTTCACGGGTTCATCCGCCTTGGGTTCAAAACCTAATAATCGTAAAATATCTTGCAGCCGATTGCGTAATGTTGGATACGAAAGATTAAGCTCTTCTTCCATGCGGTTAAAACGGCCTTCACAACGAATAAATGTCATTAAAAAATGCATTTGTTCCTCGTTGAGTACATTAAATGGGTTGGCGGTTGGAGCAAAATGTCCCTGGATGCTGGTATCACAATGTGAGCAATATAAACCGGTCACTTCAAGATCTGATTGGCACATGGGGCATTGGGTGTGTAATTTGTTCATTGAACCTCCTGGGCTTGTTTTCTTAGCCTTAAAAAAAGAATAGTAAATAATCTTTATCGTTTATTTCTATTTATAAATAAATATTATCATAAAATATCAATTTGTCAACACTAAATATTAATATTATTGAACAATTATTGAAATATATTTAATATACTAAAAAGAAACTAAATAATTATCGAAGTTTACTTAATGAATTGTTAGAAAACCCCAGTGAGATTTTGATTCGTGATATACTAATTTTGACTTTTTGGTTATCAATCCTAACGCCTAAAAAGAGGAAAACTATGAAAACATTGTTAATCATGCGACACGCTAAATCCAGTTGGAAAGAAAAAGAATTACCAGATCATGATCGCCCTTTAAAAAAGAAAGGGCGTAAAGATATAGTGAACATGGCAAAAATTCTTAAGAAAAAAGCTTTGATTCCTGATTTGATTCTTTCTTCCAGCGCTGTTCGGGCAAAAGATACTGCTGCATTAATGGCCGAGAAGCTTAATTATAAAGGAGAGCTTGAATTGATCGAGGACCTTTATATGGCAGAACCTGAAACATACATTCAAAAAATTGCAGCACTACCTGCAAGCGTTGAAACTTTATTGGTCGTTGGTCATAACCCTGGCCTTGAAGGATTGGTGATGACTTTGGGGGATAAAATAGCCTCTTTACCCACCGGTTCCATCGCGAAAATCTATTTGTTTATTGAAAAATGGACCGAGTTAAATTCCGAGACAGTCGGGGAAATCAACCACGTTTGGATTCCACAAGATTACCGAAAAAAATGACCCACCACCTTACGCTTCCCTGAAATTATGCTTTATATAGTCTCCACCCCCATAGGAAATTTAGGTGATATGTCTTTACGAGCCATTGAAACTTTACGTTCGGTGGATTATGTGATCAGTGAAGACACCCGCAAGACGGGTGTTTTGTTGAAGCATTTTGATATCCATAAACCGCAAATATCTTTTCGTGAAGACAATGAAAAACGGACCTTACCCAAATTAATGGGATTATTGAACGCCGGATCAAATATTGCATTGGTTACAGACGCCGGAACGCCCTCGGTTAGCGATCCAGGCTTTACATTGGTGCGCGCATCACTGGCTGAAGAAATTGAAATGACTGCCATTCCGGGCCCGACAGCATTAATCACAGCTTTGGTTCTTTCAGGATTGCCAGTGCATAGTTTCACGTTTCGCGGGTTCCCACCTCGCAAAGCCGGTCCACGCAAACGCTGGTTGGCGATCGATGTGCAATCTCCGCATACCCTGATTTTTTATGAAAGCCCTTACCGATTAAAAGCATTTTTACAGGATGCACTGGAAGTTTTCGGAGATCGCCCGGCTGCCATCGCCAATGACCTGACGAAGAAGTTTGAGACGATGTATCGTGGTTCGCTAATGGAATTGGTGGAACGCTTTGCAAATGAATCCATACTGGGTGAATATTGCGTTTTGGTAGGTGGAAAAATAGACGCAGCGAGCGAAGATTAAGCTTTATTTCATCGCAAAGAATTTGAAGCGTGTGTTGTGATCATAATAATCTTCCCGCTCAGCCTGCTTGAGCTTTGAGATGACCAGATAGGTTGCCGGGGTCATGAGCACTTCGATACCGACCTTAAAGATGTAATTGGTGAGTACCAGGCTGCCCCAGATCACCCAGGGAAAAACGCCTAAAAGCGTCGCAACCGTGACGAAAATCAAGGTATCAAAACCCTGACCGATTAACGTTGAACCAATGGTTCTGAGCCACAGGAAGCGGCCAGCCGTTTTTACTTTTATTTTTGCAAGGGTCACTGAATTGCTGAATTCACCGATCAGGTAGGCCAATAAACTGGCGATCACAATGCCACCGGTGCTCATACCACCCAGAATGGCATCATAAGCACCCTGACCGGCATACTCCTGCCAGGCAGCTTCCCCTGGGAGGAATCTTACAATCGCCAGCACCACTGAACTGAATGCCAGGGCAGCAAAACCGACCCAGATCACACGCCGGGAGCGACGGAAACCATACACTTCGGTTAAAACATCTCCAAAAATATAACTGATCGGGAAAAGGATGGTGCCGGCATCGAATGCCAGGGGGATCCCAAACAGGCTGACACCCCAATCGACAATTTTTGCCGAGGACGCGATATTGCTTAGCACTAACACGGTCACAAAAAGAACCATGATCAAATCATAGAAATGATATACGCGTATTTTTTCAGGTTCCTGGTTCAAATTGTTTCCTTTTTTTTGACCTACACATCATCATTATAATTTCAAACAGCCGCAAATTCTACTGCTCTTTCTAAAAACCGAACAGGTACTGGTAAGAATTGAGTCAATGATTTTAGATGGTTATATAATAACAAGGAAGGAGATATTAAAACACTAGGTTGTATGAATCATTTTTTTATTGACCCAAAAAATATACAGGAACCGAAAATTCTGTTTCCAGCGGATGTTTCCCATCAGATGGTCAGAGTATTGCGCTTGAAAATGAATGCTACAGTGATGGTGCTGGACAATCGCGGGCTGCAATATGAAGTGCGCCTGGTTGAACTGGCTGCTGATCAATGCATCGGGGAAATTGTCAACAGTTGGAAAATCGAGAACGAAGCGATCACAAAAATCCATTTGATGGTGGCATTGACCCAGCGTGAAAAATTCGAATGGATTCTGCAGAAATGTTGTGAAGTTGGGGTAGATCAAATTACTCCCATTCTTTGTGAGCGATCCATTCAGATTTCTGCTTCAGATTTTCTTAAAAAGAAAGATCGCTGGCAACGCATCCTGAAGGAAGCATCCGAACAAAGCCGTCGGGGAATAATTCCAATTTTGAATAGCCCAAAGCCCATACAGGCAACCTTTCTGGATCCAGCTCCTATGAAAATCATCGCCTGGGAAAATGAACAAAATAATCGCCTGGTGGATGTTTTATCAAACCAAAAATTTACGGATATCACGCTCATGATTGGACCAGAAGGGGGTTTCAGTGAGCAAGAAGTGGAAGCTGCGCAAGTTTGCGGTTGGATTCCGTTCAGTCTGGGCAAGCGCATTCTACGCATGGAGACGGCTGCCATCGTGGCCTGTGGCATCATCCTGTATCAGAGTGGAGATATTTAACCTGTCTGTTTTAACTTAGATCCTGAATCAATACGCGTTTGGGCATTAAGTTTCTTATTCTGGTGCCACCTGGTTTGCCACGTCCAAGAAAACGTCCCTCCTGGTCTTGTATGATCATGATATTCCCCTCTTTTCCGGTTGGGTTTGGCAGGTCTTCGCCACGCATCCAGGAGGATAATTGATCCCCTTCCAATGTGTACATATTGGCATTTGCCAATCTGCCAAAGCGGGTTACAAATTCGTGGGATAGTTGGGTTCCCTGTTCCACAATTTCTGCCAGAGGCAAACCCAACGATTGCACCGGGAAATCAGGAAAGTGCTCTAAAAATTGATTTGGAAAACAATGCAGGTTGTTTTTATATTGCCAGATTTGCCAAGCGTGTTTCTCGAGCAAGGTTTTCAGATCGATTCCATACAGATCATTGATTGTCTGAACCAGAACCCTAAGTTGTTTATCGGGTAGCGCATACCAGTTGGTGGAGGATAGCGGCCTGGAGGGTGGCTGTTTGATTTTGAACTCGATTTCATTAATTTTCGTGATGCGAGCTGCAAAAAACCCGGCAGTACCAAAACGAAATGGCCAGATACGGGCAGCGTTGCTGACCTGCGGATGAAAGGGAAATTGATTGTAATGGTCCAGAGCAGGGGCTGGTTTTTTGAGACGATCCTCAATCGGGTCGATAGCAATTTGGTGCTGATATTGATTGAGGATCTCATCCAACAGCATTTCATTTTCTTCCAGGGTCAGTGTGCAGGTAGAATAGACGACCTGTCCGCCGATTTTCAATGCACGCAAAGCACTTTCCAGTAACTTGCCTTGACGCCGGGCCAGGTTGTTGATTTCTTTCTGTGTGATCGGTTTGATGGCGTGTGCATCGCTTTCCCGCAGCCCCTGCATGGAGCAGGGTGCATCCAGTAAGATGGCATCAAAAGTCTCCGGAAACCAGGCACCAAAATATTCTCCGGGATAATTGGTCACGGCGACATGGCTGCTACCCCAATTTTGGAGCACGATGCGCAGGGCGGTCAGCCGATCGCGACTGGAATCATTGGCCAGGATCAAAGCCTGATCCTGGGTACGGCTGACCAGATGGGTGGTCTTGCCGCCGGGTGAGGCCGCCATATCCAGGATGAGTGGATGTTTGCTGTTGCTGAAATCGAATAATTCTACGGGTAACATCGAAGCGGCATCCTGAATATAATAATGCCCCAGGCTGTGCTCGATGGTTTTACTGATCGCTGCGGGGGCAGCAGTTACCCAGAAACCTGTTTCACAAAAAGGGACAGGTTTTAACTGCCATTGATAGTGTTGCGCCCATCGTTTTACAATATCGAGGTTGTCAACCTTTAGAGGATTGACCCGCAACGATGGGTATAAAGGCTGCTCCAACTCATTCATTAAAGCCTGAACATCCTCCGGACTTAACAATGGAATGAAGCGCGCGAGCATATCTGCTTGAGGATCCTGTGGATGGTCCGGTATTTTTTGCTTTCGTCTTGCCATGATGAAATGATTGTAACAGTTTTACGCGTGATTGCTATTTTTTTATCCAGAAAATCAGTTCATTTTCAACTTGAAATTCTTCAACCAGCCAATTCAGGTCTTGGATGGTTTCATACACCAATCTGCGATGTTGATCGGTTTTATCGTGGCGCATGGTCATGCTGGTGGCTGGTAACGAGACCAAAAGATGTTTGACTTTCAATGCCTGCCAGAAATTGCGGTTACAGCCCCGTTGGCGCTGCTCAAAACGATGCGCTTCTTTGAAGAAAAAAGCAACATCCGCTTCTATTTGGGGCGGATTGATCAAAATATCCTGTTGAAAAGCCAATAGTGGTCGCTTTAATAAACCAAAAAACGTGTTGATAAAATTCACCCGGGCTTTGATGATATCGAAGGCGTAATACTGGCAGTTTAGGCCAAGATTCATCCAGGGTAACCCGAATGGATGATAACCACAGGCCAGATCAAGGATCGCTTGTGGTTTTCCAACCCTGGAGAAGATTTCATGATAAAAAATATTCAGGGAGGGAATACGCTCCTGCGTGGAAACATGGTTCCTGAGGATTTGGAGACAAACGGAATCGATGGCCTGCTGATCCTGTTTAAAGGCTTCCGTCAGTTCCCGGGTTGCCTGATCATAATCGCTATCGCCCAGATAGGTTGCGACGATATTATGCAGCTTCTTGCGCACGGCTTTGTGCAAAACGGGAAGACGTTTGTGGTGAGGAGCTTCCTGAAGATAAAGCGACTCAATTAAGTCCTGCGGAATATCGATGGAGCGATATTTCGGAGAGTCTAAGACGTTCCGGGCAAACTCACTGATTTCAACGTCGGATAGCTTCAGGTAGCTCATTTTTTAATCAAAAATGCCTGTTCATTCGGAAAAGAAAATGTGGTCACGTCCCAACCGGTGTTGTGCAGTAAATATTGAAAATGATCGCTGTAAAACTGTCGCATGCCTTTTTGTTTGCCGGTCAAAGACTGCGCTGGAAAGCTGACCAATAAATTTTGGCTGGGTAACTCCTGCAGGATCCTGGCACCAATTGTCTTATCAATTTGTTCCAGGCAGGGGATCGTTTTTAACACATATCCAATCTGAGCTGGTTGCTGTGGCATTTGCTGGGTGAGATCGCAACAATATGCTTTGCCATTGATGTTAAAGTGCTCAAAATAGGCATTCAAAAATTCGATTTGATCCGTGTAAATATCACAGACACTGATCTCAACTGACTCGCTGATTGGCATCCATCCCAATGCTAAGGGATTGAGCCCGCAGGCAACATCCAGGATCGATTCCAGCGGTGATAGTGAGGTGAGAACCTCCTGATAAAATCGATCAAGAATTAACAAGCGTTCACGGGTAGAGGCATGTTTACCCATGGCCTGGATTAAAAACCTTCTCACTTCCGGATTATTAATATCCTGAGGGAGGCTTTTCATTTCAGAATTCAATTGATCATAATTGATTCCCAATGGTTGATAAGCTCCACCGACCTGGTGTAATTTGTTGCGTATAGATTTTACAGTTACCTTCCAGGAACGATTTTTTTTCAGCTCATTCCTGGCAATATTTTCGATTAAGTCAGAGTGTATGGAACGATACTTTGCGCTCTCCTGAACCTGTTTGATGATTTTCTCGAGTTCTTCATCCATGGGTAATTTTTTGAATCCGATCTGTTAATTGCGTCATGAAGCGTAGATTATGGATGGTTGCCAGCCGAAGGAACAAGCTATCATTCATTTTAAATAAATGATGCAGATATCCACGTGAGTAACGGCTACAGGTCAGGCAATCACAACCATCTGATAAGGGACCAGGATGTTTAATGTGCTCCTGGTCGTTAATGTACAGATATTTCAACCAGTTATCCGTTAATCCGGCGTTGGGGGCGTCCGGCGGATTGGCAAATTGATACAAACGGCCGTGCCGGGCATCGCGGGTGGGCATGGCACAATCGAATATCCCATAGCCTAAAGGGTAGCAGGCTAAAACGTTATAGGGATGCCCAATCCCCAGTGCATGCATGGGATATTGATCCGGGACCAGCTGGCGGGTATGTGAGAGGATCTCCGTGAGCAGGTTGCCATCGCCATCCAGGGGCCAACCACCATAGCCATAGCCATCGAAACCAATTTTCAATAGTTCATCGGCGCAATGGGTGCGTAAATCCTTAATGCCGCCACCCTGAACGACGCCAAACAAGCGTGGACGTTCATTGTCATTCATCTTTTTTTGTGCGATGAGCTTATCAAAGGTTTCCCGGCAGCGTTTAGCCCAGGAAATGGTGCGGGTGACGCTGAGTTCCTGTTCTTCAACGGAGGCATCCACATGGGTGCAATCATCCAGACAGATCACCACGTCTGCGCCGTACGCCAATTGCAATTGAACGCTCTTCTCGGGCGTCAGTTGAAATTTTCGGTTAGAGCCTTCCGGTTGAAAATTGATCCCTTTCGGGGTCATATTGCCGAATTTTGCGTTTTGACGGATCAGGGAATACGCCTGGAAGCCACCAGAATCGGTGATGATCGGGCGTTGCCAGCCACTCATCGCGTGCAATCCCCCCAGCGATTGAATGGTACTGGTACCGGGTTTTTGCATCAGGTGAAAGGCATTCATCACCACCGCCTGAATTTTGGCTCCTTCCAGATCAGCACTATCGACCGACCTGACCACGCCAAAAGTGGCATCGGGCATAAACACCGGAAATTGCAGCTCGCCATTGCGCAGAGAGATTGAACGGGGGAAAGGATAAAGCATACTTAGATTATGCCTGAAGTAAGAGGAGCCTGCAAGGGATATCCTATTTTTGATATGGTTGTTATTTTACAGGTCGTCATTTTGCCAGGTTTTCGATTTTTCATGCAGGGCTTCAAGCTGTTTCCAATGATTTTCAATCGATGATTTTCCTAAAGGCGTCAATTTTATGGTGGTGTTGGGGCGTTTCTTAACGATTTTTTTATTGATTTTGATTAATTTCGCTTCTTCCAGTTTTATTAAGTGACCGGAAAGATTTCCTTGCGTCAACCCAGTCAGACGTTGCAAAAAAGTAAAATCAGCAGAAATACAAGATGATAATGCGGTCAATATCGCCAATCGAGCAGGTTCGTGGATGATCTTATCCAACCCAACAATTTCTTCAAAAATGTCACTCATTCTTCACTTCCAGGCTGAGAAGGCAATAATTCTTTTAAGGTGAAATGGTCCACCAGTCCACCAAAGATTGCGATAACACTACTTCTCTCTTTTTTCCTTTCTTGTTTTGTTTCTTTTCATTCTTCCCAGTTCTTCTTCTCTCTTGCGCTTGAACTTCGCTATATCTTATGATCTTTCTCTTCATGGCGTATCTCTATTTCCCAATCACCCCCAATCCCTAACCCCCAATCCCTAACACCCATTCCGAAGGACTCCGAGGGCATTTTCGAGGAGAACCCCCTACAAACTAACCACACCATTCACAATCATCGAAATGCCAACGATGACCAGCAAAACAACAATGATCCAGCCAATGATCATGCGAATTTTTGGTTTGAGGTGACCTACGGTGCCAAACATGGCGATCCAGGCCATGGTGGCGGGGATCATGGTGCCATAAAATCCCAGAGCAAAAGATATGCCATGCAAAGGCGAGATCTGCCATCCGGTCAAAATGGTGGGGACACCAATGGTTGCCCAGAAAATATATACATTTGGGTTTAGCAAATTCATGGTGACACCTTTGAGAAATGTCCTGCGTTGATTGTTTGGCGCTGCTACGGTGAGAACAGGATCCTGTTGCTTTTTTGATGTTTTGTAGGCGTCCCAGGCGAGATATAAAATAAAGAACCCTCCGACGATGCGTAAAACATGCGTAAACCACAGCGGGAGTTGTGACAGCAGGAAGAATAGGGAGATCATGATGGGTCCATCAGAGCCCAAAGGGATCAGGGCTAGTGGCAATGTGCGTTTCCATCCGGAACGGATGACCTGCGAAAGTAAAAATGCCTGCATGGGTCCGGGAAGAAAAGCAGCGTATAAACCAAAGACGATTCCCTGACTCAGAAAATACATGGCAGGTTCTTAGCGATCGGGAGTGGTTAAATTAATTGAGAAATGCTTCAATGATTGTCATCTTTATCCTTACCAGGATGGCAGCTATTATACCCCAGGGTTACTTGGGGACTGACGACCAGGTTGAATTAATCTAAGCGATATTCCATTTCGATTTCATCATGAATGGGAATTCCGAAATACCCAATGGTTGGAAATTCAGGTTTTCGTTCACGAGCACGATCGGCTGCGCCAATGTTGATTTTGACAATTTTGAAACCTCTTTTTTGGTAGAAGCGCAGTGAGTAAATATTATCATTGGTGGTTACCAGAACCAGACGTTTACAACCCACATTGCGCGCATGTTTTTCCACTGCTTTGATCAATTCACTTCCAATACCAATGCCTTCCCGTAAAGAATCAAGGGTAACGATTTCACAATCATCCTCATCAAAATGATAGGTGATCAATCCTAATGGCTCATCAGAACTCGCAGTTACGGCAATAAAACCTGGTAATTCTGCTGGATGAAAGACAGTATCATGTGAGATGACAATTTCTGCGCCCCATTGGAAAACCAGCCAGCGGCGGATCCAATTCCGATCTTCTATTTGTGTATTTCGAATGCTAAACAAACTCATAAGACCTACTTTCCTGATCACGCTCGAGAATGAAGCTGACAAAAGAGAGAGCTTGGACTATACTTTTATTGTACAAAGCATTGCTGAAAAATGAAATAGCTATTTTGTGCTGTGGGTTTTCGATAAAAATAAATGATTAGAGGAAGGAACCCAAAATGATTGAAGTTACCCAGGAGAATTATGAGACGACGGTGCTGCAAGCTAGTATTCCCGTGATAGTTGAATTTGGAGCTGTGTGGTGCGCACCTTGCAAAAGACTGGAGCCTGAATTAGAGAAATTAAACGATATCTGGCAGGATAAGTTCTTATTGGCGCATATCAATGTGGACCAGGATTCAGATATCGCCATGCAATATTCAGTCATGAGCGTCCCGACCACAATATTAATCAAGGATGGGAATGAAATCGAGCGATTTACAGGCTTCAAGCCATTAGGCAAAATCGTTGAACTATTTGGCGATCATATCGGCTGAGGGAAGGCAAGCAAATGACGAACAAACAATTAAAACCATTTGGGCTCTGGGATAGCCCGATTACTGCATTAAGTGTTTCGCAAGGCATCCGATTGAATGAGGTTCAGTGGGATTCTCAAGGAGAATTTTTAGTCTGGCTGGAAGGCAGGTCGGATACCGGCATGCTGGTCGCCAGACAACAGGGCGAAGCGAGTTTTGACCTCAATGGAGAAATCAGTTGCCGCGGGGGTGTCGGATATGGGGGTGGAGAATTCAGCGTGCGCAATAATCTGGTGATTTTTGCCGGAAAGGACGGACGCTTGTATCGCAGAGAATTGACACCGCAAAAAGCACAGCCCATCACGCCGGCGTATGGGTCTGTAGCCGCCTCACAGATTTCCCCGGATGGAAGACATGTGCTGTATGTTTTCTCGGATGGCAGCCATGATGCATTGGGGGTGGTGGATATCTCAGGTGTGCATTGGCCCCAAAAACTGATTCAGGGTGCTGATTTTTATATGCAGCCTGTCTGGCATCCCGATGGGAAAATGATCGCCTGGGTGGAATGGAATCATCCCAACATGCCCTGGGATGGAACAACGTTGAAGCTTGCTTCGTTGCAAACTGATGAACTACCAACCATCAACATGATCCAGACGGTGGCTGGGGATGAGGAAACTGTAATTTTTCAACCGGAGTTCTCTCCGGATGGACAATGGCTTAGCTATCTTACCAGCATTGGCGAATGGGATGCGTTGGTTTTGCTAAATTTGAGCACGATGGAAAAGCAGATTGTGTACCAACCCCTGGATTTGCACTTAATGGAACCAGCCTGGATTCAGGGGGTGAGAACCTATGCCTGGAATGCTGATAGCCAATCATTATTCATCCTCCAAAATCAATCTGGCTCCAATAGTCTCTGGCAGTTAAACATTTTAACGCAGGAAATCAGGCAAATTGATACAAAGCCTTATACCTGGTTAAGCCAGATTACCGTTTCATCCAAAGGAGAAATTGCTTTAATTGCTACTTGCTCCAGTATACCTGCTCGCATCATTGTGGGGGATGGCGAAGCATGGCGTGTGGCAGCCAGAAGCTCAGCCGAAAATATCCCTTTTGGGTATCTATCCTCACCACAAGCCATTGAATGGAAATCGCCGGAAGGGGTCACGATTCATGGCATCTATTATCCACCGGCTAACCCTAATTTTACGGCAGAAGGCTTGCCGCCAGCATTTGTTTACATACATGGGGGTCCAACCTCGCAGGTGACGGCTGGTTTTAACGCGGGGACTGCATACTTCACATCGCGGGGGTATGGCTGGCTGGATGTCAACTATCGGGGCAGCACCGGGTATGGTCATTCCTACAAAAAAATGTTAAATGGGCGCTGGGGGGAGGTGGATGTTGAAGATGCTGTGGGAGGCGCCAGAGCTCTGGTTGAGCAGGGCCTTGCGAATGAAAAGCAGCTCATCATACTAGGCGGCAGTGCCGGTGGTTACACCGTGCTGAATAGTTTGATCCGCTATCCTGGTGTGTTCAAAGCAGGTGTGTGTAGATATGGGGTTTCGAATTTGTTCATGCTGGATATGGATACACATAAGTTCGAAGCGCATTATACCGCTTCATTAATTGGGCAGTTACCGGCTGCCGCCGGGAAATATCACGCCTGGTCGCCGGTTTATCACGCTGACAAGATCCGTGATGCCCTGGCTGTCTTTCAGGGGGCTGAAGATAAAGTTGTTCCACCCAATCAATCTGAAGCGATTGTAGAGAAACTTCGGCACCAGGGTGTGCCTTATATCTATCACTTATATGAAGGGGAAGGGCATGGTTTCCGCAAAAATGAGACATTGTTAGACTACTACCAACGCGTAGAGCGATTCTTGGTAGAAAACGTGTTATTTGCCCCCTAAACGAGTTTAGATCAGCTAATATCAGCGATCAGATAAATTGACCTGGAAAATCTCCAGGTCACTTTAATTGTAGGTTATTGTTTGAGTGATTGAGCGATCTCCCGCTCCAGACGCAGGAGTGTGTGCATGGTGTGGGTGAGCGCATCCTCCAGTGGAACAGCAGTTTTTACTTGCTCATGGCGGAGTTTGCATTCAATTTGCCCCGCGGATAAGCTCTTTTCAGCGATGGTGATGCGTAAAGGAATACCCAACAAATCGGCATCATTGAACTTCACGCCAGCACTCTCATTGCGGTCATCATATAAGACTTCGATGCGCGCTCGTTGAAGGTCCTGATACAGGCGTTCTGCAACTTCCAGTGGTTGATTGGATTTTTTCGAAGGCAGCACCACCAGATGAACCTGGTAAGGGCTGAGTGTGACCGGCAGTATTAAACCATACGGATCGTTCCTTGATTCTGCCACCCCTCCCAGGACACGTTCCAGATCAAGCCATGCTGACCCAACCAGAATGGGTTTTTGTTCCCCGTTTTCATCCTGAAAATGACAGCCGGTGTTGGTTGATAAAGAAGCGCTGGGATTCGTAATCCTACCCAATAGAAACCCAGTCTGCATGGTTAGTGGTTGTTGACATCTTGGACAGGTATCACCCGCATTCACCATCGTGATATCGGCTACTCGTTGTGTTTTGAAATCACGACCGTAGTTGACGTTCCTGAAGTGATAATCCACCTCATTCGCCCCGGCGACTAAATTATTGGTTAAGGGAATTAAATGATCCACCACGATCAGCGCATCCTTTAATCCCACCGGAGAGGCGAATCCGGGAACAGCACCGATGGATCGAATTTCTGCATCCGTGGATGGCCGCATAGACAAGGCATAGACCTCACGCCCAAGTTTGGTCTCATTTAATTCCATATCTCCCCGCAGGATGGCCATGACCACTTTTTCAATCTTTTCACCGTTCTCAATGAATGTTGCCGTCATGAAAACAGCTTTGGCAGTTCGTGATGCGGGAATATCCAGGAATTGAGCCAGATCAGCGATGGTTTTTGTGTGCGGGGTATGAACCTTTTCCAGGGGTTTTGGCGGTTCCGAGGCTTCCATTTGTTTTTGTGCCTTTGCTGAAGTTTGATTGGCCAAATATTCACAGGCTGGGCAATGCAGTAAGGAAGTATCCCCCTGGGAGTGAAGGAAAATGAATTCAAGCCCTGATTGTGGGTAGGGTGATGGGTAATGAAATGCGACCATCGCAACCGGTAGTGTACAGCGCCTTAATATGTTCTGAAACATTTCCAGCAACTGTTGATCTCGTTGGGTGGCAGCGGCCTGATCTTTATCCAATGAAAATAATTCCAACCTGGTCACCGCTCTGGCAGACATTAACCCAGCCCGGCTCTGTCTGGCAGGCAGCGATTTGGTCTGAATTTGATACAGGGTTCGGGGCAATTGGCGGTGTGACCGAATCGTGTGTTGGATCAAGTCTGGTAAATGAAACAGGGAAGAACTGGCAGCATATAAATGTGGAAAGGATGCTTCTGAAACATCCAGTATTTCCATACCCAAAACTGATAGCCCAGCGTTTTTTATCAACACATCACCGGTCATCAAAGCAGGAAGAATGATTTCCTGCCCATCCAGGCAAGCAAGCTCCTGTCGGACAATATTGATCATTTTCTGCAGGCTGCGATACCCTAATGGATTTAAATTGAAAAGATTTGTCCCAGCCTGTCGAATATAACCAGCCCGTTGTAAAAACTGATTTCCAGGCAGGTTGGTTGCAATAGGAGGTTCTCGGAGCGTTTGGTTGAAAAACTGTGATAATCGCATGGAAAATTTTCCTCAGGAGGCTAACTTCAGATAAATGCGCTTGTTGATTTTGCCTTTGGATTTGTAATCCACAATCTGAGCTTTCCCGATTTCTGCGGTGGAATGCACGTGTGTACCTCCATCTGCCTGCAGGTCAAGCCCGAGAATCTCTATGGTACGAATTTCGTTAATACCTTCCGGTAATAGGTTGATTTTTGTGCGGATCAAATCGGGGATCTGAAAAGCTTCTTCCCGGGGCAGGATCTGCACGCGGATGGGATGATCTGTTTGAATTTCTGTGTTAACCGTATCTTCAATCACTTTGACCAGGTCTTTGGTGAGTGTCTCAAATTCGAAATCCATGCGTCCTTCCAGGGGGTCCATATTTCCGCCGGTAACCAGAGCGCCGTAATCACGAAAAACAACACCACAGAGGACATGCATGGCGGAATGTGTGCGCATCAGTTGGTAGCGGCGTTCCCAATTCACTTTGGCACTCAACTTTGTGCCCGGCTGTGGGAGAGTCACCTCTGGATGAAATGTATGCCAGACCTGATTGCCAATTTTTTTAACCCGGATAACATCAAAGGTCGCGTCATCCCAGCTGATGGAGCCGGTATCGTGGGGCTGGCCGCCGCCACCCGGATAAAAAGCAGTCTGATCCAGGCAGATCGCCTGAGTTTCAGGGTCAATGGCTGCTACAATGGCATTAAATTCCTGTAAATAACTATCTTTTTGGTAAAGCAAAGCTGTCATGGGTTTTTTCTCGCTGTTCTATATGGTATAGGTGTATTTTAGTATACCCTCAACACTTATTTTTTCAGCAACTCATTGGTGAAAGCCTTGCTGATGTCAATGGGTTGCATGGTCTCGTACTCAACCAATAGATCAGCTAATGCCTGCCATTGCGCCAGATCATGCCATCCGATTGTATTATCGTCTGTGATAGAACTATGCAGATCTTTCAACTCGGCATCCAACATAAAGCGCATATGCTCTCGATCAGTCTCTGGACCAGCATACTTCAAGACAAATTCGACTGCTTCAGCGGGATTTTTTTCGGCGTATAAAATCCCTTCCAGGGCAGCATCCAGGAATCGACTAAGCACGTCTGATTGGGTCGCCAATGTTTCTTCACTGGTCACATATGTCAATCCGAGGGAAGGTATTCCATAGGCTTCTGTATCCCACAGATCAATCTCATAACCCCATTGTTGCATCATAAAAGGCTCATTGGATTTATAAACCGGATAGACATCCACTTTTCCTTCGGTCAGGATACGGGGGTCGAAGCCAACGTTCACCAATTCGATTTTATTGATGTCCGCCCCGGCAGCTTTGATTAAGGCGAACAACTCAGGTGGGGGTGTGCCTTTAAAGCCAACAATATGGTTTTCCCAATCTTTGGGGGATGTGAATCCGCTGCTTTTCAGGGAAGCAAAAGCCTGTTGCCCACTTTGACCGATCAAACCGAAAGACACCAATGGCAAGCCCGGATCTGAGCGGCGTTTGATCAAAATTGCAGCATCCTGGGTGGTGACCTGAACTTTTCCCTGGGCAACCAGTTGCAAGTGTTGTCCCGATCCCGGGGAATGCTCGATGGAAACATCCAAATTTCTCTCAGTAAAGAAGCCCTTTTCCTGAGCGACGTATACGCCTACAAACGGCAAATTTGCCTGTGGTTTATAGCCTGCCATAAAGGTCATGTGATCCAAGTCGGGTAGAGATGTGGGGCTGGTTGTCGGGCTCAAAGGGGTGCAAGCGGACAGTAAAAAAAGGATGAGGACAGTCATCAGGGCTGATAAACGGTGAAACATAGAATCTCCTGAAATTAAGAATTTGTTTGTGCTGGTTGCCAGAATACTGCTTTTGCTTCTGCCCAGGTAGTGATGCGGTAGATCAGCATTCCGGAGGCAGCCAGAATAAAAATAGCAGCGAATAGAAATGGTAAATTTAAATTCGTGTACGCAAGCCACATGGTTCGCCCTAATCCACCGGAGGCCCCTGTCCACTCTGCCACAACAGCCCCAATCAAAGAAAGTGGGCCTGTTATTTTTAAGGCGGTAAACAAATAAGGGATGGCAGACGGAGCACGCAAATAACGGAAAATTTCCCAGCGGCTGGCATTCCAGGACTTGAATAAATCGTGCAGTGCCGGGTCCACGCGTTGCATTCCGCTCAGAACATTGATCAATACCGGAAAAAAGCTCATCAAAGCAGTGATGATGATCTTAGGTAGGACGCCAAAACCCAACCATAACGTTAATAACGGTGCAATCGCTACCATTGGGGTGGATTTGATCAAGATTGCCAGGGTCATGACACCATCTTCAATGCCGGGCAGGAGCGTCAATATGGTTGCCAGGAGGATTCCTGCCAGAACGCCAATCAGCAGACCGGTCAGGGCTTCTCCCAGGGTTAAGACGGTTGCCTGGGTGAAGGTTTCCGGATGGGAAAAGAGCGTCTGTATGATCCGGGATGGGGCTGGCAAAAGATAAACGGGCGTGTCGGTTAATAAAACACCTAATTCCCAGCCACTAAAAAATACCAGCACAATACTTAGCGTGATCAGCAATGTTTTATGGGATTTATGGAGCTGCATTGTATCTCAACGACCGTTCGCATCTTGGTGGAGGACATAGCGTAAACGGGTTAAAAGTTCCTGAAAATCCGGATTGCTTTCTACACGCGGATGAGGGATTGTGTTGGGTATATCTGCCACGATGGTGCCTGGTTTTTCGGAAAAAACGACGATTCGGTCAGATAATTTAATGGCTTCATGGATGTTGTGTGTAATCCATAAAACGGTGGGAGAAAAATCTTTCCATAGTGAGAATAATTCATCCGTCAGGCGTTCCCGAGTTAATTCATCCAGAGCTGCGAAAGGTTCATCCATCAGCCAGATTGGAGCATCCTGCAGTAATAATCGTGCCAATGCCAATCTTTGCTGCATACCCCCCGAAAGCGCATAAGGATGCTGTTCGGCTGCGTCTGCCAGCCCGACCCGTTCCAGCACTTGCTCAACACTTAATGTTGGTTTGCCTTTCCCTTTTTGAAATCGCTCCGCCAGGCGTAGATTCCCTTCCACGGTTAGCCACGGCAACAAAGCCGGGCTCTGTGCCATCCAGGCAATCTGACCGTTTACGATAGCTTGTTTTGGATCGACATTTCCTATACTGATTTCTCCCTGAGAAGGGGTAATCAGATGAGCGATTAATCGTATCAGGGTCGATTTTCCACAACCACTGGGGCCGATTAAAGCGACAAACTGTTTTTTCCCTATATCCAAATGAATATCTTCCAGCGCATGGGTGGTTTTGCCGTTGAAGTATTGATGGGAGAGTGACTGTATTGAAATCTGCATCTTAATTCTTTTCTGCTGCTAACCCCATCCACCCCCGCAGCGTGTCTGGATTGATTGTAAAAACGGTTTCCACCTGGTTGATGAAACGTTGCGGCGTATCCTGTCCCAGATATCGTTTGGATAATTTACTCAGCAAGGTTGTTCGGGCACCCATATCCATATTAAAGGCTTCTTTGGCAACACCACGCATCGTGATGCGTCGATAAGGAGCCCAGGGCTCATCCACTGTCAGGGAAACCTGAGGATTTCTGCGAATATATTCGACCCATTGGCTGCCGTGCCAGGCGAGAATACTGAAATTTTTCCCATCCCACTCCTGCCAGACAGGGATAACATGCGGATGACCGTCCGGTCGAATGCAAGCCAGACGGGCTGTCCAGGGACCCAGCAAGAATTGTGTTATTTGAGAATCATTCATGCTGGTTGTAGGTTGGAAGGAATCGTTTTGTTCCTGATGATAAGGACTGTATTGTAAAGCTCCTAGCCTGTATGACATGCGCGCAGCCATTGCCCTTAATTCTGTGAGCCAATCATGTAGCAAATTTTCTTTTGACCAGCGATATTTTGGCACTGCGAACAATAATCCGGCGATAGGTTTGATGCCATCAGCACAGATGGGAAGCGCAATTTCAAGAAAATCCTGATGGTCCCCCAGGCTATAACCACATTGGATTACCTGTTCCTGGTAAGGTGCGGTAAGAATAGCATGGGCAGCCGAGTTATTTGCAAGTGGTTCGCCGACCGAATAGACAGCCCGGATGATTTGATCAGGTTCTTTTTGATCCAATAACAAGATACCTTGTGGCCCTGGAACTGCCATTGCAAGTGTTTCGGAAATTTTTTTATTGTGTATTTCCTGTTGAAAAACATTGATGAGGGTTTGGTAAGATGGTGAATTTGAACCGGACCACGCTAACAGGCGCGGACCGGCAACATAGCGTCCACGCGTTTCCGATTGATCAAGGTAGCCGATTTCTTTTAACTCTTTGAGTAATGTAAAGAGCGTACTGCGAGAGATGTTGGTCTGCTCCAGAATTTCCTGAGGACTTAGTCCCTCTGGATGTTGGATGAAAGTTTCCAGGAGAGACAAAGTTCTTTCAATGGTGGAGGATAGGGGTTCTTTTTTCATAGTGAAGTACTGTATATTGGACTTTAGTCCAGTATATCATACTTCAACCAAATTTCAAGTGATTAAATAAAAAAAGCATTGTATCGAAGACAATGCTTAGGTTTCATTGGATTGAAGGGTTAATCTATCGTAAGAAAAAGGTTAAAACAAGCAAAACACCGATGAAACTGACAGCCAGAATGCCAATTCTTTTCAGGTCTTGCTTCACATACGTGTAATCAGGATTAAAATCAGTGCTTGATAAACGAGCTCTGGGGCTGTTCATAACAGTTTCTGCCATGTTAGTTTTTGAAGTAGTTGTTTTTACTTTCCGGTATTGTTTTTTTGCCATAGGAGTCTCTCCTCAACCAGATTTATCAATTTTTTTATAAAAATTTGCGCCTCTATTTATACCACGTTTTTGAGATTATTGGTTGAGCAGAGTCGCTGTAATCACCATACGATGCGTATCTACCATGTAGGGGTAACAGGAAATCAAGGTGACTACCGGATCATTTGTGGAAGCCATTACTTCAACCTGCAGGGGACCGACGATTTGCTGTTGTTGAACGACATAGGTGTAGGCTCGTTGGTTTGTGTAAACAATTACCTCATCACCCGATTGGAGTTGATCCAGATCCCGGAAGATTTCACCAAAGACATCATTATGCGCAGAAAGAACCAGATTTCCATTTTGTCCAGGATTGGGGGAATGAATATATTGCCCCACGCCTTTTTTGAGTTGTTCATCACCATCACCCATGACGACTGGAGCGTCGACTGAAATTGCCGGGATGCGTATCCGAATGGCCTGTTCCGGACTGGAAGTGGGGAGAGGCAGGCTGGCCAGCGCCTGAACATGAGCACGCAAATGCTCTGGGATTTCAGACTCATTGAAGCGTACACCGCCGGGGTCTGTGGGCGGTGTATGCCCGGAAGGCAATACCACAGCTTGCATAATGGCAGTTGGGGTCAGTGTTGGCAGGGTCATGGCCACAATTGCTTCCTGATTAAGATTTCGTAATAGCCCAAATATATTGAGGAAGATAATAAGCAAACCGAGTACGGCAATGACCTCGATACCAACCAATACCCGGTCAAAAAAAGTGCGTCGGGGTTTGCGTTCTGGTAAATAAGATTCCAAATCCTCATCGGATTGGGATACATCCTCAGATAATAAACCTGGAGTTTCTTCAGGTTCTATATTGATCATGCGTTTTGATCGGCGATATTGGGAAGGTTGACGTGATCTTGCCGCTCGCTGCTTTTCGATGATAATCTGACGCAATTCCTGAATTGTCATGTCGTCAACAGATTTTTTTCTTTTTCCTGCCATAAGATCCTTTTTTGTGATTATACACTAAATTAATCGTCAATTATTTTCTACTATTCGCGTGATGATGATACAGGAATTTGGCATGGAAAACTAATTCATCTGGATTTAATCGCTTTAACGCATTCAGGCAGCGTTATAATAAATACCATATGAAAAAAAATAATACAAAATTAGAAAATTTTTTAGGAGGAAGCATGCGTCGTTTCCTGTTAGGCATGATCATTTTTGTTTTGCTGTTAGCATTTTCTTTACCAGTTCAGGCACAATCAGAAATCACAATAGAAGAAATGCAGGTCAAAATCTGGCCAGAATATGATCAACCGTCGGTTTTGGTAATTAATAATATTTTCCTGTCAGGTGATGTGAAGTTCCCTGCCCGCGTAAATTTTAATATCCCAGAAACGGTTGGCGCTCCACATTCTGTTGCCGTCCGTGAATTGGATGGGCAACTGTACTTGTTAGATTATGATATGACCACATCAGGTGAGTGGACGCAATTGACTTTTACTTCTCCATATGCAGAAATTTGGATCGAGTATTATGATCCATCTCTGGCTGTGAGCAATGATCAGCGCAGTTATGAATTCAAGTGGGTGGGAGATTATGCTGTAAATAACCTTACACTTGAAGTTCAACAGCCTATGACCGCCACGAACTTGACCTTTAAAGAAAGTATGGGTGAACCACGCGTTGGTAGTGATGGGTTGACCTATTTCACCAACGAAGTGGGTGAAATTAAAGCCAACACAAAAATTACTTTGAATTTGGAATACACAAAAACAGACAACACACTCAGTTCGAGTATGACAGTCCCTGTTCAACCGGTCACGCCATTAGCAGAAGAAACGATCCAGGGAAATACATCATTTACTCAAATATTGCCATTTATTATTGCTGGTGTTGGTCTGGTGGTTTTGGTCGTTGGTGTCTTGTGGTATATGGGCAGGCAGAAAGAAATTTTACCCAAATCCCGCCAACGACATACCAGCAGCAGGAATGTGACCTCTCAGAATGATGGCGATGCAATATTCTGTCATCGCTGTGGTCGTAAGGCGGATGTGGGGGACGTCTTTTGCCGGTCGTGTGGCACAAAATTAAAATTGGAAGAATAGGAGTGAATGCCTGATCTGTTTTTTCTTTCCCTTGATCGAATGGATTATGAGATTTATAATCAAGTTAAGAATTTGGGAGTAGATTTTGAATAATACATATCCAGAACATCCAATGGAAGATCAGGTTGAAATTACAGAAAAAAAACCTAAATGGCGCAGCTTCTTCCTGGAAATTTTTCAGACGCTCTTTTTAGCGTTGATATTTTATTTTATTATTGATAGCTTTTTTCCACGTGTACGGGTGGAAAATATCAGTATGAAACCCACCCTGCAGCCTGGGGAATTATTATTGGTTAATAAGTTGTCATATAAGATCGGAAATCCACATCATGGTGATGTTATTGTTTTCCACTATCCTGGAAATCCTGAAGAGGATTATATTAAACGATTAATTGGTTTGCCGGGGGACGAGATCGAAGTGGAAGGTGGTCTGGTTTATATCAATGGTCAGTCACTGAATGAGCCCTACATATCAGCGCCACCATCCTATCGCGGGAATTGGAAAGTTCCGCTGGGTTCTTTTTTTGTCCTTGGAGACAATCGCAACCAATCTTCGGATTCTCATAGCTGGGGATTTGTCCCGGAAGATAATGTGGTTGGAAAGGCTCTAATTATTTATTGGCCGATCGATCAAATAAAAACATTGGCTCACCCATTAGTCGTTAACGCCGCCCAGTAGAAAGAAGATAATGCGCAGATCTATTCAGAAAAGCAAGGTTTTTTGTCCTGCCTGTCAGGTGGGAAACTATCATCTCAAATTGGTAACTTATTACGCCTGGCATAAGAATGATCTAATTACAGTTCCTGATTTTCCAAGTTGGGTATGTGATGTCTGCAGTCGCATTGAGTACGATCAGAAAGCTGTGAATCAACTACGATCTTTATTAGCATCCGCAACCGATGTTCGTGTTGTTGAAAAAGCACGCAAAAAACCAAAATCTATTCAAGCTTCTTTAAAAAATCGTCAAATTGCTAAATCAAATAATAATCAATAGACGATTCTGTTAGGCCAATTTTATTTTTTATTATAAAATGGTAGAATACAAAAACTAGTTTCTCTGCTTATTCACAGGGGGGCAATGTCCCAATTTTTATCATTTCTTTATCTGATCATTTCACTCATAACCATAACCTTCTTAGTCAGTTTTGCAGTTTATGCTCTTCGTAATCGCAATTCGGTTGGGGCTGTTCTTTTTGCTATCTGGTTGGGTTTTATTAGTAGCTGGTTGTTCGTTCAAAACTTAATTCCTTATCTGCCTTTAGATTTGGTGTCTGAAGGACTCAAATTAGAGTTAGCATTATTAAGTTTTGTTCCTCCTACATTTCTGTTATTTATTTTGCATTTTACTGCGCATAAACGCTGGAAAAATTCCTGGCGGCAGTTAATCATTTTTATATTACCCCTGGCAACAGTGCTATTTGGGTATCTTACCAATTTTGAAGAAATGATTTGGGTGAATACAAAAATTGTAGAGGTTGATAAATTAAATGTTGTAGATTTTGATTTTGGCAATTGGTTTGTTATTTTCTGGGTATTTTCCGTTTTGGTGTATGGCTTTGGCTTTTACGAGATCAATCATCACAGTAAGTTTTCCATTAACCTCGAGAAAACGCAGGCCAAGATCTTTAAAGTCGCCACATGGATTTCCTTTATTCTCAGTATAATGTGTTTGATTCCGGAATTTCAACCTGATATATTAAAATTCACTTCGATCGGGCTCGGTATCAGCGGCATTTTAATAGGATTTTCAATCTATTATTATCGACTTTTCGACTTATCCCCGCTGATCTTTTACTCCCTACTGGAGAATATTCAGGACGGAATCTTGGTGATTAATAATAATTTTCGTTTGCTGCAAATTAATCAAAAAGCTGAAGAGTTATTAGACCTGGTTGGTAGGCAAAAAATTGGGCTTGAGATTAATTCTCTTTTGCCAGTGAGTTCGCCGTGGTTGAATGTTATTCTTTTTCAACAAAATGAATTGGTTTTCCATGCCGAGGATGGTCAGGATACCTATTTTGAGATTAAATTTACGCCACTTTCCGCTCAAAAAAGATCTCCGAATAATCTCATTTTGATCCGGGATGTAACCGAATATAGAAATAGTAAAATGGCTGAACAATCCATGCGTGAAATGGCCGAAATCCGTGCGATGGAATTGGATGTTTTGAGAAAAGTGGCTGAAAAACTTAACCAATCTGTCGAATTAAATGATGTGATGACAGGTGGTTTGGGTACAATTGTTTCGTTAATTGGCGCGCGGTTTGGTTATGTTGTGCTTGCGGATGAGTTTGGCCGACCAGGATTGGCAGGTTCGTATAAGTTGCCGCAAGCAGTGATGGAAGCATTTGATGCCTACCCAATTTGCCCGGTGTGCAAATCATTTGAGCGATTGTTAAATGGTGATTATCAGGACCCAGTTACATTTATGCCGTGTCGGGTATTATTTGATTGTTCGATTTCCTATCCTGGATTAATTAGCATACCCTTAAAATTAGGCGAGCGTCGGATAGGTTTTTTGCATTTGGTGATGGCCCCCGAAGTTGTTTTTACCGGGGATGAAATTTCATTGTTGCAGACGCTGGGCGATCAATTCAGCGCGGCAGTGGAACGGGCAAGAATGTATGAAAACTTTGAAAAGATGGCCATGATTGATTCATTAACCGGGTTATATAATCGTAGACAGTTATTTAATCTTGGACAAATTGAATTTAGCCGTGCCTGTCGCTATAATCATTCAATTTCAGTGATCATGTTGGATATCGATTTCTTCAAAAAAGTAAATGATGTTTATGGACATCTCATTGGTGACCAGGTTCTGCAACAAATTGCCAACTGCTGTCGCTCTGTATTGAGAACATCAGACATCATTGGCCGTTTCGGTGGGGAAGAATTTGTGATTCTACTCCCAGAAACAAGTATAAAGCTGGCAAAAAACATCGCCAACCGCATTCGGTTATTGGTATTGGATAAACCCATTGTGACAGATCGCGGAAATGTATCTGTAACGGTAAGTTTAGGTATTTCCAGCATGGAAGGGGATTGTGACTCACGATTGGAATGGGTGATAGATCAGGCTGACCAGGCTTTGTTGAAAGCAAAAGATTTAGGACGGAATCGGGTGGTGATTTGGAAGGAAAATTTCTCGCCTCGCTATCAGGAGATGGAAAATCCTGAACAATCTGCCTCTCAAATTATCGATCAAGACTGAATGATTGAGTTGTGAGTAGTTTTGTCATAAAATGGGTCTTGTTACAGACTTGATCAGTGAGGTGTTAACATGGTAGATTATTCTTTGTATATTCCAGAAAGTGCGATGGCGATTGTAGCTCATCCTGACGATATTGAGTTTTCCTGCGTTGGAACATTGTCACGTTGGGCAAATGGGGGCGCGCGGGTTAGTTATGTCTTGTGTACCAGTGGGGATGTGGGTATTGCCACACCAGGGATGACACGTGAAAAAGCAACAAAAATACGAGAAGAAGAAGCGAGACACGCAGCCGAGATCGCTGGTGCTTCAGAAATCATTTTTCTGCGGGAACCTGATGGTTTATTGCAACCTACATTGGAATTAAGAATGGATTTAGTTCGGCAAATCCGCCGCTTTAAACCGGAGGTGGTGGTAACCGGTGACCCCACAGTGGTATTTGCCAGTGAATATTACATTAATCATCCTGACCACAGAGCGGCTGCGACTGCTGCTTTGGATGCAGTCTTTCCTGCTGCGGGGCAGCCAAATCTTTTTCAGGAGCTGGAAAGTGAAGGACTGCGAGCTCATAAAGTTCGCAAGGTTTTTATTTACGGCCAACAGCAATCTGAGCTCACCCTCAGTATTGATGAAACCATGGAAATAAAATTGGCAGCCTTACGGACGCACAAGAGTCAATTCCCTCATGGGGATCCGGGAGAGCGCGTTAAACAATGGGCATCAGAACGCGCCAAAGACAAAGGAATGCAATACGCTGAGATGTTTCGGGTAATCACTTTGGAAGATGATGTGACCTGGGAGCGTTTACGCCATACGCAAAACGGCCTTGGTTGAGTAGTGCTTTATTCGCCAAACATTTCCATCAATAATGGATTAATCATCTCCCAATTGGGCAATAAAATGTTCGCTCCATCTGTTGTGATTGTGGGATATACCATCTCGCGCGTGATGGTTTGACTATTAATCGTGTCGGAGATGATCGCGCGGACAAGGGCTAAACCGATTCGTGGGATTTCGAAAAACGGAATATTTGTATCCACCGCTTGTAAACCAGTTGAGATGATCTGGGGTATTCTAGGCCAGGTAAGCGGGTTGAGCATTTGTTTCACGGCTGCTTTTAGCACCATTTGCCCGCGTTGCATCCTGAAGAAATCATCACTGCTCTGTCGATCTCTGGCAAATGCTAATGCCTGCTCGCCATCCAGAGAATATGTCCCGGGTTCAAACCCGGACATGGGCTCGGGTATTTCAATGGTGATCCCCCCCATGGCATTGACGATTTCTTTGAATCCATCAAAATTGAAACGAACATAATTATGAACAGTCAAACCAAAATTATTTTGTATGGTCTGCATGGCAGCATCTGGTCCGGATCCGGCCAGGTTTGCCTCAGCAAAGAAGTGGGCCGTGTTGATGCGATTTTCACCATAATTTGGAATGTTCACCCATAAATCTCGGGGAATAGAAAGTAAATTCACATTCGGTTTGAGTGGAATGACACTCAATAACATGATCGTGTCGGTTCTGCCGACGAATGTGCCTTCAGGGGTCCGATCTACGCCCAAAACAAGTACATTCGTGCGATAGGGAAACAGCAGATAACCGATCAGAATGGCCAACACCGGAATGATTAATCCCCAAACACAGCACCCACAACCTTTCCGTTTCTTCTTTGGTTGAACTTCGGGTTCGCGTTGCAAGGGTAGGCGTGAATTCGAAATTTGAATCGGTTGGTAATTGGCATTTTTATCTTCATGAAAAATGGGCTGAGTTTCTGAAAAAGTCTCCATGGATTGGGTAACATCCAATGAACGGTCTCTGTACCGTTTGGTGGGTTTAGTGTCTTCATCGGTAAAGTTGAAATGTGGATTGTTTTTATCCATTGTGTTTTTTACTCCAAAAATAAATTGATTTTGATTATAACCGGATTCAAGGTAGAAGAATTAAAATAGTGGATTCACTTCATTAACTTGACAAAGATGATCAAATTAGCTAGAATAACATCATCATATCCCCCCCATGGGGAGGGGGTAAGGAGAGGTGATGCACGATCATAAAGAAGTAATTCAAAGATTAAAAATTGCTGAAGGGCACCTGAGAGGTGTTCAACGCATGGTCGAAGAGGATTCATATTGTATTGATATCATTCGACAAATTCAGGCAGTTCAATCCTCATTAAATAAAATTAGCACCAAAATCCTCGAAGGCCATCTCCATTCCTGCCTGGTAACGGCAGTACAGGGTGATGACCCAAATGAGAGAGAACGAGTGCTCTTAGAAATTACCGAGGTTTTTGAAGCTGCAACCAAAGTATAAAGAAGGAGATCCAATGACTGACGTTACTTTAAATGTACCTAATATTTCTTGTGGACATTGTGTTCATACCATTCAAACTGAATTAGTGGATTTGGAAGGGGTTAAAAAAGTGGTAGCTTCTGCTGATACGAAACAGGTAACTGTCACTTTTGAACAACCAGCTGATACAGAAAAAATTAAAGCACTGTTGACAGAAATTAATTACCCCGCGGCTGATTAAGAAATTTAAGAAGGCTTCTCCAGCGCTTTTGAAAAAGTTTGAAAGGAAAATCCAATGGCAGACTCAAAGCATGTCGTTTTACCCATCACAGGCATGACTTGTGCAAATTGCGTTGCATCGGTAGAACGAAATATTAAAAAAGAGAAAGGGATTAATACTGCTATTGTCAATCTCTCTTCGGAGCGCGCAACGGTAGATTATGATCCTTCCCTGGTGGAACTTCCCATGATTCTTCAACGTGTGGAACGTGCTGGCTATGGGGTTGCGACGGGTGAAGCAGATTTTTATGTTCAGGGGATGAGTGATGATAATGATGCCAGACGTTTGGAAAAAGCATTATCAACTTTGGAAGGTGTATTAAATAATAGCGTGAATTTCTCTGCTGAACGGGCGAAGGTTACCTACATACCCACCATTATCAGCCAACAGGATTTACGAAAGACCATCAAACAGGTTGGTTTTCAGGCAGTAGTATCGGGAGATTCATCTGTTGATGCTGAAGCACAAGCCCGGGAAGCTGAAATCGATTACCAAAAGAAGATGTTAATCTTTGGACTGGTGTTCACGGTACCATTGTTTATTCTTTCCATGGGAGCTGATTTTGGGCTGATAAAAGTTGGCATGCACAGCACCTGGTTGAAATGGGTGATGTTTGCCCTGGCGACACCGGTACAGTTTTATGTTGGTAGACAATATTACGTAGGGGCTTATAAGTCCTTGCGAAATGGATCAGCAAATATGGATGTTTTAGTGGCTATGGGATCGTCAGCCGCCTACTTTTATTCCATACCGGTGGTTTTAGGGTTCCTTCCTGGCCACGTGTATTTTGAAACTGCAGCTGTTATTATTACTTTGATCAAACTGGGAAAATACCTGGAAGCCAAGGCTAAAGGCCGCACTTCGGATGCCATTAAAAAATTGATGAATTTGCGGGCAGCAACCGCATGTGTGATCAGAGAAGGGCAAGAAATTGAAATCCCAACGGATGAGGTCACCATTGGAGATATCGTGCTGGTCCGCCCGGGAGAAAAAGTTCCCGTGGATGGAGTGGTGATCGAAGGCAGAACGACAATTGATGAATCCATGCTCACCGGTGAGTCAATGCCCGTCGAAAAAAAGTCCGGGGATATTGTGATTGGCGCTACGTTAAATAAGGTTGGATTAATTCGATTTGAAGCGACAAAAGTTGGCAAAGAAACTGCCCTGGCGCAAATTGTAAAATTAGTCGAAGAAGCACAGGGTAGTAAAGCACCTATTCAGAAAATGGCTGATCAAATTTCATCTGTGTTTGTACCAGTGGTGATTATCATTGCACTGGTGACTTTTTTAATCTGGTTTTTTGCAGTTCCACCAGCGATCAATGCGGAAGTATCACAATTCACCCGCGCATTAATCAGCATGATTGCAGTGCTGGTGATTGCCTGCCCCTGTGCGATGGGATTGGCAACCCCAACTGCCGTTATGGTTGGGACAGGGCTGGGGGCGGAACAGGGCATCCTTTTTAAATCCAGTGAAGCCTTGGAGCTTGCAGGCAAGCTGAATGTCGTGGTTCTGGATAAAACAGGTACGATTACCCGCGGTCAACCAGCAGTAACTGATATTCGCGTAATAAATTTTTCTGCAGGTGAAGAAGAATTATTGAGGTTGGCCGCTTCGGTGGAAAAAGGCAGTGAGCATCCTTTGGGAGAATCTATTCTGACGGAAGCCAATCAGAGAGGATTAAACCTTAGTGATCCACAAGGCTTCCAGGCACAGGTTGGATTCGGTGTTCAGGCTGAAGTAGACGGAAAACAAATTTCTGTTGGCAACCTCAGGATGGCAAAGGAAATGAACTGGCAAATTGATGATTTTCAGGCAGATATACATAAATTACAGAATGAAGCCAAAACCGTCATGCTGGTGGCCATTGATGGTGAGGTGCATGGGATGATTGCTGTGGCAGATATGCTGAAATCAGGGTCGAAAGAAGCTATTGATGCATTGAAAGCGATGAATTTAAAAACGGTAATGATCACAGGTGATAACCTACAGACTGCAAAAGCAGTTGCTGAACAGGTGCATATAGATCAGGTTATCGCTGAAGTGTTGCCGGCCGATAAGATTGAGAAAGTGAAGCTATTACAACAGGGCGGAGCGGTGGTAGCCATGGTAGGCGATGGTATTAACGATGCGCCAGCATTGGCTCAGGCAGATGTTGGTATGGCGATTGGCACCGGGACGGATGTGGCAATGGCTTCTGCTCCTGTGGTTCTGATGGGTGGGGATCTGTCTGGTGTACCAAAGGCAATTCGTTTGTCTCGACTGACACTTTCCACCATAAAACAGAACTTATTCTGGGCGTTTATCTATAACATTATCCTGATTCCTGCGGCAGCCCTGGGATATTTAAATCCTATGCTGGCTGCTGGAGCAATGGCATTCAGCAGTGTGTTTGTTGTCACTAACAGCCTGCGGTTACGTCGAAAAAAACTGACCGTTAGTTAACGGCGAATAATCAAGTCACGGCGTTCAATTTTTTTTACTGCTGCATGCGTGATTTTGGGAATTCCCCGCAGGTATAATTCTTCTAATTGCCGCATGTCAGCCAGTTTTTTGATGCTCAGATCCGTCAGGCGCGTGCAGTAACTTAAATCAAGATAGCGAATATTGTGCATTTGGATGATAGGATCAATGCCATAATCATTCAATCCACAGGCACTCAGGTTGAGATGAGAAATTTGTGTCAACAATGGAATGAACCGCATGCCTTTGTTGCCGACATTTCGGTTCTCGGATAGATTAAATGAAAATAGACCATCTACGTTCTGGATTTCTTCTATCAAACCCTTGATGGAATCATCATGCAAATTGCGAATACTGACCTCCGCCAGCATGTCTTCCGGGATATCAAAAAACCCGGGTCCATCATCTAATTTAACCCAGTCAGATTCCGTTTGGTTGGCTGGTTTGATGAGAATCTCAATAGGATAACTTGTTTCAATACGACGATTTTGCTGATCATTCATACTGGGATTTTATCACAACGGTTTTTTGGGGGTATTACGAAAAAAAAACACATTCAGCATTTTTGGTTGAATGTGTTTAGATTTACAAAATACTTGTTATGCCAGGAATTTTTTAATTTCGGGAATTTGCCCGGCACTTCCTAATTTTTGATTTTTATCTGCAATAAATTTCGCATATTCTGCCATGAAAACTTTTCCTGGTGGACGCAGATCAAAATTTTCAGGGTGTTCAAGGAAATATTCACGATGAACACGAGTCCAGACCAGACGTCCATCTGTGTCGATATTAATCTTGGTCACACCCAATTCAGCAGCCCGCCTGAATTGTCTGTCATCTACTCCTTTGGCACCTAAGATTTTGCCACCGGCTTTATTGATTCGCTCTACTTCTTCCTGTGGTACTGAGCTGGAGCCGTGCATCACCAGGGGGAATCCAGGTAATCTTTTTTGAATTTCAGATAATACATCAAAGCGCAAAGCCTGAGTGCCTGAGAATTTGAATGCCCCATGACTTGTACCTATGGCACAAGCTAATGAGTCCACACCGGTTCGGTCGACAAATTCTTTGGCTTGATCCGGGTCGGTAAGTTTTGCATCTGCCTCATCCACTGCTACATGTTCTTCCACACCGCCTAATTGTCCTAATTCTGCTTCTACCACGATACCCTTTGCATGAGCAGCATCCACTACCCGTTTGGTGATGGCAATGTTCTCTTCAAAGGACTCATGACTGGCGTCGATCATCACAGAGCTATAGAAGCCACTTTCAATGCAGTCATAACAGGTTTTTTCATCACCGTGGTCAAGGTGTACAGCGAAGATGGCCTCCGGGAAGATCTGATCGGCTGCCCGAATGATTGATTCGAGGACAAGTTTATCTGTGTATGAGCGAGCCCCTTTACTGATCTGAATAATAAAAGGTGCTTCGGATTCAACGCAACCACGGAACAAACCCATTGTTTGCTCTACGTTATTGATATTGTATGCACCAATGGCATATTTCCCATATGCCAAATCAAATAATTTTTTGGTTGTTACAATCATAGGTATCTCCTTTTGATTAATTTATTTTTTTTTCAGGTTAAGATCTTGTCAAAGCTAATACCATTGTAAATCAAATATACTTGAAATTCTATTGAAAAGCTAAGCCTAAATGCTTCATTCCATTTGTTTTATTTGTTTCTCAAGATTTTTAAGATGAATGTGCAGTTGCTCTAATTCTTCATTTACCTTATCCAATAATTCTTTTTCAGAACGAACAAAGCGGGTGTATGGAGCGATAGCAGCATTGATTCTTTCAAGACTGCGATTTATTTCATGTTCAAATTGAGTATTCAATGTTGACAGCAATTGTTCACGAAGGGTTTTTATTTTTTGGGTTAGTTCCAAATTTGCTTTCCTTCTTTTGGCGGGGATGATAAATAAACCGAATACAGCTACAGCACTGGCTACTAAAATTCCGGTTACATCGGCAGCAAGAGAAGATGCTAACACAGCAATCAAAGTGCCCAATCCCACCGCGCCAACTTCAATCGCAGCGGCTGCAGCCACAGCGTTTTGCGCATCATTTGCTATGTTGGCTGCTTCGATGTGGCGATCGTAGCCATCCACTACGCGTTTTGCTCGATTAGCCACACTTTCAATCAGGTGCTCGCGGTTATATTGGAAGCTCGTGTTTTGATTATCACCCACTATCTTTCCCTGGTGGGCATTCTTGCGCTTATCAAGATGTTCCAGAACTGCTTGCCATTGCCGGAAATCTCGCTCAACCATCCAATCTATCAATTCCTGAATTTTCTCTTCTATTTGTTGTGGAACATCTGCGATCACTTCTTCTTTAAAGGCCTTTTGTATTTTTTCTTTTCTCAATAAATCTGGTATACGGGCAATTCTAAGGTATTCTTCAAAGAAAATCTGCCCACGTTGTTCCATGGAATAGAGTATGTTTTCTATGTCTGCCATGCGAAAATCGAAATCCTGGCGCATATCTTCTTTGTACAGACTCAATTGACGTTCTACGCTGCGCATGACTTCCCAATCGGCATTGAGCAGGTCTAAACGGGAAATAACAACTTCACCATAGCGCTGGTTGAGATTCAATCCGACACCGATGGGGTTGAGGAACTTTAAACGAATCCGTTCAGTTTCATCTAAGGTTGTTTGAATGTGACTTTCCAGTTCTTCGAAATGACTTTTATTCCAAAGATGTGGATTTCCCATTTTTGCCTGTAAGGCCAATCGTGAGCTGACGGAAAAGATTTCTGGTTGTATCCCCAATAAGGAGCGAATATTTTCTGCGATAAAACTTTCCACCTGGCCAACTTCGTCGTCATTTTGTAAGAGATCAACCTTATTGAGCACCAGGACCAATTTTTTACCCCAATCACGAATTTGTTGTAAAAATGCTCTTTCACTTTCAGAGAGAGGACGGTCTGTAGAAGTGACGAATATTACCAGGTCAGAACGGGGAACAAACAGGTTGGTAATTTCTTCATGTTTACGCATGATTGCATTCGTGCCTGGTGTGTCCACAATACTGATTTCTTTCAATAATGGAATGGGAGCTGCGATGACTAAAATATCTTTATCCGAGATCGTTTCCTGGTACTCAGAGCCATATCGAATGATATTAATTTGTGTTGTGGTTGGGGTAACGCCTTCTTTCAGAAGGTGGTCACCCAGCAAGGCATTGATAAAAGAACTTTTGCCGGCATTGAATTCCCCGACGATAACCAGTAAAAACAAATCGTCGATCTGGCGAATCGATTGGTTGAGCGTGTCCAAATCCGCTTTTGATGCTCCAAAACTGACCAAAGCCATTTGTAAATCATTCAGGAGGTTGCGCTCCAAAGTCAATAAATCTTCCTGGTTTTGATTGAGTATTCTCATATTTTTTGTTCTCCCATACCTTATTGATCATACTCTTTGAGAACAAAAAATGCCAGTATTTTTATAAAATTATGAACGCAAGCTGAAAAATTTGTACTGGTTTTTTCCCAGTTGTTTGGCACGATACATGGCTGTGTCAGCTTTATTGATCAATTCCTCTGTTGTTGTGCCATCCATGGGATAAATGCTGATACCAATACTGGTTGTCACCTGGCAAGTATGGTCATTGATGCGATGCGGTTTCGCAATAGACTTAAGAATTTTTTCGGTGATTGGTTTGATAACATCTACACTGGAAATATTCTCCAAAACCAGGATGAATTCATCTCCGCCAAAGCGAGCAACCGTATCTGAAGCACGCAAGTTGGCTGAAAGTCGTTTGGCGATCTGGATTAAGAATTTATCACCAACCAGGTGCCCAAATAAATCATTGATTGTTTTGTAGCCATCTAAATCCAGGAAAAAAACGGCAATCATCTTCTGATCGCGTTTTGCGTGAGCAAGTGCATGACTTAACCGATCGTAAAGTAGAGATCGGTTAGCAACACCGGTTAATTGATCATGTGTAGAAAGATATTCCAGGTAAGATTCGTTGTTTTTGCGTTCAGTAATATCAATAATAGAGATGAACACTTTTTCCCAGGTTTCTTCATACCCAGGTGCAATGGATAAGCGTAAAACAGTGTAAATATTATTACCCAGGAAATCTTTATAGTGAACTTCCCCAAGACCTTGAAGTTCTCCCTCTGCTATTGATGCATAAATTTCACCGTTGATTGGAACTGATTCTGGTAAGAAAATATTTTGGAAATTGTCAATCAAATTTTCTTTGGTCGAGGCTGAAAATAACCTGATAGCAGCTTGATTTACATTGATGACTATAATCTTTTCCATTAATTGAGACACAATGTCCTGATTGGATGAAAAGAATTCGTGAAAATTCTTTACTCCCATGGATTTAAACTGATCAATTTCGGTTTTTATGGAACTGAAATCTTCTTCATACAATGGAATAGGAGAATCTTCGAATAAGCTTCGATAGCGCATTTCACTTTCTTGTAAGATTTTATCTGCCTTGATTTTGTCTGAAATATCCCGATAAAGTCCTAACACTCCAACCTTTTCCTTATTTACAAATACCGGTACGCCTAAAATTTCTACATGAACTCGACCACCGTCTTTTTGTTTACGAATACCAACGTCTGAAATTCTTATGCTATTCAATGCTTTTTCTGTTAAGGCTTTTGCTGCAATTAATTGATCTTCAGGCGCGATTAATGAGTCTAATTCTTGGGATAATGCTTCATTCTGAGAGTAACCAAATAACTCCTCAAATGCTGGATTGACTGATTGTATTCGTTGATTATTGTCCAAGGTCACGGTTGCGATGGGGTTATTAATTACCAGGGAACGAAAATATTCTGCCTGATATTGAAATGCTTGTGTTCTTTTAGAAACGGTTTTTTCCAGTTGTTCTTTATGTACCTGAAGCGCAAAATTGGCATTTTCCAATGCTTCTTTGATTGATATTGTCTCCATGATGTTCCTGGATAGAAGGAATGCAACCAGGCCAATCACAATCAGGAATCCAACTTCTAACATGTAGATTGATTTGATGATACCCATGCCCATAAAGGTGTCATGGACAAGCGCTATGAACAAGATCATGGTTGAGAGAAATAATGGATGACTGTATTTATTCTTTTGTCCGCGAAATTCTGAAAAAACTTTATAAGTGATGATGAAGAAAGCTACAATTCCAAAAGAAAAGGAGACCTGGGTAATTATTCCCGGTACACTTTCATTGATAACCTGCATATGACCAAAGAAATTGATGAGATGAAAATTACTTTTTTTTATATTCCAAACAAGCTCATTCTGAATAAAAATTTGGGGGAATATTGTTAAGGCCGCTAGTGTGATAAAAATCCAAAAATATTTCTTCCATATAATTAAATTGAGATATTCGATGACAAAATAAAAAAAAGCTAAGATAAATAAAATTATAGAAATTACCTGCATCCTTTGAGATAAACCAGCTTGTAACAGTGTGGAAGAGTTGTAAAGATTTGCAGTAGAAATGCCATACAACATAACTGCCAGAGCAGCCCAGCCAGATGATAAATAGACAATATCTTTTTTTCTTGCAAATGAAAGCAATAAAACGAAAACGCCTAATGCACCAGATATCCCCGCGATGATAATGGGTATAATCGAGATTAAGGCAATCATTAAGCAAATTTCCGCATGGTTTTAAATTGATAAATTAAATTTTGGATGTCCATAATTGATTCTTCTTAATTATACAATAACCAATAATAAATGAATTTGATGCAAGATAATAAAAATGATAGGTGATTCAATGAACCTTTTCCAGATTGAAAGTTTATAGAAAGTAATAATCAAATGGACGAATAAATTTTTGGGTAAAAAAACGGGTCTTTGAATACCTCAAAGACCCGTATGATTTTTTCTTGAAAATTTCGTATTTAAATTTCAACGTACCGGTTGACACGTTGTTCAACAACCTTTAAGGAGCCTTCCCAGAATGCTTTATCGCGAATATTGATGCCAAAGCGGTTGGCTAACTCTGCTGCCGATCCGAGACCAGTGCTTGAAAGCAGGTCTATATATTCTGGAATGAAGGCATCTCCTCTTTCCTGATAAATCGCATATAAACCGGTGCCAAACATCAATCCAAATGAATAAGGGAAGTTGTAGAAGGAAAGGTGGGCCGAATAATAATGCGGTTTCCATGTCCACATGTATTTGTGCAGGTATTTCTCATCCAATCCATCTCCATAGGTTGCTTTTTGTGCACTTTCCATAATGTCACAGATTTCTTCAGCCGATAGATCAGATTTTACGCGGCGTTCAAAGACTTCTTTCTCAAACAAATAACGCGAGTAGATATCCACAATTACCTGTGAATCGCCATTTAACATGCCTTCCAGAATAGCCAATTCTTCTTCTTTTGTTTTGGCCTGTTTGAGTGAAGCATTCGAAATGATGGTTTCACACATAATGGAGGCTGTTTCAGCCATGGTCATGGGCGTACGTTGTTGTAATTGCGTACGGCCAGCTTTCTCCATACAATCATTATGGAAACCGTGACCTAATTCATGGGCTAATGTGGATACCTGGTCGAGTGAGCCATCAAAATTACTGAGAATGCGGGATTCGCCGGTTCCTGGAATATCCATACAAAATGCACCGCCCATTTTCCCTTCACGTTGTTCGGCATCAATCCAATGGTTATCAAAAGCGCGCGCTGCAAAATCAGCCAGATCAGGGGTGAATTTAGAAAAATGATCCAGAATAAACTCACGGGCTTCCAGGAAGCTGAATTTGGTTTCTGATTGTCCAATGGGTGCGAAAAGGTTCCACCAAGGTAATTTATCCTGCCCTAAGCGTTTTGCTTTTGCCTGGAAGTAACGTCTGAACATTGGAAAAGAATCCTGCATGGCTGACAGCATGGCATCCAAGGTTTCCCGATCTATTCTTGCCATGTCGAGCGCGCTTTCTACTGCATCTTTGCGTCCTCTTTTCTTGTTAAGGGTGATTACGCTGCCTTTAATCCCATTCAACGCGGCTGCTAATGGCTCTTCCACCGACTTCCAGGCTTGCATTTCTTTTTCATACCCTTTTTTGCGAACTTCTTCCACGGGATGGGATCGAAGGTTAATAAGGGCTGGCCCGGGTAATTTCTTTACTTCCCCATCTATTTCCAATTCGACTGATAATTGGGATGTGATCACACCCTGTAATTTTTCCCAACCGGATGCGCCACTTAAATTCAGTTCAGCGGCAAGTTCTTCTTCTGCCTGGCTCATCAGAAATTGACTGAAGTGGATGATTTCTTTCAGAGCAAATTCATGTTCAGCAACCGTTCCACCCAGGGATATGACCTCATCTATTTTTGCGTTAATTTTTGATAACCAATTTTTAAATACCACATCCTGGTTTTCGAGACGTACACCTAATTGTTCATATTCAGAGATTAATCGGGTTGCCAGTTTATTGTAAGAATCGGTACTGATAAAACTGTAGATGTAATTTGCCACTTTACCCACATGGGTAACGGTGTCATTGAGCGTATTCACATAGGCAGATAAAGCTTCATTCAGCGAGGCAGGATCTGAATCAGATGATAGTGGGGCTAATTTGGATTGGAAGCAATCCACCAGATCATCAATAACTTTCGATGTATCTGAAAAAGCCGTATTAAATTCATCTGATTCGAGACCTGGAAATATATTGGATAGATCCCAGCGGGTAGGTTGATCATTCGTCATAAGTTCCTCTTTTCATTTTCTTAGTGATTTTTTCGTAATATAGGGTTAATAAAAATTATACATCTACTTAATGATGATGGGATTGATTCCATTGGTTGTCCGGACCAAAATATTTTTGGATCCAGGGGTATTTTGGATGACGGGTGGCTAAAAGTGCTGCCAATGCGGTGGTGATGGGAATAGAAATAAACAAGCCTATGGACCCTACCAGTGTCCTGACAATTTCTTCTGCGATAAAGCTGATATTGATTAACATGGCCGGATCCTGATTGCTGATGGAAAATAGTAACAACATAGGCAAGGAAGCGCCTGCATACGCCAAAACGAGCGTGTTAACGGTGGCTGCGGCGTGATCTTTGCCTATATTCATGGCTCGTTTGAATAGAAAATTAAATCCTAAGGAGGAATTGGCTGAATACAATTCAAAGACCGCCGAAGCCTGGCTGATGACCAGATCATCCAGAACACCCAGTGCCCCGATTAACATCCCGGCTAACAACAAGCCTTTTATATTGATGGTTTGGGTGGACATTTGAGAAAGAAAGAGTGCATTCTCATCCCCATACCCAGTCAGGCGGGTAAAATCAACAAAAAAGCTTGATAGGAGTCCTGTCAAAACGAGGGAGATTAAGATGCCGATGACAGCTGAATGGGTTTTAAGATTCCAACCATACACCAGGAGCTGTGAGACCGCCAGAAAAACAAATGCACCGGATATGCTGACCCAAACTGGATCTTTTCCACTCAAAATTTGGGGTAGTATGTAGAGAACAATAATCAGCAAGCTGAATGCGATCCCCAATAAGCTGCGGATCCCTTTCCAGCCACTGATGAGAATACTGAAGAATACGAATAACAAAAAAAGGTAGAGGATCGGTCTGGATCTGACAAAATCGGTAAAGAAAGCTTTCAACTCACCGCTATCAGGGCGTTGCCCAACAGTGACAAGAATATAATCCCCTGCTTTAATTTTCTCTTCACTACCCAATATCTGCCGCAAACCGTAATCAACGGTTAAAACTGAACCTTTAAAATCACCTTCCACCAACTCCACATCAAAAACCTGGTAATTCTGAAGGGTTCCCCCCAAATCGGTTTGACCTTCTTCAATCAAATTAATCACTTTGGCACGGACAGTATCCGATTCATAACCTGTTTTGTAATTTATGGGTGAATCCTGAGAATGTAATTTGATGCCTGGTGAAATCATGATCATAACCAGCACAGAAAAACCAATCACCAAAATCAATGGGATGATGATGGAATGTTCGCTTTTATTCTTCATTTGACCTCTTTGATGCATGAAAAAACGCAGGGTTAATCACCTGCGTTTTGAATCTTGATGACTTCAGGGGATTAAATCATATAACCCATAGGAAGAGTTCCACTAGATCAATTGTCTCCTGTTTTTCTTCCAGCAAATGTTTGACCACATCACTAATGGAAACAACCCCTATCATTTTACCATTTTCCATGACCGGTAAATGTCGTAATTTTTTGGTGTTCATGACTGCCTTACACTCTTCTACTTTTTGTGCTGGATCGACAAAATAAACCGGGTAAGCCATGAGTGCTTCTACAGGTTTATTCATATCGAAACATTCATCATTGATCGCATGCCTGGCAAAATCACGTTCGGAAAAGAAATCGACTACTTTATCATTATTAACGACAGGTAACCCACCCACATTATATGCTTTCATCAATTCCAGGGCTTCCCGTACCGTAGAATCAGGCCGTGTAAACCATAGTTTACCACCTTTATTTTGGAGCATATCGTTTACTGTCGCCAAATTTGATTTCCTTTCTCACGCCCGATTGCTAAAAACAAATTATGACAATCGAAGGGGCATGAGTCACGCTTCTGTCTAAATATTTAACCCTGAATGAGGACGACCATTTTACAAACCATTATTATTATTTCAACCAGGCTGGAAATAATAAATACAATGTTCGATTTTATGAAATAGTTGAAAAAATGCTGCAAAATGGAACATATAATGTTAAAGTTAAGTGAGTTCAACCAAAACCCTGATCTTTGTGAGGGGAATTGTTAGCAAGGAATTTATGTGAAGTTGATTTATTGAAAGAAAAGAGAAAAGAGATATGTGTCCGAAAGGGATAAGTGTCTGTATCATCACACTATTGGCGATAGGTGGATTGAGTCTGCTAGCCTGCGCGCTGACTCAGGAACAGATTCTGCTAACTGAAACACCAATAAATGCGATGACGTTTTATCAGGACACACAACCAAGGGCCACTGAAGTTTTGCAAGTGGCTACCCCTGAATTACCCACTGCTGAGCCTACCCTCTCAACCACTGCAACAGCGCTGGTGATAGAGCAGCAGACGATAAAAGACGAGGGTGATGACCCCAAGTACACGGTCGCAGTCAATTATCTGGTAATTGACGGGATGGATGTGTTTAACCTGGCCAGCCGGGCGATTGCGGAGCGTGTGACGAATGCTTTTATGGAAAACCTGGCGACTTTTCCACCAGTCAATGACCCCAATCTAATGTCCTACAGCATTGTGAGCATGGAATTCACTGTGCTGGAAAAGACCCCTGAAGTGATAAGTGTTTATTTCAAGCTTAGCGAGTACTACAGCGGTGCGGCACATCCTTTACCTTTCTCGACGGTTTTGAACTACGATGTGCGCAACCAGCAGGTGCTGGTGCTGAGCGATCTGTTCCAACCTGGTGCTGATTACCTGCAATTGATATCGGATTACGCCACGAATGAACTTACCGGTGAGGAGTGGTTCACCTTCACTGATGGCATGCTGCCTAAAGCCGAGAATTATCGCAACTGGAATCTGACACCGGACGGGCTGCAGATCACCTTTGACCCGTATCAGGTCGCCCCGTATGCTGCGGGTTACATCAAAGTGGTAGTGCCGTTTGACGAGTTCATTGGGATTACCAATCCGGATGGGGTTCTGGCTAGAAATTTATGGTGTGTTCGCTGCCACTTTTATGCGACGAACACACCACTTTGGAATTATTAATGATCAACCTTGTGTCCATCACCGAGGTTGATTATTGCGTCCACAATCGTATGATTTACGGGCGGATGGCAAAATCCGTTAAGTCTTCAAACCTGTAATACAATTGGAACAATAAGGAAATTAATATGCTCCCAACTGGCAAGGATAAATACTTTCATAAAAAAGATGAATTCAAATCGATCAGCTCGAATCTTGATGAAATTGAAACAATTCTCGGAAAAATAGATGGCAGTCAAGGACCGATTGCCGAGAAAATTTTCAATCTCATGGATGAGATTTTGGATCGAGAAAAAAACTTACATGCAGATGAAAGACAAAAGTTCCAATCACAATACAATTACGTTTCAAAGCGGATTTATTCCTCAGCAAAACTTCTGGTAAAAACTGTAGGGGGAGTCGATTCGTTGCAGGAAAAAAGAAAAATAAAAGCGGTAAGTAACGATCACTGGTGGTGGTATCTGGATCATTATCTAGATGAAAAAAGAATAAAAGGAGTCAAGCGAGCCGGCGTCACCGCTGTAATTGTGCTGGTGCTCATTGCAGCCCTGATCGTTGTTTATGACAAATTCATTGCTCCTCCGCCGGAAGTGCGAGCCAGATTGGATTATGAGACCAGAATTGATGATTATATTCTTACAGGGGATTATTTGAATGCGATGAAAGAGATGGAAGGTGCCCTAGCGCTTGCTCCTGATTATTTTCCTCTGTGGATCAAAAGAGGGGTTCTGGAGAAGGTATTAGGAAATGAAGCTGAAGCGAAATCTTCATTTGCCACAGCTCGGCAATTTGTCGAAGATCCGGAATACTTTTATTATGAAAGAGCCAATGTTTCTATGCAATTTGGACTTTTAGATGACGTTTTGAAAGATGCAGATCAATTATTAGAGATTAATGCGCAATCAGCAGAAGCATATCTTTTTCAGGGGTTGGTATTTGAAACAAGAGGGCAAAAAGATCAAGCACAAACTGCTTATGAAAAAGCAGCCGCTTTGGCAGAAGAACAAAATAAAATGCAACTGGCAGCCACCATCCGGGTGAGAATGGGAATGCTGATGCAATCAGTTTCCATTCCCACCGCGGAAAAATAACAATTGAAGGTTATTCTTCGCCAGTTTCTTCGGTTGCAATCTGGCTGGAATAATCATCGGCAGTGAGATTGACAAATCTTTCTGCGTTGAAGCTCGAAATGAGGGTAATATATTCTGAGCCAGTCCATTTTACGAAATAATTTCCAGCTGCATCCTGATTCCCGATGATTAATTCGGCTGATTTTAATTCACCATCCTCAGTTGAATAATCGATCTGCATACGTGCCTGTGGTTTTTCAAATCCATATTCGGTTTTTTCAGATTTTGAAACCGGTTCAACAAATCGCAGGGTGGAAAAACCGGTCAAAAGGCTGCTCCATTTGCTTTGATCGAATTGAAATCCTTGCTCTACTGATTGCGAAGTCCAGGCTGAGTCGGCATCCAGTTCAAAAATAAATTCACCAGCAGTATTCGAAATCTGTATTTTCTCCACGGAACTCGCGGGGATTTGATAGATAGTTGTATCCACCCAACCAGAAATGGAGTTTGGTAATTGTGTGGTTGAGAGCGCATTCGTCAGGTAAACTTCTGGTTTGCCATCCAAACGAAAATGAATATTACTGGTTGTCGGGGATGATCCGAAATAGATGATCTCCGGTGTTCCATTCAGTGTCAGTTCTACTTTCCTTTCAAAATTATCATTTGAAATATTCAAGCGCTTCTGACTGGTTTCTGAGCGTGTCACCACTCGATTATCGCGCATGGTGGCAAGTTTTTCTACCAATTGCTGAACAGTTCCCGTCATCACGGGGTAATCACCCTGCAAAGGTAATACCCATTTTTCACCTTTTTTTTCAAGAGAGACACTTTGACCAGTTGAATCACTGATTGTAATTGCAGAAACTGACTCCACTTTCAGGTCGGGGAAGATTAGATTGTTGCTGGCGGCCACAGGTCTTTGCAGCAGAAAAACCACCAAAATTAAAATGACTTGCAATCCCAGGACAGCCAGAAGATATTTTTGTATTTTATTCATTGGATGCTCCTTTCCTGGTCTTTTTCGATTCGTATGACAGGATGGATATTGATTTATTCTTGCGTTTGCGGATTTGCCAATAGCCATATAATCCAAACAGCAAGATGGCTTCAATCACATAAATGCTGATTTCCCGATATGCCTGTTGATTGGCATCCAGGGGGATTAGCACCCTGGTAGCGGATCCACGTGAACGAATGGAAAGAAGATCCGTATCTTCTACAGACCAATCCACAGCATTTTGCAGTAAACGCAAATTATTGACGACGTAATCCTGGGTTAAGCGTGAGGATAATTGCAGCGGGAAATCATCAATAAACCCTGTGCTGCCAAAAACAACCAGCCGACTATTGGGGGATGACTGACTAATGGCTGATAATACCGGGTTGGTATTTTCAGTGCCATCTGCATTAGTTATCGTAGGGGCTGGTTTATCTGCGAAGTAGGATGTAAAGGTGCCTGTCATGGATACAGCCAACGGATATGCAGCACGGGTGTCTGAGATTGCAAATCCAAACTCTGGATATAACTCAAAATCAGGTTGGATATTGGTGTCTGTGGAAGTCCATGCCTGTTCACTGGAGCTGAGCAGTATGGTTGTCTCCCGTTGATTGGTCTGTTCATTTGCAACCTGGACTGGAGAAGCCCAGTTCATGCTGATGGCTGGTAAACCAGAAACGATCAGGTTTTCAGAATTCATCATTTCCGGTCTGACATCTATAAAATATGGATAGTCAATGGCCTGTATCTCCTGAACCTGTACCTGACCAACGTTTCGATTAACCGCGACCGGGAAGGCAGCATTTTGTGTGTCCATTACCAATTGGTTCTGAACAAAGATGCCATAAGCATTCAGCATATCAATCAAACCAGTCTCAATTGGGGTTAATGTCAGATAGCCATTGACATAGTCAGCATCCAGTTTATATGGGCTGATGGCTAGGATCACAGCGCCTCCCCGCATCAAGAATTGGTCGATCGCATATTGTTCCATTTCACCAAGGTTTTGAGGGGCAATAATGACAACTGCATCAAAATTATCTGGTATTCGACCTGTGCTCAGGTCAACATACTGAAGTTCGTAGTCAGTGTTTAATTGTCCCAATGCTGACTGATAACTAGAAATCGCTTGTTGTGTTTGACCATACACATCTTGAGTGGTGCTGGGAGGGGTCCAGATGCCGATCATTTTCAGAAATCCACTGGAAGTTCTTTTCAGTGCCGATTCGATCTCTAAACGAATGTCAGCAGCATTCACCTCGGTGGGTGGATAGATAATTTGTGCCTGGTCACCATTCTGAAGCAAAAGGTGGAAGAAATAGGAATCCTGAGAGAATAATGCTACCGGATAAGGTTCTATACCTAATTCTTCGATTAATTGTTGACGGGAAATGCTTGCCCCAGCAACATCCGGGTCTACGATTTCGAAAATAAATTTACCTTCCGATTGATCCTGAATTTGATTGGCGATCTGGGTAATTTGAACAACGATTTCATTTTCATTCGCCGGTAATAGACTTTGGGATAAAAGCAATGTCAATTTAACAGGTTCTTCAAGTTCGGCCAGAATCGAATCAATACTTTGAAAGCCATAGACAGTTTTCTTAATGGCTGAGGTGAGGTTATATTCAAGATTTTTAAGGCTGACGTTTACCCCACTGGCAGATTGTTGAACTTCGATTAAATCCTCCAAACCGATCACAATTGACTGATCGGCATAGCGCACCAAAATATTAAAATAGGCATTGACAATGGACGATTCATTTCTGCCAGCGATCTGAAATGGCGTTGGTTGAATTCCGTAGGCTTGGTTGGCTTCAGTTTCAATTTCTGGATCACTAATCGGATCTATAACTTCGGCTTTAATCATTCCGCGAGAAGCGATTTCGTATTCTTTGAGCATATCGCTGATCTGCGGAATCAGGGGAGCAAGCAAGGGATGTGTTTTTTCGCTCAGATAGGCACGGATGAGGAGTTGTTCCGGCAACGTTGAGGATAAATCCCTGGTTGTTTGAGAAATGGTGAATTCTTTTTGGGCGGTTAAATCCAACCTCAAACCAGACAGTGGGTAGACCCAGATATTGATTGCAATTAAATTCAGACAAATTAACGCTGTTGTTCGCAAAATGGTGAAACGGTATTGAGTGGCTTGTTCAGACCAACGAAAACGATCAATGGAAAGTATATTTAGCACAATGAAGATGCCGCTCAACGAAGCATAATAAATAAGATCACGTAAATCAATGACTCCACGCTGTATACTTTCAAAGCGACTGCCGGTCCCAATTGCACGCAGAATCTCGACCACTGAAGCGGGAAAAAAACTCGTGAAGAATGAACTGCCCATCAAATAAAAAGCACCGCCGGTGAGCACAGTCAGGATTAATGCTACGATTTGATTATCGGTTCGGGAGGAAATGAATAAACCGATGGATGCATAGGCAGCTGCGATTAAAATGGATGCCAGGTATCCCCCGACCACCGGACCCCAATCCAAATTCCCCAAAAGGGAGACCATGATGGGGAAAGGCAAAGTCAATAACAATGCAATTCCGATCATGCTCATAACAGCCAGGAATTTTCCTAACACCAATTGAACATGGCTGGTTGGCAACGAGAGCAATATCTCCAGAGTCCCAGAGCGTTGTTCCTCACTCCATTGGCGCATGGTCAGCGCTGCAATTAAGAAAATCATCAAGACGGGAATCCAGGAAAAGAGAGGTCTAATATCTGCAATGCCTCTGGCAAAAAATCCTTCAACACTGAAGAAAATAATGGCAATGGCAGCTAAAAATGTCCCTAAAAAGATGACGGCTAATAAGGAATTAAAGTAACTCTTCAGTTCTTTACGTGTTATGGCGAGAATTTGTTTCATTGTTTACCTCACTCTGCCACAGCCAGTTCATTGAAAATTGATTCGAGGGTGTGAACATCCTTGCGGAGTTCGCGCAAGGGCCAATTATTTTCCACAGATAACCGGAAAATTTTTGGTGTGATATCTGCATCAGGTTGACCCTGAATGTAGTAAACAGGTTTGTTATGCTGGATTTCCCTTTTGACCCCAATAACACCGCTTACCTGTTCTAAAAAGTTTTTAGCGTCGGGGCGGTCCTCGTCCAGAACCAATATGGCATTATCTGTGTTTGACAGTTCTGATAAGCGTGAATCGGCTTTAATTCTGCCATTCATGATCATAATTACCCGATCACAAAGAGCTTCCACTTCAGAGAGAATATGGGTGGAGAACAAAACCGTGCTCTGTTTGGCAAGTTTTTTAATCAATTGCCGGATTTCAATAATTTGGGTGGGGTCCAGACCGACGGTTGGTTCATCAAGAATGAGAATATCCGGATTGTGCAAAATTGCCTGCGCTAACCCCACTCTTTGACGCATACCTTTGCTGAGTTGCCCGATGGGTCGGGTGACTACATGATCTAGATTAACAGCATGTATAGCAGCGATGCTTGCCGGAATTTGTTTTTCAGGTGCAATCTGGCGCAACTCTGCCATCATCAGTAGATAGTCCTGAACCGATAAATCGGGATAAAGTGGCGCGTTTTCAGGCAAATAACCAATCGTTGCCTGTACTTTTGCTCGATCCTTAATAATATCCAAACCATTGATGGTAACTGAGCCGCTGTCTGGTTCTAATACACCGGTTAGAATTTTCATCAGGGTGGTTTTGCCAGCACCGTTTGGCCCCAGCATACCAACAATTTCACCTTTCTGGATAGTGAGCGATGCGGATTGGATTGCCTGAATTTCACCATACGATTTGGATAAGTCATGAATTTCTATCATTGTGCCTCCCATGTTTAGAAATCAGGAATTTTACTCTGTGAATGTAACGTCTTAATAATATGGGGTTGGTATGTGTTTTTAGGCCAGCGTACGCTCGCTAAAAAAAACACTCTTCCCCTAATTATTGAAATCATACCAATTAATGTACTACTAATCCAGGATTTTTTCCATTAGAGATTTATTAAAAACACCCTTTTTTCTTGAGAAAATGGGTGTTTTTTGGATTCTAGGATTAATGAAAATTTATGGCCGCTTGTAGCGATCGATTAATTGTTTTTTGCGAAGAAAACTGCGCGCGATGATGATCATTACCAGAAGAATAGCTGCGCCAGCCCAGGCAGTGATGGTTACCAATTGATCGCCACTCCCATTTTGGGTGATACCAATAAACGCCCAGATCAGTACCAATGTGTAGAAGACTTCGGATCGTCTTAAGGTCATTAATAAACCCAACACCGTTCCGATGAACAGCATCACAACCGTCCAGATCGTTTCGGATATTCCAAAACCATTCCAATTTAAATCCAGCATTACTACGGAAACATTTGCGATCGTCGCCACAGAAATCCAACCCAGGTAAATACTGAAAGGCATCTCAACCAACCAGCGTTCATTAGGAGTGCTTTTGCTTACGCCAATTCCCAGGCGCAGGTAGATCACAACTAAGGAGATCAATAAACCTAACATCAAAACCAAGGACACCGGGAATTGAAGGTAATGCCAGGCAAAGATCCATGCGCCATTAAAAAGATTGGCCAGAATGAACCAGATTCCAATGCGGTCTATGCGGGCATTGTTCTTTTGAGCAGGCAGGATTTGGTAAACCCCGAATACTGCCAGTGACAAATAGATGACGCCCCAGATAGCGAAGACATACCCAGCCGGAGTGAACAAAGCCCCGAAGGAATCACTTACGGCTCCGGTTTGGAGATTATTAATCGGAAGGGCATTGGCCAATCCATTCACAACAATGGCTGCTAGCAGCGAAACAAGATTAAGTACACGGATGATTTTCATTATTTACCTCTTTTGTTAATTATTTTTTTTAGGAAACCAGGGAATGCACGCATTGGTTGTCTGCATATATTCTTTGTAACCAGGTTTTCTTTTTGCTATTGATCTTTCTAGCATTGCTACTCCTGAGACTTTGATGAGGAAATAAGTCAAGATGATTGGGCTGATGATGGTAAGAAAACCCAGTGTGGATCCAGCAGCAATCAAATAAAAACCCCACCATTGAGCAACGTCACCAAAATAATTGGGGTGACGGGTATAAATTCATTTATTCCTCCTGAGGGTTGTTGTTTTCCCCATTAACTTGATTGCGAAATTTGTTCACTCGATTGCGAATGCTTGTGAACCTTGATTCAAATAGCGGTTTATGAATTTCTTTTTGAATGGAAACAATACAAATTGTTCCAGGCCCTACATGCGCGCCAATTGCGGGGGTAACATAGGAAATAAATGGCTCAATTCCCGGCCAGATTTCCTGCAGTTCATCCCGAACCTGTAATGCACTCTGGTATGCATCGGCATGGATGATGCCGACCATTTCAGCCGGACCTAAATCTCTGGCAATTTCCATAAATCGTTGATGAACTTTCTTGCGGGTGCGTTTCATTTCTACCCCGGATATTCCATTACTCATTTTGGTAATGGGTTTAATTTCTAGAAGATTGCCGATACCATGCATGGCAGCTGATAGGCGACCACCGCGCCGCAAATACTGCAGTGTTTCCAGTTTGGCAAAAGCATTGGTGAGTGGTTTTTTCTTTAATATTTCTGCTGCCACTTCATCCAGACTGGCACCTTCTTGTGCCAGTTTTGCTCCAACCAATGCCAAAAGTCCCAATCCCATACTGAGTTGTCCAGAGTCAATAACACGAATCGGAACAGCTTTAAAAGAATCGGCTGCAATTTTGGCCACATTGTTAATATTGCTTAAAGTTTCAGAAATGTGAATCGAGATTATTCCATCTGCATCAGAGTCAGCCAGCTTCTGATAAGCGTTGATAAAAGCATCCATGCCTGGGGCTGAAGTGGTTGGTAAGGGATCTGCTGTGGGCAACGATTTGAAAAAGCTTTCGCGACTTAACTCAATGCCGTCCAGATAGCTCTTTCCATTGACATTGACATAGCAGGGGACGACGACGATATTGTATTTTTCTACGAGAGAAATGGGAAGATCACATGTACTATCTGTGACAATTTTTACATTACCCATAATTTACCTTTCTTTTTTCTATATCATTATTCAAAATTATAGCCAAAGCCAAAATAACTGTAAATGGATTGTATAATCTTTGTATAATGACAAGATTCCTGTTTATTTAATTGTACTGATTAATTCTTACGGATGGAATAATCCCCCACATTTTATAAAACAAATTTAGCTATTGTGTTGATCTACAATCCCACCAGTTATTCCGCGCGAGGAGTTTTCATTATGGATTTGATCCAGCGTGACTTCGCAAACTTTGGGTGTGTAGATGGGGAGTATCAATAACTGGCTTATTGCATCACCGGGCTGGATTTCCAGTGGCGAATCAGTCATGTTGGCAACTTTTACTAAAATTTCACCTTGATAACCGGCATCTACTACACCTGCCCCCAGTAAATGGTTGTTGCGACCCTTTGGCTTTAGAAGTCCGACAAATCCATCCGTAATTTCAAGGGTGATTCCGGAGCTGACAATCGAAATTGAATGTGGTTCGATGACGATATGACAGTTAGCATAGATATCCAAACCAGCATCAGAGGGATGTTTGCGGGTAGGAAGATAGGCATTGGTATCGATTTTGGCTATTTTAATTGTCTGCATTTGATCTCCAGATTGGGATTATACCGTAAATTTTCGCTGATATGATCAGCTCAAAGCCGACCTTTTAATGCACCAGGTTGTAAATTGGGTTGATCAATTCATTCCTTTATCTACACTTAAATTATAAAAATATGAATCGCAGAAAAATTATAAAGATCATAGAGCCACAATTTTCATCTGAAAAGGGCGGAATCAGATGGTTTCGCAGTCTTACCCCAGCAGATGCCAAGATTGCACGACCATTTTTAGCCCTGGAGTATTTTCAGAGCAATCAACTGGCTTTTGATAAACCCCAACCGAGCTCCCGCCATTATCAAGGCGTAAAATTGTTTTCTCACATCATTCGTGGAAATTATTCAGTGCGCATAAATAAAAGCCAAGTTTTTCAGGCTGGGGCTGGAGATTTCATTGAAATTGATACAGGCGCTGGCGCACAATTGGAAGAGGTTTATTTAACAGATCAGGAGAAAATTGAAGGCTTCCGATTGTGGATCGATCAAAATTCCTTACAAAACCCCGGGATCAATGTTTCCATCCATGCCAGAAATGAAAAGCAATTGCGTTTTCAGCAGGGCAGGGTGCAGATACAGTTTTTTTCAGATTTCTATTCTGATCAGAAAGACAATTTATTTTGGACCGATTCAGATTTGAGAATTCTTGATGTAAACGTATTAGCCAATACAAAATTTGAAATGAATACGACCCCTGAACAACAATTGCTTGCCTTTGTTTATCAGGGAAGGGGTTATTTTGGTCCCTATCAGGATATCGATGATATTCTCATTTCCCGCCAGTGTGTATTGCTCTTTGATAATGGGCAGACCATCCAAATTCAGACAAAAGATACTCCCATCAGTTTATTGGTAGTGACTGCTAAACCTTTCGGGGAGGATATTCCCTCGGGAACCATGCATTCCAAGTACAACGGCTCCATTCTTAAAATTGACCCATATCAATAAAAGGGGGTTGGTGTGTGTTTTTAAGCGAGCGTGCGAACGCCAAAAAACAAAGCCCCAAATTATTGAAATGATACTTAAATTCAAAAAAATATTTAATTCCATTTTTCAACCATCCAGATCAAGGTGAGAACTGAAAAGATTTTTTTGCCAACCCCTTAATAAATGGTGCATTTGAGTGGAGTCGTCAACGGATTCGGTAAAATCAAAGTTTGAGGGGTGCATCACGAAAGCCAGTGTTTGATCACCACCAATGCCACCGTGGTGAGCCAGGAGATTCTCAAAAGCTGGAATCTGGCTTGTTTCAGGGTCATAACGGCTTTGAATGATCATGTCCCCAACATTGGAGTAGGAAAATAACTTTTCCAATTGAATGGCAGCAGAACCATCATAATTTTCCAGTGGATCGCAGCCCTCAAAATCCTTTGAGTTCAGGTAAAAAATTCCCTCCTGGTTAAGAACCACCGGTCCATTGACGTATGAATCGATGGCAACAAAGCCTATGCCGGGGTGACAAATCAATGCTTCAATCAAATTGGGATGCAGTTGTTTGATTTCTTCTAGTAAAAGTCTTTGTTTGAAATTGGTAAAATACAACATTGCCAGGCTGCCAGATGTACACAAAACGATATCTGACTGGTTGACTGAAGTCTCCTTGGGAGGCAAGTCAAAATAAAAATAATTTCCCTTATCTTTTTTATATTGTTCGTATAAACGGCGTGCGGTTATGTTGAGTTTTTTATGAGGGGCCAGAGCCATTTGTAATAAAGAGTTAACATACCCTTTGGTTTCTTCCGATGCGCCAGTATCGACAATAGAATATTGATCTTCAACGATTTTTCGGATGAGTTGTTCAAGCGTGATCCCAAACAATTGCTGAAATGGTGCCCCTTCTGATAAACCATGATCTGAAATGAGCACAATTTCGTACATTCGAGGAGCGTGCTCAATGGCATCCTTGATACGTTGAATTTGTTTATCGATATCGCGCAGGGTTGTCATGGCACCCGGGCTAGCAACACCGGTGTGATGCGCCACGACATCATACCCAAAATATGTGGCATAGATCGTCTGGCTGCCACTGAACATTTCTTCGATTAACATGTGTGTTGTCAACTCGCGAATGAGAACAGCAGAGACAGCGCGTTCAATCGAAAATAAGATGGTTCTGCGGACACGAGGTCCATGATTCGATAGGATTTGATAAGTTGACTGATATAGCTCACGAAACAATTCCAGAATCATGAGAAGGATGGTGTGAATGTAGTTGTAGGGGTTGAGAAAAAAATTGTAAAAAACACCACTTCTTTTGGGCAGTTTCCTGAATTGCGATAATTTACTCATCGTCAATACCGCTTTGGTAGCATTTCCTGAGAACATATTCCCCAGACTGGAACCATTTCCAGCTAACAAACCCTCTTTTTGTTCGAAACGTTGCTCAATCATGGCTGTATCACTCAGATGATTGGATACAACCAGTTTTTCACGGTCTTTTTCATACCACCGGAATGCCGGAATGTTGGCATTGTCTCCATATAAAATACCCATCTGACTGGCGGATGTCTGTGATGGCAAGCCGCAATTCCAGGAATGGATCTGGTAATGCTTTGCCAATAAATCTTGCATGGTAGGCATATAACCCTGATCAATTGCCTTCCGCAAAACGTTGTAGGATAACCCATCAATCTCGATAATGATCAACCCTGCAGGTTGGGCACTTTCCGGAGGCAGGTCTTTCGGTTTAATTTTTGGAATGACGGATCGATAATAAGAATCATTCTCATCCAGCGCCAGTAAATTGGATGCCAATAAATTCATCATTGAGATGCCAAGGACCACATAAACAATACTTGGATAATCCAGGAAATTGAATCCGGGCAGGATATAGGCAACCATTACAATTACCACGATATTCAGGAAAAATGAAAATAATCCCAGCGTGAGTATCGTAAAAGTGATTGTGAATTGCAGTATCAGCGGTCTCAACACCGCATTTAAAAGGCCAATCAAAGCGACGGCCAAAAAAGCATCAAACTCGCTGGAAATCAATAAACCCGGTAACCAATGCCCCAATAAATATAATGTGATCGTCTCAACAATCCAAACAATCATAATATGTCGAATTCTGCGGAAGGAAGGATAAGGGAACTGACCAAATTTCATATTTTTATTGTACACACAAAGAAATTTATTTCCATAGGCTGTTCACATTGAAGGAAATAGGTAAAAGGGGGTTGACGTGTGTCTTTTGGCGAGAATAGACTAGACAAAAAACACACGTCCCCAAATTATTGAGATGATACGGAAATTGTCTATGAATAGGAACTCCAATTTGCTTGACTTTCAGTTGTCATTTTCCTAGAATTTATTATTCCCAAAAAACCAATATTAGCATGCTTTTTTCCAGAGAAAAACTTGAGGAGTCGTTTATGGTGACAGATAGTATTGAAAAGTCAGTTGAAAAGCCCGTAAAAAAACAACGGCGTTGGAGAACTTTATTTGCCTTATCTTTTGGCTATTTCATTGACCAGGGGGAAGGTCAGACCATATCAGTCCTATTTCCCACATTACAGGCATTATGGGGATTGAGTTATACCAATCTGGGACTCATCGGCACCTTGAGAAGTATTTTGCAAGCCATCAGTGCTCCTTTCTGGGGTTATGCGGCGGACCGCTACTCGAGAAAAAAGGTGATTCTGATCGGTACAGGCTTATGGGGTATTTGGACAGTCATTTGTGGATTGACTCAAAATTTTGGTCAATTATTGGTCATCAGAGCCATATCTGGAATCGGTTTAGGTTGTCTCATGCCGGCTACCTTTTCGATCATGTCTGATACGTTTCAACCCAAGCAGCGCGGCCGTGCGTTAGGGATATTAGAATCGATTGGCGTTCTAGGGATTGTGGTTGGAACCCTTGGATTGGGATTATTGGCATCCCCTACGTTATGGCGTTGGGGTTTTATCTCTTTAGGTCTTTTTAGTGTTGTCTCAGGTTTTGTGATTTGGTTCCTGGTGGATGAACCGGTACGAGGGGCTTCCGAACCAGAGCTTATGGGAAAAATAACGGCTGAGGATGCCGCCAAATATAAAGTCAAGTTCAGTGATATTGCGAAAGTTCTAAAAATCCCAACGATCTGGGTTGCCATCGCACAAGGATTGGCAGGGACGATGCCTTGGGTTGTCATGGGGTTGTACATTATCACCTGGTTTGTCAATGTAAGGGGTTTGTCCGAGTCGTTAGCGTCCGTGGCATTTGCTGGTATTGTGGTGGGAACGGCATTATCGAATATTATCGGCGGTTTTCTGGGAGATTGGGCTGAGTCGAAAAGCCCTAAGTATGGTCGTACCGCCATCGGACAAATTTCAATCATTTCGGGTATTCCCCTGACCTATATATTATTTACACAAACCGAAACCTGGTCATTTGGACAGTTGGTCGCTTTGTGTGCTGCCACGGCTTTATTCATCAGTTGGCCTGGTAAAGGGGCAAAAGAACCGATGATGCAAGGGGCTGTTGCGCCTGAATTAAGGGGGACAGCGTTTGCCATGGTTACTTTTATTGAAAGTGGTTTCGCAGCTTTCGCTGCCTATTTGGCAGGTGCATTGGCTGACAAAATTGGTTTGACCAAAGCAATGTTGTGGACAATTCCCTTCCCATGGATCATTTGTGCGGCATTATTTACATTATTCTATTGGGCTTATCCACGCGATTCAAAGATATTGCGGGAACAGATGCAGGAGAGAGCAAAAGAGATTGCAGATTAGCGCAGATGATTTTGCAGTTCACTGACGGGAAATAAATTACCGTTGTGCCCGCTAAACACAGTCATATCATTCAAACAAATAAAATAAGACGACCAACATTCAACAGCTTTTTGTGCCTGGCTGATTTCAATTTGGCGTTCATTTTTCTGTTCAATATATTTTTTACGAACGGTACGGCGAAATATCAGGTAACCCAGAAGGAAAACGACCGGGAATAAAAATTTCTGTTCAAAGCTTGGCTGAATCCCAGAAGATACAAGCAGCAGAATAAAAACAATTAAGATGATACTGATCGAAATATCTGGAGGAAGAATAAACCAAATTGGTAACCGTTCCAGGTTGGGTGGTTTGATATCCCGTAAAATGGACTTTGATTGTGCAGGCTTAATGTTAAAATCGAAAAAGGGTCTCTTTATCGTTCTCAATCAGAGCAAAATAAAGATCTTCAACCGAAATTGTCTGGTCGGATTGATGACAGGCAGGACATTTAATTTGATTTTGCGGGTGAAGAGGCATTTATTATCCTTCTGATTGATTTTGAAAAGATGCGATTGCCAGCATCATGCCCAGGAACACATCTGCGCCGGATGAATTACCCCAACGCGCAAGTTGAATGGCTTGCTGATGAAAAGGAATCTCGGAAATCATCAAAGCATCGCTCATCTCCTGAATACGGGCATCGGCTTCCCCCTGAAGCGCACACAGAAACAACGTATTGCTCACGGCGGTGGTATATTGCTGGAATTCCTGGATAAGACTTTGTTTAATTTCATCCATCCAGTCAATGTTTTCAAACCAGCGCTTTTGCATGAAAAACAAACCCGTTAACAGGTCATCTCCTGAAGGTGTTAATCCGCGTCCAGAGCCAATCAGTTGCTTTGCAAAGGTCATTATTTTGTCTGTGTCTTTTTCCATTAAACCTTGTTTTAGTTGAACGATTTTTTTCCCAGCTTCGACAAAGCCATTCATTTTCAAGATCTTCAGGAGCTTCATTACGAAGGAAAGAGATAAGCAGTGAGGCAAATCCCTGACCGTTTTTTAGCAGGGAAAACTGCTGGGCTGATTTCAACAGGCGAATTTGTTGTTCAGCACGCGTGATCTTCCCGGATGGTTTATGAGTAGTATGCCAGATATCGTCAATCTTGATCTTAAGCTCATCATGTTGGTTGATAAAGGAGATTTCATTGACCCCAAGAACAATTTTTATCAGGTCCTTATTTTTCCATTGGATCGGAACTTGATTTTCAATTACGATATTTACCGGTCCAAAGTGATTGGACGACGTTAGAAAAATAATTTTATTGCCGTGTATATTCAAAAAAATGCCACTCGACGTAATCCCCCAAACATCTGCCAGGTTGGATTGCATCAGCCAATCGTAGGCTACTCTTCCAATCGTGGATTTATTTATTGAAGTGGTTTTTTTAGACATGCGACGAGTTCCCTACCTGATTAAACCATACATTTTGCAATCCAAAAATTTGATAGTGACTGAAATTCTGTAATGAACCATTGGTTTGATATTCTTCACCAATTGTAGTGTTACGCAATAAAAAAAGGGATAAAAATCATGCCTGATCGTTCTATTTATTGCTTGACTTTCGGTTGAAATAGTGGATAATAAAATTAGTCAGGTTGTTGTCTGACAACTTTATTGGTTCTTATTGTTCAATTTCAGGAGGTGCCATTCCTATCAAATCACGTGATGGATATTCGATACGGTATTTAACGTATCTTTTTTTTTGTAAGACTAGTTATTTACAATAGTAGATAAAAATTTTAGTAAAGGAGAAAGAAAATGAAATTTATCGATCTAACTATACCTTTAGGAATTGGTACACCCCCGTGGCCGACTTATGAACCCTTGCAGGTGAAATATTTTAAAAGATTAGCCCCTAACGGTGCGAATGGCCAGCTCTTGACCCATTCCAACCATCTCGGTACCCACCTGGATGGTGAAATCCACTTTTATACGCCTGGCAAAGATATCGCTCAGCTTGATATGGATTTCCTGGTGCACGAAGCAGCTGTCGTAGATTTGAGTGACGTGGTAGCCGATTACGATGTTTATACCAGCAAGATGATTGAAGACCGCGTCGAAGTTAAAGAAGGCGACATATTAATCATTCATACCGGATATCATCATTTCGGATGGGACCAACCAACTGCGGATGAAATCCGTTACATGGTTATGCATCCTGGTCCGGGTGCTGAATTTGTAGAATGGGCGAAAGCCAAGAAATTACGTTGGATTGGTGTGGATTGTGGCAGTGCTGATCACCCCATGAATACGATCATTCGCAATTGGATGCCTCGCCAAACCACCCAGGCCAAGTATGTCTTCAAAAAGAAGTTAGGCATGGAGTTAGAAGAGTTCTTTGATGATGATAAATACCAACAAATGCACATTAAAATGTTCCCAGAACATATCATTCATGCTGAATGTTTAGGTGGTGATCTTGATCTGTTGTTGAACCGCCGGGTAACTGTTGGTTTCTTCCCTTGGCGTTTTGTAGATGGTGAAGCCTCGATCGGTCGTTGTGTTGCCATGGTTGAGGATGATGAATATGAAGAGTTAATGGCCAAGAAAGCAAGCATGACCAAGACTAAGCATGGTGATGCAACCAATCAGGCACATATTGAAAGTTTAAATAAAATTAGCGCAGAAAACATGAGCTAGTTTAGATTAAAAAATAATAATATAAAGGAGAATTATTGTGAAATACGAATTACCAACCAAAGCTTCTCAAGAAATTTTAAGCATCGATGCACGAGAGATCGAAGCCATATTACAGGGTCCCAAACTGGATATTCCTCCATTCCCGGAATGCCAGCTCAAATTAAAAGACGGCCGCATGCTCTACATTCGTGAAGCCAAACTCGAAGAAGTACCCCAGATGTTAGGCTACATGGAAAAATTAATGAAAGTCGAACATGACTTCTATGATATCGTTGGTTCACGTGTCTATTCAGAAATTTTGGGATGGAAACGGAAACGCCTCAAGGACGTCTACACCCTGGTAGGTCTGATTGATGGTGTCTGGGCAGGTTTTGCCAATGGTCGTTTGATGAATGAAGATATCAACATCAGTCTGCATACCATGGCGCTTATTCGTGGTGGCCGCATTGGTGCAGCCATGTACTATGCCAAAGCCTTCTATGGTTTCGAAATTATCAAGAATAAGGAATGGTGGGCAACCTACGAATCTTATAATGGTTGGCTGCGCTGGGGTTTGGGAATGGCACAACCCAGCTACCCATGGCCGGATGTTCAACACGAACTTGGTGGTGCAAAAGTTTTCTATGTAACCAAGAAATACTGGGATTCAACCGTAAAGGAATATGTACGCCAGATGGTTGGCGCTGACCTAGACTTCAATGTGACTGACGAAGTGCGTAAAGCAAACGAAAAATTCATGGTACCAGAAGAAGTTCTCGTCTAAATAAATAAACACTCAATAAAAAAACAGGGAGTCCAGCGGATTCCCTGTTTTTGGTTAATCTTTATCCTGATTTAGTAAATATCGTAGATAGTGTTGTAAACATTAAATTTACCTGTAGGTGTGACCAGATCTGGAATTCTGGTAATTTCTTCCAGCGTCTTGTCATCATAAACCACGATTTCACCTACTTCACCGGGGATATCTGCATTCCCCCAAATACTTACCCAGATTTCGGTTCCCTGCATATTGTACTCAAAGTGTACGGCACGACCATACGTAGCTGCTTCCCAACATTTAAACACTTCAGATGGGTTTTCTTTGGCAATGACACAGATCGTTCGCGATATTTCCGGATCAGGACTGAGGGTCATATCTACCCAAATCCAGGCGCTGTTTGGATGGGTCTTAATAAATAGACTGCCTGATCCTGGCAATTCTGTGGTTCGTACCACACGCCAGGCATTTTCTGGAAAATTCTCAGGGTCGGTGCCAATGGAAGAAATCACTCCTTCTCCCAAGTGTGAAGCACTCCAGACAGGGCCAAATTCAGGATCAATCCAGTTAGCACCTCGACCAGGATGTGGTATACCAGCAGTGTCTACCAATGCTTCCAGGTTGCCTTCTAGTGAATCAATCACTGCGACTTTGTTCATATTATTCGCAGCCACCATAAAGTAACGTTTGCTGGCATCCCACCCGCCATCATGCAGGAAGCGCTCAGCTTCGATCATTTTGATGGTCGGATTAATCGGATCGGTATAATCCACCAACCAGACCTGCCCGGTCTCTTTGATATTGACAATCCATTCCGGTTTGAAATGGGAGGCAACAATCGCCGCAACTCTTGGTTCAGGATGATATTCTTCTGTGTCATAGGTATAGCTGCGGGTACTGACGATTTTGAAGGGTTCCAGCGTTTGACCATCCAGAATAACAAAATGAGGGGGCCAGTAACAACCCACGATGGCTAGTTGGTCGGTGAAATCACCTAATTCACCAGAGTATTTGCTCACTTCAACCGAACGGGCATCGTAACATAGTTGTGCTTCAGCTACTTTGGTTGGAATTTCCGTCCAGAGGTCTACCAGGGCTAACTTTCCATCCCTACCAATGGTGTAAACGTAGCGGCCTGTGGCAGAATTGCGGGAAATGTGAACAGCATACCCCGTATCCACGTTTGTGACCACCTCATACGTATCTGCGTCAATGATGGCGATTTGGCCGGCATCACGCAAGGTTACTGCCATGAAATTCTCCCAGTTACGCTCTGTTTGTGGTTCAGTGGGGCGATCTTCTGGCGGTACCAGCAATTTCCATGAGGCTAACATTTGATCCAAAGACATTTCAGGGGGTTGTGGCGGTTCTAATTGCAGATACTCTGCCATAATTTCCGTTTCTTCCTTGGTCATGAAGCCCTGATTGCCCCAATCAGGCATCCCACGCGGTGTCCCATTGAAGATAATGGCAGCCAACGCCAGTGTGCCTTTGGGCTGCATCAGATCAGGCGTCAGGCCCGGACCGGTAGCGCCTTTTCGCAAAGTGCCATGACAACCAGCGCAACGTTCGAAGTAAACTTGTTTAGACCATTCCATGTCTTCTGCAGACATGCCAACTTCTTCGTTGGTGTCAGGTTCCTCGGTTGGCAATAAAGCAGTGACCTGTTGATCGGGCAATTGAGACATGAATTTGACCATCGCTTCTAATTGTTTCTCACCCAGCGAGTCTTCGGTGTAAGTGGGCATCAGACCAGCAGAACATGTCCCACTGGGGCAATTCGCCGAGATGTGGGCATCTGGTTCTAATAAAGCCTCCTGCAAATACTCGCTAACAGTTTTGGCCTTGCCTTCATAATCCGGGCTGGCAATTTGTTCACTGGCGACCAGTCCAATATCTGATAAGTCAGGTCCGATGGTGCCAACGGCATTCTTAAGACCGGGGATAACGTGACAGGCGCCACAGCCATTTTTGGTAAAACCTTCAGCTGCAAGGATGATTTCATCAACACTTTTTTCTACTTCATCATCACTTCCAACCTGATGGGTTGGGTCAACTTGTGGCGCAACTGGTGCCTCTGTTGGTTGGGTAGTGGTATTGCTGCAGGCTGCTAACAGCAGAACGGCAAACAACACGATAAAAATTTTCAGATAGACTTTCATGTGCATTTCCTCCATTGTATGGAATTAATTTTTCAAGTATTCAGGATGATTGCGAGAAGAAGGAGAAACTAGATAATTAATGTAATTTATATCATATTAACCACTTAGCTCGATTATAAACGTTTTTTGTTTCAATTCAATGATTTAAGATAATTGTTGCCGATTTTGGATGATTATTTGAGATAACGATCAAAAAACTCGATGGTGCGTGTCATGGCAAGGCTGAAGTAGCCAGATAAATTATGGTTATCACCTTCGTATGAGTAAAATTCCACTTCTCCGTTGACAGCGAGGATCTCGTCCTGTAATAGTTCTGAAAAAATAAGTGGCACACTTTCATCGGCGGTACCATGGTGTAATTGAATGGGACCGGAAATTTCATTCACATATGTATTGGAAGAAATCAAGGACCAAAAATCGGGGTTTTCGTCAGTCGTGCCATATTCTTCGCTCCATTCCTGTTGCCAGCGGCGAGCAAAAGAAGGTGCCGTCGGTGCGGGACCAGGCGTATTCCTGCGCCATAGTGAAAGCATATCTGGGTAGGATGCCACCACACCAGCCCAGATCACACCCACTTTGACATCATCTGAAATCACCATGGAACGTAACGTCAAGTATCCTCCCATGGAATGCCCCCACATGCCGATTTTCTCCGGATTTACAGCTGGATATTGTTGTAAGGATGCAACCGCATTCAGTACGTCTACAGTATAACCTGGGTCGCCGTAAGCGCCCAGCGCGATGCCTTCAGATTGGTCATGTCCGCGGTAATCAATCCGAAACACAACGTATTGGCTGCGCGCTAACCAGTCCACATAGGCAATGTAGCGTTCGGTGGTGAGATACTGGGTGGGTGGGATGTAGCCATGATTAAAGACGATGGCAGGCCAACCACCTTCAGGAGGTTCGCCTATTGGAACTGTCAGTAGCCCATAAATTTTATAGCCTTCAGAGAGGTAATAGGCATAATAACGATTGTAGTTGTAGGCAGCCGTTAGCGTGTTTTTAATCACAATTTCGCTGCCCGGGTAGGGAGTCTGGCGCATTGCCAGGATAGTCATGGGATGCAAGGTCAGCGTGGGCGTGGGTGTTACAGTGGCTGTTGGAGTTTGGGTCTGTGTTGGGGTGATGGTGGGCGTTGCAGTCAGGGATGGAATGATGCTTACCGCCAACTCCACTGTCGGAATTGTTTCATTTGAATTTATTGGTTGAGTGATACCACAGGAAGACAGGAACGTGGATATGATGATCAATACAAGAATCATGAGTCGGACTGGTGGTTTCAAATAAACTCCCGGTGAAAATAGATTAACTTATGAAGAAATCGTTGTTCTTTGATTCCCTATTTTATTGAATGATAGAATGAAATACAATGATCTGTCAAAGGGTAGTGGAGAGGATAAGAAATGAAAAAAGAATTAAGAAATCCAGGCCTGATAGAGTTCTTGACCACAATTAGTGCCCCGGGTGGCGGTGGCGCTTATGTGGAATTTCCATTTGACACTGAACAATTATATGGCACAAAAGGCAGAATACCAGTAAAAGTTCTATTTGAGGACGCGCCTTACCGGGGTAGCATGTTGAGATATGGGACAGAAAAACACATCATTATCGTCGTTAAAAAAATTCAGGAAGCGATCGGAAAACACGCCGGGGATACTATTCGTGTGAAAGTGGAATTGGATGATCAACCTCGGGAAATCATAGTTCCTGAAGACATGAAATCAATGCTTGATAAAAACGAGATCGCATGGGCAAGGTTCAACAAACTATCCTATACCCATCAAAAAGAGTATGTAGATTGGATAGAGGGCGCAAAACGTATAGAGACACGTCAAAAAAGAATTGAAAAAATGATCATTAAATTTAAAGAAACTAATTAAGTACCAGGTTTTGGCAATCCTGGTTCATATTACAGCGTACCATCGCCGCAATGGTTAGATTATGGTGGCTGGTAAGTTGCTCGTTGTTCATTTCAATCTGTTTGCGTGAGGAATAAAAAAATCTTAATCAATCCATAACCTAAATAATCTGGAGCTAAAAACTCATCCTCCTATATGACTGTTTTTCAATACTTTTCGAATATTCCACAATAGATGGCAGCTAGTAGGATGTTTATACTAATATCAAATAATGAAATTTATGAAAGGCGTAATATCCTGATGAACGTTACCCTGGAACGCTGTCTAACAGACCTCGAAGATCGAATTAATCCAGATGAAGAAGACCGATTATTCCAATCATGGTTAGATTTTATTAAAAGAAGGTGTAGTCAAGCCTATTTTCTACCAAAACGTAGCCAATCTGCTCCTGCTAAAGTGAATTGGCCAAAGGTCAATGTTAACAACACATTGAATGATTATGATCAGATGGCTTTGCAGCAGTATCGTTTATGTTCTGAACAATTGGAAAACAAAGACGGTAATTTATTGAACATGCGTTGTAACTACGGCACAGGTATCATCCCAATATTATTTGGGGTTGAGCCATTTATTATGGACGAAAGTGCCAATACGCTGCCTATCTGTCACCCTTTGAATAATCTGGATGAAATCCAGAAATTGATTGACCATGGAATTCCAGATTTACTACGTGGATTTGGAAACAGGGTGTTTGAAATGGGTAAATATTTCAAAGAAATAGGTGAACAATTCCCAAAAATCGGGAAATATGTACATGTGTACCACCCTGATCTTCAAGGACCAATGGATATTTGTGAATTAATTTGGGGAAGCCAATTGTTTCTGGATGTGATTGATCATCCTGAAATTGTGCATATTTTTTTAGACTTGATAAGTGATACCTATACTGCCTTTATGCGAACTTGGGAGCAGATTTATCCCTTTCAGGCAGTTGGTAATGTTCATTGGGGAATGTTGCATAAAGGTACTATCATGTTGCGAGATGACTCGGGTACGAATTTCTCGCGACACATGTATGAAAAATTCATCCTGCCTTACGATCAAAATTTATTGGCTGAGTTTGGCGGGGGGGCGATCCATTTCTGTGGAAAAGGTGACCACTTCATCAGTTTGTTGGGAGAGATGAACGGGTTATTTTCCATTCAACTCTCCCAACCACATCTTAATGACATGGTGAAAGTGTTTAAACATTCGATTGAAAAAGGCATCCAACTGATTGGGTTGGATGAGAAAGCTGCCTTGCAGGCAATTGATGCTGGTATCGACTTAAATGGAATGGTACATTGTGTTGCAACCTGAAGAAATTAATGTAAACAAGAAAATATATAAATATTTTATATTTTTCGATTTATAAATTTTCTTCTGATTATTTTGAAAAATTTCGTCTTACAATTTCAGCTATAGTTAAATTATGCCGGCTGGTTAATTGCTCGTTGATCATTTCAATCTGTTTTCGGGGGGAATAAAAAGCCTCACTCCAGCCATAACCGGCGCAGGTTGTATCTGCAATCTGATTCCCCTGATCATCCTGTCCCCACCATTTTCGATAATTGATTTCGAGGTCAGGGCGGATGTGTAATTCCGGGATAATAAAATGAGCTGAATAATAATAATCCGGAGGTAAGGCATTCAGAATGGTTTCAAAAACATGAACGCGCACATTGACACCATTGCGGCATTCCGAATCAGCGATGCGACTTAACCCGCGAATGGTGGCTAAGGGTGCCAGGACTTCCACCCGTTCCAGATTACGGAAACGTTCCTTGATCCGATCAATTACCTCTCGCATCACCAGACCGCTGGCGATACTATCGGCAATGAAGGCTACCTTCACCAGATCATGCTGAGGTTGGTTCAGGTCCTTATCTTTGAAGAGGGTCATTTCTACTTTGCGATTATAAACTGGGACTGAGCTGTCAAAGACATGGTGCGCATCCAGAATAACCTCGTCGGTGTAATACCCATACGTTTCGTAAATGGCTTCCGGTACCTGATATTTAAGGCCTTCGCGGGCGATTGGGAAAATGGCTAGATTCTCCTGCTTGTTGCTGGTGATTGTTTCTCTTAAGGGAGGTGCGTTAAAAATATCCTGCATCGATTTCCACATTAGATTTGCCCGACCAGCACCCATCCAGACCTGACCGGGTAAGCTCAATGAATCAACCCCAACATACTCCTCAGGAGCAATCCCAATGAATTCCATTAACCGTGGTTCTGGTTTTTTCTTTTCAATATAGATGAATCGTGCTGTAGAAGGAGTATGGTAAAAAACTAATTCAAGGTTGGTCTCCTCACCGAGGATAATTTTACCGGGACGATAAAAACCGCTTCCTTCAGGTTTTTTGGTCTTGTAGGGAAGCGGCTTTTCCAGGATTAGTGAGCCTTCGATGAATGTGCTGTCATCATCAGAAAATTTGAATGGATAGGTATAAGCGCTCATATTTGATACTCCTTAAGCAGCGTGCCGATTTCATCTAGTTTTCTTAAAGAGACAGGCTGAGAGGTCCATCAGCCTGTCCTAAAGATTTTATCATTAATTAAATGAAAAGGGGACATGGATCATGATCATTACAAAAAAGAATTGAGTGAAACTACTAAAAGGACTGGCGGAAACATTAGAAATACCATTTTTCTACCAGATTCATTTTCTTGACAGAAATGGCTGACTTATATCTAGTCGGTTTCAAGCAAGTCGAATGATCCAGGTCTGGGGTTCCGCCCCATCCATTGGTGGCAACTCGGGTTATTTACTTCCCGGTTTGCCGTGAAGTTTTACAATCACCTAAGGGCCCAAATATTCAATAAAAGTAAAGTGGAGTATACTGATATTAGTAGGCGATACCGCTTACGGTTGGAAGACTCATTTCTGCTAAGTGCGTTACAAATCACCGAACTCGAAACATTCCACAGCAGTTTATAATTTTACTTGCATACGCGAGATGACTCCCATACCACAATTGCATTATCAATACCTGTCAAACGTAGTTGATATGTATTCAATACCTAATTTGACGGGATGAAAAAATCAGAAGGATGAACCATGATCGATCCTATTCTTGTCCCCCTGGACGGTTCTCAACTGGCTGAATGTGTTTTACCACATGCTGCTGCCTTCGCCCGTACCTTCAACGCAAAAATAAATCTGCTCCGCATACTGGAAAAGAATCAAACAAGCGTCCCAGCACAGCTGTTTGATTTGGTTAACTGGCAAATCCAAAAAACAAAGGCGACTCTCTATTTGGAAGAAATCAAAGCGCGGTTAATAGAATCAAATATTCAGGCACGAGCAATCGTGCTGGAAGGATTGGTGCCAGAAGGAATTACAGAATACGCCCAAAATCAGGGTGTGAAACTAATCATCTTGAGCAGTCATGGTCGTCATGGTCTGAAACAATGGGGCATAAGCAGCAATACCCAAAAAATCATCCTGAGCGCATCAATCTCGGTGCTCATTATTCGGGCTGGTGAATTATCCACAGGCTCACTTTACCGGCATATACTGGTGCCGTTGGATGGTTCCCACCGGGCAGAACATATCCTGCCTATCATTACGCAATTAGCACGTGTTCAGGGGTCAACTGTACATCTGGTGCATGTGGTGCAAATTCCCGAGATGGCTCGGCAGATGCCTTCTGCGCGCGAAGATATCGAATTGTCAAACCGAGTAGTCGCACGCAATCTGGATGAAGCTGGGCATTATCTCGAACAGGTGAAGTCGCGCTCATCTCTGCAGGGCGTTGATGTTCATTCTCATCTCGTTACCAGTGACCATACCACCGAAGCTTTATATCAATTGGTAGAACAGGAACATATTGATCTGGTTACATTGAGTGCGCATGGCTATTCGGGTAAACACCAATGGCCCTATGGCAGTGTGGTGAACAATTTCATCCTGTATGGCAAAGTATCTCTTCTAATAGCTCAAGATCTACCCGCTAAACAAGAGCAAAAACCACTAGACGTGTCGTCCAGAGAACGCGCAGAGCGTTAACTAATGCAGGTTACCTCATCAACCAACCATTCTGATCCAGCCAACCCAACCCCAGATAATGAATTGAGAGAGTTTGCCCACCATTTGGCAAACATCCACGGGGCGAACGTAGGACTGGATCATACACAGAAAACCGCAAAAAAATCTCGGCTCTTAAAAGCTGACCTCCTGGAACACTTGAATGTTTGGGAACAGGTTTTGCATACTGCCAATGCGATCTTCAAGAAGGTTCCATCCAATGATTTGCCAGTTTCCCGCGCAGGCGAATGGATCTTGGATAATTTTTATGTAGTTAAACAGACTTTTCGCCAGATTAAAGAAGACCTGCCAGTCAATTTTCTCAACCAGTTGCCAAAACTGAACGGGACGTTGTTGCTGGGGCATCCGCGCATTTTTGCGTTGATCTGGGAGTGGCTTGGATACACTCAGAGCCAGCTTGACCTTACCCAAGCCGTGGCTTTTGTGCAGGATTACCAGGAAATCACTCCCCTGACAATTGGGGAATTATGGGCATTACCGACCATGCTACGAATTGGGATTTTAGAACGGCTTGTTTATGCCACCGCCGAATTGACTGAGATTGATGTTCCGAAGGGTCTGAGCGAAATCCCGAGCCAATTTGCTTCCTCGGCTTTGGCAAACGATACAGTTGTAGCCAATTGTTTCCACAGCCTGCGCCTGCTTGCCACCACGGATTGGAAAGTCTTTTTCGATCAGACCAGCCTGGTGGAAAAGATTTTACGCGATGACCCGGCAGGGATTTATGTGCGCATGGACTTTGACACTCGCAACAGTTATCGTAGTGTCGTTGAGGAATTGACGCGCTATTCAACTCTCAGCGAAGAGGAGGTCGCTCTTGAAGCAGTGGACCTCGCTCGCAGCGCGAAAGGCAAGTCGTCAGACCGGCGAACGCACGTCGGCTTTTATCTACTGGATGCGGGGCGTCCGATGCTCGAAGCCAGAATCCACTACCAGCCGGGAATCCGTGTCCGTATTCTCCATGCCCTCCTTACAACGCCTACGGTCACATATCTGGGAAGCATTGCTATTTTTTCGTTGCTGTTTGTGATCGGGCTGCTTACTTATGCTATTCTTTCAGGTGGTTCGCTTTACCAAAATATTATTGTTGGCATCCTGGGGTTTGGATTGGCTTTAGAGGCCGCCATAATACTTGTAAACTGGACTGTGACTCATCGCATCAAACCCAAGAGTCTACCGCGCATGGATTTTTCGGAGGGTATCCCGACCGGCAACAAGACGATTGTTGTTGTCCCTAGCTTGCTGGAAAACATCGATGAACTCAACCATCTCTTACAAGAGTTGGAACTTTATTACCTGTCGAACCGCGATCCGCAATTGTATTATGCGCTACTTACGGATTACAATGATGCTCCATCACAGAATATGCCGGAAGATGAAAACTTGCTTTCACAGGCAAGGGCTGGTATTGAAAATCTCAACAACAAATATGCTGCTCACGCGGAACCCTTTTATTTATTTCACCGTCTGCGCCAGTGGAATCCTTCTGAAGGAGTTTGGATGGGTTGGGAGCGAAAACGCGGTAAACTGGCAGATTTCAATCGCCTGTTACTTAACCAGCGGGAAGATGCACCGGTAGCACTTCGGGAGACAGCTTACACAACTCAGATCGGGGATGTAAGCGTATTGGTGGATGTCAAATATGTGATCACACTTGATGCGGACACATCCTTGCCACAAGGCAGTGCTAACAGGCTGATTGCCACCCTGGCGCACCCGCTAAACCAGGCTGAATTTTCTCCAGATGGCCAGTCAGTTGTAGCCGGGTATACCGTACTGCAACCGCGTGTGTCCATCAAGCCAACCAGCGCGAACCGTTCCTTGTTCTCACAAATTTTTGCCTCTAATACTGGTTTTGACCTGTACTCCTTCGCCGTTTCGGATGTTTATCAGGATCTGTTCGGTGAAGGCAGTTATGTTGGCAAAGGCATTTATGATGTAGCCGCCTTTGAGCGCAGCCTGGCGGGTCAGATACGTCAGAATACCCTGCTCAGCCATGACCTGTTTGAAGGTGTTCATGGACGCGCCGCACTGGTCACAGACATTATCCTTTATGAGGAATACCCTTCGCGCTACCTGGAATATGCCCATCGAATGCGACGCTGGATTCGCGGCGACTGGCAATTACTGCTCTGGCTGTTTCCCACTGTCCGCACTGAAAGCGGGATGACGCCCAATCGCCTTTCGACGATTGACCGCTGGAAAATTTTTGACAACTTGCGCCGCAGTCTGTTGTCCGTTAATTTGGTGGCATTGCTTGCCGCTGGCTGGCTTATATTGCCGGGATCACCTCTTGTCTGGACATTGTTTGTGTTGTTGCCTTCGTTCTTTCCAATCATGGAGCAATTCTTTCAACAAGGAACACTCCAGCGAGAGCCAGTAACCCTTAAACAAGATTTTGAATCAATCTGGATTACGACTATACGTTGGGCACTTTACATCCTCTTTCTGCCTTATGAAGCTTTGCTCTCCTTGAGCGCAATTGGTGTAACGATTGCCCGCATGTTCATTTTTCACAAACACATGTTGCAGTGGACAACCGCAGCGAGGACTGCGCGTTCTCATAGGTTGACCTCATATATTGGAACCTGGGTAGAGATGGGAGTTTCTTCGTTTTTGACCGTTCTAATCGGTATCACTATCGCTATTCACAATCCAACTTCACTTTGGGTAGCGCTACCTCTGCTGGTTTCCTGGCTGATTGCGCCTCAAGTCGCCTACCGGATTAGTCAACTTGTGTCACACACAGCTGCCCCACTCACGGAAACTCAACACAGGCAAGTGCTCCGCCTGGCACGCCGCACATGGGCATTTTTTGAGCAGTTCGCCAGACCTAATGATCACTGGCTACCACCCGACCATTTTCAAGCATCACCGCGTGGCAGTGTGGCCCATTACACCACGCCAACCAACATCGGTATGTTGCTGGTGTCCACCCTATCAGCCTATGATTTGGGCTACATTGGCTTACCTGAATTAGCCATTCGCTTGCGTTCTACCTTTGAAACCATAGATAAGATGGAGCATTATCGAGGGCATCTGATGAACTGGTATGACTCGCAGATGTTGACCGCCCTACCGCCCCATTACGTTTCCACGGTGGATAGCGGCAACCTGGCTGCCTGTCTGATCACGCTTAAACAGGGTTGTCTTTCTCTTAAAGATGCGCCGGTTCTGGATGCCAAACAGTTCCAGGGTCTACTCGTCTTGCTGGATATTTTGTCAGAAGTGTTGCAAGCCCTGGAAAAAAACAACCCACACGCGTCGATTGAATCGTTTGAAGTGGAGTTGACTAGCATTTACCAGCGTATCAGTGCTGTTCAAGATCAACCGTCAGCCTGGAAAATAACTCTCGATTGGCTGGCAGGAAAAGGGTGGGAACGAGTCTCGCATCGCTTGATGGAACTGCTCGAAAGTCATCCCCATCTCCAGCGCGAATCCTTGACCGAGCTCCAACTTTACCTGGATTTGATGTACCAACACCTGAAAAATATTCAGCATAGTCTGGATTTGTTGGTGCCCTGGTTCAAGTACCTGGATGCGCCTGAGGAATTGATGAGTCAGACATCCACATGGCAGGATTTCTGCAGCTCGCTGCCAACTGAACTGCCCACGCTGGGTCAATCTGCAGGTGTGTATGAGCGCATACGAGCAGCATTGAAGCATTTCCAGATTCAACCCGGCGACGAAACCGGACGTGCATGGTGCCAACAATTGGATGCTGATTTAAGTGCAGCCCATCTAGCGGTTACCCCTCTCCTGATTGAATTTAGGGATTTGGCAGAGAAGGCGAATGCCGCTGTGACCAATATGGATTTTAGGTTTTTATTTAATCAACATCGCCAGTTATTCCATATCGGCTACACTCCCAGTGCTGAACGGCTTGATCCAAGTTATTACGATTTACTGGCGTCCGAATCCCGCATTGCCAGCCTGATTGCGATTGCCAAGGGAGATGTACCGCATAGTCACTGGCAACATCTTGGAAGGCCAGTAACCAAGGTCAATGGTAAACAAGTGTTGCTTTCATGGAGCGGCACCATGTTTGAATATCTTATGCCAACCCTTTTTGCCAAAAACTATGCCGGAACCTTTCTCGCTGATAGCTGCTATGCTGCGGTTGATGCTCAAAAGACTTATGGGCAAGAGCAGCAAGTACCCTGGGGTATTTCAGAATCGGGTTACTATGCTTTCGATCTTGACCAGCACTACCAGTACCGGGCTTTTGGCGTACCTGCTCTGGGGTACAAGCGTGACCTGCCCGATGATCTGGTGATTGCACCTTACGCTTCTTTGTTAGGGCTTTCGCTGCAACCTCAGTTTGTGCTGGAGAATATGGCGCGTCTGGAGAAGCTAAACATGCTTGGGCGTTTTGGCTTTTACGAGGCGATTGATTATACTAAAACGCGCATGCCTGCTGGTCAAACCCATGCCATTGTGCAATCCTACATGGCGCACCACCAGGGCATGATCCTGCTAGCTGCTTGTAACTTCCTTTTGCATGATGTCATGGTTGAGCGTTTCCATACCGATGAGCATATCCAGAGTGTGGAACTGCTACTCCAAGAAAGGATTCCGCAAAACCCACCACTTGAGTTTCCGCACACCGATGAACCTGCGGATTTGGTCGAAGGCGTGCGATGGGTCAATAGCTCTCCCTGGATTGTGCCGGTGGATAGCCCCATCCCGCAAGTGCATGTGCTTTCACAGGGTGATACAAGTGTAATGGTCACAAACACGGGCGGCGGATTCAGCCAGTGGCGCGAGTTTGCGCTAACACGCTGGCAATCCGACAGCACTCTTGACCAGTGGGGCACGTGGATTTATGTGCAGGATTGTGAGAATGGAGCGCTCTGGTCTGCTACCTGCCACCCAATGGTATTTAATCCGAAGTATGGGGGCAGTGAGATTTCACCACAAGATCAGGAAGTTATGTTTTATCCGCACAAAGTCGAGTTCCAGCGTTCCGACAATGATATTACCCTGCGTACCGGAATTACTGTCAGTGTCGATGGTGTCGAAATCCGGCGGATAAACATCTTGAATAACAGCAACCGTACTCGACGGCTGAAACTGACCAGTTATGGCGAAGTAGTTTTGACTACTCAGTCTGACGACCGGAGGCACCCTGCTTTCAATAAGCTCTTTATTGAGAGTGAATATCTCCCTGAAGAGAACGCGCTCCTGTTCCAGCGCCGCCCGCGTTCCAAGGACGAAAAGCCTGTTTTCATGATACATGCCATGCTCATCGAAGCCGGGCGTGAAGTGACTGGCGATCACGAGACAGACCGCTCCAAATTCCTGGGTCGGTCTCAGACGAGATTTACCCCGTTGACTTTACAAGACCCAAACCATCACCTTTCCGGGACAGTTGGTGGAACACTAGACCCCATATTTTCACTGGCGCAGGAAATAGAATTACAACCACATGCTAAAACCCGTGTCACATTCCTTACTTTGGCAGCACCATCCCGAGATGAGGTATTGGAAAAGTTGTTACATTATCAATCTGGACAAGCCATCTATCATGCTTTTAACCACGCACGTATTCATAGCGAAAGGGAAATGTTAGACCAGGGTTTGGACGCTCCTGCTGTTGAAAAAATCCAGCGAATTCTCTCAGCCCTGTTATACCCGACAGGCATACTACGCGCTTCGCCGCACATCCTGGCACAAAACGAGAAGGGGCAGTCTGGTTTGTGGGCTTTTGGCATTTCCGGTGATTATCCCATATTGTTGGTGCGCATCCAAGATGGAAAGTCGCCCCTGTTGGTTGAAGCCTTGCAAGCCTTCACTTACTGGCAAAGCCACCATATCACGATCAACCTGGTTGTTCTGAATGAGCAGAATACCGGCTACGCCCTCGACCTGGATAACGCCATTCAGCGCCAGATCAAGCGTATGGGTGCCGAATCATCCCTGAATCAGCGCAATGGCATTTTTGTGTTAAGAACAGATCAGCTTCACCTTACCGATAAAATCCTGCTCGAAACAGTGGCCGGGGTTATTTTGGATGAAAAAAGCGGAACCCTGGCAGAACACGCCTTACGTTTAACTGTTCCATTCACTCGTCTACCAGATTTTACTGCCTCACTCTCTCCGGCGCTTGATTCTGAGCCGACGGAACCGCTAAAACTCCCGGACAATTTGCTCATGGACAATGGCCTGGGTGGATTCAGCCGCGACGGTAAGGAATACGTTATTCATCTCGAGCCGGGTCAACGTACTCCGCACCCGTGGGTCAATGTGATTGCCAATCCACAGTTCGGTTTTCTGGTTTCCGAAGCAGGTTCTAGTTCCACCTGGGCTGAAAACAGCGGTGAGAATCGCTTGACTACCTGGCGCAACGATCCGGTTACTGACATGCCGAGTGAAGCCATTTACTTGCGAGACGAGGAAACTGGTCTGGTCTGGTCACCAACGCTTATGCCTGTTGGGGCGGATACGACGCACGTTATCCATCACGGGGCAGGTTATTCGATTTTCGAGAGCCAGAGCCACGGCCTGAACCATAATTTGCGCCTGTTCGCCGCGCCGGATGCGCCAATCAAAATTGCGCACCTGCGCCTGCAAAATTTATGGAAACGCCAACGCCGTATCACAGTCACCTACTACGCCGAGTGGGTACTTGGCACCACACGTGATTCGCATCAGGCTCACATTATGCCGGAATTCAACTCCGACAAACATGCCCTGCTGGCCAGCAACCGCTACAACAGTGAGTTCGATAAACGGGTAGCATTTCTGGCCGCTAACAAAAAACCACATGGTGTAACGACGGATCGCACAGAGTTTTTGGGTCGCAAAGGGAGCATGCGTGCTCCGGCAGCGCTCGCTCGGATTGGATTGGAAAGCAAAGTTAATGCCGGTCTGGACCCATGTGCCATCATCCAGTTACACGTCGACTTGCTACCTGGCGCTAGCGAGGAAGTCTATTTCTTACTTGGCGAGGGGGCAAACCGGGCTGAGAGTCTGGCGCTGATTGGACAAATGCAGGCACAGGGGCAGGTTGAAGCCACATGGCAGTCCATTCACAAGCAGTGGGATGAAATCCTGAATGCTATCACGGTGGAAACGCCCGATCCCAATATGGATTTGATGCTCAATCGCTGGTTGCTCTACCAAACGCTGAGTTGTCGCTTGTGGGGGCGCACCGCACTTTATCAATCCAGCGGGGCATTCGGGTTCCGTGACCAACTCCAGGATGTGATGGCGCTTTTACACACCCGCCCGGACCTTGCCCGCTCACAGATTTTGGAGTCGGCACGGCACCAATTCGAGGCTGGGGATGTGCTTCACTGGTGGAATCCGCCTGCCGGTCGTGGTGTGCGGACGCGTTTCGCTGATGATCTACTCTGGCTCCCGTATGTCACCGCCGAATATGTTTCATCCACCGGCGATGCCTCCATTTTGAGTGAAAACATCCCATTCCTGAAGGGTGAAATGCTCAAGCCCGAAGAAGTGGACAATTACGGTCTGTACGAAGCGACAACTGAAGCTTACCCACTTTACGAACATTGCCGCCGAGCGCTGGAAAAGGGAGCGACCGCGGGTAAGCATGGCCTGCCACTGATGGGTGCTGGTGATTGGAACGATGGTATGAACCGTGTGGGCGTGGATGGGCGAGGGGAGAGTGTTTGGCTAGGTTGGTTTCTGTACGCCACACTCAAGCGTTTTGCGCCACTGGTGGCGCTGATGAATGACGACCCAGCTCCGTACCTACAACAAGCCGATGGTTTATCCCGCTCGCTCGAAGCCAATGCCTGGGATGGAGATTGGTATCTGAGAGCTTTCTACGATGATGGCTCACGGTTGGGGTCACACGAAAATAACGAGTGCCAGATCGATTCGATTGCCCAATCCTGGGCGGTTTTATCCGGCACAGCAGACCCAGCGCGGGCAGCGCAGGCAATGGAATTCGTTAACCGACTGCTGGTCAAGCAGGATGAGCAGATGATTTTGCTGTTTACACCGCCTTTCGATAAATCGGAACGCGATCCCGGTTACATCAAAGGTTATTTGCCGGGTGTGCGTGAAAACGGTGGTCAGTACACCCATGCTGCCATCTGGACCGCTTGGGCTTTTGCCGAACTTGGCCAAGGGGATCGGGCTGTGGATCTTTTTCGCATGTTGAACCCTATCAGTCATGCGGATACTGCTGAGAAAGTGGAACGATATAAAGTAGAACCCTATGTTATTGCCGCTGATATTTACAGCCAGCCCTCGCACATTGGCATGGGCGGCTGGACCTGGTACACCGGCTCATCCGGTTGGATGTACCGGCTAGGCATTGAAGCCATCCTGGGTATATCACTTGAAGATAGTATGCTCAAAATCGATCCGTGTATCCCAAAGAGTTGGGCGGGATTCAAAGTAGATTACCGCTATGGAATGACGCATTACAAGATCAGCGTGGAAAACCCTGAGGGTGTCAATCGTGGCGTCCGGCAGGTTATTCTGGATGGAAATCCGCTGACTGGCAATCTGCTACCGTTGATGGATGACGGCCAACCGCATGATGTGCGGGTCGTGATGGAGGATACTTCCGATCCCGTTATTTATGGAATGCACTAAGGAATGCTCAATCTGCAGCAGATTTCGGTGACAAATCTAACAATTGCCTTGATGGGCTTTAGAGCAAGATACATTGAAGGAAGAATCCACTGGTTGTAAATTTCAGAGTCCTGGTAGTCAACTGCTTTGAAGATTGAGTTGGAAAATAAAAGGATGTCAAAGAACCTCATGGATTGGATCCTTGCACTTTCTATTCCTCGTGTAACCTCACGCCTGGTTTAAACCCCCTAATTTTATTCAAAGCTCGGTTTTAATACAACCCGACTAACGCATAAAATGATAACAAAGAAGGCTTCCAAAACGGTGGCTCTCTTTGAGAGCATGGAGGGACACCTCCTACATTCTTTAAACGGGGAGTCTATTAGATTACAGGGCTCCACGGATGTGAACTAAGAAAGTTGGAAGAGGTACCTATGGCATCAATGTATGCCTATTTTGCTGAGCGAGTATTTACCGGTACAGGGTTTCGGGAGTAAGAAGGTAAAGAAAAATTACAAAATCAATTGTATATACAAGTATTTTGTGATAATCTATATATAGATTATCGACTAAATCCATAAATTTCATCTAATCAAACAGAGGAGGAAAAATGAGACTAAGTCCACCCAAAAAATGGAGTTGGATTATTGCCGTAATTTTAGGTCTGCTAGGGATTTTAGGGAATTTTATTGCAATTCCAATTGCTAGCGCAAATGCTTTTTGGTTTGTGGCCGTAGCATTTGTTTTATTAGCTCTTGCCACGTATTTTAAAGATTTGTAAATAGAAAAAAATTTCAACGTCGGTAATTGGACTGCTTAAACGAGCAGTCTTTTTTTGTTTTTTATTAAACCTTCTTTATTAAAATAATAAAGGTCAAATTCCAATGCCAGGTACCTTCAAAGGCAGCGATTTGGGCTGAAGATTGTTCTCCGGATTTGTCTTTGAAGAGAACATTGAAGGTTCGGTTTGAGTTGAATAGTGTATTCTTCAAAAGTCCTTCTTAATAAAAGTACACGACCACAGTAAAAAGTAATTGAGTTAATCTTTCAAAAATTTCATATTTAAGTTTGTTAAATTCTTCCAGAGGTTCATAATTATGGGAAATATAATTCCTTATTCCAACAGTAAGAATTATGTTGATGTCCATTTCATTTGGAAAAAGTCCATTTGAGAATGGAAAATTTTTAGTAGGGAGATCGGTGAATGCTTTGGAGTGGTCATTTTGTCTTGAAGATTCGAACTCTGAAAAATCTGGTTTGAAATCCTTTTAATTTGAAAATATCAGTATTATCAATTAAGTAATTTAAATGAGTGCTAAATAAAGCTTTAGAATCACCATCGATTTCTAAAATAAGTCCTTCATTAATACTTAAAATGTCATTCAATATCTGAGTAACAATCCAAATTGATAAATTGTACACTTTATCATATATGGTTTTGTTTCTATCGAAATCAAAAATGCGAGAAATTTCATATGTAAATATAGTGGTTATAAGATTAGAAACAAATAAATCCTTGAATTAGATTTGTTAGAGCAAATTTGAAAAACAAAAACAGAAAAATCCAAATTGAAAAAAACACCCCTTGCGGAGTGTTTTTTTGTGGGCACGGAGGGACTCGAACCCACGACCTCACGGATGTGAACCGTGCGCTCTAACCAGCTGAGCCACGCGCCCTTGGTGACGGTGATTATAGCAAACTCAGAGCAGATTGACAAGGGAAGCTTTTTCAGCTGGAATGTTTTAATAGGAAGAATGAGCCTGAATACGCCTGTAGTGCGGTATAATTAAGGTTTGGGATAGTAAATAAATGAAGGAATACCAGCCTTATCGCTGTTAATTGGAGGAAGTACGTACATGGAAATTGGTAACATTAAAATAGTGGATATTGACAGTGAAATGCGTTCCGCTTACCTAGATTACGCGATGAGCGTAATTGTGGCGCGTGCTTTGCCAGATGCCAGGGATGGTTTGAAACCGGTTCATCGCCGTATCCTTTTTGCCATGCATGACATGGGCATTCGAGCGAATACCTCCTTTAAAAAATCTGCACGTATTGTGGGAGAAGTTCTAGGAAAGTACCACCCCCATGGCGATTTATCGGTTTACGATGCTATGTCCCGTATGGCGCAGGATTTCTCGATGCGCTACATGTTAGTGGATGGTCAGGGAAACTTTGGCTCGATTGACGGTGATTCACCGGCAGCGATGCGGTATACCGAAGCCAGGTTGTCTGCCATGGCGGAAGATATGCTGGCAGATATTAGCAAGAACACCATTGATTTTGCGGATAATTTCGACGGATCCCTCAAAGAGCCGGTGGTATTGCCAGCGCGCCTTCCGAACCTTCTGTTGAATGGTTCTTCAGGTATTGCAGTAGGCATGGCAACCAATATTCCCCCGCATAATTTAGGGGAATTGATCGCAGCTATCAACCATCTGATCGATCATTATGAAAATTTGGAAGATGTAACCGTTGAAGATTTGATCAAATTCCTGCCAGGTCCGGATTTTCCCACCGGTGGTATTATCATCGGGCAAGAGTCCATTCGGCAGGCATATTCTACCGGCAGGGGACGCCTGGTGGTGCGTGGGAAAGCAGAAATTGAAGAATTCAAACCCGGCAGACACGCAATCATCATCACAGAGATTCCTTATCAGGTCAATAAAACCACGATGCTGGAGAGAATCGCTGCCCTGGTGCGCGAAGGCCGTCTGGACATGATCTCGGATATGCGCGATGAATCAGACCGAAAAGGTATGCGGATCATGATTGAATTGAAACGTGGTGCGCAACCACAGCGCGTGATGAACCAACTTTATAAGTACACCCAATTGCAATCCACTTTTGGTGTGAATATGCTTTCCTTAATCAATGGGGAGCCGCGCACATTACCCTTGCGGCGAATGCTGCAAATTTTTATCGAGCACCGCAGGGAAGTGATTACACGGCGAACGCAATTTGAACTAGATAAAGCCAAACACCGCGCCCATATTCTGGATGGATTGTTAATCGCGTTATCAAATCTGGATGATGTGATTAGTACGATCCGAAAAGCTGCGGATGCGGATGAAGCGAAAGCGAGTTTAATAACGCGCTTCAAACTGACTGAGGTCCAGGCACAAGCCATTCTGGATATGCAATTGCGCCGTCTGGCTGCTTTGGAACGGCAGAAAATAGAGGATGAGTATCAAGAACTTCTGACGACCATCGCTTATCTGGAAGATTTGTTGGCAAACCCACAGAAAATATTGGCACTTATTAGAGATGATCTGACAGAAATGTCTGATAAATATGGGGACGAACGCCGGACATTGATCAGTTTTGATGCAAAAGAAGAGTTCTCGGAATCTGAATTAGTGAAGGATGAAGCGGTTCTGATTACTGTCACCGAAAAAGGATATATCAAACGCACACGTGCTAATCTCTTCCGCACACAGGGAAGAGGGGGCCGGGGTGTGATTGGTCAATCCATGCGTGATGAAGATGAAGTCGTATTATTACTCCCCGCCCGTACCTTGAATACAGTCTTGTTCTTCTCTGATAGAGGAAAAGTATATTCTGAAAAGGTTTACAACCTGCCTGAAGCCGGTAGAACCGATAAAGGTATTTCCATCATGAATGTGTTGGCATTTAACCCGGGCGAAAGGGTAACAGCGGCTGTACCAGTGCCTGATTTTGAAGAGGCAGAATATTGTACGATGGCAACTGTCATGGGGAAAATCAAAAGGGTACAACTTTCTGAGTTTTCGAATGTTCGACCATCCGGATTAATTGCCATGGACCTTAAACCAGATGATAAACTCGGTTGGGTGCGATTAACCAGTGGAAAAGATGAAGTGATGCTGGTAACTGCCTATGGGCGTGCTCTGAGGATGGATGAAAGTGAAATTCGCTGCATGGGGAGACCAGCTGGTGGTGTTACTGGTATTCGCATGGATGCCAAAGACTATGTTGTCAATATGGATGTGTTAGAGCCAGAGGCTGAATTATTGGTCATTACTGATAAAGGGTATGGCAAACGAACCCCATTGGAGCAATACAACCCCAAGAGTCGGGGCTCGAAAGGTGTTTCCACTATCGACAAACACAATCTTGCCAAGAGTGGATTAATCGCTACGGCCAAAATTGTAAAACTGGATGATGAAATTTCATTAATCTCCACCAATGGCGTGATGATTCGCATGAAAGTCAGAGACATCTCTCAAATGGGACGTGCTACGCGGGGTGTGCGGGTCATGGATATTGATGATAAAGATGGTGTGGCATCCATGGCCAGGATCAGTGCTGAGATTCTGGCTGGTGAAGGAGACACGTCCGAAAATGGCGTAGCTGAATAAAGTAAAAGTTCATTAAATCAAAAATGCCTGAAAACCAGGCATTTTTTTATGATAAAGTAGTTCTCAGGGCAGGATCATCTTGCCTGAGACTAAGAGAAATAAAGTTCCTAAAACGACTACCAGGATTAATAATAGAAAAACGAGGATGAAGCGTTGAACAGCAGTCATCCCCAGGAACCGTTTCTCTGTTACTGGGATCAATCGTTGGGCTTCCATGGCCGATTCTTCTTCAATAAAAGATGCTTCAGCAGAATTTCGTAAATCATCTAACATAGGTACCTCTCATTTTTCTGGTTCAGCAGGTCGAAGATGGACATCTCCGACTGTGATTGTTTGTTTTTGATTATTATTGCTCAAGATCTCCAAATTACCATCGGTTGTCAATCCTAATAATACACCACTGATTTGAAGATTACCATCTTTTTGTTTAATATATACTTTTTCACCACGAAATGCCAGTGTTTTTTGCCACTGATTCATAAATTCGGGTGAGTGAATTTTGGACCGCCAGACGGTAAAGGCATTCAGAACAGCTGACAATACCTCAAAGCGGTCAATAGGACTGGAACAGTGGTTCTGTAAACAGGTTGCGGGGTATTGAAGCATTTCCTGTGGCGGGATGGCTTGTGGCAGGATATTCACCCCAATTCCAACAACCAATCCAAGTAATGCATCTCCGTTCCAGACTGTTTCAGTCAAAATGCCGGATGTTTTCATCCGTTGGATCAAGACATCATTGGGCCATTTAATTTGGGCCTCGATTTGTAGGTGATGTTTCAAAACATCTACCAGGGCAATCCCTGCCAGCGGAGAAAACAGAGACAAGGAACCCCTTTCAGTCAAAGTGGGTCGGACAATGACCGATACAGCCAGGGCACTGCCCGGTTCGGTCATCCACTTGCGCTCGAAACGACCCCGTCCGGAGCTTTGATGGTCTGCAAAGATAATTCCTCCATCCGGCGCATCTTTTTCCAACCATTCCAAAGCCAACAAATTGGTGGAACCTACGCTTCTGAAATATTTGAATTGCGGAACGGATGTATTTTGTAACGCTCTTACAAATGCATCTGGATCTGACATGAAATGATTCTACCCCACTATTCCTGTAATCTATAAAGACAAATGAAAAGAGTTGGCGTCAATAAAAAAACAGGAGCTGCAGCCTGAAGCCACAACTCCTGGTATCGGATAAGCATAAGGAACTAATTATTGGATATTTTAATTTTGCGTGGCTTTGCTAATTCTGATTTAGGTAGACGTACTGTGAGAACGCCATTTTTCAATTCGGCTTCAACGTTATCAGCGTCCACATCATCCGGTAGTTCGATGGAGCGTTGGAATGTTCCAGAGGGGCGTTCTTGCAACAAGTAGCGATCCTCTTCATTGTGCTCAATGCTTAATTCACCTTTCAAGGTCACTACGTTACTTTCTATCTGAATATCGAGGTCGTCTGCAGAAACACCTGGTAAGAAAGCTTCTATCAGATATTCATCATCGGCAACGCGGATATCCACCGGAAAGATAACTTTTGATTCTTCGATGTTTCTTTCATTGATGGTATCCACAAAGCGGCGGGTCATTTGACGATATGGGTTTCTAACATAAAGAGTAGGCATTATTTCCTCCATGAGATTGTTTTTTTGTTGAGATAATAATACAGCCTGAATATTAGTTTTTTGAATGAAAAATATTAATGTTTTATCAATTATGGAATAAAAACTCTAATAAAGATTTAACATTTTTCTCATGGACTTTTCTTAAATTCGCGGTAAAATGAACCAAGATTCATTTAAAAAGCAACAATGGGTCGGGGAGTTTTTATGGATGATAAAATTACAATTATTGAGGGACCACCCCCAAATTTCGAAATGATTGACGATGGTTGGGCGCTGGGATTGAACGAAGGCCCGGGTTTGTATGACCTGGCTTTGACACGACTGCGCACCTTTAATGGTCCAGCGTTGGTTGAGCGCTGCCATCGAGCCTGGCGCAAAAGAGACACAATATTTCTCCATTATCGCAATGACTATGGGCTGGAAGAAAAGGTTCCGATCATGGCTGCTCGTTCTTCTGATTCGAATGAAGGTCAGGTACTCTACTTGTGGATTCGGCGCAAAGCAGGGGAAATAGAGTATGATTTTGACATTGATGTCGATGACGAAGATGATGATACCCCAAATTTTGACAATTAGACTAATAAGTCAGAGACCCCGGAAACGGGGTCTTTTATTTTAAATTGCTTAGGTAAGATAGGTCTTTTAAAGGATAAACGCTTAGGTGAGGGGGGCACCCAAGCGTTTATCTAAGTAATATTTTAGCATAAAAATCAAATTAAGCAAGAGCAATTTTCGTTGAATTTTCATGAATTTTGTAGAATAGTGCCCCAGGAGGGAATCGAACCCCCAACCTAAGCGTTAGGAGTGCTTTGCTCTGTCCATTGAGCTACTGGGGCATCAACGAGATTATAGCATTCAGGTCTGGATGCGACAAGGTATCATGGTTCCATAATTTCAACATATTCGAATCCGATATGCCGCGGATAAATACCGGAGTAGGAAGCCAAACCGACACCGACACCACCACCGCTATTAAAGGACGGAATGTTCATTTTTTCCCAGGTCTGTTTGCCGTTCACTATCAATCTCAAACTATCATCTCCACATTGCCATTCAATGATATTTTCACGGCCTGTGCCGACACGAAAAGCGGCTGCGCCACCATTTCCCATGCGATAATAAGGATTTTCACCATTTCTTTTCTTAAATGATTCATATTGAAAAACTTCAAAAACCCCACTACTTTCAAGACGGACTTCGTACCAACCATCCTGGTTGACATGACAGGCAAGTGCAAACCCATTTTGATTAACACTCGGTTCAATTTTGGTGAGCGATGCCTGTAAAGTAACTTCATCATACTCATTATCTTTATAGAAAGAATAAAGGAAAACATCTTCACTTAATAGGGATTCAAACTCCAGGCGTCCATTTTTTACCTGAACGTTTATCTTATTTTGGTTCGAAATACCAGCAACAGAAAAAACTTCATCAAGGCTATCTGGCCAACATTCACCCGGATTCTCAAACTCTTCTTTTGTGAAATGAGCACACACCGCGGCTGGCTGTGTAGCTGTTTCGGTCGGTTTTTCTTCCTCAACAATTGGTTCGGGTGTGGATTCTTTCTCAATGGTGGGTCTGGCTGTTGGAGGAGAATAATATGTTTCAGTTGGATTGAGGATTTCTGCCTCTGTTGGTTGAACTTCAATGACAGTAGGTTCTTCTGCCTCGTCTGACTCTTCACTCCTAAGGCTTGGTATCTTGCAGGCTAAGGATAAAATCATTAATGAGAATATTAAAATGAGGAATGGTTTTTTCATTTTTGGCTCCATTAAAATTACAGTTGTATTAAAAGATTGTAATAGAGAAAACCTACTCGTCAAGCCATCCAGGGTCTTAAATAGAATTTCAGTTCAAAGTGTGACCGCCAAGCATTTTTCAAGTGCATGGCGGTCACCAGGGAGGGAATGCCATCAGTTAGATTTTGATGTATAAACATCGTGTAAACATCAAGGGAGAAGTTTACAAATCCTCTGATAGGTCGACACATTTCCTAACCATTAATAAGTGTCTATTGGATATTATAGACCTAAATTATCAAAATTATATTAAAACAAATTAAGAATAAATCAATCTTTTTCAGAACCAGGATTTTTAAAGAGAGATAACCAATTTTCAATATCTTTCTCTGACATTTTCCCCGGATCAGGTTTCCCCCCACTTGGAGTTGAGGCAAGTGCTTTTTCGATTTCTTTGGCAAACTCATCTGAAGTTAGCGTCTGCGCCTGGCAGGATTGTGCCTCCCTTATGATGTGTTGATCTGAACTGATTACTTTGACATTGCGGGCTTTGCGTCCCATCTTGCGGATGCGTTGAATTAAAGCATCGTCTGCTGTCGTACCCTGACGGACAAAGTGAGCCGTGATGGATCCAAATTTCCTGGTACCGGCTTTATCAATGGGTGCGTTATCAAAGTAAACCTCCATTTTTTTTCTGGTAACACGTGCATATTCGCTTAGAATCTGAATTAATTCCATTTCGTCGTCCAACATACTCAGGGTTAATCCTTTGATCTTCGGTACCAGGTTATGCCCATCGATTAAAATCATACAGCTTGTTGTCCTTTCATGGTTTTATTTTACGTTGAAAGTATGCTATGATTCAAGCGTATTGATGAATTGATTGTTTAGAAATTAATTAACGGATTCCCTAAATTAACAAGAATCAGGAGACTGAATTGAAGCGTTGGTTACCATTTTTAATTGTCAATATTATTGTTTCAGCTGCCACAACGCTGCTGGTGTTAACTATTTGGAATCGGGTTAATACAGCCAATAGTTATAAAATTGAAACACCACCAACCACACGACCTATCGCAACCGCTCCGGCAATCCAGGCAGAATTGCCGCCATTGGATACACCAGTTATTAAGATTGCCAATGTATTTGCTGCCGGTGACCTGCAGAATGAATTAGTGGTGGTTGAACGAGTGGGCGAAGGTGACCTAAATTTATCTGGCTGGCAGATCATCGACCAGGATAAAAATGCGTTTATCTTTCCAGCGATAGACCTGGTTAAGGGGCAGATATCCGTATATTCTCGGCCCGGAGCGGATACCGTTAACACACTTTTTTGGGCTAGTGAAGAACCAATTTGGTCCGCGGGTGAACTAGTGCGCATATATGATTCTGCCGGTCATGAACGGGCAGAGTTTGTGATACCATAATCATCAAATGGCAACAACCGATCGAACGGAAGAAGAATCCATTTGCTCCGGTTGAATGGCGGATAATAGAAGATTTTGCAATGAGCAATGGTCTGTCATTTCTCTGGGTAGAAAAGCGTAATAAATTGAAAATTTTAATTTTAGATTCAGAAAATCAAATAAAGTTGCAATTGCCGTTGACGTTTTCTACGGAAGCGGAAATTTCAAAACTAATTCTGATGATCAACAAGGAAATTTTCGATTACAATTTAAGCGTGCCTGTTGTCCGTTTACAATGAAGGACGATAACTTTAGAAGGAATTCTACAAGGTAGAAAACAGGAACAAGAAATTTGAGTGGATAGGAACCAGCATGTCAGAAGCATTGTATAGGAAATGGCGCCCCCAGTTGTGGGATCAAGTAGTCGGACAGGATCATATTGTTCAGACGTTAAAAAACGCTATCCGCAGCGACCGCGTGGGGCATGCTTATTTATTCTCCGGTCCACGCGGGACTGGCAAAACCACAACAGCACGTTTGTTAGCCAAAGCAGTAAATTGCCAGAGTGAGGATCTCAGTACCCGACCCTGTAACCAATGTGCTAATTGCCAGGCGTTGAATCAAGGCAGGTTCATGGACTTAATCGAAATTGATGCCGCATCCAATACCAGCGTGGATGATGTGCGTGATCTGCGGGAAAAAATTGGTTTTTCACCCTCTACAGGAAAATTCAAAGTTTACATCATCGATGAAGTGCACATGTTATCGACGGCTGCTTTTAATGCCTTGTTGAAAACCCTCGAAGAACCACCAGCGCATGCAATTTTTATTCTGGCAACCACTGAAGTGCATAAGATTCCTGCCACAGTCCTCTCGCGTTGTCAGCGACATGAATTTCGTCGCATTCCGGTTAACACCATTGTGGAATTATTAAAAGGGTTGGCCAAAGCTGAAAAACTGAAAGTGGATGATGAAACATTATTTATGATCGCCCGCCAATCTACTGGTGCATTGCGGGATGCAATCTCTTTACTGGATCAACTAACCTCCACCGGTGATGTGATTACACTGGCACTTGCTCAACAGGTTTTAGGGACCGCCACCAATCAAACAGTCATCAATCTGATCGATATGCTCATCCTCCAGGATACGAAAGGCTGCCTGGATCAATTACATACCGCCCTGGATTCCGGCACAGATCCACGTCAATTTGCCCGCCAGATGGTCGATTATTTACGAGGTTTAATGCTCATTCAATTGGGCAATGAAAGATCGATGGATGTCACCGATGAGGTACGCCAGATCATGGGCGTACAAACCCAAAAAATCAGCATGTTTCGGTTAACAGAATTGGTGAAATTATTCAATAACGCTGCCAATGAAAGCCGGCTTGCCTGGCAACCCAGCCTGGCATTGGAACTGGCAATTGCGCAGGGGGTGCAATTATTTGATGAACAGGCGGCTCCACAGCAAAAGACGATGATGTCCAAAGAACCAGATGTAAAACCTTCTCAATCAAAAAAAGAAAAAGAACCATCAGCCAAACAGCAACAAGAAAAAAGCGAAATGAATGCGGCCGAAAAAAGTGCAGTGGAAAAGGTCTTCGAACAATCAGCAAAGGAAACCAGACATGAACCTCAGGAACCAACCACTGCAAGTGAAGAATACAACACAAAAGCATCTTTTGGGATGAATGAAGTACGTGAGTCACTGACTGAAGTAAAGAATTTAATTCGTAATTACAGGAAGAATACAGAAGCACTACTGGCATCCGCTCGTAGTTTTACAATGAAAAATGGTGTCATTATTATCGGCTTTCAGAGCCCGGTATTAAAGGAAAGAATGGAAAAAGGAGACCACCAGGAGATCATACAGCGGGCTTTCTCGCATGTGTTAGGAACAGAGGCAAAAGTGAGAGCAGTGGTGATCAATACGAAATCAAATCTGGTCGAACATGAAGATGAGTTTGAACCGGATAGTTTGGTTAGTGCAGCCCTTGATCTGGGTGGAAAAATTGTAGATAAGGAGTAAATCATTATGGCTAAAGGGTATGGAAAAACAGGTGGAATGGGTGGCGGTCAAAACGCGATGATGCGCCAGTTGCAAAAATTACAGGAGCAAATGGAAGCTGCACAGGCTTCTCTGGCAGATGAAACAACGACTGCCAGCGTAGGAGGTGGCGCTGTAAAGGTGACCATGACCGGTGACCAACATTGTCAATCAGTTGAAATTTCTGCTGATTTGTTGCAAGATGCAGATGCGGAAATGCTGCAAGACTTGATCCTGAGTGCAGTGAATATGGCTTTGGATCAATCACGTGAACTGCAATCTCAAAAGATGGGGCCACTCGCTGGAGGAATGCCAGGGTTGGGATTCTAAACAATAACCTTTTGAAGGATCAATATGCCAATCTTACCTGAACCTGTTCAGAATTTAATTAATGCCTTCGAACGCCTTCCCGGTGTAGGGCCAAAATCAGCCTCCCGCCTCACATTTTTTCTGTTACGGGCACCCGATGAAGCCAGCAAGAATTTGGCAGACGCATTGCAAAATTTGAAGAGCTCAACGACTTTTTGTGAACAATGTTTTAACATCACCATGGCTGGAAATAAGCTGTGTCAAATTTGCGCCAGTGATCATCGTGACGAGGGTCAAATTTGTGTGGTGGAAGAGCCGCTGGATGTGTTGGCATTGGAACGAACAGGTGGTTTTATGGGCAAGTACCATGTTCTGCATGGCGCACTATCCCCGATTGAGGGGATCGGCCCGGATGATTTAAAAATCAGACCGCTGGTTGAACGTGTTAAAGTGGGAAATATAAAAGAAGTCATTATTGCTACAAATCCTTCCATGGAAGGGGATGCGACTGCATTGTATATCAAACAGCAATTGCTTTCGTTACCAGTCCGATTAACGCGATTAGCGCGTGGGTTACCCATGGGGGGCGACTTGGAATATGCAGACCAAAATACGCTGTTAAGGGCCTTGGCTGGTCGGCAGGAATTGGATTAAAAATGGATCCCGCTAAAAAAAATAGCGGGATCTTTGTAATTAACTACCAAAAGCGCAGACGCGTTGGTTGCTGCCGTCCATCTCAACAATATAATAGGGAACCCAGGCAACACCAAATAATTCAACAAAAATATCCTTTTTGAGTGGTGAAATCGTAATTTCTGAAATATCATTTGCTTTATTTACCCACTCTTTTTCGATTTGTTCGATGGTAAGTTTTAATTCATTTTGCATGGCGCTCAGATTCTCGATGGCGTCTTCAACATCCTTTTCCTCATTTTTGAGTTTATCTTTCGCCTGGGCGGTCATTCGGCGTTTGGTCAGGGAAGAAGAAATGGATTTTTTCCTTTTGGATAGTAATGCTAACAGCATTTCGCCATGTGTTCCTACTTCTTCCAGGCGGCGTTGTCCTAACCGGTCTTCTGCACTTTCCACGTCCCGTTTCTCTTTTTCCAATTTCTGTTCCAGCGCAGTGATTTTTTTCTCCAGCGTTGATTTTGATTTTTCAATTTCCAGTTCCATCTGATCTTTAATGGACTGTTCGATTTGGGTCTTAAATTCCTGCTCTGATACTTCTGGCCCGGCGTAGATCTTTAGACTCTGAGAAGCCCGGATTTTAAGATTGTCATACCGGTACACCCAATCCAGAAAATCAGCTTCCAGAATCTTGATGGTTTTCGGGTCAGCCAACCAAACAGGCAATTGCTGGTAACCTGTTTCTGGCAGAGAAAACTGCTCAATTTGGTCCTGGTCGATCGGGTCTGTGGTATGGTCTTCCCAGCGGATCATTCTTCCGGTTTCATCTTCTACCAGGGCAGTTTGCTTTTGCATGGATTGAACATCGTATTTTCTGTCCAGATAGCGAATTTCAGCCTGAGCAAGTAAACGTGGATGATATTCAATGGCGATCATTTTTGACCCACTCTTTAAGTTTACCTTTGCTTTTTGTGCTGCATTTTGAAGCGTTAAATTGTTGGGTAGGTGATATTCAATGATGCCACTGGGCAGCACCGGCTTGAGCACAGATTGGGTGGTCACGGGTTCGGCGGCTGACGATTGAGATTTTAGTGGCTGTGTTTTTGGTTCGTTTGCTGCTGAGCGAGGGCTGGATGGCGATTTATTGAGTTCTGCGCCAACCAATGCGTTCAATGCCGGTATTTGTGTGCGGGTCATTGGACCTGCTAGATAATTCATTGCCCAGCGGGTATTGAAAAGTTTCAATCCCTTCTCATGGACATTATGGAGCAGGAAAACTCGTTTACCGAGATTGGATAGTAAATTGTTGGCTTCAGCGCGGTCAATGCTGCCGCTGGCGCTCTGCAAGCCGTCCATCAACCGTTCTTTATCCTGATCCGTTTGCAAACGGCCTATCATCCAGGTGCCTGCATTGGAGAGGGCTTTATAGTCCATATCCACCGGGTTTTGGGTTGCCAACACCATTCCCACACCAAATGCACGGGCTTGCTTTAACATGCGTAACATAATCGGACGGGAGGGCGGGTTGGCTACTGGTGGAAGATAACCCAAAATTTCATCAAAGTAAATGAGTGCGCGTAGACCTTTGGTGCCACTTTGCCTGCGCATCCAGGATTCGACAGCACCGAATAACAAAGTGACAAAGAACATGCGTTCATTCTCACTCAAATGCGCCAGATAGAAGATCGATTGGCGCGGTTTGCCGTTTTCACTGAACAACATTTTTCCAATATCCAGAGATTGACCTTGCATCCAGGTTTGAAAAGAGGGTGATGCCAGAAAATTATTGAGTTTCATCGCCAGGGAAAAACGGTCTTTTTCCGGGAATAGACGGTCAATGGGGAAGGCTCCCAACCGGTCAAAAGGTGGGCTTTGGGTTTGCATGATCAGTTCGCTCAGATCAAACGATTGTCCTTTGCTCCAGTAGTGCTCCATAATATTGGCAAGCAGGATGTGTTCGCGAGAACTGAGCGGATCAATATCGTCAAATCCAATTAAACCCAATAACGCAGTGATATTGGAGGCAATTCTTTCACGGATCACTTCCTGGTTTTCAACCCAATCCAGGTCAGGTGCAGCGAACGAAGACAGAATATCCACTGGGATACCTGCTGTTGAACCAGGTGTGTAGATGGCAAATTCAGCCGAGTCCTGTAGTTTTTGAATATCCTTACCGCTTATCCCCCAATCTGCTAACCCGTTTTTCCACATTGAAGCCGTTTCTTCAGCCATTGCCGATGTGGATTTATTCTCGCGCCGAGCAGCTTCCGGATCAATCCAGGGTTCGAAATCCTTGGGCAACAAATCAGGAAAATGGAGCAGTAAGTTGGTGAGATCCCCTTTTGGATCGATTACAATTGCCGGGATGTTCTGTAAGGCGGCTTCTTCCATTAATCCGACGCATAAGCCTGTTTTCCCAGAGCCGGTCATACCAGTGACAAACATGTGTGTGGTGAGATCAGCCGGATCATAATACACTATGTTGTCGGACAGCTTCTTATTTTTGAAGTCAAATTCTTTCCCCAGATAGAAATCGCGATTATTATTCATCTTCCCTCTCTCAATTTAAGCATGCCTTAATTGTATACGAGATTCCCATTTAAGAAAAAACAACCCGATAAATTTCAGGTTGTTATTTTAAATTAGTGAGAGCCGGGTACGCCGCCCCCGGCTCTCATTTTAAGGAGGAGAAGAAGAGAAGTCGCCTTTTGTTGATTACAATATTACCAGAACAACTTGAACATTACTTGACGCTTACCCTACGCTTACCCTACGCCAACCTACCAATTGCCTGACAATTTGTAAGAAATCCTGAAAATCCTGTAATTCAGGTCGCTTATGTCCTGTTTTTCCAATTCGATGAGGGTTTATTATGTGGATTTGAAAATTTCATTATGAGATTGATAAACAGTGGTATAGTGATTTTAAATACTGAGAAACTGTAAATTGAATTTTCAAAAAGGATGTGAAAAATATGGATCCATTGATTGATAATCCCGAACCAGAGAATACTTATAAAGCGGGTTTTGTGGCTGTGATCGGGAGACCCAATGTGGGAAAATCTACCTTGATTAATGCCATTCTGGGGCAAAAAATTGCTGCAGTTTCACCGAAACCACAAACGACCCGCAAACAACAATTGGGAATTCTTACTTCTGACAAGGCACAAATAATATTCATTGATACACCTGGGCTACATATCGCTCACGATAAGCTGGGTGATTACATGAACAAAATGGCCGAGCTAACCTTGTTTGACGGGGATTTGATCGTATGGATAGTGGATGTTTCAGTGCAACCGACCGAAGAAGACCGCTTGATTGCAGATAAAATTTCTGCCTTATCTCAACGGCCAGAATTGTTGATGGTTCTCAATAAAATTGATTTGGTATCACCTGAAAAGTTGCTTCAAAATCAGGCCCTCTACCAAAATTTGATACCTGATGCAGAGAGTTTTTCACTCAGTGCCAAAATACAAAAAGGCGTCAGTGAACTTATACAATTGGTCATTGAGAAACTACCGGTTGGCGACCCTTATTACGATGAAGATCAGATTACAGATTACTATGAACGGGACATCGCGGTTGAATTGATCCGTGAAGCGGTGATGCGGCATCTGGAAGAAGAGGTTCCCCATGCTGTGGCAGTGCGATTGGATGCATATGAGGATCGCGGGGAAGATCAAGCTTATATTATGGCAACTTTGTTTGTGGAACGTGATTCTCAGAAGGGGATCGTCATTGGTAAGCAAGGCAGCATGATCAAGGAAATTGGAAAAACGGCCAGGAATGAGATTGAGTTAATGACTGGACGTCAGATATATCTGGATTTACGTGTCAAGGTTCATAAAAATTGGCGCAATAACCCGGATGCATTGAATCTGATGGGTTATATTTCGCAGAAAAAGCAATGAAATGATCCTTGCATTGGAAATCGCACTGGGGTTCGTAATGCCCTTAGAATGGGTTGCTGCTGGAAAACGCTGGATTTGGATGCGTGTGGTTACAAAACCGCTTTCCCTGATCTTATTAATCGTGATTTTTAGCTCCTTGGGTGGTTGGGCATACCCCGGGTATTGGTTTGGGGCGGGTTTGGTGTTTTCCCTGGCTGGAGATGTGTTCCTGTTGTTACGTACACGTTTTTTTATTGCTGGCCTTGTTTCATTTTTGATTGCTCACATGTTTTATATCATCGGATTTAGCTATGGGTCGATCCAATTAAATGAGTGGGGTTTCATCCCGCTGTTGTTGGTAATTGGTTTGGTGATCATCACGTACCCGCGTATTATCGGGAGCATTCGGCGCAGACTGGAACATAAAAAATTATGGTTACCTGTGGTTTTGTACATGCTAACCATCACGACCATGTTTTTTTCGGCGATGTTGACCTGGTTTCGCGAACCATGGAGTAGTCAGGCTGCCATCTTTGTCAGTGGTGGCGCGATGTTGTTTACTGTGTCCGATACAGTTCTGGCGACGGGTCGATTTCTAAGGCCTGTTCCTTACGGAAATTTTTTGGTGATGTTCACCTACCACCTGGGGCAATTGGGAATCACTGCTGGTGCCCTCATCATGTTGGGTTTGCTCTAACCAGTTAGTTTTTTGGTTCCATCAATGGTCGGAAGCCCTCACCGAGTGCTTCATGTGCCTGCCCAATAACCATGAAAGCTCGCGGGTCAACTTCTTGGACAATTTCCTTGAGTTGAGGAATTTCTGATTGCGTGATGACAGAATATATCACGGTGCGTTCTTCATGTGTGTACCCACCCATGCCATGCAACATGGTCACCCCTCGTTCCAATGTTGTGAAAATCTGTGTGGATATCGCCTCAGGATTGTATGTAACAATCATGGCAGTGCGGTATACAGCGCGTCCTTCAAAGGCAATCTCAGCTGCCAGGCCGCTGACATAAATAACCGCCAAACCGTACAATGCTCGTTCCCAATCGAAGATCAAACCACCCATTAACACCACCAGTGAATCGGTAATCAGATAAGAGGTGGAGATGGAAATCCCAAAGCGATGGTTGAGAATTCGGCCAAGAATATCGCTGCCACCGCTGGTACCTTTTCCACGGTAAACCATGCCCAGACCAATCCCATACATGAGGCCACCGTAAATGCTATTCAGAACCAGATCATCTGTCACACCTGCGGGAGAGATGAATAAAACCAGAAAATCAGTCATGAAGGAGAATAAAAAGATAGCTACAGCGGTGCGCAGCGCAAACCGCAGGCCACCTAAATAGCGCCAACCCAAAACGATCAATGGGATATTGCCAATCAACACCATCAACCCGATTGGGAAATCTGTAAGATGGTTGATTAATTGAGCTGCCCCACTGACACCACCACTAACGAGATACGCTGGAACCAAAAAGAGCCGCATCGCAAAGGCTTGAATGGTCACCCCAATGACGACAAAGAAATAATCTTTGAAGGTGGTACGCGTAAATTTCATGGTGGAAAATTCTCGCGATAATTGATTTATAAAATCTTTCATGGACATACAATACTCCAAAATCTCATCAGCCCGGCTGATACCTTAATAATTGTTATAAGAACTCACCAATTTTTTCTTTGCTGATTTATTGTGATAAATGGCTGGTGATGGAATCCACTCTCAATCAGCCGTGATTATATCCGGGAAATGTCATCCTGAACATGGATGACCCTGACCAAATATTGCATAATCAGGGGAAAATTCATCTATAATAAATGAATCAATCAAATACTCTGGAGGTTTCAATGAAGCTGACATTATTGCGAGGATTTTTGATTTTTTTTATTGTAATTCTTCTTATTTTTTTCCCCTCATCAAATAGTTTGGCAATCAACCCCTTTTATTCATCGAATGATGATTCTTTTGATTGGCGGGATCATGGATATGATTTTGCGGTTCATGACCAGGGTGACTGTAATGCAGGATATGCTTTTGCTGCCGTTGATGCTGTCCAGTCGGCAATCTGGAAGAAGGATGGTCGCGAGAGATATTTTTCAGTGAACCATGCCAAGGAATGCAACTGGCATGCTATCCAGCATTATGTGGGCTTACCTAATACCTGTGAAGGTGGCAATTTTAAGATGCTAACCAATCTATTTTCTCAGCAAGGGTTGGTTCTTGAATCATGTGATCCGTACCTGGATGAAGATGTTGCCTGTAATCTTACTTGTGACCCACAATATTTCATCACAGATTGGCAACAATTCAGCTCAAGCTATGAACAAGCATCGGTTGAATTTATAAAACAGAAGTTAATCGAACTCGGACCACTTTATACGCAAATGGATGCAAAGATCTCAGGTTTTGAAACCTATTCCGGCGAGTATGTTCTGACCGGCACATCTACTGACCCCAATAAATGGACTCATGGTGTATTGTTGGTAGGTTGGGATGACGACCTGGGTTCTGGCGGTGCCTGGGTTGTGAAGAATAGCTATGGAAGTCAATGGGGGGATGAAGGTTATTTCTATATAGCTTATAGAAATGCTGGAATTGGCAGTTCGCTAGCCACTGTGACAGGTTGGCAGGAGAATTCCTCCTTTAATAACATACAATTTTACGATGAAGCCGGGCATACCATGCAGATGAGTCCTAATAGCCAGGATTTTCGTCATGGCAAAGCCTTGGGGAAATTCAATCTACAGGAAAATGAAATTCCGCAAGCAATTGAGTTTTGGACGCATGATGCCAGTGTTGTAAATATTCAAATTTATGATCAATTCTCTGGAAATGAATTATCGAGTTTGTTGTATCAATCAGGTCCTGTGGAAATTATGTTTCCTGGATATCATCAGATAATCATTAATCCCGGTTTTGATATTCCCGAAGACCAGGAAATATTTATTCAACTGGAAGTTACAAATAATTCAAGGTTTTTTCCAATTGTGGTGGATGGCCTTGGCACATTATCGGATGACACCTGGTATCAGGATGAAAATGGGGTATGGCAGACTTTGTTCGATAAAGGTTTTGACGCTGGTATTCGCTTAAGGTCAATCGTGTTGCCAGTTGGTTTGTATCAACAAATTTTTTTACCAATGATCTATCATTGATCACGGATATCAATTTTTGAAATTTTCCAAATGTCAAACCTTTGACATTCTTGCCTCACAAAGCTAAAATGAGATAGGATCAATGCTTTTCCAAAATTAAGGAGGAAATTTGAGTAAATGGACGGGTAAACTCGTCATTGGATTAACTGGGAATATCGGCACAGGAAAAAGTGTTGTTCGGCGTATGCTGGAACACCTGGGTGCGTTTGGTATTGATGCAGATGCGCTTGCTCACCGAGCGATTGCTAAAGGGGCACCTGGATATAAGCAAGTAGTAGCTCAATTTGGTCAATGGATGCTGAAAGAAGATGGAGAAATTGACAGAAAAAAATTGGGACGCTTGGTCTTCAATGATCCTGAGGCTTTGAAAATATTAGAGGATATTGTCCACCCACTTGTTTTTCAGGGATTGGATTACGTCATAAAGCGCATTAAACCTAAGGTTGTTGTGATTGAAGCGATCAAGTTATTGGAGTCAGAAATCAAAGATGCCTGCGATAGTATCTGGGTTACCCACACGCCTGAAGATATACAGCTTGAGCGCCTGGTCATCCGCCGAAAAATGAGTGTACTTGATGCCAAGCAACGGATTGATGCTCAACCTCCGCAGGAAGAAAAAAACAGAGCAGCTCAGGTGGTGATTGATAATGCGGGAAGTGTCGAAGATACCTGGAAACAAGTATATGACAACTGGCTGAAATTTGTTCCCAAACAAACTTCAGAAAGTGAAGCTACACTTGCAAAAGTCCAATCGATCAGTGGTGAATTAACCGTTCGCAGAGGAACACCACGACGATCCAATGAAATTGCAGAATTTTTGAATGAATTTTCTGACAATGGTAAAATTTTAGAGCGGCGCGATATTATGGAAGCATTTGGAGAAAAGGCTTTCCTGGTTTTACAGGCTGGAGAGAAGATGATTGGCGTTCTCGGATGGCAGGTTGAGAATCTGATCGCCAGAACGGTAGATCTACAAATCTTTAACCATGTTCCCCACGACAAAGCTATTCCCCTCCTGATCAGTGAAATGGAAAGAGCTTCTGTCGAATTGCAATGTGAGATCTCATTATTGTTCCTGAATCCAAAACTGGCAAAGATGAACCAGATCTGGCAGCAGTTAGGGTATGAAATCCGATCACCGGATGATTTGAAGGTGATCGCCTGGGCTAGTGCAGCCCGCGACACGATGCCAGAGGGTTCCGTATTGCTATTTAAGAAATTACGACAGGACAGAGTGTTAAAACCAATTTAAAGTGAGAAAAAAGTGCCAGAATTTTTAAATGAGATTTTATTTATTTTCCAACGTATCAACTGGTTAAGTGTTCTTGACCTGGTGTTGGTTACGCTCATTTTCTTTACGATTCTGATGATGTTACGGGATACAAAGGCCACTGTATTGTTACGCGGGGTTATATTTCTTGTCATTTTGCTGGCTTTATTAACCCAATTTATCGAACTTCCAGCATTTTCCTGGCTAATACAAACTACATTGCCTGCGCTTTTATTGGCGATTCCAGTAATTTTTGCACCTGAGATTCGGCGAGGTTTGGAACGATTGGGACGGGCCGGGTCCGCAAATTTGTTTCGAAAAAGTTTGGCTTCTGAAGAAGTTATTAAGATTACAATGCATATGATCAGCGTTGCCTGTGCCCGGCTCTCCGCCCGAAGACATGGTGCATTGATTGTGATGGAGCGCATAGATTCTGTACAGGAATATGTAAACACCGGTGTTTATTTGGATGCATTAGTTTCCCCGGAATTATTATTGCAAATTTTTTATCCTAATTCACCTTTACACGATGGTGCAGTGGTTATTTCAGGTAATAGAATTTTAGCAGCTTCCTGCGTCATGCCATTATCAGCGAGTGGTATTTTAAATCGAACTCCAGAACGTCAAATGGGATTGCGACACAGAGCTGCACTGGGTTCTTCAGAAGCTTCTGATGCAATTGTGGTTGTGGTATCTGAGGAAACTGGATCAATAGCTGTTGCCCAGGCGGGGCGTTTAATCAGGGGCTTGGACTCTGATCGATTAGAAAACATGTTAATCGCCTTATTCCGTCCAGTTCCTGGAATTTTTGATCATATCAACATATTTGGTTGGAAAGTAAAAATTCCTAGTTTCCGTAAAAAGGAGGAAGAATAAGCATGTGGGGCTTCCTTCGAAAATCGAAAAGAGTATTCCCGACTCTAATAACCGCTTTGGTGTTGGCGATCACGGTCTGGATTATTGCTGTTACCGCGAGTGATCCGGCTGAAAACCGAACATATCCACGAACTGTACCCATTGAAATCGTTGGTCAGGATACGAATCTAGTTATCACCAGTGAATTGCCTTCCAATGTGGCAATTGTGTTGAATACACCGAAGTCGGTTTGGGATAAATTAGTCAGCACACAGTCCCCCGTTCGAGCGCTATTAGATCTCTCGGGTGTTCAATCAGGAACTCATTTGATAGAACTACAAATTCAGATTAGTATTCGACCCGTTAAGATTGTCTCTTATTCCCCTCGCAATATTTCTATTACCCTGGAAAACTTATCCAGTAAAGCAGTCCCATTATCATTGGATATCCGTGGGGAGCCTGCGATTGGATATCAGGCGGAAGATCCGGTTGTGGCCGTAAATCAGATAACGGTGACAGGTCCAATCTCGCAAGTTGATAGAGTGGTGGAGGTAAGAGCTACGATTGATATGAACCAGGCTTATGAGGACATATCTAGAACAGTAAATGTTGTAGCTTTGGACAAAAGTGAATCGGTTATTAATAATGTTACACTCACGCCGGATCGGGTGGATGTGTTTCAGGAAATCAATCAACGTTATGGTTATCGCAATGTGATTGTCTCCGTGAACATGGAAGGCCAGGTAGCAGATGGCTACCGACTGACAAACATATCCGTGATTCCATTGGCTGTGACGGTTTATTCATCTAACCCTCAAATTGTTAATAATCTGCCCGGATACGTGCAAACCATGCCCCTGAACCTGAGTGGACTAAAAGATGATGTGGACGTATCGCTGTTATTGGATTTGCCGGAAGGTGTTTTGGTGGTTGGGGATGATCGCACCGTATTGGTAAGGGTAAGTATCGCCGCTGTTCAAAGCAGCATGCCGGTAGCTAATATCCCTATTGAGGTGATAGGCTTACCAGATAATTTAAAAGCGATTCTTGCTCCGGAATTTATAACCCTATTAATTTCAGGACCACTTCCCCTTCTTGATCAAATTAATCCTGGAGACATCCGGGTGGTGTTGGACCTGACTGATTATAATATTGGAACATATCAATTGGAACCAGTGGTAGAATTACCCTCCGAAGAAATTTCGGTTGATAGCATTCAACCAGGAATGATCGAGATTGAAGTTATCATAGCGCCAACACCTACACCGGGTGGATAAACGCGGAAAGTAAGCAATGAATAAACCGATTGTAGCACTTGTCGGACGTCCAAATGTCGGCAAAAGTACTTTATTTAATCGCCTTACCGGTGAGAGAAAAGCGATTGTGGATGATATCCCGGGTACTACCCGTGACCGGATGATGTCCGAAGCTGAATGGTCAGGACGTCCTTTTTTTGTGATTGATACTGGAGGAATTGACCCTTCTGTGGGTGGTAAAACGCCATTGTCGATAGGCTCTGCAAATTTCATCGAAGAGATAAAAGCCCAGGCTGATATTGCAATGGGCGATGCAGATACGATCCTCTTCGTTGTGGATGCCATTGCTGGCGTAACCCCCGCTGATCAGGAAGTGGCAGAGATACTGCGCCGTAAACAGAAAATGATTAATGGTGAACTCGTTCCACCTATTCTTCTGGTGGTGAACAAAGCGGACAGCAAGGTTTTTCGAGAAGAGGCTTACCAGTTTTATGAATTGGGAATGGGTGATCCTTATCCTGTTTCTTCTTTACATGGTACCCAAACCGGAGATTTGCTGGATGCATTAGTTGCGACTTTTCCCGAGGATTTGGAAATAGAAGAGGATGAATCGGTAAAAATTGCCCTGGTCGGCAAACCCAATGTTGGAAAATCCAGCTTATTGAATCGCCTGGTCGGGAAGGAACGAATGATCGTCTCCGCGATTCCAGGCACAACGCGCGATGCGATCGATAGTAAGATGGAGATTGATGGAATACCAATTACATTGATCGACACAGCAGGGATTCGTAAGCGCGGGAAGGTAGAATCGGGGGTTGAAAAATATTCAGTGTTGCGTTCCATGCGTGCCATTGAAAGGGCTGATGTGTCGCTCTTATTGATTGATGCCATAGAAGGAATCACAGCCCAGGATGCCCATATCGCTGGGTATGTTTTGGAAGCCAGAAAGAGTTGCGTGGTGGTGGTCAACAAGTGGGATGCCATTGAGAAAGATACGCATACGATGGTGGCCTTCACCGAAAAAATCCGCCAGGATTTGAATTTTATGGATTATGTTCCGTTGCTGTTCATTTCAGCCAAGACTGGGCAGCGGGTGGAGCAAGTGATGCCGATGGCGCTGAAGGTGCAGGAAGAACGTCTGGCACGCATGACCACATCCAGCCTGAATCGTATCATCCAACATGTGCAGGATATGCATACACCTTCTAAAGCTGGTCGTGTGTTTAAAATGTATTATGGCACCCAGGTACGCTCGGATCCACCGACATTTCTGATTTATTGTAATGAACCCAAACTAGCGCATTTCACCTTTGTGCGTTTTATTGAAAATACCATTCGGAAAGAATACGCATTTACCGGTACGCCGATCCACATTGTTTTCAAGAAGAGATCCTAGTGGGTGCCGCTTAGGAAAGTAGATTAAGGTAATATGTCTCGTGATTTAAAGAAATATACTTCCCAAACTAATGTCCAATTGATCATTGGCGGGTTTGTCTTGCTTTTTGTTGTCGGGCTGGGATTGATCGCCATTATATATGGCACCGGAGCAGCCCTGGTGGGTTTGCTTTGTTTACTGGGTGGTTTGGTTCCGATTGGTCTGGTGGTTATGCTCTTATTTGGTTTAGATATTTTTGTTAAAAGGATTAATAAAGATTAGTAATAACTCTTTCTGATATTAATTGAATTAATCCTCCGTGAATTTTAGAATACCGGGTGATTCAGCCATTAAGTGCAGGACACCATTAAAATAAATACAAAAAAAGCTGGAGAGAGAACAACCTCTCCAGCATACTTTCTGTCGATATGAAAATTATGTGATTTTTAAGGCAACCTTGCAGCTAAACGGAGAACCTTTTTTGGTGAGTTCCTTTCCCAGCATGACCCGTTCAAGGTTGGCTGGCAGCTGACGGATGCGTCTTCCGTTGGCATTGGCAATCGCATTCAAAATTGCCGGGGCAGTGGGTACCATGGCTGGTTCGGCAATGTTTTTCGCGCCGAAGGGACCAGCAGAGAAGGTTGCTTCTACAAAATCACCCTTAATTTCTGGCATGTCCATGGATGTTGGGATCAGATAGGTGTCAAAATTATGAGCTTGCGCATAGCCTTCCTGGTAATCGAGGTCTTCATATAAGCCATAGCCGAGACCGTGCGATATACCACCATACAATTGACCATAAGCACCTTGCGGGAAAATGACTTTCCCGATATCATGCACCGCCCAGATGTTAATCACATCTGTATGACCGGTTTTTGTATCCACCTCAACCTCAGCAACTTGTGCTCCGAAATGATAGGCAAAATAGGGGGTGCCGGTGCCTTTTTCTTCGTCCCAGTGGATTTCCGGTGCTGACCACCTTCCAAACGCGGATAGAACCAATCCCATCTCACGTGCGTGGTTGACGACAACATCCCAGGACACTGGTTCTTCGCTAGGGCCTATATACTGCTCCCCAACGCGATGGACTTGATAAGCATCACATTTCAACAAATCCGCTGCCGCCCAATCCAGGTTCTGGATCAGGTTCTGTGCTGCGACTCTGACCGAATTACCGGCCAGAATGGTGGTGCGGCTGGCGACAGTAGGACCGCTGTCTTTGGCTGTGTTGGTATCCGGGTTGTGAACATGGATCCGTTCAGGATTAATTCCTAAGATCTCGGCAGCAATCAATGTATAAACTGTACGGGCACCTGTGCCATAATCGGTTAATCCCGATGTAAGTGTAACCTGATTATCAGAATGGATTTCGATAGTGGCGGTGGCTTCATCCAATCCCTCTGCACCCAGGGAGGTGCCATGGAAGAGGGCTGAGACGCCTATGCCGCGCCGTTTTTCGGCTGAAGCTGGTTGCTTCGCAAACTCTTTGCGTTTGCGGTCCCAATCACTCATTTTACGAACTTTCAACAGACAGTCGGTCAGACCAACGGATTCAGTCAGCAACTGTCCATGCGGGGTGACATCACCCACTTTGAGGCAGTTCTTCAAACGAAAATCCATAGGATCCATTTGTAAGGCATCTGCCATTTCATCTATGGCTTGTTCGATCCCGGAACAGACTTCGGTATTTCCAAATCCGCGATAAGCCCCAGCATAGCTGGTATTGGTATAAACGGCATCAATATCAACTGTACAATCATCATACCGGTATGCCCCCATGGCGTGAATACTGGCGCGCCAACCGGTGAAAGGACTTTGGGAGGAATAGGCACCGGAGTCATAAATACTGTTAAATTTGCAGGCTCTTAATGTACCGTCCTGATCTGCGCCGAGTTTAATGTTCATGTGCATCGCTCCGCGTTTATAACCGGCGATGATGCTTTCTTCTCGCGAAAACGTCATGCGTACTGGACGTTGTGCCTTTAATGCCAATGCAGCTACCTGACCTGCCGTTTGGTAATTAAGATCGTCTTTACCGCCAAAGGAGCCGCCGACGGGTGGAACGATGACACGCACCCGATCAGCCGATAAACCGAGTGTTTTGCAGAGATCATTGCGGGGGATAAAGGGGCTCTGGCAGGATAGATAAACCACAACACCACCCTCGGGGGTGGGGATGGCCAGACCACCCTCTGTTTCCAGGTAGGCATGTTCCTGCATCACCGTCTCATATTTATTTTCGATGACCACGTCGCATTCTTTAAACTTCTCGACCGGGTTGCCTTTATATACCGGGGAATGGGAGAGGAAATTGGGATGTTTGCCATCTGTACGATCGGGTCCAATCTGAGGGGCATCCGGATCCAGTGCTTTTTCCATTTCAAAAATCCCCGGTAATGGCTCTAATTCATAAATAATCGCTTTGACGCCTTCCAGGGCTGCTTCTGGTGTTTCAGCAGCCACGGATGCAATGGCCTCACCGACATGGCGTACTTTCTGGTAGGCGAGCATATACATATCAGACACAGGAAAACCGAAATTGCCATGATTGACGAAATCATCGCTGGTGACAACAGCCACCACACCGGGTACTCTAAGGGCCGGAGCTATATCCAGTTTGACAATGCGGGCATGCGGGAGTTCACTCCGTAGTGAACGCGCATACAACATGCCTGGCAATGACATGTCGCCAACATATTTGGTTTTCCCCATCACTTTATCCAGTGCGTCGACACGTTGAGCAGGCTGTCCAACATATTTTAAGTTTGTCATCGAGATTACCCCTCCATTTTCTGTGGATTCTGCTTACCAGCTCGCTCTTTGGCGGTGGTTTCAATGGCGTCCACAATCTGCATATAGCCAGTGCAACGACACAGGTTGCCTGCCAGGGCTTCCCTGATCTCTAATCGGGATGGATCAGACTTGATGGACAGGAGTGCTTCGCTTGCGATGACCATGCCAGGGATACAAAAACCACATTGAACAGCACCTTTCGAAATGAAATTTTGCTGTAGATCATTTGGACCGCCATCTTCGGCATGGATCCCTTCGATGGTGATGACATCGCAGCCCATTACGGAAGGAGCAGCAACCAGGCAGCTATTGACGACTTCGCCATCCAATAGCACTGAACAGGCGCCGCATTCACCCACTTCACAGGCTTCTTTGCTGCCAGTTAATTTGAAATGATCGCGTAATAATGCCAATAAAGTAATATCTGTGGGTGCATCCACCGACACAGGTTGATGATTCAATGTGAAATTAATTTGCATGCTGCCCGTCCTCTAGAAAAATTTTCTTAAGCGCTCTCTCTGTGATTGCTTTTAACGTAACTTCTTTGTACTCTGTTGACCAGCGTCGGCCGGTACGCTGGATCATCTCTGCCACCAATTGATCAGCGGCTGTTTCAATGATTTCTACTCCTGGTTGTTTCCCTAATATAAGCGCTTGAACTTCAGGGAATAACATTGGTTTGGCAACCGCAGCTCCAGGGCAGATACGCACATAATCGACCACACCAGCCTGATCAACTGTGCCGATGACGGCAATACTCAGGCGCGAGATCGATTGGGCTTTGCGACGACCGATTTTAATAAAACAACTTTTGGCATGTGCAGGAGGCACTTTAAAGGTAAAGTGGGTCAGTAATTCCCCTTTTTCTATCAGAGTTTCGTGAGGTCCGCTGACCAGGTCTTCCACTTTCATCCGGCGTTCACCTTTCGGTGAGCGCAGATGAGCAACAGCTTCAAGACAGATCAGCGCAGGCAGGGAGTCGGCACAGGCGGCAGCATTGGAGACATTCCCACCAAAGGTGCCGCAATTCCGAACTGCCGGTCCACCGATCGTTTTACAGGCTTCTACCAGGAAGGGTGCTGCTTTTTGCAAGATCGGATTTTGAATGGCATGGGAAAAGGTCACCGCTGCACCCAGAGATATCTGGTCACCATTTTGCGAGATCAGGGACATTTCCGGAATGCGGCGTATATCCACCAGGCGATCAAACCAGAGGGGGTTCACCCGCAAGGCGACATAAATATCCGTTCCTCCAGCGAGTGGTATACTGCGAATATCTGTTTCGTTTAAGAGATGAATAGCGTCATCCATTGTTTTTGCAATTACATAATCAAATTTTGCCATCTATCTTCCAATCTTTCAAATCAATTTTGGATTATTGCATTTATTAATAATTTTAAATTTAATTGTTCTGGAAATAATTCTGTTTATTCTACGGTGATTTGGTCGCTACACCGCCAGAACTCATCCTGCCAGCGAATTATTGAACAATTCAGAATTTTCCTATTTAAATTTTACAAGTTCCTGGTCAGATGTCAAGTGACATTTAACTTAATTTACAGCCACAAATCACTAGTGCCATAGAATAGATCAGTTGCAAGTTTCTTCTGTATAGGTTTCAACTTGACGGATTTGGCGTGGTGGAGTAAAATTCTGATTGTTAAGAATTGATGCGGGGTAGAGCAGTGGCAGCTCGTCGGGCTCATAACCCGGAGGTCAGTGGTTCGAATCCGCTCCCCGCTACTAAATAAGACACTCGAAAGGGTGTCTTATTTTTTTTGGGTGGTTCGAATACCCAAGGGGGCACACTGTCCGCTCCCCGCTACTATTTTCCAGAAGACCAGAAATGGTCGTTTTTGGTTTAAACATGTGTAGATTCCTATCTTTGAAAGAATTATTCAAAAATCGTTTCAATTTATCAGTACATAATACGAAAGTATCTTCTGCTTTGCCTTTCATTACAACAATGCCCCATTGTTAGGATTGTAGTTCACTCATGCCTGGCTGATATAGCATAATGTGCCCCATGGGTTATTGGTAAGATCAGAAATATAGGCTAAGAGAATTCCCAGACAGAAAGAGATAGGAAGAGCCAGAAAGACAATATCGATAACGATCTGTTTTACTTGGTGGAAATTTTCAATAGCTGTGACCTTCTAAAAAGCATTTCACGTGATCTGAAAGATTGAGAGGAGGCAATGGACTGTTTGGCATGGCTTTACTCAGTATAGTGACGTACATCACCGGTCCAAGCAAAACAGCGAGAAGATGCAATGGGTGTTCCTTTCGCAATTGCCTAGCTGCCTGGTAAAGTGCAATCAACTTGCCCATTTCCAAAAAAATGGTTAGTGGTTCATCGATTGAATCAATTAATTCAGGGTGGCGGGACATTTCAGAAAACAGCGCGATAATAAAGCCACCATGCTTAACTGCTGAATCTTGATAAGCTTGAACAATTCTAGTTAGATCCGTATAGATATCACCTGTATATTGCGTGGCAGATGCTAAATCTGACAGGTTTATAATTGATGATATGGCTTGTTTCACCAACTGCTGCTTGCTGCCATATTTCCGAAAGAGGGTAACTTCGCTGACGTTAGCCGCATCTGCCATTTGTTTTGTGGTTGTCCCAGAATAACCACGCTCAGCAACTATTTGTATCACTGCGTGATAGATTTGTTCGTCTTCAAGGATCTTTGGCAATAATATCTCCTAAATTTGCTATCAAATGTGTATTCATTTTACCATATGTTAGTATTTACTTGCAATAAAAAATATGCTATATTTAAGTAAGTAATCGCTAACAATAACTCTTTGGAGCTCAATTAAGGAAAAGGGTATGTCACCTACAGATAACGTTTTTAACCCAATTCTCCATCAAGAGAGTGCCTCAAAAACCCCCTCGTTGGACGCTTTGTTATCTCAGTTCGACAAGGAACTGGAGAACTTTTCATCACTCATTCAACCTGCACCTGAATCAAAGCCACGCACTGCCTTTGATAGCCCTAATGTTAAACCCAGTAAATTCGGTGGTATGCGTATCGTACAGATCCCGGATCTGCTTTCCACTATGCTTCCACTTGTTATCAAAATGAGACAGGGTTCAAAACTTTACGATGGCAAATTCAAACCCTCGGCTGATACCGCCACACCTGACTTCATTGAAAAACTTGAGGCGCTGGGTATGCAGGGTGGTGCACGTGATATTCGCTATATCAAAGTGCCGATTAATGCCATTTTTAAAGGGAAAGGCTTACCCTGCCAAAATGCAATTATTTTTACCGTTGAGATGAACAAAGCTATTATGTCCACCGCTCCCAGCTTTGATGCTTTTCTAGAAGTTGCCAAGGGGTATAAGCGCATGGCGTACATCTCCTACAAGCTCGCTGTCTTCATGCGTAAAAATGGTTTTGCTGCTTATCCTGGAACAGCTTTGGGAGGAATCACGGACTATACGCATCTCGGTGAATTGGCTGGTTTAGGTGCGATTGGCTATCATGGCTTGCTGATCACACCCGAAGAAGGGGCGCGGGTGCGCATCAACACAATCTATACCAATATCAGGAACCTGCCAATCACAGAGCAAAGTGAAAACGAACATCTTTGGGTGCGTGATTTTTGCGCTATGTGCAAGAAATGCATCCGAAATTGCCCAGTGGGTGCCATCTTCGATCAACCTGTTCCACGTGGTGACGGTGGTATGCAGACTATCGATCATGCTGTCTGCCGGGATTATTTCAACCAATATCAGGGCTGTGCCATTTGCCTGGCAAAATGCCCTTTTAGCCAAAGTGGTTATGACAAGATCAAAGCCAGCTTCAAAGGAAATCCCACTGCACCAAAATTTCGCATTCCAATTACTTCCGTTTCACACAATCGAAAATCTTCTATTTAGAAAAAAGTGGAGATACCCTCATGAATAAGATGCTCTGGTCAGAACGCATAAAAAAGGCTCCTTGGTTTTTTACCATCGAACCTTATTTACGCAAACAGGACCAACCTGTTTCCAGTCACCCAGAAGCTCGCGAACCGCGTATCGTCCCTCTGGTAATAATGGATTATGGCAGCGTACGGTCCCGGTTTAAACAGATGCGTTACAGAGGATTGAAAGAATATTTCATTGGCACATTACGGGAAATGCATATTAGCGCCAAGAGCATTAAAAACAATCCCTATTCGGGTAACAAGACGATAGATGCTGAAACACGTGCAGAATTGGAAGCCTACGCAAAAAGCCTTGGGGCCGCGGAGATCGGCTATACCAAAGTAAATCCGCGCTATATATTTCGAGGATTCCGCATTTTGTATGAGAATGCCATGGTATTTACCATCGAAATGGATAAAGCCAAAATCAAAGGTGCACCCAACATGGAGTCGTTCAAAGAGGTCTTCAGGACGTATTACCAGGTGGGGGTAACGGTCAATAAAGTGGCTGATTGGCTACGGGAACGCGGTTACAACGCTCATGCTGGTCCGGCGGGAGGTGGTGATGTAAACTATATCCCGGTAGCCATAGATGCTGGTCTGGGTGTGGCAGGGAAAAATGGGCTCTTGATGACACGTAAAAATGGCCCCCGTGTCCGCCTCGCAGCCATTTACACGGATATCGAGAATCTCCCCTTCTCTACAGAAAATCCACATAGCTGGATCAGAGATTATTGTGAGACCTGCAATCTGTGTGTGAAGAAATGCCCGGCAGCCGCGATTTATATGGAGACCAAAACGCTTGCCGATGGCGGCCCAGCCTTTATTGACCATACTTTGTGTGCTGGCCCGTTTTCAAACGATAATGGCTGCACATTATGTATCAAATATTGCCCGTTCAGTTACGGTGATTATGACAAGTTGAAGGCAAAATTTAAGATCATACAGTAAAAGAGATATTTCGAGGAGAATCAAATAATAATCATCTTAGAACACCTCGATATTTAATTGAAGGAAAAACTATGACATTCAAGACCCGATTAACAAATAGATTCAAGCAAAGCATATTAGCGCCTCAAATAAACCGCCAGGATTCCTGGGAGAAAATGGTTGTGGATATTCCTGAATCTACAAGGAGTGGAAAAAATTCTCCCGTGAGGTTTAATATTCCCCGAGAGGGGATCAAGCTGGAAGGTGATCATCCCCCTCTGCCTGGGTTTCCTAAGTCAGCACCCCAAATGATCAGCAGTATCATCAATATTCGCAAATCAATCTTTGATCTGGAGAAGAATCCCAAGGATGGGAAAAAGAGGATTGACAATAAGACATTGGGTGAACTTCGACAGTTTGCTAAATCTGTGGGTGCGGATGAAATTGGGTATGCATCTGTACCGCAGGAGTGGGTGTTCAAGGACCTTGCCATACGGTATACACATGCCATTGTGCTGGTCATGGAAATGGACAAAGCTCGCATGGACAAGGCTCCTAACCCGGATACAGCTGTGATGGTACACGAGACTTATAATGCACTTGGGCAAGTATCCAATAAAATTGCCGTTTGGTTAAGAAACCGCGGTTATGCAGCGCATGCAGGACACCCACTGGGAGGTATGGCCCTCTACCCACCAATGGTCCAAGCAGCTGGTTTGGGTTGGCGCGGTATTAGCGGGTTAGTGATTACCCCGCAATTTGGCCCACGTGTTCGATTGGCTGCGGTATTTACTGAAATCGAAAATCTGCCGGTTTTTGAAGGGGATGAACACGCCTGGGTGCTCGATTTCTGTGATGCATGTAGACGCTGCATTCGCGAGTGCCCAGCCAGTGCTTTCTACAATAAACCTGTTTACCACGAAAACGGATTGGTGACTGTGCTCGACAATAAAAAATGCTTTCCGTTTTTTGCAAAAAATCATGGCTGTTCGATGTGTATCAAGGTCTGTCCTTTCAACCAACAGAGCTACGAGAAGGTCAGAGCAGGATTTCTTGGTGTTAAAGGTGCATTTTGACGCGGGTAATAGAAGATCACGAGCGATAATCTGTGATTGACAATCATTATAACAATAAGCTATTTGAATTCATGTAGATGAGATAGATGATAATTTCAACACAATTTGCGCTCTAAGGCTGGTAAGTTAATATCGGATTGGTTTGAAGGACGAGTTCTCCAATCGGATGTAATCATTTTCCTCAATAATTGCAAACCAAATGCATTTGGATCTAAAATAATGGAGTATTTATAACGAAATTTAGTAAAAATTTCACCAATTCTTTCTAAAGGCTATATTTTCGAAATTAAGTCACTTTGCTGACATCAGCTGCACGGTGTCAATCATACCTGAAGCTATCAACATGGCGATGTGGCCCTTCTTTGAAGGCATGACTGGCTGGGTGAGCTGCGTCAGGCAGCGAGTCGGGTGGATTAAATCAAGCCTGCGGCTGCGAAAAACCCCCTAAAGCCATATTTATCTTGCATAAATCTTCTTTACATCCAGTGCACTGAAGAAAATTGTAAAAACCCCCAATTTTGACGTACAATAGAATTATTCGGACCGGTTTCTGTACCCGGCCTTGGAAACGGAGGGTGTAATGCCTCAAAATTCACCAGATGACAGGGTTGATGAACATACCGGAAAAAGCTCAAAAAAACAGGATCAATCCCTTGATTTTCATGCCCAGGCTTTAAAAGCTGAGGCTCAAGGCGATTGGCAGGCTGCTGCAGGATATTACTCTCAATATATGGCACAAAGGGCCGCCGAACTTGCCCTCATCAACAGTGTGCAGGAAGGTCTGTCCACCAACCTGGAGATGCAGGCCATTTATAACCTAGTTGGCGACAAGCTGCGCGACACTTTCGATGCTCAGGTTGTCATGATTTCGCAATATGACCCACTAACGCGCAAGATCTTCCATCATTATGCCATCGAACGCGGCCAGCACCTTCACATTCCTGGCTGGCATCTAATCGACAGCTCGCGGGGCGAGATCGTGCGCATCCGCCGCCCTTTCATAATCAACGGTCAGGAAATCATTGATGTGCTCGAAGCCCAAAAAATGCACGTTGTACCCGGGACTGATGTCCCAAAAACCTGGCTGGGGGTGCCGATGCTGGTAGGAAACGAGGTTCGGGGTATCGTCAGCCTGCAGAACCTCGATAAAGAGAACGCTTTCACAACCTCCGATATCAGCCTGCTGATGACACTGACCAACAGCATGAGCATGTCGCTTGAGAATGCACGCCTGTTCAACGAAACCCAGCGCCTGCTGAATCTGCTGGAACAGGAAATGGAGATCGCCCGCCACATCCAGCAGAGCATGCTGCGCAATAAACTGCCCAAATACGCCGGTTATGATTTGGGGTCATTGATCATCCCGGCCCGTGCTGTTGGCGGAGATTTCTACGATTTCATTCCTCTGGATAAACAGAGATTATGTATTGTGATCGGCGACGTTTCGGATAAAGGATTACCGGCTGCTCTGTTCATGGCCTTGACCTTCAGCCTGGTGCGGGCCGAGACCAGGGGCGCTAAAACCTCGCTCCAGGTGCTCCAAAACGTAAACCGCAATCTGATTAATATGAATGCCTCCAGCATGTTTGTCACCCTTCTTTACAGCGTTCTGGATTCCAGAACAGGAATTTTACGGTATTCCAGGGCAGGTCATCTACCTCCCATCGTTCTGGATAGCGCTGGAAAGTGCATCGACATCGCAGTGCAGGAAGGTCAGCCCCTTGGTTTGTTTAAGAATGTTAAAATTGACCAGCATCAGGTGACAATTCCCCCCAATGGCTTGGCGCTGCTGTACAGCGATGGATTGAACGAAGCCGTCGATGCGCATGGTGCCGAGATCGGTTTTGACCGCATCAAGCAGGAATTATTTGTTAACCGTATGGAAAGCGCTGGTGACATCTGTAATATGCTTTGGCACGTTGTTCAGAGCCACAGTGGTGAAATGCCACACCAAGATGATTTCACAACTGTGATCGTAAAACGCGACGAGAGAGCATAGAAAAATATGAAATAAGCAAGGTAGAAGGAAAGCATCGTTTACCAGATTTATCCTCACAGCTTCTGCAATGGCAGGGGCGATTAACGGAAGAATAAATGGATTAAGTGTAATATGGATTGGAAAGATATACCCCGATTTGAAGATTGGGAAGCCGAATAAATTAAAGAGGCTCAGTTAATTGGTGCCGCAGAAGAATCAGAGGTCATGAAATTCCAAAGAAGAGTTGTGTTAAGTATCCTTAGGTTTTCGAATCTACACAAAGTTATAAAAGAAATCTCAACCAATATGGACTTTATAAATAAACTCTCCCAATCAAAAACCTTATGCTTCACACCCATTAGCATTGTTTCAGATACTTAGTGGGGTCATTTTTAGATAGTGGATTTTATAGTATTAGAAGAATAGAACGTTCCTTGACTATGTTTTTTTCCTTTTTGATGTTGGTGGAGAAAACTCAAAAAATTTTGATTACTCACTATAAACAAGATTGAAGTGAATTTTTGCTCCGCATACACAAATGGTTTTCTTGGATTTTTAAAGGTCACAGTTAATTAATATGGCCAAAGGCGGGAGGTTGGGTATGAAAAGGGGAAGTATCTCTCCCGCCATATGTGAGTAACAAGTTTGTCGAACTGGGTATGATTGGTTGTAAATCGAGATAAATATCTTTGTGCTGTTTAGGGAATCAAGACATAACCATCGATTGCATATTCATTTTCATTCAAAGCTTCGATGCTTACTTTTTCAAGATAACCTTCCCAGTCCCCGGAACCGTGAGAGATGGATTTACCCGAAAACCCGGTTTCCTTTATTTTACCGGTAAATGAACCTACCCAACTGGCATCACTTTCGTTGGAGGTGATTACGTGGGTGCCAAAAACAGTACCCTGACCGGTGATCAAGTTGAGGTTGATGTTCACCACCATTTCTATTGTGCCATCCGTAAATGTAGAGTCACATTCAGGATTTTCTATAGATTCAATTGTTCCTCGTTCTATTTCACCGCGAATATGCATCATAGTGAAATCATCCGTGAACCACACTTTTCCAGAATCTACAATTTCGGTTTTTTGAAGCCCACAAATTTGAATTTTGGTGGCTTTGGCGGAGGTTGAGGTGGGGAATGCCATTATAAGTGATAGAGTGAGGATAACGGCCATTGCAATTAAAAACATCTTTTTCATAATCTTATCTCCTTTATTGAAAAAAATTCTTATACAAGTTGGTGTAATATTTACCAGTTATTAGTACATAAATTTTGACAAAAAGGCGTGGCGAGATTGTATCCTTATACGTGGCGGAAATAAATATTTAATAAATCTTTCCCCTCTTATTTTGGATTTTCCTTTAATGTATAATAAAAATATCAGAATTGTTTAGACAACCCAATGAGCCTATGATTAATCATCTAGAATTGGTTTTATTTGGTCCCTTTCAGATCTTTTTGGATGGGAAGGAAATTTTTGGATTCAAATCTCAGAAGGTGCGTGCATTGCTAGCATACCTGGCTGTTGAGATAATTCGCCCACACAGCCGAGAAGAACTAGCTGCGATTTTATGGCCTGATTACCCAGAGCAAGAAGCACGTAACAATCTGCGTTTTTCTTTATATAATCTTCGACATGTTATCCGGGACCAACAATCTGAATTGCCTTATTTAATTGTTGAGCGCGATATGATCCAATTTAACCCAAAGCTCAAAGATAACATTGATGTATGCCGTTTTACACAATTATTGAGCTGGCGTAAAGGCGAGTCGCCTGGCCCTAATGACCTTCTGGAAGCAATTCGTTTGTACCGGAGTGATTTTCTCGAGGGCTTCAATCTGCCTGATAGTTTAGAACTAGATGAATGGGTAACATTTAAGCGTGCTGAATTACGACGTATGCAGGTAGATGCGCTTGGAAAGTTGGCCGACTACTATGAAAGTTGTGGTGATTTTTCTGAAGCGCTGACATATGCCTGGCGTCAGGTGGAGATGGAGCCATGGCAAGAATTTGGACAACGACAATTGATGCGGCTACTGACTTATAATAGTCAACCGGGTACAGCCCTGGCTCACTATGAACAATACCAACAGCAATTACAAGTAGAATTAGGTGTTAAGCCTGCAAAAGAGACCCAAGAACTGGCTATGATGATTCGTGTGGATAGTGAATCCATATGTCCACCGAGTAAAGCAGTTAAACAAGAGCCAGGGATTCAACTTGGTGAATGCCCATACCGTGGTTTGGCGGCATTTCTTGAACAGGATGCTCCATTTTTCTTTGGACGCACCAAATTCATTGAAAAATTACAAAATGCTCTCAAAGAACAGGCTCTTGTAGTGGTTGTTGGCTCTTCCGGTTCTGGTAAATCCTCATTGATCAATGCAGGCTTACTACCATTCTTGCGTCAGTCTGGCGACTGGTTGACTGTTCATATTCGCCCCGCTCAACAACCTTTTAACCATCTCGTAGCAGGGTTACTTGCCTTGCTAGATCCTGAGATCAGCGAAACCGATCGATTAATAGAAGCTCAGAAATTAGCAGAAGCACTCTCAGCAGGAGAAATTAGTCTGCTTGCTATTATCGAGAGGATCTTGGAAAAAAATCCTACTGTGAAGCATGTACTGTTGTTTGGAGACCAGTTTGAAGAATTGTACAGTCTGTGCTCTGATGTGCTAGAACAACAGCGATTCATTTGTGTTCTTATAGAAACCGCTAAATGTATCCATGAATTGCCCAGCATTCCTTTACGAATTTTACTAAATCTACGAGCTGATTTTATGGGCGTAGCACTCAACTTTCGGCCTTTTGCTGATGTTATACAAGGAGCAATCCAGGTGCTAGGCTTGATGAGTCGGTCAGAATTGGAAATGGCAGTTAAAAAACCAGCAGAAATGCAAGGCGCAAATTTTGAACCAGGTTTGGTTGAGCGCATTTTGCGTGATGTAGGTGAGCAACCCGGAAACCTGCCTCTTTTGGAATTTGCCCTGACTCAGCTTTGGAGCCAGTCTACTGCGACCGGTTTGCTTACCCATGCTGCATATGAACAAATAGGGCGAGTAGAAGGTGCACTGACATGTTACGCAGAAATCGTTTTTTCCGATTTACGAACGCAAGATCAAATTTCTGCAAGGCACGTATTTATGCAGTTGATTCAACCAGGTCACGGTACAGAAGATACCCGACGAGTAACCAAACGGGATGAAATTGGTGAAATGAATTGGCATCTTGTGCAGCATCTGGCTGGCTTACGCTTGGTTACCACCAATCGAGATCCTGATGGTAATGAAACAGTTGAAATAATTCACGAGGCTTTAATCCAACAATGGGTACGACTGAAAGATTGGTTGGAAAGCGATCGGGCTTTTCGCATATGGCAAGAAACATTGCGAGCGAGCATTCGTTTATGGCAATCTGCTAATTGTGATCAAGGCGGATTTCTACGAGGAGTGCCGTTAGACCAGGCTGAGATTTGGTTAGCAGAACGCTGTCAGGTGTTAAGCGAAGTTGAAAAGAATTACATTCAAAGAAGTATTGCATCACGTGAAGATTTGCGGGAGGAGAGTCTGCGTTTGCAACAAGAAGAGTTAGAAAATACCCGCAGGTTGGCAGCAACGGAACGTCGTTCACGCAGATTTTTGGGAATTCTTGTTATTGTATTGACATTAGCGGTAATTGTGGCTGCTGGACTGATCGCATTTGCGAACCAACAACGCTCAGAAGCTTTACGAGCCTACAGCTTAAGTTTAGCTGCTGATGCAGAACGCGCCTTATCGTCTTTGGATATAGAAACTGCGCTAAGTTTAGCGTTAGCAGCAAATCGTATTCCAAACTCTCCAAGCCATACGAAACGAGTACTGTTGGATGCTGCTTATTCCCCAGGTGCAAGAGAAATGACACCACTCACAAACTTACTGCCGGATTTTAAGGGGTCAGTCACCAGTTTAGATATCAGTCCGTTGGGTGATTATTTGCTGATGGGGTTAAGTGATGGACAACTTGTTCTATGGAAACTTGGAACTGACCAGGTGAAAGTATGGTCAGGACATAAAGGTAGGATCAATAGTGTTGCATTTTCTCCAGATGCTTTGCGTGCCTTATCCGGAGGTGATGATCATCAGGTTATTTATTGGGATATTAGTCAAGGTAAAGAAATCCTTCATTTGGGCAATGGTTCGTTCGGACATACTGGAGCAGTAAGGTGCGTAGATATTAGCTATGATGGTAGATTTGCGCTTAGTGGAGGAGCTTCAGGAAATGAAATCACAAATCCAGGTGAATTATTTCTATGGGATTTACAGAATGGACAGAAAGTGCGTGATTTTCAAGGGCATATCAATATCGTGGTAGTTTCCCATTTCACACCAGATGATCGAATGGTGCTTTCCAGTTCTGGGGATATGGAACTTCTAATCGAGAATAGAAGAGAAGAGGGGAAAACCACCAATAACGATCTGATTTTATGGGATACGGAAAGTGGTGAAATACTGAATCGTTACACTGGGTTGGATCATGACATATCGAATTTGACTATCAGTTCGGATGGATCTCAAGCATTACTCACGTCTTTTTATGACAATGTTATTACGATTTTAAATCTGGAGAGTGGAGAAGTAATAGGAGAACTGATAGCACATCAGAATGCAGTTCGTGCGGTTGTCTATTTACCTGGGGAAATACAGGCAGTTTCGGCTTCTGATGATGCCAGTCTGATCATATGGGATTTAATGAGCCAACAACCAATCGCCGTACTTAAAGCAGGAACAAATAGTCAAAATGCTTTGTCGTTGCTAGCAGATGGGCGCAGTGCAATTTCTATAACAAGAAATGGTGAAATCTTCCAATGGGACTTGCAAGATGCAGCTTTACTCAAGCAAATTGGCCACCATGAAGATGCAATATTTGATGTAGATTTCAGCCCGGATGGCAAAACCGTGTTGTCTTGTGCAGGTGCTGGATCTCCGAACATGCCTGCTCGTGATTCAAGTTTACGGTTGTGGGACGTTGAGACAGGGGATTTGCTTCAAATTATGGAACCACAGGTCCTTGTGAACTGGGATTGTGCAATCAGTCCGGATGGCCGATGGGCTCTTTCTGGTGCATATGATGGATCGGTGCGTTTGTGGAATCTTGCAAACGGAGAGCAAATCCGCGAATTTCGTGGGCATTCTGACTGGGTGACTTCACTAGAGTTTAGCCCAGATGGTAAAAATGCACTCACGGGTTCCAAAGATGGTTGGTTAATTTACTGGGATTTGGAGAGCGGTGAGTCAATTCATCACATGTTTAGTTCTCCTAATAGTAATTGGGCGCTAGCCATAAGTCCTGATGGTTCCAGAGCAATATCAGATTGCTCCGAAGGAGGAAATATATACTGGGATCTGGAAAACGGATTAGAAATTCGCCGTTTAGAACGAATAGATGCGATGCCGGGAGCTAGTGGATTAGCCTTCCTGCCAGATGGAAGTTCAGCAATAAGTGGGGAGAATGATGGAACGGTGATCCAATGGGATTTGGAAACTGGAAAAGAAATCCGTAGATTTGGCAAACATGATGATCTTCGAACAAGAGTCCAAATAAGTCCTGATGGTGAATTCATGTTAACAAGCGGGATGAACGGAATACTACGGCTATGGGATTTACATAGTGGTGAACTGGTGCGCGAGTTTGGTTACACAGGCTTAGCAATCGTGTTTGATATTGCACTCAGCCCGGATGGTCGCACAGCAATATCCGGGTCAAATGATCAAAGGATCACCGTATGGGAAGTAAAGAACCCCAGTTTAGAAGAATTGTTGAATTGGATTGAAGCCAATCGTTATGTACCAGAATTAAGTTGTGAAGAAAAAGATATTTATCAAATTGAGCCTCTTTGCCCTTAGAAACACAATAAAACCAAGTAAAAATAAAATGCTTACTAAATCCATATGAAATCTTTCAATCAGAGGATATCCTAACATGATAGTCGTTATTTTCTAAATACGACTGCCCAATCTGCCTGTGGCACGTGCCTTGTGGTTACCTCGGTCTAACCTCAAAATAGCTTTCCTGGCTACAATCAGACGGGGTATTACGGAAATTTTCCCCTTCAGGCCAGGTTTTCTATAACCTATATTGGTTGTGAATTATGCTGAAAATCCAACTAAAATTATAAAGATTTTAAGTTTTTCGCACCTTTGGTAGTTTGTTTATGAGAAGGTTCTGGCTATGAAATTGGCAGACTGAAGGAAAAGCAACTACCTTTGCCTGGTTCGCTCTCAACCCACACACGGCCTTGATGCGCTTCAGCAATCTGTTTGACAATGGACAGTCCAAGCCCACGTCCTCCACTTATCCTTTGACGTGATAAGTCTGTTCGATAGAAGCGTTCAAAAACAAATGATAGATCCTCAGATTCAATTCCTACCCCCGTATCACAAACTGAAACAATCACATTCTCCTGATCATAATTGCAATGAATGGCTACTTTTCCTCTAGCAGGGGTGTGCCGCAGTGCATTCTCAATTAAATTACCCAGCGCTTGACTGATTCGCGTTTTATCCATCTGGATTAGGGGAATTTCCGAGGGGATAGATTGTAATTCCAAATCAATTTCTGAAGCTTGGGCTACTATTTGCCAACGCTCGATTTCTGTTGTGAGGAATTGGCTAAGATTATAAGAGTCCATTTCAAGCCGAAGGAAACCTGAATCGGTTTCAGCCAGCCAATTCAAATCGTAAACCAGGTTGCTGAGCAGATCGACTTCTCCCATGATCTGGTCAGCAGCATCCTCAGGCGGTTTGATCCCATCCAACATGCCTTTGGCTTCCAGGCGGATAACACTTAATGGTGTGTTGAGTTCGTGAGCGACGTCATCAATCAGACGTTTGCGTAGTTCTCGCTGGGTTTTCAAAGAGGTCATCATCTTGTTGAAAGAAGCACTCATTTGTCCTAATTCGTCAGATGAGATCACAGGCAATAATTGGGTTTCTCCACTTTGAACAATTGCCTGCGTTGCTTCTGTCAGATTGATGACCGGGGCGGTGATACGGCGGGACAACCAGACTCCTAGTAGCATGGCAATGACCGCGGTGATCAACCCTTGAAACAGTCTTGGAACCAGAATGATAGCCAGATAACGCCGCGCTTCGGCATTCAAATAATCCTGGTTGATGGTAATCATCACCGTACCGACTTCTTCCCCAGTCTCAATATCCTGAATCGATGCAGGTTCCCCTTCCTCCTGCAAGCCAATGGGGATCTGATCCAGATACGCAAAAGAATCTGCAAGAATGGTCCATTCATATCCTTCACAATCACCCGCCAGGGAGCATATATTCGAGGTCGATCTTTTCAGCCTCGGCAGCGCGCAATTTTTCGTCATTGAGGAATACACCATACTGGACCAGAATGCCCTCTAGATTCTCCCAGCTGCCATCGATCGTATAATGGCGGCTGATCACATCCGCCAAATCCTCCGTGCGGATCTTGGTGGAAAAATCCGAAAATTCCTTATTTGCCGACCAAAACTCAAATCCGGTTCCGATGACGACGGTCAAGAGAATCACCAGTAAGAATGCACCCAAAATACGCCAACGGATGGACATCATATTCTCTCACACACAAATTTATAACCCGCACCGTAAACCGTTTGGATGGGTTGAAAATCAGCTTGTTGGATGAGACTGCGCAAACGGCGGATATGGGTGTCGATGGCTCGATCAGTGCCTTCGAAATTATTGTTGAAGGCCAGGGTGATCAATTGGGCACGGCTGAGTACCTGGTTGGGATGGCGCATCAAGGCTGACAGGATGGCAAACTGCGCCTGGCTCAATTCGATCGGCTGATTCTCCCAACAGTGACTTTGTGGGTGCTCTCGTCCAGAATGAGATTACCGCAACTCAGGGTGGATTGCACCCGCCCGTGGTAGCGCCGCAGAACGGCTTTGGCGCGCGCCACCAGTTCGTCGGGATCAAAGGGCTTGACGATATAGTCATCGGCGCCATGCAGCTCCCAAAGAGTCACCATGGACCCGGTCAGGTTGCGACCCTTTGGCGGTCAGCATAATGATGGGTACATCGGATTCCATCCGCAAAATCCTGGCATACATCCCATCCCCCCCCCCGTCCCCCCCACTCAACACCCACACCAAACGGCAGGGGTGCAGGCACTTGCATAACATCGCTTTCTGAAAATTCCGGTAGGCCATTTGCCACACGTGCCTGCAACTTGTGCGGCACACGATCAAGTCTGGGCTGAGGCCCTGCACCAGCACGTTCAAGCCCGATTTTACCATCATGGGCTAATCTCACACTGTGAGAGTGTGCCAGAAACCCAGCCAACGTTCAAAATAAACCTTGACCCAATCGGCATCAACGCGGTGATCGTCTTCAACTAATCAAAACGGTTTGTTTGGCTCATTATTGACCTTATACCACAACTGAACCGCTATGTCGTTCGCAGTGCTTCGGTTGGCGAGTGCTGCAGCCGCACGGGGTCTATCGCCCTCTCCTCCTCCCCCCCCCAGCTGTCCGTATTTGTTTTGTATGTGGTTCGTAGTGCGTCGTTGGTGACCGCCAGTCCTACCAGCCGGATACAGCCGGCGTACCGCCGATTAATAATGCGGCAACAATCCCACCGATGATGGCAACTGGGGGAACCAGGGTGGCCCAGCCTTTGATATTGGCGTAAATCGCGGTAACCGCCATCCCCAGGAAAACGCCGCCGGTGCCGCCCATCGCACCCAACAGCAGGGCTTCACCCAGGAATTGAGCCGCGACATGCCACCTCCGGGCACCCAGGGCGCGCCGCAAACCAATTTCACTGCGGCGTTCGAGCACCGAGATCACCATGATATTGGCGATCCCAACGCCGCCTACAATCAGCGAAACGGCCCCCAGACCCAACAGCAGAGCTGTGAAGGCATCATCGGCGGCTTCTTGGGCTTCCAGCGCATCGGAGGGTTTATCGACCAAAACTTCTTCTGGGAAGGCCGGGTTGGCGGTAACGGCCAGAACCGTGAGCACCTGATCGACTTTGGCTGGATCGACCCGGACCAAAATCCGGCTGGGCAGGTTTTCGTGATCAAGGAAGGTTTCCGCGGCCGGTTGCCCGATGAAGACCGAACGGTCCAGATCGGGGGCCAATTCAAACAAGTTGAGGACGCCGATCACGGTGAACCAGCGTCCCCCCAACCAGACCTGCTGCACCCCGCTGACCTCCCGAATTGCGAGACGTTCGGCAGCCACCGAACCCAGAACCACGTTCGGATAGGCGGCTTTGGCATCATCGAACCACACGCCATCCGCGACAGAACCGCCCAAAACTACGAGCAAATCCCGGTCGACGGCCTGCACCGAGATACCCCCGGTCTTGCCGGCAGGCATGAGATCGTTGCGGTACACGTTGGCGTTGACGGCGCTGAGCATGCTGGTTTGCTCAATCGGGGGGATGCGCTCGATCATATCGGTGGCGGTTTTGGGCAGGTTACCGGTACCGCGGCCCAGACCTTCATCTGGCTGCACCACCAGCAGATTGGTGCCCAGGCGTTCGAGTTGGGCCAGAAGTTCGGCCTGCGATGATTGTGAGAGTCCCAATACGGCTACCATCGCGGCGATGCCGATCATGATGCCGATGGCTGAGAGAGCGGCCCGCTGTTTTCGGGTGCGGATCCCGATGGTGGCGGATCGCAGCATATCGCTGAAATGCAGTTGACTGGGTTGCAGTGAGTCGAAGCCATCAGGCCACCTCCTTTGTGGATTTAGTTCTCGGTGTCAAATTCGGATTTGACCGTCACGCAGCGCGATGATGCGCGGGAAGCGCTCCGCAATCTCCGGGTTATGGGTGATCACCACGATGGTCGCGCCAGCAGCATTGAGTTCCTCAATCAACTTGACAATGGCATCACTGTTTTTGGTATCCAGGTTACCGGTGGGTTCATCGGCCAGCACGATCGAGGGTTCCCGACAAAGGCCCGGGCGGTGGCGACCCGCTGCTTTTCACCACCGGAGAGCTTGGCTGTGATCTTGATCCAGACGGTGCGCCATATCCACCCGGCGCAGGGCGATCTCGGCTAGTTCACGCCGTTCCCGCAATGATCGACCGGTGTAGAGCAGGCCCTCGGCGACATTGTCGAGCGTGGTCAGGCTGCTCAATAGGTGGAAAGACTGGAACACAAAGCCGATATGGTGGGCCCGCAGCGAGGATAAATCCCGATCGGTCAGCATGGAAACCCGATGCCCTGCCACGGTGATATCACCTTCCGTTGGCCTGTCGAGAGTACCTATCAAGTGTAGCAAAGTTGATTTCCCCGACCCAGAGGGACCCACCACTGATACAAGTTCGCCTTCTTTGACATTGAAACTGACCCCACGCAGGGCGTGTACCGGGGGTGTGGTGGGGTAGGTTTTGTGGACATCTACTTTACTTCCAGCACCATTGGTAGATGCGCTTGCCACCCCCCCCTTCTTTATGTCATGGCACCACCACCCGATCGCCAGATTGCAGCGCGCCGGAAGTGATCTCGATCATATTATTGCTGCTAAAGAAACCTGTTTCCACGGCTAATAACTGCACTTGTCCATTGCCGACGTCCTTTTCAACTGCGTAACCGCCTTCGAGTAAAGCTACCAGCGCTGATACAGGAATAGCCATCACGTTCGAGATCGAATCCGAAACGATGATAACATCCACCGGTGCCTCGTCCAGTCCCGCGGCCACACTGGGATCATCCAGTGCAATACGGACTTCGAACCAGGCTGGATCCCACTCATTTTGTCCAGATGAAGGCGGTTTGCGAAACGAAAACAACGGTGGCGGGTACCAGAGTGTTGTCGGGCATCTCCACGGTGACAGCATCGCCCACAGCCAACAAGCCTTGATCATCGGCGGGTAGAGCCATATAAACCACTTTCTCAGACAGGCTGATCCCCAGGATAGGGGTATCTGGGTCCACATTACTGCTTTTGGTGGTTAACTGGCCAGTAACACGTACTGCGCCGGGAAGGAAGATGATCTCTCCCAGGTCGAGAATGCCATCGGGTTCAAGACCAGTAGCCACCTGAAAAGCAAGTACAGCTTGATAGGTTTCCAGGGTGTAAGTGCCGTCTGCTACCAGGGCACCGTCCGCATCGAAACCCAAATCCAGCAGGGGTTATCGAGTTGCAAAATATCGATACCGGAACCCGCATTTCCGGTAGTGATTTCCATTACCTCATTACCGGCGGGATCACCTGGCAATGTAAAACATTCGATTACCTGGGATGGACCTGATAGGAAAATAATCTCTCCCAAGTTAAGGACGCTATCCTGTTCTAATCCTAAATCCGACTGAAAGGCTCTCAAAGCGCGGGTAGTTCGGTAATCGAAAATACCATCAGCATTAAGGTTGCCGTTATCGTTATACCCCAAAGCAACCAAGGATAGCTCGAGTTGGAGTACATCTTTACCAATCATCTGTCCGCTGTTATACAAATTGCGATACGCTGGTTGTTCACCATATAAAGCGATAATTGGTTGTTCATCCACCCGATAAAGCACGTCTCCTTGTTGGATAATGGTACCTGGTTGGGCAATCCAGGTAATTGTACCGTTGAGTTGGTCTGAAATCCTCCGGTATTCGTTCCCAATGGCGATATTACGGTAAGCAGGAAGATCGCCGTAGAGAAGGATTACAGGTTCGTTATCAATTACGACAAGGGCTTCACCTTGTTGGATTGTTTCACCCACTTCAGGGATATCGGTTATGGTTCCACCAAGCTTGGTTTTTATTGGATCATCCTGGATGGAACCAATCACACCATCAAAGGTTTCTTCCTTGAAAAGGTCGGTGATAACCACTTCGGTGAAATTGAGGGGTGCCACTTCGATGGTTTCTGAGGGTGTACCAGTTCCCGGTAATATAAACACTACAGCCAGAACCGCGACAATCAGGATCATAACCCCCAAAGAGATCCAGACCCAGGAGCGGGATTTGGGGCTTGATGGTATCTTGGTCATTTACCTCCTTCCCCTTTGCTTTCACCATCGGAACTACCACCAAAGCAAGTATCGAAAATTTCCTCAGTGTCTGGATCATCCCAATCGAAATTTTCTTTGAGATCGATCATCCAGGTATCCAGGGTTTCGGTAGTAGGCTCGCCAACATCGAAACCGGCTTCGTTCATACAAGCTGCAACTTCAAGGTATTGTTCCAATTGCGCGCTGCGGTCGACTTCTTTTTTCGCAAATGTGATATTTTCAATGATTTCGCCGCAAACTTCATAGGCTGCGATCCATTCATCTTTTGTAGCCGTTGCATTTTCTACCAGTTCGGGCATCTGAATATTGCCTTCGGAATCAATTGTGGGGTCGGTAACCTGCATCCCTTCATTCCGTAAACAATCAGCGAACTCCATCACCAATGCTTCATCATTGCTTTCTTCATTTACTGCATTGGGCATTGGGGTAGCAGCCAGCGAAGGAACATTATTTGTGTTATTACTACATGCGGTCAGGACCATGGTGCAAACAAGTACCAAAAGAAATTGATAACATTTTATTTTCATCATTTCACCTCAATAAAATTGTTTGATTACCCAAGTATAGATGTCAAATGTGGCATAATTATGGCAGAAACGTATGCCATTTTACCGCTTTTCCCCGTGCTTGACACAAATATGTCAGTTTGTATATTAAACCGAAGAAATCAACCCCTGCAAGAATAACTCAACTGGTTAAAAAACGATCACCCCCACGATCAGGATGACGATGAACTCTTCCAGTGGAAAAGTTTGCGCCTGTTATAAATGACTGCAAGATGAAAAAGCCGTGTAAGCCATCGTATAACATGCTGGTCTGAAAGAGCAATACTGATCTACTCATATAAGCCAAAGATTGGCTGGATAACAGGTATAGGCTGCTTTCAATCCATAATGGCGTGGTTAACCCAATAACGACCAGGACACGAATTCAGCCATCCTGGTTTTACCATTGAAGAAATCATTGGAATTATATTCGTATGATTCAAACCAATCCTCCAAAACATTTTATTAACTTTATCAAGTCACCAGTAGACTGATCTGGCAGAAAATAATAAAAGCAGTATTTTTTTATTTATGACATGATGAACTCCCAAAAATCAGATATGAAACGAACATTGATTAACTATTCAATCCCCAAGAAGGGCAATAGGTGTCCTGCCAAGCGTGGACCAGCGTTCGTCGGTTTGACTGACACCTTCACTTGCATCAGGTGCAAGTTTTTGCAGAACTCGCTGCACAGCCATGCACTTCGTGCTGGATGCAAGCGTTGCACGGAGTCAGGATTTTGACTCATACCCAAAGGGCATTTGAACCCGGAGGGTCCGAAGTACTCTTTAGAGTAGTGGTCCCTTACAGGGAAGATATAGAATACCCGCAGGGCACTATGTCCACTTCCCGCTATTGAGAAGAGACCAGAGTTCTGTGCCCAAAGGGATACTCCATTATCAATTGCAAAATCCATCATCGACTTCCTAAAATTCAAAACAGGAGAGGGGTGAAGCCAAAGTCCTTTGTTTTCATCTTAGGAGATAGTGTCAAAGGGATGAGCAGGATATTGTCAACTAGTCAGGTCCCAGAAAAATATTCCGGTAGTGTTGTTCATGTCATTTTTTGAAAGTGGACCGATTGATTCACCTGCAATCCCAATTTTGTAACTCGCCATAAATGGATTAAGAGTGAAAAATTGTGAAAATAATATCAATTGATTAGATCTAGAAATCTAGAACGCTAATGGAAAAGATTATGACTAGGCCATAGACAAACAAGATATAAAAAGGAAATTGAAGAATAAGTAACTTCCTTAACCTAAATTCCTCACCAGACTGATCAGCATCACCAAGCCAATGCAGGCTGCTATGATGGAGATAATCACTCCGACCACCAGAGCCCATTTTGCCCCAGCTCTGGTGCGCTCAATGACCGCTTCTCGCGGATTTTGGGGGTTATGGTACACAAGCAGGGTTGAGTCCACAGGATACTGGGTCAGGTGTGTCACCACTTCCGCACGTGTTTTCCTGGTTACCAACCCACCGAAGGAGAGTCTCTTGCTTGTAAAATCCTGCCCATTGACCTCGTAGGTATATTCAACTTCGGGATAATAACTGACTGTCTGGCGACCATCCTCATCGTGGGTGATGCTCTCACGAACGCTGGTTGCCAGCACTTTCCCCAGTACACTAGGCCAGGTCAGGCTGGCGTCAGCTTTCTTTTTACTGCGACGGCTGAAGATAATCAGGCCCACCCCGATTGCCAGGGTTACCAGAAAAAAGAAACCGCCGCATAAAAGACCAAACAGGAGGGGAAAACTTTCCATTATGCACCTCTAATCTTTCGCAGGGAATAAGGGGGGAGGGGGTCGGGATTATTTTTATTTTAGCATAGGTGGAGATTTCGGTGGTTTGCGGAGGAGTTGTTATTGTGAATGGTAAAATTTTAGATTATTTGAGAGGGGAAACCAGGTTGTAATAATAGAGAAGAAAGTTTTATCCTCCTATTCATAATTATCTTGAAATTGCAAAAAACATCGGGCTTAAATATGGAATGAGCCAGATTAACCAAACTGCTACACTAAATTTGTGGAAATTCATGATGGCTTTTTCGTCTTTCTTTTTCAACACTACAAATGCCCAGATGGCATGAACGAGCATAAGGACAATTGCAATTACTCCCGTGATACCATGGAGATCAAATGACATTCCACCCACCATTTCGAACATCATTCCGGTTCCCAATGTATCACAGGAGAGACCCAGAATGAAGAAAACCAGGTGCCAGGGTTTGAGCTTACCTGAAATTCGCTCGCTCCAAACCCCAATTGAGTAAAATACTAACGCTGCTGCCATGATGATGCTTGCTGATGGATCCATTTTTTCTCCTAAAAGACGTGATAATGAGCATGAAATTAAGATTTGGACATTCGTTATGGTAAACCAGAGTTCATTCGAAGTCAATGCCAATTCATAGCTTTCGAGCACAACAAGTGTTTGTGGAAGAGTAGCCTGTGCCCAGAAAGCACATTGAATCCCTCTAATTATTGTCCCAATAAGATATTGATCCAACAGATGATATTCGCATCAGTCTAAGGAAATCATGTTGATTTATAAGTCTTTTACAGAATAGCCAACCTTAGGTCGGATTATTGTTTGGGGAATACATAATCTCCAATTTATGATCTAGAAACCAGGCTATCGATCATTGTTGATTATGATTTATCCATCCATTAATTCATGGTTCAATCTACTCAATTTCACGTCTGATTAATATGCGCATGGCGTTTTTAATGGGTTTTTCCGATACCAGAATGAGGTAACCACCCCCGCCTGCACCGGATAATTTCCAACCCAATGCCACATCTTTGTATTGATCAATCAATCGAACAATGTCATCGTTCATCATATTCGGGAACATTGCGATTTGCGCCTCAAAGGATGCCCGGAAAGATTGACCAAATAGATTGGTATCCTGGTTGAGGATCGCCTGCCAACAGTTTTCAGCGGCTTGCGCTAAGGCGCAGGTGTTTTCTGGTGTAATATTGGTATTTTCAAGTACATCATATTCTGCATGGCGGGGTCCCAGTGTCACTAAATATAAGGATTGTTCAATGAACTGTAATATGTTTGCATCTTGCACATGTTCAATTTGTTTCGGCCAGTACTCCCCGTCATAATGTGCATTTGCCAACCCGGGAAACACGATTCCAATCGAATCCTGAGAGCCTGAGATCACCTTTTTCCCTGGGGGATTGTCATAGCAGAACAATATTTTTGAAAGTTTCTCATGATTTCCGGCAGGAATTTTGCTCCCCCATAAATCGATGGCTGCACGACGAGTACTGGAGGCCATCCCGCTGCGCTCATTGAAATCAAATGATGGCTCCAATGAAATCGTGAGGACTGACCCGGCACAATACTTTGACACCCAGGGTTGGTCAAGCCAACCACCGGCAAGGTCAATACGAAAGGGTATCAGGTTTTGTGTGCGCAAGACAGTAGTCGATCGGGGAGGAAGATTTTCATATGGCAGGCGGTTGAGGATCACGTATTCCACCCCTAATTCAGTACACAGCTCGCGTTTCTCCCGCAGATCACCATCTTCATTTACGATCAAATAATCCGGCTTCATTGACCGAAATTCGTTTTCAAAATCCAAAAGTCCGGAACCTTTTGATATAAAAGCTTCTTTTACATAGGATATTGCCTTGACCATAAAAATTCGTTCAAGTTCATTATTAATTGGCAGCCTGCCCTTAAGATCATAGATTGTCTTATCCGAACCCAGAGCGACATATAAATCGCCGTAGGAGGCTGCCTCGCGAAAGAATTCGATGTGACCGCTATGGAGTAGATCGAAACATCCGCTAATTAGCACTTTTTTTGTCAATTTCCAGCTCCTCTTTGTACGATTATCGATAACAATCAATTGCTTTGAACATTGCCAGAATATTTTCCGGGGGCACATCCGGCAGGATGTTGTGAATTGTGTTGAAAATGAACCCGCCTCCCGGTGCCAGAATTTCGATATTTGACCGAACGTGATCAAAAACTTCTTGCGGAGTACCAGAATTCAAAATATAACGGGGATCTACACCGCCACCCCAGAAGGTGATTGCTGTCCCAAATTCTTTTTTGAGTCGCTCTGGCTGCATATCCTTTGAATTGGTTTGTACAGGATTGATTACTTCAAAACCGGCATCAATTAAATCAGGGATTAGCTTGTAGATGGATCCACAGGAATGCAAAAAAGGACGCATGCTGGAATGCTTTTTAATATAGCTACATAGGATGGTGTGGCGTGGTTTGAAGAATTTGCGATAGGTATCCGGTGCCATTAGTGGGCCAGTGTTCATGCCCAGGTCATCGCCAAGACGGATGATGTCCACCACATCCCCGACAGCAGTGCAGATTTTTTCGAGAGAGTTGAGGTGGCGTTCCATCAGCGCGTCCAATAAACGATCAACACTTTTCGAATCAAGTTTTAGATCCATGAGGAAATTGTCCAGGCGGCGTAGGAAGGTTCCCCATTCGAAAAGGTTACAACCTGCCGAAAGAACAATCGCCTGGTCACTTTTTGCGCGTAATTCAATCGCATTTGAGCGAAGTTTTTCCCAGAAATCTACTTCCCCGGCGTGATCCCAGGGGCTATGCGCCAGAGCTGACCAATGAACCTTCCCCATTGCTTCATCCAGGTTTGCTCCGAAATCGGCGGGATAGCCATCCAGAAATGGAAAAGTTATTTGATCATAAGAAAAGGCAGAAGCCGGCATAGCCGCAATAGCTTCTCCATTTTTGAAAACCAAAGACGAGCCATCAGTCTGCCTTTCAGGATTGAACCAGACAGGTTGTTGGGCAGTGCTGTTATTTAGCAGTGTGTAATCGTACCAGTCAGAGTCGTTCTGATTAAAAGTACGTCCAAGATCAACTGCATCGATAGAAAAGTAATCCAGCAATTCATACGAAGGCTGCGCAACCTGCTGGACGACATCATAAACCCAATTACGTTTATCCTTCAGTGGAAGAAAGCGTAAGAGGTGATCGTAAGCAATGGCGGAAATTCCTGAACTTGGCGTAGCTCCCAGATCAACCGGGAGACGGTCCGGTTCCTGATGATCAATGGATGCGAGGATGCGTTGGCGTGAATTCATCAATAATCCCGTTTAATCCAGATGGAAGAATTCTTCCATGCTTGCCCACCATTCGCCTTCAGACCGGGACTCTAACGGTTCCTGACATGGTTCTGTTAACTTCCACCACGCCTGGGTTGTAGGATCAGCGGCCATTTTTTTCATGTCAACAGAGAAATCATTGCCTGTGTATTCAAAATAACTAAAGAGGTAGCCATCTTTATAGTAGATCGAATAATTTTGGATGTTGCACACTTTGATCATCTTTAACACGTCCGGCCAGACATGCGCATGCAATTCTTTATATTCATCAAGCTTTTCGGGTTTTAATCTGATGATGCTTCCGAACCGTTCCATCATGATCTCCGGTTCTCGTCTTTAGCGACGCTAAATATTGTCGCAATAGTTGCCAGGGCGGCGGTTAGGCCAGTATACAACGTTTTGGTCAGGACGTATCCCCAGTTGCTAAATCCGTCAGGCGTAATCAAGAAAAGAATTCCATCCAGGAAGCCACCCCAGAGGATGGATCCAGCTAGAGCGAAGATCAACGCCCGTAAGGCTGCATTCTTAGGTAGTTTAAAACTGCGTCGGGAAGATAGCCCCTTCGTGATATTGCCCTTCGAATATTCTTTTCGAACTGACCCAACCGTAAGCCAGGTAACCAGAAAGACGAGGATAAACACGGTTATGGGGATATCCACAGCGGCTTCGTTGAAGGGAATTCCCGTGCGGGTGCGATACGTGAAGAATGCAATTAAACCGTTTAGAAACGCGTTCACCCATCCGCTGAAGACAGCCATATTTTTCACGTATTTCCCGAGTGGGGTTGTGGTCACAGCTGGGGCAGAATAATTGTGCCAACCAGGTTCGGTACTGTCAATTTCTACAACCAGGACAGATACATCCGGGTCTGGTGATGGTGGGGGCAGAGAAATTTCAAGATCACCATTTTTCTGGGTAAACAGCAGGGATTCTCCTGAAAAATCACTGATTTCGCTGGCTGTCCCGGGGAAAGAGTCAATGACAAGTTTGCCATTTTCCGGCCACTCGAAGACGTGTAAATACAGCTTGTCATCTTTGCGAGTTGTTTGGCCCCAGGACTGCCTCTGTAAAGGTGTATAGGTATTACCGTAGATGGCAGCATTGTAGGTTTTCATCCACTTGCCCACATGCTGCAGTCGATCAATTGCCTCGTCGGGGAAAACTCCTTGCGCGGTTGGACCTACATTGAGCAGGTAATTGCCACCGCGGCTGACAACGTTAACCAAATTACGAACCAGGTCTTGAGGTGATTTCCATTTTGTCTCGTTAGGATTATGTGCCCAGGTTTGCCCCATGGTCATACAAGTCTCCCAGGGTTGGAATTGTTCCGGAGAAGGGTATGGCTCCTGATGCACGGGAGTTAATTCGAGTTCCCCTTTGGAATATTTCATCATTTGTTTGCGTATCCAGCCACGGATAATCGGAACCTTGAACAAAAAGCAAATGGCATTAAAAAAACTATCCCCACCGGGATCAAGACCTGCGGGCGGTTTGCCAGTTTTTGCTGGAATTCCTACTTTTGGAATAAACTGTTCCGGCGTGACGTAATCAAACCCATCTCCTAAGCGGTCATTGATCAGTGTATTCGGACTGAGTTCATGGACTAGCTTATGAAAACGAGGAGGGTCATATTTACCATGATTCGTTAATCCATCAAACCAAATAATACTCACTTCTCCATACCCGGTCAGTAATTTGCGGATGTGACTCTCCATATAATCCAGGTATTCACCCCATTCTTTGCGTTTCGGCTCTCCTGTCCAATTTTTTGTCGCGGGTTTATTTGTGTTCCGATAGCCAGGGTGATTCATATCCGGTGGCGAATAGTAAAAACCCAAAGGCATATTCTGTCTGGCACAGGCCTGGGCCAATTCCAGGCAGATGTCTTTCCCATAAGGGGTATTTGTGATTTTGTAATCGGTCCCGGGCGCATCGAACATACAGAATCCATCATGATGTTTCGATGTAATCACCATATAGCGCATGCCTGCTTCTTTAGCCATTTGCACCCAGGCATCCGCATCAAACCCAGTTGGGTTAAATCGTGCAGGTAAAGAAGCATATTCTTTTTCATTGATGCGGGTGTGATTTGCAAACATGGCTTCGGATAGATCAGGCGCCATGATCGGCCAGGATGCTTCCACTTCCGCTACACTGTAAACACCCCAGTGGATAAACATACCAAATTTTGCTTCCTGATACCAATCCATGCGGTCATTGACCCTCATTGGGTTTTTATTTAACACCATGCAAAACGCCTCCATTTTGATTACTGGGAAATTGATGAGAAAATTTAATTATATTGAAAAAATTTGAAAATTCATTCAATTCCACGCATGACTTTTAAACAAGTGCAAGAAGAAAATAAATTAAGGTAAATTGCTAGAAGTTGCAGCTGAATCATTCATAGGAGGCTTTTCGCAACTAAATTATAAAACCTTCCAGACACCGAGATTGTTAAACCTTAAACATATATTTGGTACCTTGTTAAGGTATTTGCTCGAATTCTCATGGGTACTTCATCCCTTAACAGGCATACTATAACTCGGAAGTCACGAATTAATTGTGGAGTAGTGGTCGGAATTCATCAAAGGTATGAACCGTAGCATGCTGAATCATCTGAATCCAAATGAGCTGAGGTTACAATTTGCGTTAATACCTGCTTTACTTATATAATACGGATAAACTAAATCTGATTTGTAACAGGACTTTCTCATGTATAGATATAGATCGCTAGGTTATCTGATTGGTGTGATCATCCTCACCATGATGGCTTGCAACATCCCCGGTACAGCGGTTTCCCAGCTGTCTGATATTCAGGATCAAGTGGAGCTAACGGTTCAGGCTCAGCTCACCATGCAAGCCCTCGCCGTAACCTTAGAGAGTTTACAAACTACGCCAACCGTAGCAGTTCCACCAACAGAAACCACACAACCCAGCCAAACCCCGGAGCCTAGCGCTAGCTCTACACCAACCATCACACTCACACCCACTCCGGCTGCCCCGATGGTTTCTGTCAGCCTGGATACCAACTGCCGCTTTGGGCCGCATCTCGTTTACGATTATCGAGGCGCTTTACTAAAAGGTGAAACCGTTGAGGTGGTTGGCCGCCATTCCAGCCAGGCTTGGGTGCTGATCAACAACCCGGATGGTGATGGTACCTGTTGGATCACCACTGCATACGCCACCATTCAGGGTGATGTAAACAGCCTGTCTCTTGCGGAAACACCACCATTTTATGATTGGACAGGAAACTATACAGTTTGGGTATCCGGATTTGCAGTTGTGATCCCTATGAATCTGTCTCAAAATGGGGTTAGCGTCGGTGGTGAAATTGCTACATCAGGAATCAAGACGTTTATTAATGGCACACTGTCTGAAAATGGACAAGTTTTATCTGGGCTGATTACCAATGATTTTGGATACTCGGGCCAATTTCAATTTAGGATGAAAGATAATATGAACCAATTACAAGGAAATGTCACTGAACCCGGCAGTGTGGAACCATTGTGCGCAGCCCGGAATGGCTCCGGAAAACCAAGCCCGTGTATGTGGCCTTAAGCTAGGTAAAATTTATTCTACTTCCAAATTTAAAACTGATCATGCCCGGTGCGTGAGATGATCTCCTCCTGCAGGACCTGGTTCAGATCACAGAAATAATCGCTGTACCCGGCAACCCGTACGATCAGGTCACGGTGTTCGGAGGGGTTAAGTTGGGCTGCCCGGAGAGTCTCCTCATCGATCACATTGAATTGGATGTGATGTCCATCCAGATTGAAATAAGTGCGCACCAGTTGCACCAACCCGTTGAGCCCCGCTTCATCACGCAGCAATCCGGGAGTGAATTTCTGGTTAAGCAGCGTGCCACCCGTGCGCAAATGGTCCATCTTGGCAGCAGACTTTAAAACAGCAGTTGGGCCGTTGCGGTCGGCCCCCTGAACCGGAGATATCCCTTCGGACAGCGGCTTGCCAGCCAGGCGCCCATCTGCCGATGCACCCATCACGCTCCCAAAATACACATGGCAGGTGGTGGGTAGCATGTCAATATTATATTTTCCGCCTTTCGTTGTTGGCCGCCCAACGACTGCATCATGAAAGGCATTAAAGACCATAAGCATGATTTTATCTGCCCGGTCATCATCATTGCCATAGCGGGGGGTTTGGTTCATTAATAGCTGACGCTCGCGTTCGTACCCGGAAAAATTAACCTCCAGCATCTGCAACAGTTCTGCAAGACTGAAGTGTTTATCGTCAAATACATGCGTTTTGATCGCACTCAGCGTATCCGTTATGGAAGCGATCCCAACCCCCTGGATGTAGGTTGTATTATAGCGCGCTCCGCCTTCATGATAGTCAAGTCCCTTGCTGATGCAGTCATCGATTAATAGGGAAAGGAATGGTGCTGGTAAGAGGCGCGCATACAGCCTTTCAATCACCTGGTTGCCATTCACCTTAATCTCAATAAAATGGTTCAATTGTTTACAGAAAGCAGCAAACAGATCTTGAAAACTACCCAAATCTTGTATGACACCGGTCTTCAGCCCGATTTGTTTTCCACTGCGCGGGTCGATGCCGTTATGCAGGGTTACTTCCAGGATTTTTGGAAGGTTCAGGTAACCTGTGAGGGTGTAATTTTCTTTGCCAAATGCGCCGGTTTCAACACAACCGCTTGTGCCGCCATTACGTGCATCTTGCAGGGATTTTCCAAAATTGACCATTTCCTGGATGACAGCATCGGTATTGAAAATCGAGGGCTGTCCATAACCCGTGCGGATGATTTTGGCAGCCCGTTTGATCAGATGATTGGGTCCTTTTTTGCTGACATGGATCGAAGCACTGGGTTGCAACAGGCGCATCTCCTCAACCACATCCAGCAGCAAGAAAGTTACTTCATTGACTGCATCTGAACCGTCCTCTTTTAACCCACCCAGATTGATCTGCGCGAAATCGGTGTAGGTGCTGCTTTCGGCCATCGTAACACCAACTTTGGGAGGTGCCGGCTGGTTGTTGAATTTGATCCATAGACACTGCAAGAGTTCCTCGGCACTTTCGTGCGTCAGACTGCCATCTTGTAACCCACGTTTGTAAAAGGGGTTCAGATGCTGGTCCAGACGTCCCGGGCTGAAAGAATCCCAGGTGTTGAGCTCCTTGGTCACACCCAGATGGACAAACCAGTAATACTGGATGGCCTCATGAAAATTGCGCGGTGCCCTGGCAGGAACCCAATCGCAGACTTCGGCAATATTTTCCAATTCAGCCCGGCGATCAGGGTCTGGCTCGTAGGCAGCCTGGCGACGGGCTTCGGTGGCATAACGCCCAGCGTAATCGATCAATGCCTGGGCACAGACTTGCATGGCCTTTAATTCCTGTTCTTTATCATAGGCGCGCGGATCATTCAGATAATCCAGTTTTTGCAAACTCTGATCGATATCACCCATAAAATCGAGCATGCCTTTGCGATAAATCTTATCGTCCAATACGGTATGCCCGGCTGCCCGCTGTTCCATGAATTCGGTGAAGATGCCGGCTTCGTAACAATCCTGCCATTCCTTTTCCATTTCGGCAAATATCAGTTCGCGCATCGACTTCCCTTGCCAGAAAGGAATTATTTTTTCAGCATAAAGATTGAAATCCTTTTCTGCAACCTGAAAGGGGATTTTTTCGCGTTCATTCAAGATTTTTAAATCTTCAAGGCTATGACAGCATAATTCCGGGAAGGTAGCGGCAGCTTTAGGAAAATACCCCTTTTCTCCCACAATTAGTTCCCCTTCTCCCAGGTAAAGGTCTTCATTATCGAGTAAATATTGAAAAGCACGCGCCCGTTGCAAAGGAGGTGAAAGAAGCGCTTGCTGCTGCTGATAAAATTCGGTCAACAGTTTTGCTCGTTGAGTAGATATTGTAGCCGGTGTATCCAGGCTTTGTTGCCTTAATCGCAGCACACGTTCACTTTTACTCATGGCATCAACCTCCGATATGAACTTCTAAATGTGATTTTCTCAGGAAATCAGCCATCTTCAGTAAGTGTTCCTCTGTGGGCGCATTAACTTCCTTTAACGTATACATACGCTGCAGGCGGCAATATTTCTCCATTCCGATTGGGTGATAGGGTAACAGTTCAATATCATCCAGGCCGGGAAGACTGGCGGCAAACGCTGCCAACTGCTGCAATTCTTGTTGGGAATCATTCAATCCGGGCACAACCGGCACGCGGATGATCACCTTTTTACCCAATTTTGAAAGCCAGCGTAGGTTCTCTAGAATCACCTGATTGGAAACACCGGTCAGATGTTTGTGCAGGTCCTCATCCACTGCTTTGATGTCATACAAAAATAGGTCTACCCAGGGTAATAGCTGGGACAAGACTTCCTTGGATGTGTAACCACAGGTATCGACCGTCGTATGTATGTCAACATCCTTACAGGCCTTCAGCAGATCAAGTAAAAATCCCGACTGCATCAACGGCTCACCGCCTGAGAAGGTCACTCCTCCACCGGATTGGTCGTAAAAAGGGATATCTTTTTTGATTTCTTCGAGGATACCCGCCACACTGGTCTGATAACCGACCATCTCGCGGGCACCGCTGAAACACACATTTACACACTCACCGCAAAGATCACAAAGTTCCGGGTCTGTCAGCAGGTTGCCATTCTCCTGGCTGATCGCAGCTTGTGGGCAGACTTTCAGGCACTCCAGACAAGCAATACACAGGTTGGCATGATACATCATTTCCGGCTGGTGTGACTGGCTTTCGGGGTTATGGCACCACAGACAGGACAACGGGCATCCTTTTAGAAAAACAGTCGTGCGGATACCGGGCCCGTCATGGGTGGAAAAGTGTTTGATATCGAAAATTATGCCCATAGAAACAATTTAAACCTACGTAAATCGAACATCAATTTACTCCATTATAACGGGGAAATAGGTTTCTCCAGGGAAAGAATATGGCGGTTGATTGAGGGTGCTTTCATGACCAGCGAACGCGCCAAAATTGAACACCCACGTGTGCGTGATCTGGCAGATGGATCATGGATGCACAGCTCATAGAAATTGCTGAGATGAAAGCATTAATCGCTGATCTGGAAGGCAAGAAGTAGAAGAAAATTTAGATAATTAAAAATAGGATGAAATTATTTATGGTGGTATATAATTTAATTTTATTATCAACTTTCCCTTAATAAACTTAATGTCATTAGGAAATTAGTGCAATGCTTTCACCGTTTATCAAAAAACTCGGCAAAAGAAATTCAGTCATTATTGTGACCATTATTGCAACATTTCTCTCTTTTGGAATATCTTCTTCCATCAATTTTTTGAGACAAGGCGACTTATTTAATTCAACATCAGTGAATGCAATTATTATTCCGTTGATACTTACACCGCTTATTGCAGCATCATTTTTCAGGTTACTTTTCCGATTGGATGAGGTGAGCTGCAAGTTGGAAGAATTATCCTACACTGATGAGTTGACAAAAGCACATAATCGGCGCTATTTTTTTGAGAAATTGAATCAAGAATTTTCCCGGGCAAAAAGATATAATCAGGTTTTCTCAATAATAATGCTTGATATCGACGATTTTAAATTGGTCAATGATGAGTTTGGGCATCCAGTCGGTGACGAACTCTTGATTATGTTTGCCAACGTGTGCCAGGGTAAATCTCGTGAAGTTGATGTATTCGCTCGCATTGGAGGGGATGAATTTGCATTTTTGCTTCCAGGTTTAGATCAGGAGGGAGCGGAGGCATTTGCAAATCGGCTGGGAATATTATTAAGTGAACATGAATTTGCATATCGGGATATCCAAATCCATGTAACTGTGAGTATAGGGATCATCTCATGGACTCCAGAACACGAAAATATTAATGATGTGTTGATCCAGCTCGACGCAGCCCTTCAGCAAGCAAAGGCAACCGGAAAAAATAAAGTTACTACAAACATTGACTCGTACCATACCCGGTGATGATACGTCAAAATCCGGCCATTGTCAGGCAATATTATTTTTACAGATCATTTTGAATAGCATCTTGTTTTCTAATGTGAAATGATTAAGGAATAACCTCTATGATAATTGAATGGTATAAAAACATTGCTTATGTGGGCACAGTCCTCTGGACTGGACTTGGTTTTCTTACCATTGGAAGTATTGCCTTGAGCTCAATTGGCTGGGCGATAAATCTGGTAATGGGCTCGCTTTTTATATTGATTGGTTATTTTCTTTACCTTCGCGCAAAAAACTTTTATCGATTTTTTCGAGCTATCACCCCTGACCCACTGAATTTCTTTTATCTGCAAAAATTTCTGCGTTTAGACCTGGCATTTGTGGTGGGTATAACTTTCCTCAGTGGATTAATGCTTATGGCTGGCATCTTTCGAGTTTTTGGTGAAGGTTTTGCGATATTTGGATAGGGAAATATAATCGGCGAAAGAGATTCCAGCACGGCTGATTGGAATGGGTAACGCGAAAAATATCAAGATAATTTTGAAATTCAATTATTATAGGCCGAGCCCGGTAGGTAGGCGTTAATCTGATTTTCATGTGTATCCTAACCAACTGCAGCCAGGAGTCGCTGTTGTATAGATCGCGAATGTCAGCCAGCTGCACCCCTTTATAACTCCAATGACCATCAACTTAAAACCGGAGGGATCACTCATCAAAATAGCGTCGCTAGCTCCCAGAAGTGACATGGCCTGTGAACCACCCGTGAAATGAGCCAGTAAATATGGTATGCTCTGCAGATGTCGCGTCAGCCAGTCTATGCCGATGGTTTTTTTTGCCAGATGTGCCCAGTTCAATAAATTGCATGGCGTCAAAATGACTGCGGTGCCAGTTGCCAATCAAGCTGAATGTTTCAGGTTTTTGATCATTGCGTGGGAGAACCAAACCAACTGCATCCACCCCCGAAAAGCTCAAGATGATCCTGCGGCATTCAGTCAAAGTAGGATAAAATAACAGTGATCGAAAAACTGATCGGTATCCTTGTCTATTACAGTGTGACCCAAATCCGAAGCAAGCTACCTTAGAAGCATTGCAACAATTGAATCCCAATCGATAAATAGTATGAGGAAAATAAAACATGCCACGTCCACTCAATAAAACCCAACTACTCGAAGTCGCTCAAAAGCAATACCAAAAGCTTGAAACGTATTTGTCCAGCCTGTCACCTGAACAAATGGCAGCGAAGAATGCGCCACAAAAGTCGGTGAAAGACATTCTTATGCACCTCTATGAATGGCAACAAATGTTTTTTGTCTGGTATGAGACAGGCTTACGGGGCGAGAACCCGGCTGTGCCTGCGCCTGGTTATAAATGGAGTCAACTGCCTGCGCTCAACCAGGCTATCTATGAGAAATATGAGCATCTATCCATAGAAGACGCGCTGGTAATGTTCCGGACTTCACATGCCAAATCGATACAGTTTATTGAGAGCCTCTCAGATGGTGAACTGACCACACCCGGTTTGTATCCCTGGATGAACCACAACAAGCTGGTGGCCTATCTCAACTCCACCACCGGCAGTCACTATATCTGGGCAATGAAAGAAATTAAGAAGTTTCTCATCAATGAAACATTCTCCTATTCCTGATCCTGGCATTCTTTCCAGATAATTAATGCAGAAATACCAACCTATTGATACAACCATTTTTTACTCAGGTGTATACTTAATTCAAGGAAAAACATTATGAATGCTCCCATCGATTGGCTGCTGGAAGGGGAACACTGGATTGCATATCGAACCAGGTGTGATTTAATGAGTCAACCTGAAAATGATTCTCATGTTCAAGCGGCACGGGCTTCCATGCTGGTGTACCCTCAGGTACAAAAATTGCTTTCGGAATTAGGGGAATGGCCGGGGAAGGTGATTGCCAGCCATAAAAGTGCCAGCCAGCCATTCCACAAACTGACGTTTATCGCCGACCTGGGCTTGAATGTCAATGATCCTGGCGTGGAAAAAATAGTGGCTCGCATCCTTGCGCAACAATCCGACGAAGGCCCTTTTCAACTCCCCATGAATGTCGCCAAGCATTATGGTGGAACGGGTGAGGATCAATGGGCCTGGGCGTTGTGTGACGCTCCCTTGAGCGTTTATGCATTGGCTAAATTTGGTTTGGAGGATGACCCGGCAGTGAAGACCGCGGTCGAATTCCTGGTTGGGTTGCTGCGTGATAATGGTTGGCCATGCGCAGTCTCGAAGGAGCTGGGTAATTTCCGCGGACCAGGACGCAAAGATGACCCCTGCCCATTTGCCAATCTTGCAATGCTTAAGGTTCTCTCAGAGATCGAAGCATTTCACGATAGCCCTGCTACTCATATTGGGGTAGAGACTTTGCTTAATTTATGGAGTGAAAGTGAAACCCGACACCCTTATATCTTCTATATGGGGACTGATTTTCGCAAACTCAAAGTTCCTTTTGTATGGTATGACCTGATGCATGTTTTGGATATCCTGTCACGCTTTCATTGGCTCAGGGATGACAAGCGCTTGCTCGATATGCTTGAAATTTTGATCGGAAAGGCTGATCCACAAGGATGTTTTACGCTTGAGTCAGTATGGACAGCCTGGAAGGATTGGGAGTTTGGGCAGAAAAAAACTCCCTCCCGGTGGTTGACTCTGATGGCGTGGCGCATCCTGAACAGAATGGGAATCACATCTCTGTAAGTTGAGGATTACCATGCCTATTAGCCGGGCGAGTACATTTTGTATTCACTTGGAACCGGGATTCCGCCTTCCCAAACAACATATCGAAAATCATCCGGAGAAGTATTCCCTTCCGTATTGATCAACAAGATATGCGAGTCAAGTCCTAGATCAAGTTGGTCACGTAGATCTTTCATCGTTGCCAGTTTGGAGATGTACATGAGCGCTCCTAAGGTGACCGCACCCGATTCACCTGAGATGATCGCCGGATCTTCATGCATGGGGACACCATAAACGCGCATTCCCATGGCTGCAACGTAGTCTGGGCAAATTGCAAAATAATCAGCTGTATCCTTCAGGATTTGCCAGGCGATGGGATTTGGTTCACCACAAGCCAAGCCCGCCATAATTGTGTTCAAATCACCGTCTACTGTGTGAGGTTTACCATCCCCCATTTTTACTGAGTGAAAGAGGCAAGCGGCGCGGGTTGGCTCTACCACAATTGATTTCGGACGGTCGTTGCCAAACAGACTGGTGTAAAAACCAGTCGTTGCTGCTGCTAATGAGCCAACGCCCGCCTGTACGAAGACGTGGGTAGGCTTGCTAAGACCCTGGGCAGCCAATTGTTCCTGAACTTCGCTGAGCATGGTGGAATAGCCTTGCATAACCCATCTGGGAATATCCTCATAACCTTCCCAGGAAGTATCGGAGATCACCTGCCAACCGTTTGTCTCTGCGTCCTTTTCCACCTGTCGTACCGCATCATCATAGTTTCCATCCACAACGACTACTTTTGCACCGTTCCCTTCAATGGTGCGAATGCGTGCCTGGGAAGTTAGTTTGTGTACATAGATGATGGATTTGAAGCCCATCTGCTTGGCAGACCAGGCTACACCCCTCCCATGGTTCCCGTCGGTCGCTGCTGCGAAGGTCAGGTCACCTAATTTTTCACGCATGACCCCACTGGTTAAATCGGAGAAACTTACCTCCTGATCTTCAAGCCCCAAACGTTTCTGAATCAGCTTATAGATTGCGTAGGAACCCCCCAATACCTTAAATGATTGTAAATTCAGACGGGCTGATTCATCCTTGACCCAAATTCCGCCCAGCCCCAGTCTCGAAGAAAGATTGGAAAGACCTTTAAGGGGACTCATTCGATAGCCAGGAATTTGGCGATGAAAACCACGGATTTTGCGCACCAGTTCGGGTGGTAAGAACTCTTTGACTGCTTTGAATTCATCATCTTGATTTTTAAAAGGGTTTTCCAACCACTCAATAGGCTTTTCGTTCATCTCATTCTTGAATGGGCTAAAGTACAAGCAAAGCTGGAAGCTAATACTGAAAAACTGTGGTCACTCAATGAAATGGAAAGAACTGGCGGTGAACCGGATGTTGTTGGTCATGATAAAAAGACGGGCGAATACATTTTTTATGATTGTTCAGCGGAAAGTCCTAAAGGCCGCAGAAGTGTTTGTTACGACCGTGAAGCGCTGGAGTCAAGGAAAGAACATAAGCCAAAAAATAACGCTATTGATATGGCTGCTGCCATGGGCATTGAACCGAGGATCAATATCGAGCGTTGCAAAAACTGGGAAAGTTCGATACCAAAACGTCGAGCTGGTTGAAAACTCCGGACGATATTCGAAAACTTGGGGGAGCCATCTTTGGTGATCGCCGCTATAACACAGTCTTCATTTATCACAATGGGGCGGATTCTTATTATGGTGCCCGTGGATTCCGCGGAGTGTTGAAAGTCTAGCATTCGGACAGGGAAGTACAACTTATCCAATTAATTTTTCTAGCATGTCTTGGTGCAGAAATCAATTTCTTTTTTATGTTATGTTTGACAACTCACACTCCTCAGTTTTTATCTTCTTTCCCACAAAACCAGCCCGGCAATTTAAATCCGGGCTACTTTCATAAATTGAGAATTCTGGAATGAATTAGGAATGCAATTTTGTGGTTTCTCTGAAAAGGGGAAGTCAAATAAAAAATCAGTCCCGATTGACTTTTGTTTCATGCAGATATAAAATTACCCGTCTGACAATTGTTATCCTAATGAGTGCTGCTCTTGCGGAAGACAATGAGGTTTTATGCATCAATTAGGCATGAGGCGTTCCACTGGCAGTTCCTTCGGTCACCCAGATTTTGGTGGCAGTTGTTCAGATTTTCAGGCCGACAGAGTGTATCAAAAATAAAAACCGTACGTTTCGGTTTACATTCTCTTTGTAAGGTTGTTGATGGTAAAAAAATGAATCCTATTCTACGTTTTCTACTCAAGTTGAAACCTGGTGTGCAAAAGATCTGGCTGCAACTCCTGGCTGGATTAATTTGGTTCGGGGTAGGCTTAATGCTGATCCGGTTTGCCTCAAATTGGTTGATACCAGTCAGTTTATCTTCCAGGCTGTTGCTCGTTTTGGCTGGGCTCTTATTAGCAACCGGGATCTATCTTTTCGGCTTTTCAAAACTGGCCAAAAAGAACATTCTACGCATTAATGGATTGAAAGGTAAAAAAATCTGTCTGTTTGCCTTTCAGGGATGGACGAGTTATCCACTGGTCGTGTTCATGATCTTCCTTGGAATTTTCTTACGCACCAATTCAATTTTTCCAAAGCCCTTACTTGCGATCCTATATCTGGGGATTGGCGGTGGTATATTGTCTGCCAGCTTACACTATTTTGCAACGATCAGACGTACAATGCTGGCAAAACCCGCCTAGCGAACTTAATTGCAGGTGTCGGGGGATTTATGTAAATAGGTCTGGTCGCTTAATTGTGTCTCTATGTAGGATGCCAAACAGAGTTGGATGAAACCAGTTTTTCATTCGGGTACAGATCATGCCACCATCCACATACAGGGTTGCACCAGCAATGTAGGTGGCGTCATCACCCCTACACAATATATTTCTCCAATTCTGGTTGATATTTGAATAAAATGGCTTTCATCCTGGCTATTTTCTCCAGGTAATCATCCTGACGGAAGAAGGAGATTGCCACCACATTTTCAACACGATTGTCCGGGTTACGCAGGGGTACACCGACAGCACAGATATATGATGCTACTTCATCCACGCTCTCTACGTAGCCTTGTTCTCTGATGCGGGCATATTCTCTCAGGATGGCTTCTTTGTCTGTCAGGGCATTGGGAGCGACTTTTTCGAAGATTGTTTCATCCAGTAATTTTTCCACCACCACGGGGTCATGGTATGCCATCAGGCATTTACCATAGCAGCCACGGTTCATGGGATAATATGTGCCCGGCTGGTCATTGATCTTGACGATCTGATAGGTTTCCACCTCAAACAGGGAGACCACTTTGTTGCCAACCCGATGAGCGATGCCCACTGATTCAGCCGATTCTTTAGAGATCTTTTCCAGGATATTTAAGATGCTATCCTTATAATTGGCATTGCTGAGGTAAATGTTGCCCAGGTGATAGGTCATTGGACCCATCTTGTAGACTTTACTTTGGTTATCTTTAATCAACATACCTGTCTTTTCCAGGGTGGATACGATTCTATAAATGGTTGTGCGATTGAACTCGGTGATTTGTTCCAGTTGAGAGACGGTATATTTAAAAGGTACCCTGGCAAAAATTGCCAACAGATACAAACCTTTTTCCAAGCTGCTCATCCTGGTTTTTGTCTTTGGATTCATTATGGAGTCCTAACTCATCCTTCTATGGTCATGCGACTGATTAATCCTGCGTAAACCTTTGTTGCCAGCATCATTGTATCGATTGATAACCGTTCATCCTCAATATGGGCGGTAGCGGGTTCTTGCGGTAAAACCGGACCCCAGGAGACGAAATTTTTCATCGATTTGGCATAACTGGTTCCAGGGGCAAATTGAAGGCTACTATCCATACCATACTCTTCGGATACATCTTTTAGTGTTTTTAGGAAGGGATGCTCTTTACTCACCCACATGGGTTCCAAAAAATCCAATATTGTCACCTTGTACCCATATTCACTGGCGTGGGCATCCAAGGCATTTAGGATATCTTCCCTGGTCGTACCATACTTGTGCCTGATATTAATGGTCAGTCTGACGGACCCATCGGTTAAGGTGAGGATGGTCGGTGTGATCGTGGTCAGACCGATATATTCACCTTCGATCTGGTCGTTATCATCATCGATGCGCAAGTTAGGTGTGTGCCCATCATTGCCAAGATAGTCCCGGATGAAGCGCACAAAATCGAAATCCAACTCCGGCATGCTCCCCAATTTTTTACTCAGTTTGATGATGGCATTATCTCCATGCTTCGGGACAGAACTGTGGGTCGCTTTGCCGTGCACTGTGATGTTTCTTCCATCCGGCAGTGTGATTTTCGCCTTGGAAGGGATGGTATTCGGGCTGTCCCCTGCGCGTAACTTTTTGATGTTCCGTTGTCCGTCACGCATGAACTCAAGGTTGATATCCGCATACCCTTTTTCGATATTGAAAATTGGAAAGCGTCCATCCGGGGAATAACCGCAACATGGGACTGGAAATTCCCGCTTGAAGCTGGCGATATCTGTCCATTTGCCTTCCTCACTGGTTCCCACAATCAGCCAAATTTTTCTGTGCATTGCCAAACCCAATTGCTGGACAGCTTTCATTGCATACAGGCTCATGACGGCTGCTCCCTTATCATCCTCAGTGCCACGACCCCATAGGTAGCCTTTGCGCTGAACTCCTTCAAAGGGATCATTCGTCCATTTCTCCCGGTCACCGATCCCTACCACATCCAGGTGCACAAGGATCCCAATTGTTTCTTCACCTTGCCCCATCTCTACAATGCCCACGTCCTGGTCTGTGGTGGTCAAGGTCTTGAATCCGAGCTGCTGTGCGTGCTGAAGGAAATATGTCAGGCAGGCCTGGGTTTCTGCTTTGTTGCCGTTGATGCTGGCGAAGCTGACAAGTTTTATAATCTGTTGAATGATTTCTTCTTTTTGCTCTTCAATATAAGCTGCGAGTTTTTGCTTAAGCATCGCTCAACCTCTGCCTACCACAGTAATCCAGTGCCAGCATGCCATAGAATTTAGCTGCTTGTTCTAACGCTTTTGTTTCAATATATTCCTCGGAGGTATGTGCTAATGTCAGGTCTCCGGGTCCCATGATGATGCATTTTGCCTGAGTATAAGCTGCCAGAACGCCAGCATCACTCCAAGCCGGGAAAACAGTTGGTTTCCTAATCTGATACCTTGATTGGCGTAAAGCGCGATTAGCAGACTGGACGAGCGGATCGCTCTCCTCGGTGCAGAAGGGTTTATGCGGCAAGATCTCTCCTGTTGAGAAAAAGCGATTAATCTCGGCGTTAAATTTTGGATCCTGGCGATGTAATTTGTCGATGATTGCTAAAAGCTCATCATAAACTTGCTCAATGCTTTCTTCTGGAATCCAGCGGCGGTCGACTTCCAAGGTGCACAAGCCTGGTACTGTGCTAGGTTGGTCGCCCCCCTCAATTTTTCCAACATTAATGGTTGGGTGCCCCAGCACGGGATGCTTTCTCTTTTTCAATATGGGTGTGTATTGTCCGTAAATTCTTGCTATGAGCCTGCTGGCCATGGCAATGGCATTAATCCCCTTATTCATACTGCCGCCATGTACTTTTTTCCCGAAGACATCAATCTTGAGCCATTCCAGACCCTTATGTCCAAGAGCCAGGCGCATGTCTGTGGGCTCACCGATGACTGCTGCATCTACGAAGGGTCCATGTTTGGCTAAATGCTCTATGCCTTTTCCCTTCTGTTCTTCATCAATGACACCAGCAAAAATCAGGTCGCCCAGAAGAGTTGTACCGGACCGTTTAATACCAATGAAGGCAGCCAGCATGGCAGCCAGGGGTCCTTTCATATCACAAGAGCCTCTTCCATACAGCTTTCCATCTTCAACCCGTCCTGAAAAGGGATCACTCATCCCGTAAGCTGGTACGGTATCCATGTGTCCACATAGCATCAGTGATCGTCCTTGACCGGTACCTTTGAGAACACCAGTTACATTAAAACGACCCGGTTCTGCTTCCGTTAGTTGTGTTGTTATTCCTTCAGCGCTTAAAAACTCGTGGATATAGGATGCCACTGCGCTTTCACTATTTTCCAGCAGGGAATAGCTGGGTATCCTGACCATATTTGAGGCAATACTGACCACATCCATCCTGTGGATGTGCTCCTCTAATTTTAGATTATCGATGATAAACTCCTCTTTTTATTTAAAGTTCTTTACAGTTCGTGAGCCAAATGACAGGCAACCACATGACCCTTTTCAATCTCTATCAGCTCCGGACTTATTTCCCAACATTTATCGTGAACCAACGGGCATCTTGAATTGAATTTGCAGCCACGCAGGTCTTCGGTCGGATTTGGTGTTTCCCCCGGAAGGACGATGCGTTCCTGCCTTTTATTAACCCCAGGCGTAGGCATGATGGCAGTCAGAGCTTTGGTATAAGGGTGTGTGCCCTCTGTGAATGATCTCATCTGCTTCGCCAATCTCCATTATTTTTCCGAGATACATGATCGCAATGCGATCTGAGATTAGCCAGGCTAAAGACAGGTCATGAGTGATGAAGAGATAGGATAATTGTTTCGTATCTCGCAGGTCCAGCATCAGACGCAAAATGCCGGTGCGAATAGATGCATCCAGCATGGAAACCGGTTCATCCGCTACGATAAAGGTTGGATTCATAATCATGGAACTGGCCAGAACCACACGTTGGCGTTGTCCTCCGGAGAGTTCGTGCGGATAACGGTGGTAGAAATCTTCCGCTGGTTCCAAACCAGCCTGTTCAAGCGCGAGTTTTACTCTGGCAGTGCGTTCCTGCTTGGTCTTGACAAGATGGTTGACATCCAGAGGCTCAGCTACGATATCCATGACAATATTTCTTGGGTTTATAGACTGGTAGGGGTCCTGAAAGATCATCTGTGCTTTTTGCCGGAAACGCCGCATGAATTGTCTATCTTTGGGTCTTACTTCTTCCCCAAAAAATTTCATCTCGCCAGCCTCGGTTTTGAGCAATTGTAGAATTGCCTTGCCTGTCGTTGTTTTGCCACTGCCACTTTCGCCAACGAGCGAGAGAATTTCTCCCTTTGCCAGATTGAAAGATACCCCATCTACGGCTTTAAGAATTTTTTTCTTCTTGCTGAAAAGATCCTCAATCAGAGCTCTTTTAATTTCAAAGTAAACTTTTAAATCTTTCACCTCGATGGCAAAATCGGTTTTCATGCTACACCTCCCCAATTCGAAGACAGGAGGCGAGGTGTTTTTCTCCCACTTTTACCATCTCTGGTTCCTGTACGGCGCAAAGAGGTATGGCTTTGTGGCATCTGGGATAGAACGGGCAGCCACTGACGGGTTCAAGCAAATTGGGGGGGATACCTTCAATGCTTGGTGGAATTATTTTTTCTTTTCCAATATGGGGGAAGCAGGCGATGAGTCTTTCTGTATAAGGATGCGCTGTATTCTCAAAGACGGCCTCTACCGGGCCAAACTCAACAATTTTCCCTGCATACATCACGGCTATGCGGTCGCAAACCTCTGCCAGAATAGAGAGATCATGGGTGATCAGGATCAGACCCATATTCAATTCCTTGCGAAGTTTCTCCAAAAGATTCAGAATCTGAGCCTGTACCATCACATCTAAAGCTGTGGTGGGTTCGTCACCAATTACAAGTTTCGGTCGACAGGCTAATGCGATGGCAATCATAGCGCGTTGCTTCATGCCCCCGCTGAACTCATGCGGATAATTGTTGATGCGGTCTACGGGCATTTCCACCAATTCAAAAAGCTCTCCTGCCCGATCAAGCGCTGCCTTCTTGCTGATATTTTCATGCAGAACAATGGCTTCAGCAATCTGATCTCCAACCTTCATGACCGGATTGAGTGCATTCATCGAGCCCTGGAAAATGATCGATACATCTTTCCAGCGCCGGCTGCGGATTTCTTCATCGCTGAGAGTGACCAGATCAGTCCCCTCAAAGAGAATCTGACCCCCATGAATTTTGCCTTCTTTAGGAAGTAATTTGACAATAGAGAGAGCGCAGGTTGTTTTTCCACAGCCCGACTCACCTACCAATCCCAACGCTTCCCCGTGATCCAAATCAAAGCTGGTGTCATCCACTGCCTTGTATAAACCCTTGGAGGTTTCAAAATATGTTCGAAGATGCTTTACTTCCAGCAGAGTCAAAAGTTACCTGCCTCTCAGTTTTGGATTCAATATTTCATCAAAGGCATATCCCAGCAGGGTAAAAGATAACACGACCAAAACCACGCAGATACCCGGTGGTAGATAATACCAATAGGCACCGGATGCAGTAGCTCCTCCTTCGAAAGCGTAATGGAGCATCATTCCCCAACTGGCCATGGTCGGATCTCCCAGCCCTAAAAAGCTGAGAGTGGTCTCCGAGATGATGGCGACGGCAGCAACCAATACTGTATTGGCGAACACCAACGGGAAAACATTGGGGAGAATATGCCGGAACATGATATGCCCATGACCAGCGCCAATGGAAACGGTGCGTTCCACAAATTGTCTTTCTCTGACGGAAAGGGTTTGGGACCGAACTACCCGAGCGGTTCCTGCCCAACCGGTAATTCCAATCACAAAGATAATATTCCACAAGCTGGTTCCTAAAATCGCAGCCAGCACCATCATAAGCGGCAGCCAGGGAATAACCAGAAAGAAGTCAGTAAAGCGCATCAACAGGTTATCGATACCTTTACCAAAGTATCCGGCGAGAATACCTATCAAAGTGCCAATGATCATAGAGATGGCGGTAGCGACAGCCCCTATGAGGAGTGAAATCCTTGCGCCTGCAACCAGGTTGGCAAGCACGTCTCTGCCCATGTCATCTGTCCCCAGAAGATGAGATAAGGAAGGTGAAAGGAGAAGATCTTCTACCTCGCCAAATTCCATGGTAGAAAATGGCATAATCAGTGGTCCAAAGGTTGCCACCAAAATAAAAAATAACAGGATAATCGTGCCAGTCAAGGCTAATTTGTTATGAAGTATTGCTTTGCCGAAATCCTTAAGTTTCATTATTTCCTAATTCTTTACTCGTGGATCAATATAGGCATAACTAATATCCGCCAATACATTTGCCAGCACCACACTGATCGTAACCATCAAGAACACACCTTGTAGCAATGGATAATCTCTTGCTCCCAGTGCTTCATACATCAAACGTCCCAGTCCAGGCCAGGAGAAGATCGTCTCTACCTGGATGGCCCCTGCCACCACAAAGCCGATGTTGATAGCGATTATGGTAATCATGGGTAGCATTGCATTCGGTAAGGCGTGCTTGAGGAGAATATATCGTTCACGGAATCCTTTGGCTCTGGCCGTGATAATGTAGTCTTCAGATAAGACATCAATGAGTGTGTTGCGCATGGTGAGTGCATATTCACCGATCAGGACCAGGCTCATGGTCAGAACCGGCAGCACCAAATGACGCGCCAGATCAACAATCTTCGCCCAATCGGAAACAAAGTTCTTTCCAGGGTTAACATACCACTGGTTGGAAACAGCCGTAACTGGACGCAGAACAGCACAACCAGGATCATCCCAAGCCAGAAAGTGGGTACCGAATAGGTGACCAGCGAGAAGCCTAAAGTCCATACATCCAGCTTCGTTCCGCGTTTCCAGGCGGCTACAACACCGATTAGTATCCCAACCATGATCGCGATGATTTCCGCTAGCCCTACCATTAAAACGGTTGGGAGTATCTTTTCGGCAACCACCTTGGCTACCGGGGCTTTGTAAACAAAGGATATTCCCAGATTTCCTTCCACCAGGTGTTTGAAATAGGTGAAGAACTGAACATACCAGGCTTGATCTAACCCATACATTCTTTCGACCGCTTCAATTTGCTCGGGGGTTGCCCGGGGGTTCCTCATCATCATTGCGAGAGGATCCCCCGGTAAAACCCGAAACAGTAGATAGTTGAAAATAAGCACGACCAAGATGGTGATCAAGGCATACAATAATTTTTTTGCTATGATCCCCTTACTCATACTCGTTTATCCTCTAATTAACTGGTTTAATGTTCATGTAGTTGAAAATTGTCAGATTGTGGAAAAAGGTTCCAGTATCTGGAATTTGCTGATATCCGGTCCAGCGGTCAGAGCGAATGGCTTGAATATTGTTTGAATAGATCATGATGATATAAGGTGCTTCATCGTACACGATCTGTTGCATTTCAAAAACCATCTCCTGTCTCTTCTGTTCGTCAAGTTCGGTTTGTTGCATTAAGAAAAGTTCATCGTATCTGGCATTGGAGAAGAAAGGTTCGTTATTACCGCCAATTTGGTCGGTGGTCAGAACACCCATAATCACAGTCGGATCTAAATCCGCACCCCAGCCCCAGATAAACAAATCATAGGTGCCGGAAATGATATTATCATACAGGGCGCCACTATCCATGTTGATGTTATTGATTTTTATACCTACTTCGGCCAGGTCAGATGTAATTAACTGTCCAGACTTGACCTCTTCCAGGTTATCTCCTATGGTTATCAGATCAAACTCCAGTGGTGATCCATCAGCGCTTTCTCTGACACCATCCCCGTCAGCATCCGTGTAACCGGAGGCTTCCAGTAAGGCTTTAGCAGCTTCCACATCATAATCTCTTAATTCTGCAGCCGTTGGTTCATAATGATAGAAATTGCCAGGGTTGATCATGGTCGTTCCGACTGTACCCTGTCCGGTGTAGGCAATATCGACAATTCGCTGTTTATTAATGCCCAATTCGATTGCCTGGCGGATGTTCTTATCCAATAAGAGTGGATCTCCACCACTGGCTTCGTCCGTCCAGACGTTTACACCAACCTGCATGAAACCAAGTTCCTCACCGGAAATCACGTCCACATTGGCGTCTGCATCCAGTTGTTTCATCTGTGCTGAGTTAAGATTGTTGGCACCGTCGATTTCGCCCAGCATGAGTGATTGTGCCATCGAATCTACGTTATCATAATCGACAAATATGTATTCATCCACGTAAGGCATGGTTCCGAAATAGTTCTGGTTTTTAACCACTTTTACAAAATTTGGACCCTGGGAATCAAATTTGTAGGGACCTGTGCCGACTGGCATTTCATTTGCAAAGATTTCAAGTTCTTCTGCAGGAATTTCTGCCCAAATATGTTCAGGGAGAATTGGTGTAGTGTTCATCAGAATATTAGCTTTGGGTTCTTCTGTGATGATGACGACTGTGAGGTCATCCGGAGTTTGAATTTCTGTGATTCCGGTAAGATAGGAGCTGTACATGTAGCCCAGCCCAGTATCCATCATCAGCTCATAGGTGAATTTTACATCTTCGGATGTAAAAGGTTCACCGTCGTGCCATTTGACACCTTCCTGCAGTTTAAACGTCCAGGTCAGATTATCATCGCTGTGTGACCATTCGGTTGCCAGATTGGGAACAGCTTCATAATTTTCATTGTAAATGACCAAAGAATCATAAATGAGCATGAAAAACTCATATGTAACCTGCATGTAGGAAGTTAATGGATTCAAGGTGTCGAAGGCGGTGCTGGAACCCACGGTAAATGATACAAGTTCTGCAGGGGTTTGATCTTCGACGGGTTCTTCGGTGGATTGCTCTTCACCGGGGTCTGTTGTGGCTTGATCTACTGGAAGTTCAGTGGTGGCTTGCTCTCCGCCTCCACAGCCAACCAATGCTACAGTGAGCATTAGGATGACAACCAACATAATAAATTTCTTACTTGACTTTTTCATTATTTCCTCCTTTGGAAAATTTGATTAATTTAAACGACACCGCTTTCGAGGATCGTAAATTGTTTTTTATCTGCATCCAGACGAGCCTTTACGCCTAACGGCAAGGTGGCCATATCTTTTGTATGCCCGAGGGGTAGTCCGTATAATACTGGGATTTTCAGGGGTTTCAAATAGTATTCTAATATTTCTTCGAGGTTTCTGTCACTGTAGTAGCCTGGATTGTGCTTCGCCGGAACGCATTCGTGACATTCACTGACCATTACCCCTTTGACTACCTTCAGAAGACCGGCATTGCGTAGGTGAGATATCATGTGATCAAATATCCAGGGTTCGGTATACGCTTCCTCAATCATCAGAATTTTTTCCTGCATATCGATCTGGTATGGTGTTCCCAATGTGGCACAGACCAATGTCAGGTTTCCTCCGATCAGCTCTCCTTCAGCAACCCCTGGCACGATGGTATGCAGCCAGGTCTTCTCGTCCGGTAGGGGAATTTCACCGATGGGTTCAACAGCGGAAACCGCCTTGAAGAATTGTTTTTTTGTATAATCGGTCAGGTCTGTGGAGTTAAAGCGAGCCATCCCTGGTCCATGAAAAGTGACGAGATCCGAAAATTTATGGATTGCCAGATGGAGTGATGTGATATCACTAAACCCGGTCAGTATTTTGGGTTGTTTTGCAATGGCATCAAAATCAATCAGATGAATAATTTGGGCTGAGCCATAACCGCCCTGGGTAACAAAAACCGCATCGATATCCTCTCTGCGAAACATTTCATTAAAATCAGCTGCGCGCTCCTTTTCCGAAGCGGCAACAAAGCCTTTAAGTTTATTCACATTTTTGCCGATGACAACCTTATAGCCTAATTCTCGCAGGAATTCGGCAGAACGAATCACTTCGCTATTTTTTTCAGAAGGGCTGGCAGGCGAAATAACCCCAATCGTGCCCCCTTTTTCTAATTTTTTGGGCTTTATCATGAACTACTTTCTTGGTGAGTTTTCTGGAAATGTTCATATAGTGAACAGTATTATCAATATTCTTATTTTAAATTATACACAATGGGGACAATTCTGCAAGCTATTATTTGAAACAATTTTCTCAAAAAATAAATAATGGAGATAATCATGGTTAGCTAACCTAACAAAACACCAGACCACAACAATCATTTTTCCACCTATAAACACAATTATATGTAACTTGAATATTTGTTACTTTGATTATTCTCAGTTCACACTGCCATAGACAACTTTGGTTGACAAATTCTACAAATAGGTGTATATACACTTATTATGTTCAAAGATATGCCCAAAAAAACCATTTACGAATTTGCGTTCCAGGCTGTACCTTGTGTGGGATTTAATACTCGGCGGGTCACACGATTAGTCACACAATATTACGACAAAGCATTGACACCTGTGGATATAAAATCAACACAATATTCTTTACTCAACAGTCTTTCAATGATGGGTGAAATTTCAATGAAGGATTTAGCAATGGTATTAGCAATGGATCGCACCACACTAACCCGTGACTTACAGCTTTTAGTTAAAAGGGGATTCGTGAAGGTATCAGTAGGTAAAGACCGCCGTGTTCGCCCAGTCGAGATCACGATTAAAGGAAGAAAAGTTCTTGAACTTGCTCAACCTTATTGGGAAAAAGCACAAGCGAAGATTGTGGATAGTCTTGGATCAGATACCTGGGAAAAGATTATGAGATATTTACATCAAATTTCGATGATTGTGGAAAATGATAATTCACAGACACAGTCCTAATAATATTAATAAAATCTAGGCTTATCAAATGAATTGAAAATAACTAAAAGGAGCAGTAATAATGGTAAATAAATCCAAATTTGAATGGGTAGATGAGCATGAATATCCTTTTGCAAACCATTTTTTCAAAACCAATCAGGGTGAAATGCATTATATCGACGAAGGGACAGGTGAACCAATTGTTTTATTGCACGGAAATCCAGGGTGGTCCTTTGAGTTTCGTGAAATTATTAAAGAAATGTCGAAAACCAATCGTTGCATTGCTCCAGACTATTTAGGGTTTGGTTTATCGGATAAACCTGCCGATTGGGATTACCTACCAATTCATCATGCCGAAATGGTTGACAATTTGCTGGATCGTCTGGACTTGAAAGACATAACCCTGGTGATGACTGATTGGGGTGGACCGATAGGCATTTCTTATGCACTCAAAAATCCTGAAAAGATAAAAAAACTTTTGGTTTGTAACACCTGGTTCTGGCCTGTCAAAGGGAATAAGAATTTCGAAAATTTCAGTGGGATTGTCGGTGGACCTATTGGCAAATTTTTGGTTTTTAATTTCAACATAATCGGTAGAATGCTCTCAAAAGTGGCATATGGACCAAGGAATAAAATTCCAGAGTTAGTGTTGAAACATTTTTATATGCCCCATGCAGAAAAGATTGATCGAATTGGCACCTGGGTTTTCCCTCGAGAGATAATCGGTTCAACCGATTGGCTTAAATCGCTTTGGGAGCAACGAGACTTGATCAAGCATATTCCGACTGCAATTCTATGGGGAGACTCCGATATTGCTTTTAAGGAAAGTGAAATGAAAGTTTGGACTGACCTCATGGAGAATCACTCACTGAAAGTTCTTCAAAAAATTGGTCATTTTCCACCTGAAGAAGCTCCAGAAGAAATCATAAATGAGTTGAAAGCTCACTAAATTTGTATTTGTGTAATGCCGTGGGGTTGACCGAAAAGAAGGGGCTGCCTATTAACATTAATAAGTCATCTAGTTTGTAATAGGAGATGACTTGTTAATTATATTTTATATGATTGGTAATTTGTGAAACTGTAATTCTTAAATTCTAAAGTAGGACAATTTTTCAGTGCTAAACTTTCCTCCTTCTCATCTGGGAAGAAATATGAATTAAAATCTATTTCACGTATTTTACTAAGTAAGCGTACCCCTCAGATTCCATTTCCTCTAATGGAATGAAACGTAAGGCAGCGCTGTTGATGCAGTAACGAGTTCCATTTGGTGACCCAGGGTCGTTGTAAAAAAGGTGTCCCAAATGTGAATTGCCTGACCGACTACGAACTTCGATTCGTTTCATTCCAAATGAGTTATCCTCTTTGGATCTGATGGTATTTTCATCAATAGGTTGGGTGAAGCTAGGCCAACCAGTGCCACTATCAAACTTATCCTTCGATGAGAATAAAGGCTCACCAGTAACAATATCCACATAAATCCCTTCTGCATGGTTATCCCAATATTCATTATTGAAAGCTCGTTCTGTGCCAGCATTTTGGGTAACGTCATATTGAAGATCGGTTAAGTTTGTCCTGATCTGTTCTTGGGACGGCAACTGATATTTGCCAGGGTCGATAATCGTTTCAGTAATAACCTTGATCTCATCCTTTGAAATGTGGCAGTATCCAAGAGGGTTTTTCTCTAAGTAGTCCTGATGATATTCTTCAGCCTCGAAAAAACGCTCAAATGCTTCTATTTCCACCACAAATTTCTCATTTCGTTCTCGTTCGAGAGATGCGATGCGTTCCACTGTTGCCATAGAGGTTTCGTTTGTATAGTAAACACCTGTCTGGTATTGTGTGCCCACATCATTGCCCTGTTGATTCTTGATGGTAGGGTCAATCACCTGGAAATAAGCAAAAAGAATCGCATCCAGACTGATAACATCGGGTTGGTATTCAACCCTCACCGTCTCGCGATAACCAGTTTGACCAGAAATCACCTTATTATAGGTTGGTTGTATGCTTGCATCGCCATTGGCATAACCACTGACTACATCAACCACACCAGGCAGGGATTCCATCAATTTTTCCAAACCCCAAAAACAACCTCCTGCCAGGTAAATCACATCAACTCCTTCTTTTCCAATATAAGAAGGATCATAACCTGCTTGTTTCATTTGACTCACCTTTTCCTCAGCTTGGGTTGGTATTTTGATCGGTGCCTTTGTTGACGTTCCACAGGCAGTGACCAAAACTACAACTAAAGCTGATAATATTGATGTTTGTAATTTTTTTATCATTTTATAAAACTTTCTCATTACCGATAATCCAGGTTTTAGTTGAGCCTTGAAATGACTTCAACTAGTCATTTTTACTACACCTTGATTAAACAGATATTAATTATCTCTCTTCAGTCTTAATCACAATCATAACTTCATTCCGTGTGAGAAATCCAGGCACCCAGGGTGGATTATAGCCAGCGACGATGAAATCGCCTTCCGTCTCCAACCCTTCTTTTTCCAACCATTTACTGAGATGCTGTTTGGCTTTGCTAATTCTGTCTCCCTTGAAATAACCTGGGTAACGAATTGCCGCCATCGTATGGGGTGGCACACTCGTAAATTTGATTGCATCATTTTTCGGAATTGGTAAAGTATCGCGGGTGAATTCTGAAGGCATAATGAAAGCAACTCTGTAGTTCCCATCTCCACTGATGGTGACAGGTTTGGTCATAGCGATCTTTTGGGATTGTGATACCTGAACAGGCGAAGTCATTGCTATCTTTTCGGCTTTGATGTTGTTGCCGAAAATATAGTCGGCCAGAATGCTGAATCCTTTAGAAACAGCACTTTGGTGGCTTTTTTCTGTTATGGCTACTTCTGCTTTGATATAAGCTGAGTAGAGACGTAGCTCAATGTTCTTTTCTTTTCTGGTAATGGAATAATCAGGTGTTTCTGTCATATTAACCTCTTTAGATTAAACATACTACAAACATTTTACTAAATCAAATAAAAGATTATGCAAACCTCGCTCCACTTAAGGTTGATATGAGATAATTTATAAAGAGAAAAAAATTAAGTATTCTTAAGAAAGGATTTGATGGAATACTGTTGTGAAATCTCAATGATTTTTCTTGAAGAAAATAATCATAGAGATATGGTCTTGGGTTTAGCGAATGAAAAAATTTGTAAAAAATAACCTATAATTATTGGATGCAAAGGCTTTTTCCTGATAAAATTTACCTAATCTGGAGGAATTTTGATCAAATATTGGAAAGATTATAAGTGGTCTAACCTCTTTGCAATGATTCGCAATCTCAAATTAGACGCAAAAATTTGCACCGATGATTTTCGCGATCGTCTGGTAGTGATCACTGGTGCAACCTCCGGTATAGGTAATGCTACAGCACGAAAATTTGCTTCTCATGGAGCGGATTTACTGTTTATCAACCGAAATGAAATTAAAACAAAAGAAATGATCGAAGAATTAAATAGGGAATTCAATACGAATTGTTCATATATTATTGCAGATTTTTCTTCATTGTCAGAAGTTCATAAGGCTGCAGAACAATTAGCCGGTATCGAAAGAAATATTGATGTATTAATTCACAATGCTGGTTTATATCTGACAAAAAAAACACTCACTGCCGACAACAATGAAGAAGTCTTCCAGACAAATTATTTGAGTACTTTTATATTAAATTACTACCTTAGAGAAAAACTTAAAAAACAAAAAAATGGAAGAATCCTGTTTGTAAATTCGGAGGCATATCGATTTGCTGCATTTGGTATTGATATGGACGATTTAACCTGGAGTAAACATAAATATTCTGGCATTAAAAGTTATGGTACAGCGAAAATGGCACAATTACTTTCGATGATAAAATTTAATGAATATTTTCAAGGTTCTCACATCACCATTAATGCGATGCACCCGGGTAATGTCAGGACAAATAGTGGACAAAGCAATGGCTGGTTATACAAAATATTCAAAAAGAAAGTGATTGATCGAGGAGCGATTCCCTTATCGATTTCTGCAGACGCACTCTATTATTTAGGGGTTTCCGCTGATTTGGATGATGTCTCAGGAAGTTTTAACCTCACAACAGAAGAAGAGCTTGCCCCGCCAGCCTTGGATCAGGATGAAGCAGAAAAATTATGGATGATCAGTTTGAAATTAGGTGGTATTAATGGTTGAAAAAGAAAATAAAGTCGTAATTGTCGGTGCTGGTATGGCAGGATTAACTGCAGCTGCCTATTTAACCAGAGAAAACTATAATGTGTTATTGGTTGATAAAAACGAGCGAGTTGGGGGTTTGGTAGGAACTTTTGAAAATGACGGTTTCTTCTTTGATTCCGGCCCAAGGGCTTTTGTAAATTCTGGTATTGTGAAACCAATATTACAGGATTTAGGCATTCAAGCTGAATATTTAGAAAATAAGATAACGATTGGGGTTGAAGACAAATTCTTCAAAATTCATTCGATGGATGATTTGCAGGTTTATAAACGAGTTTTAGTCGATCTTTACCCAGAAAGCAAGAAAGAAATCGAAGAAATCATTTCTATCATTTCAAAAGTTTCTGACTATACCAAAGTTTTATATGAATTTGATAACCCGAATTTTGTTGATTTTAAGAGTGATTTAAAATTCATATTCAAAAAACTGATACCCTGGACATTTAAATTCTTAATTGCAATGAGAAAGTTGAATCAATTCAACGTGCCCATGGAAGAATTTCTTAAGAGTATAACTGGCAACCAATCATTAATTGACATTTTAACACAACATTTTTTTAGAAAAACACCAACGAATTTTGCCCTGGGATATTTTTATGTTTATCTTGATTATTTTTATCCAAAAGGTGGAACTGGGGTATTAGGCAATCTCCTGAAAGAAAAAATTCTTGAATCGGGAGGAGAAATTCAACTAAATAAAAAAATAGTTGAAATCATCCCATCTGAGTCAAAAGTTATTGATTCAGAAGGTGTTGATTATCATTATGATCATTTAATCTGGGCAGCGGATTTGAAAACGATGCATCGAAGTCTATACTTAGCAGGATTGGATGAAAAGACCTCGTCCGCAATTGAAGCGGAGACTCATCGTGTTTTGTCTTCCCGAGGGGCTGAGTCGGTTAATATTTTATACCTGGGTGTCAATCGTTCACCGTCTTATTTCCAGGAAAATGGGGGGGAGCATTTGTTTTACACGCCTGAGAAACAAGGGTTAGGAGAAACCGATCAGGCCGATAGACATGAACTTATAAATAACTTTGAAAATAAATCGAAAATAGAAGTTTTCGATTGGCTGGAGAGATATCTTGAATTAAACACGTTTGAGATTTCTGTTCCGGTTCTACGAGATTCCAGCCTTGCACCTGAAGGGCAGTCAGGTTTGATGGTCAGCTGTCTTTTTGACTATGACCTGATACAAAAAATTGAATCAGCGGGTTGGTACTTTGAATTCAGGCAAACTTATGAAGATCAGATCATAAAAATTCTCTCAAAAACAATTTATAAAAATATTGATGAAGATATCCTCTTTAAATTTTCATCAACGCCATTGACAATCAACAAAATATCAGGAAGTTCTGAGGGTGCGATTGTTGGTTGGACATTTGAAAAGCCAGTTCCTGTGGTCAATAAACTGCAAAATTTACCAAAATCTGTTTTAACCCCAATCCCAAATATCTATCAAGCAGGTCAATGGTCTTATTCACCTGCAGGGGTGCCGATTGCAATGTTAACAGGCTGGTACGCAACCCAAAAAATTATCGAGCAGACGAAACAGAAATAAACCAGATAATTCTTGAAGTAAATCAAGATTTACAAATCGAATCATTGATAACCTGTTTTTCACGGAGATTTCACCATGTTTATAAAAGTTGTAATTTTCGCATTCATAATTCTTGAGTTATCAAATGTTCTGGCTTTGTATTTCACCCCAGGATCAAAAAGAGCAAATGCCGTTGGCGTGTTTTCTGCCTGGGAAAGATCAAAGCAATACCCGGAAATTCATGATTTTGTTAAATACCTGGTGAATTGGGTGGCTGGGACAAAATTAATTTTTCTTCTCCTGTTAGGTGTAATTGTCTTTTTTGGTGACCTTGAACTTCAACAATTAAGTTTAATTGCGTTAGGGATTGCAACCCTGACTTTTTTTTGGCGCTTATTTCCATTGATTAGAAAGATGGATCGTGAAGACCAAATCAGACCTAAGAATTACTCAATTATTTTAGGTGTGATGATTTTGACGATTGTTATCCTATTTGGTATAGCAGCTTTTCTTTAATGGGTAATTTTTTTCTAAATTTGATTTAAAAACCTTAATTTGGCAAAAAACCACCAGCTGATATTCGAAAGCTCGGTAGAGCTATCTTTGGGGATCGTTGCTATAAAACTGATTTCAGATTTCACAAAGGTGCAGATTCATATTACGTCGACAGAGGATTCCGGGGTTTGTAAAGGACCTAGGTTTTTATAGGTTATAGATTAACTTTATCGCTCAGATCTTTTCTCAATAATACAAAAATCAGGCACGCCCAGAGGATCAACAAAACATGCAGTGCATCATTTTCATTGAACCATACTCCGAAATTATAGTAGAGATTTGCCCCAATATCCCCCAGCAAAAAAACGAAATAGCCGATGTTGACAATTGAAAAACTGATCCATATGATAAGTAGATTACGATTTAAGTTGTCTTTGTGCTTTTTGTAATGGAGGATGTTCAGAATGAACATAATCAGGAAATTCACCCCAATAAAAGCCATAAAACCCTCATAGGAAATTAAGAATTTTACTGGTAGTACAGCTCCAACAAACATATACATGGAGTAGGCACCGCTATCAATTAATGCAAATTTCACTAATCTTTTTCTTCCTATAACTCCCGTGCTGGTATATCCCGTTGCGGCAACCAAAAAATTGATACAGAATGCTGTAAGCAGCATGTACACAAGCTCAAAATTACTCGTAAACAGACAGTGCTCTTGTCCGCGACATTTTAATTCGTAACCAAAAGCCTGATAACTTGTCCCGGCTACAATTGCACTGATGCCCCACAAGATTAATCCGATTGCCCAATAATAGCGAGACTGCTGGTTCATTTTTGTCACCAGAAAATAAACCCCAATGGTGATCATGATCAATCCTAATAAGTAAACCAAAATAGTCGAACTGGGTTGGATTAGGATGACATCTTTGCCAGGGATTGATAAAGTTATATAAGGCATTTCTGATAAAAATTGATCTGGGGTAGTTAACGGCAGCATCAATAGGCTTTCTGTATTGCTAAACATCCATACAGACAAGATCACAATAGCCATACTAAATAGAATCAGAAACATATTATCTGCTAATACTATATAGGCCATTCTGATTTGGCAAGCGAAATCGCATCTTAAAAAAATTTTTATTGAATAGATTTTTGAAAAAATCTATTCAATTTGGTCATGAATCAGAAGCATTATGTAGGATTGAAAATTGGGGTTTAGTGAATCTGTTTTTATTAATCTAATTTTAATGTAATTGATGAAAGTCAATGTATTTAATATTGGATTGTGATATCTTGAACAAAACAAGGAGTTCTTATTTCTAAGATACTTGCATCAAACCATCAATAGAGGAGGAAAGAATGTATGTAACAAAAGCTCGGATTTATTTAATAATCGGGGCGCTTTTGTTAAGTGTGCTGTTGATCGCTGGCTGCACACCGACGCAAGCACCACCAGTGGTAGAGAAAGTCGTCGAGACTGTCATCGTGACAGTCGTTGTTGAGCCTACACCCATGCCAACCGATGTACCTCCACCACCACCTGATCATTCAGATATTATGTTAACCACGGATTTCTGGGGGCGAATAAATCCAGAAAGAAAGAACTAACTCATCATGAACTGGCTTTTGTCGGCTTGCATTGAGGTACTGAATATGACTCGTGATTTATTGATTTTCACGTAAAATTAAGAAGGTCTAATTGATTTGTCTTTCCATGTTTATTGGTTGACCCAATAAGGATAAAATTATGATTAAACCTCCATACCCAGAATTAGATGATTTACTAAAATTGATCGGTAAAGCTGGACATCACCTGGCATCCATGGGCGCTAGTGAAGGTGCAGCAGGGAATATTTCCGTTTGTGTGCGTTGGCAGCTTGAATTAAACCAGCGTTTTCCACTCATTCGTAAAATCGAGCTTCCCCAATCGGTTCCAGAAATTGCAGGTAGTATTTTTATCGTCACTGGTTCTGGCATGCGCTTGCGAGATATTCGCAACAATCCCACGGCAAATCTGGCTTGTCTGGTAGTAAACCAAGGAGGTGGAACCGCAAAAATGTATACAGCCCAAGATTGCCTATTTGAACGTGTTACCAGTGAATTCAACTCCCATCTGGCTGTCCATTATGATCGATTATGCACCTCCAATACAAATTTTCAGGCTCTCATTCACGCCCAACCGGTGAATCTGACTTACTTGAGCCACATTCCAGTCTATCAGGATTGGAAATATCTTAATAGACATTTATTTCGCTGGCAACCAGAAACGATTTTAAATCTGCCAGAGGGGATTGGATTGTTACCTTTTGAAGTACCGGCATCAGCAAAATTGATGGCTAGGAATTTAAATATTATGCGAGATCACCAGATTGTGATTTGGTCTAAGCATGGCGTAATGGTGCGTTCGGATGTGTCTGTAGATCGTGCGATTGACCTACTGGAATATGCTGAAACGGCTGCACATTATGAGTATCTGAATTTGATCAACACTGAAATGGCAGATGGTTTAACGAGTGACGAAATTCATGCGATCTGCTCCGCTTATAACATTAACCAGAAAATTTTCTAAAAATTATTAATAAAATTCATCGGAGGCAGCATGTTAATCAGCACGAAATCGAAAAAAATAATCATTGTGGCACTACTGCTATGTCTTACCAGTATGCTTTTCTCAGGATTGATCCAGAATAACTTTGGCAAAGCAAAGATTGTAGACATAACACTGGAAACCAGCAATGGTACCCTGACTGGTTATTTGCTAATACCAAAGAATGCTTCTCCCAGTAACCCTGCGCCAGCAGTGATCACCAGTCATGGTTACCTCAATAATCGTGAAATGCAGGATATTACCTATGTGGAGCTTTCGCGACGTGGATATGTCGTCTTTGCTATGGATGCCTATAAACATGGTCATTCCTCCGTCCCGGTAGATGAAAATGGCGCCCTGGTTACGGTCAGTGATGGAGGCATGATCGATGCAGTCGAATATGTGTTTACACTGCCTTTTGTGGATCAATCCCGCATCGGGGTCACCGGCCACTCGATGGGTGGCGGATTTGCGGATTTTACCCTTGCGTATTACAGTGACCTGGAGAAAGAAGCAATCGCTCAGGGAAAATCACCACAAGAAGCAAAATCACTCAATAAAGTGGCTGCCGGGTTGATCATCGGGAATGTTCCTTCCGGATTGGCTGGTGGTATTAATATTATGGGGGCAGAACAGAAGGGCAGCGCGCCTTATCTGGCAGATCTCGGGGTGATTGAAGCCAGGTATGATGAGTTCGCCATCGCACTGATGGGTGGTCCGATCGTGAATCTACTGGAAAATGACATTATCAAAAATTTTGTTGCCTTGCAAACAGAAGACGAGTCTATTTATTCAACAGATGAAGTAGTGGAAGGTAAAACCTACGATAATGCTAAGACTGGATACGGAATTGTATTTTATTCCCCCTGGGAAATTCACCCCTGGAACCACTTTTCCACGACGACGTCCCGTTATACAATCGAGTTTTTTGAAACAAGTTTAGGCGCACCAAATCCCTTACCAGATAGCAATCAGATATGGTGGTTGAAAGAAATATTCAACCTGCTCGGATTGATTGGATTCTTTATATTTCTTGTTCCTCTCACAGAAGTGCTTCTTTCCATCCCGTTTTTTAGAGAACTGCGTGTGGAATCAATCACATCTGTATCAGCGTTGGCTAGTGCAAAACAAAAAAGAAAATTTTGGATTTGGGGGATTGCAGGTGGTTTGTTGACCGGTATCATGATAATTCCCTTCTTTGTGATTGGCCTGAGCCTGGTCAACCCTTTCTGGCCGCAGGATACCACCAGTCCCATCGCTGTCTGGGCGTTGGGTTCGGGATTAATTGGATTGCTGATTGTGCGTATTACCAGTGGCAAGTTGAAAAGGAGAGGTGAAGAATTAGGGTTGAAGATTGGATGGAAACCGTTGTTTAAAACCATTTTTATAGCTGTCGCGGTTGTCTCCATTACTTATCTGCTGGTATTCGCTGCGGATTATTTTCTGAAAACTGACTTCCGCATCTGGAGTTTTGCGGTTCGTGTATTTTCTGCGGAAAAGATCTGGGTAGCGCTGAAATATGCACCATTTTTCCTGGGGTATTTTATTCTCAACAGTCTCGCTGTCAATCGCAATCGCTTTGAAAACTGGAGCAATCGCAAGCAAATCTGGGTTAGTATTTTCTTTAATATCGTCGGCGTGAGTGTTTTCCTGGCATTACAATATTTGCCTATTCTATTCACGGACAGCACATTCTCTGGTCTGTTCATGAGTGGCATGATCGGGGGAGGGATGGCATTATTCCCAATCCTATTATTCCCATTCATACCGATTTTGGCAATCGCCGCTGTTACTGGCATCAAATTTTACCAATTAACTGGAAATATTTATCTGGGTGGATTTGTGAATGCGTTATTGATTAGCATGATAACCGTTGCAAATACCAGCTTTACTTATCCGTATTAATAAAAGTAGGTCTATCCGATTACTGCTGGAATAATTATCGCAAATTCTTGAATAGAAGAAAAAAATTGAGATTACTGGGTAGATCTATGTTCCTTTTTGCTATTCAACCCGGCAATCTCAATCACTTTTTCCGGAGTAGTAAATTAGTCTGGTAACAATTACCGGAAGGTAACAACCACCGGGTCGTGGTCTGATTTGTGCAGCACCGAGGTATCCCCTGGCAATTGCAGGGGGTAATCGGCATTCACATGCAGGATATCCACACTGGAAATAGCGTTTTGGTGCTTTTCGTTCAGCAGAATATGGTCCAACACCTGTGCCACACCCTGGTATATATAGGTATAGCGTTCGTTCGCTGATAGCTGATCAAACACATGAATCATCCCAGCTGATCGCAGAGTGTCGATGGGTGGGGAGTCGTAGTAGGAGTTCAGGTCACCCATCACTATCACGAATGCATCCGGATTCTGTTGCAAAATTTGATTTACCTGTTCGGCATTCCAGGCAGCCTGAGCGATGCGGCGTGGTTCTGTGGCTTTCTCACCACCACTCATGGAGAGAAAATGATTATTCAGCAGGAAGACATTTCTTGTTCCTGCTCCGTTATTGATTTGAACTTCTAGCAGTAGAGGTGGGCGTGGGGTTAGTTCGTTTGGGGCTGGGAGTTGTTGAACATTCATTATTTGAACATCCCCCCGTACCAGATAACCTACATCAATTCCCCGACTGTCGGTCCCTTCTAATAAGACCGCCTGGTATCCTAAATTTGATAATCCAGGAGTCTCGGCCAGGTCTTCCAGGACACCAATATTTTCAACTTCCTGAAAACCAATCACCGCTGGTGAGTCGGCCAGTAGAATCGTATTAGCAATTTTTTCTAGCCCGACCCGGTATTCTGCAACGGTTGGCAAGGCTGGGTCACTGGGATGTGGTTCCAGAAAATCGAACAGGTTCTCAACATTCCAGGTCATCACTCGGAATTCATCGCTGGAGGTTGGTGGTAGCGCTTCAATTTGCTGCGATTTTTGTTCAACTCGGGGCGCAGCGAGGGGTTCGATTTTGAAATAACCATAGTTGAAAGTTAAGGGGCCGCTGATATCGTAAAGCAGATCGCCGGTTGTGGCAGCATATAGCATGCTGGCTTGATCATTATGGGTGACAAATGAAGCATCATCCACACGGATAGCCATTCCATTTTGTTCTCCCTGCATCAAATGTGTATCATTAAATAAAGGAAGAACAACCGCCGTTTCCCCGTACTTATTGGTGGGGGATACGGCTTTGACGGGGTTATCTACCGTGACAAGCATGCCTTCCAGTGTTTCATAATAATTGGCACTTTCTGTTTCATCCATTGGTGGGTCTAATACAATCGCGACAGGGATTGACTGATTGGAGGTGATGATCCACCATTCTTCCAGGAATAATTGCGTCTCAGTATGAGGTTCATGAACTGTTCCCTGAACTGAAATGAGGTCACCAGGTTGGATGGAGCTATCGACGACCGGTTGATAAACAAACAGACCCTGAGAGGTGGCAGGGTCTTCATCCGGTTCACCCTGGATAAAGAATCCTTCCATCTCAGGAAAAACTGCCGTTACCACGCCACTGGTCTTCACAGGTTGGAGTAAGTATGGAGAGCGAGATGTTCTGCCTTGTACAGCCCAAACTGGGACTGAATCACCTGGAAAACTATAGACAGGATTCCCAGTGATAATTTCTTGTTGATTTTTATAGGTCAAGCTGTACTTTTCCAGAAAAAGAAAATCAATATTAACTGAAATCCTTCCGGAAAGACTGAAGATTTTCTCGGTCCCATTGCCTGAAAGTGCATCGTATTCCCAGGATAATTGTCCATTTTCAAGCTTGCCATTATCTGAAACCTGATTGACTGTCAATCCATTGGGGATTGCAAGTGATAGATCCAAATCAAAAATACTTTCAGGTAGGTGATTGTTGATATTGATTTCAATTGTGAAGTCTTGAGTGGAATCATAATTGGTTGGTAAATGCGCTGCCATGGTGACACTCGGCGCTTGAATTTCAACCAGATCGGATTGTACACGTGAATAAATCTGAAAATCATCGTCTACGATTTCAACAATACCTGTGATCTGATAGTATTGTCCGGGCTCAATGATTTCCAAATTTATCTCGGTTAATTTGTCGATGTAAACTGGGATAATAATTTCGTCCTCAACCAGATCCATTTCATAACTGAAGGAGAATTCTTCTACGCGTGCTACCTCCCCACTCAAGGTAATCAGTTCACCCGAGAAAGCCTCTGGTTGATTCAACAATTCTTTGAAGGTTATAGGATAGGATTCCCAGGCAAAGGGGTCATCTGATGAACGAATGATGCTGACATCCTCAGGGGAAGGAATAATCTCAATGGCGCCACGATAAGGTTGCGGGATGCCCTGTACACGCACGTATGCGCCTAAAGGCACTTCTACTTTACCGGCACCTCCGGGAACATACACCTGAACGCCGCCGGTGTTATCCTCAATGTAGAATTTTGTACCAGAAGAACCAGCATAAAATCCACCGGTATACATGGTGGCCGTCCCTTCCACAATCACGCTTTGCCCATCAAGAAGATTGCGTGCAATCCCAATCGGGACTGCTCCACCCTGAACCTGTGTGCGGACCGGGCCACTGAAAATTGGTGAATTTATTTGCTCAGAATCAATGACAATGCCTGGAACCGTAATAGTGGCATACTTCCAGGGCGTTTCGAAGGTAACTTTCAATTTCATTGTGGATCCGGCATCCAAATCTCCTAGCAAAAACAATAATTGATCTTCATCTTGGCTTGGTTCTAAAGAGCTGCTCTGGAAAATTAAATCCTTGGGTAAGGGGAAATGCAATCTGATCGATTTTTTCTTTTCCTGTGTAGGATTTGTAACCTGAATCTCATAGGTTAATGGACTACCTGGCGTCACTGTTTTGGCAACATTCACATAAAGTTCCAGTTCACGTTCATTTGAAGGTGTGGAGGGGCTGGCAGAGGTTTGAGGACTGGGGGAGTTATTCACCATAAAATCCTTAGAATTATCGTTCGTATCCTGCCCATTGCCTGCTATTCCGCCTGGTAAACGTTCCAGGGAACCATCGTCGTAGAAGGCAGACGCCCTGGTCGACTCAAAGAAAATGGCATCAGTATCCCCCCAGGAGACCTGATCAACGATGCCAGCATCACGCAGACGCAATGCCAGGCTGCCTCGTTGCGGAACCAGGGAATAATCAAAGTAGGCATCTACTTCTGCCTCAATTTCCTGATTTTCCCGCAAGAGCAGATAATGGCCGTTGGGTGGAATAAATGCCGATGTTTCCCAGGTGTAGATCAGAACATCTTCCTGATCTTTTTTGAGTTGGTACCACAGAGAATAATCTTTCAAATTTACAAATTCCTGTGAGGGATTAAATAGTTCGATAAAATCAAGATTATTGTTGCCAACTGCACCAGCCATTACTTCGCTTATTACCAGATGATCCGTTACCAATTGATCTGTCATGGTTGTTGGTTCAGACATTAGTGTTGGAGTCGTTATATTTTCTTGTGTACAGCTTACCAACAAGATAAGTCCCATAAATCCCAGTACAAGTTTTCGTATGATTAGCATGAGGTTTCCTTTTTCATGAGAGTCTTAAAGTGGGATTGCCACGAATGGTACGATCATATCCAGCGCTGATAATCCTCCATGCCTGCCGGTTAAAGGATTTTCTTGATCTGACCACCACAGGTAGTTTTTATCTCTGGCAAGCAAAGTAATATCCCCAATCCGATTGTGGATATCTTGCATAGGTATTCCTGGTCCAAATAATCCTGCATTGAGTAATTTCTGCGATTCCATCACTAAGAATTTATCTGGCCAGGTTGCTGCAATGTACTCTCTTAAGGTGGTTTCTTTTCCCGGTTTGACGTGCAGATAAGTGAAGCGACTTTCACCAGTCGGTTTTATGTGCAGGCAGTCGACAAATTCCGGATGGTTAGAGAGACTGAACAACGGATCTTTGATCGTATCCACCTGACCATGGTCAGCTGTAAATATAAGTAAAGTTCCTTCACGGAGTTCTGGCGTTAGTCGGTTGATAAGATTCTCCTCCAAATTGCGACTGAAGTTCGTGAAATAAGTTTCTGTGCGTTCATCATCAGGCCCATAAATATGCCCGAGGCTATCCAGAGAACTCCAATACGTCCACAAATAAAGTTTTTCGTTTTTCCTGGCTGCAATCAACTCCCGTACATTTACCCAACATTCGGCTTCATTACCGTAAGGATAAATATCGACCCCATTCATGAATGTTCTTGACAAGCCTGAATTCGCGATGGAGTAGTGTTGAAATGAATAGGTTGAAACACCGTTTTTTCCCAAATATTCACCTAATTTTGGTGTATCCAGCACAGTCTCAGCAACAAAACCAGCCTGTTCCAGATTCGCAGGTCCTTTTTTAAAACTCATGGGTCCCTGCGTGATCATATTCGCGACAACACCGTATTGTTTGAGCCAGACCTCATAACCCATCACACCATGTTCACAGGCTGAGTGACCAGTCCAGAGCGTAGTCATTGCTGCAGATGTTGTGCTGGGGGATATTGAGGTGATGGGTGCCAGATTACCAGATTTCAATAAGCAGTTCCAGAGGGGTAATTTACCCGCATCCATCCAGGATGTGAAGCGGGAAAATGCCAGTCCATCCATGAGAATGATAATGATGCGTTTAATATTTTCTGTATGAAAGGGAAATACTTCTGGACGTAAAGGAACTGAATGAATAGGGGGTATCCCAAACGCCTGGCAAACTGACGCAGGAATATTTAATATGGATTGCCCATTGTATGCAGGTAATATAAATTCAGTGGGAAAATCTACACCTGTTAATTTTGTATTTTTAAGATCTTGTAATATTTTCATATTGATATTCATCAGAATTCCTTTGTGTCCTTAAATCATAATAAATCGATTCATAAATTTCTTCAGAAATTAGTTACTTATTGCAATGATTTTTATTAAAAGGTAACAAGTTTCTAAATATAATTGTCTTGTATAATTATATTTGAAATTCAGATTCCAAATTTTGTGTAGAATTAATATTATTAAGTGATGATTTTCTATCAGAAAATATTCTATGGAGATAAACTTAAAATCTATCTATGGCCAAAAATTAGTCTGAACACATCAAATGGAAATTAAAAACATAATCAAAAAATTATTTACTGGACGAAAAGGCAGACAACTTCGGGAATATTTGACTGCTTATACCTTCATTGCGCCAGCAACCATTCTAATTTTTATTTTCGGTATATTTCCGGTGGGATTTGCGTTGTATGTTAGTTTGCATAAATGGCGCATTAAACGAACCAAACTAATTGGACTGGAAAATTATACGGATGCCGTTGGAAATCTGGCTTATGTGGTCATTTTTTTCCTGGGTATTGGTGCTTTGATTGGCATCTATTTTCTCGTGAAAAACATATTGAAAATGGCCAGGGAGCATAATGAACGACCGTGGTTGTGTATTGGTCCTGGAATATTAAATGCTTTCATTGCTTTCTCCCTTGTCAACTGGATCTACAATGCATTACCTGAAGTATTGGGAATCGCAGATAAATTACGCGGGCTAGAAAGATCACAAGAAGTTTTTATGGGTCTCTTAGGGGAAGCGTTTCGAGCTGAAACTGTCTTGCCTGCCTGGCGAATCTTTGTGTGGATATTGGTAGCCGGGATTGTTGTGGCTGGATTGGTTTTGTATCTATGGCGAAATCCAAGAAATTTCACCTACCAGGCAAAATTTGGTTTAATTTTCCTGGCATTGGGGGTTGGTATTGGCTTGCTTTACTATACTCAACAACAAATCTCAATGGTTTACGAAGCTGCTGTGGCAACAGATATAGACCCAGGCATTTGGCCACAATTTATCACCATTACAAGCGGGTTCCTACTCCTGGGGCTAGGCTGGTATGTTTGGAAACGCGCTGAGAAACAGGTCAGCAATATTAGTTTTTGGCTGCATGTACTAGCCACCATGGTGTTACTGGTAGGTGGTTGGTTGTTGATCGGTGAGATTCCAATTGTTGTTGCTGCGGGTGATAAGGATTTATGGGAAGGATTAAAGGTTACAGTATTCTTTGCGCTTGGTACCGTCCCATTCCAGTTGGCTATTTCATTATTTCTCTCCATTCTGTTATTTCAAAAACTGGTCGGATCTAATATCTTCCGAATCATTTTCTTCATTCCGTATGTGACGCCAGCGATTGCCAGCGCTGCCGTTTTTAAACAAATGTTTTCAAATCGTCATTCTGCGCCGGTTAATATGTTTATTCAGGCACTAGGGGGAGAACCGCTGCAATGGTTATTTGAACCAAAAGGAATCTTCACTATAATCGGAAATAATCTTGGTCTTAACACCCCGAATTGGGCAGCAGGACCAAGCCTGGCATTGATGGTGGTTATTATTCATTCGATTTGGACGTATGTTGGCTATGATACGGTGATTTATATGGCTGGTTTGGGAAACATTCCAAATGAATTGGTAGATGCGGCAGAAGTGGATGGCGCTAATAAATGGCAAATCTTCAGACACATCACATTCCCATTATTATCCCCAACCACATATTTTCTATCGCTTATTGCAATTATTGGTACGTTCAAAGCCTTTAATACCATCTGGATTTTCCGGGATGGGTTGGCCCTCGGGACAACGGATACATTCAGTGTAACAATTTTTATTGAATTCTTTGAAAAACTACGCTATGGATATGCTTCTGCTATGGCGTTTGTCCTGTTTGCAATTATCCTGGGGTTGACATATATTAACAACAAAGTTCAGGGATCGAGAGTGTTTTATGGTTAACAAAAAACCTAAATTCAGCCGCTTTACGGTTTCATATCAAAGGAAGATGCTTACCTACCTAATTCTGATCGTAGGTGCCTTTCTTTCCCTGCTCCCGTTCATCTGGATGATTTCCACCTCGCTGAAGAGTTTAGGTGAAGCATTAGGAACATCTTTTTTTCCCTCCACGCTTCATTTTGAAAATTATATTGAAGCCTGGGATCGTGCGCTTTTTTCTGATTATTTCGTCAATACGATCATCATTACAGCCATTACGCTAGTTGGTGAAATAATTTTCAGTGTTTTGGCTGCTTATGCCTTTGCCAGAATGAAATTTCCTGGAAGAGATCTCATTTTCAGTATATTGCTCAGCACGCTTATGATTCCAGCGATGGTTTTCATTATCCCGAATTTCCTGACAGTGACGTGGTTAGGGAGGATTGGACCTATTCCGTGGATTAATAATTGGCCGGCATTGACCGTACCATTTATGGGCAGTATTTTTTCAATATTCCTGTTAAAACAATTTTTCGCTCAGGTTCCGGATGAGCTTTTTGATGCTGCACAAATGGATGGAGCTGGGCACTTGCGATTTCTTATCCAGGTGGTACTGCCTTTATCGAAAGCGCCTTTGATGGTTATCCTGGTTTTGTCCTTTATAGGAACCTGGAATTCACTGGCGTGGCCAATGCTGGTCACCAATACACCAGATTGGCGACCAATTTCGGTTGGTTTAATGAATTTTGTCAATGAAGCCGGTCAGGAAATCCACCTGACGATGGCTGGTGCTTTTATCACAATCGTTCCGATCCTGATCATTTATTTCTTCACACAAAAGCAGTTCACAGAGAGCATTGCGCGTTCAGGTTTGAAAGGATAATTTGTCATCATATCAAATGGAGGTGAATCTGGATAATTTTTTCTTGAAATCAAATGTAAAAAGATTAGTTATGAGGAGATGAAAAAATCATGAAAAAAATTAGTTTTTTGTTGACAACTCTGATGGTGTTAGCCCTGGTCATTTCGGCCTGTGCACCTGCTGCTATAGAAGAGCCTGCAGCACCAGTCGAAGAACCAGTATTACCAGTTGAACAACCTGTCGAGGAACCGGTTGAAGAACCCATGGAAGAACCGGAAGAAGAACCAATGGTGGAACAGCCATTGGCGGGTACCGTAGTTGAATTTTGGCATGTTTACTCAGACGCTCCTGGTGAAGGCTTACAAACACTGGTAGATGAATTTAATTCAACCAACGAATATGGTATCACTGTTGAAGCACTGAATCAGGGTAATTATGGTGATGTTGAAGATAAATTTAACGCTGGAATCCAATCGGGTGATTTACCTGATGTGGTCATGGCTTACACCAATTCTCTGGCAGATTGGTATTCAGTTGATTCAATTTTGGACTTGAATCCCTACATCGAGGATGCGATGTATGGCTTGACTGCTGAGCAAATGGATGATTTGTACCCACACCTTAAGGCAGCAGGATCAACCCCTGATGGTGCCTGGGTTGCGTACCCCATGACACAATCTGCCAATGTGTTGGTTTACAACTTTACTTGGGGTGAAGAACTCGGTTTTGCAAATCCTCCTGCCACTGCAGCAGAATTGAAAGAAGTTGTTTGTGCAGCAGCCGCAGAAAACACAGCCAAAGGTGGTGATTTTGCTGGAACCGGTGGGTTGGTTTATTATCCAAGTGCCACCAACTGGCTCAATTTCCTGTACGCGTTTGGTGGAGATGAGCTTAACGACGCCGGTGATGCATACGACTTCTCGACACAGGCAGCGATTGATACCTCCATGTACATTCTTGACCTGAAAAACGATGGTTGTGTCTGGCAAACAGAGAGTTATCCAAATCCAGAACAAGCGCTGCGAAAGGCTATTATCACGATGAGCTCGACAGCTGGTGCCCCATATTATGCAGCAGCTTTCGAAGATGCCGGCAACACCACAGATGAATGGGGCTGGATTGCGGCTCCTGGTCCAGATGGAACAATGGCTGTGGATGCCTTCCAGCAGATGTTGGGTGTAGTACCCAGCACCGAAGATGAACAAATGGCTGGCTGGTTGTTTGTGAAGTGGTTAACCTCACCAGAGATTCAAGCTCGTTGGGTACAGATCAGTGGGTATTATGGTACGCAACTCTCCACTGAAGCGCTTTTGGCTGATTATGCCGCCGAGAACCCCGTTTGGGCATCTGGTGTCGCTTTAGCCGCTATTGGGCCATCCGAGCCACAAACATTCCCAGCCTGGTCATCCGTGCGACGATCCATCAATGATGGTGCCGCAGAGTTGTGGAATGCTACCGATCAAGCTCAGATTGAATCTATTCTGGCAACACTTACGGAAACTGCAAACGATCTGGTTGCTGAATTAGATTAATTATTACAAACAATAGATAATGATTTCAACCTCTGGATAATTTCCAGAGGTTGATTTTTTAAAAGTCCTTGAAATAATATGTTGAAAGTTGATTGAACCCTCAAAAAATTTGGTGAAAAATAAAACTAAATATATGGCATGGATATTGCATTTTCCTTTCAGAAAATCATTGTATTTAACGCCAGGTAACTATGCAACGTATTCTAAAATCATTATCTATCGTACTCATAACCTTCACATTGCTTTTTGGTTCTGTTCATGCAGAAGATGGATTAGATCCTCAGGTGATTTATTTACCTTTGGTATCAAATCAAAAATATATCAATCCCTGGTTAGGTCCGGATGGGGGCTTTGTTGTAAACGTAGTCGCCAACCCGAAAAATCCCAGTCTCATTTACGCAGGCACCTGGGGAAATGGGGTTTTTAAAAGTCAGGATGGTGGATTATCCTGGAGTAAATCCAGTAATGGGTTGGGGGATCTGATGATCAATTCTCTGGCAATTGACCCGCAGAATCCTAATATTTTGTATGCAGGTACCTACAATGATGAAATTTACAAATCCACAGATGGTGGTTATTCCTGGTTTCATTCCAGTCAGGGAGTCCAGGATGATGCGGTGGTATATACCATTGGTATCGACCCACATAATCCGGATATTATCTATATTGGTACACGCGATAAAAATGTTGTGGATCCACCACCCTGGAAAGGGGTTGTGTATCGTAGCACGAATGAGGGGATTAATTGGTCTCCAGTTTTGGAGAATGTAGGTGGCGCAAACCAGCAGGATTGGGCTTATGATATCGTGGTCAATCCGAAAGATCATTGCATGGTGTTTGTTGCTATGCATGAATATGGCGTGTACCGCAGTCTTAATTGTGGAGATAGTTGGGCGAGTATGAATGATGATGGTCTCACGGATCAATCCGGAAGGGCTTTAGCAATTAATCCCAACGGAACTAATAGTGATGCTCTTTACTATGGCACCTGGCACCGCACCGGTGTGTTTAAATCCACCAATAATGGTGAGACCTGGAAAAATCAGTATTTATATTCAAAAATCTATACGATGGATTTGGATCCTCAACAACCTGAAGTGTTGTATCTGGCAGATTTTTACAATGGCGTTCTCAAGACTACCAATGGGGGCAATAGCTGGTCAAATATTGGTTTAGGAGAGAATTTGTTGTATTCCGTCATGGTAAACCCCTTACAGCACACACAGGTTTTTGTGGGTACTGCCGGGAATGGTATTTTTCGCAGTGATCAAAGTGGAGGTAGCTGGGTGCATAGCCAGCGAGGTCTGAACAATTCAATGATTACCGGCATTCAGGTAAATCCCACTAATTCTGATCTATTACTTGCCAGCACGTCTCGAGGGGGCTTTCATTCATCACAGAACAGTGGTGAAAGCTGGGAACAGCGCAACATTGGTCTATCCGATCTGGATGCGAGCGGTTTGGTTCTTCATCCCCAAAACCCCAACCAGGTTTATTTGTGGACATACAGTGGAGGATTGTTCACCTGTACTCTCCCGACCTGTAACTGGACACAAAGGAGTATTGGGTTACCTATATTGGATCAATTATCTACTTCAATAAGTGAGTTTTTTCCGCAAAATGCTTTAGAAAATGAAATATTCGTAAATGATCGGGATTCTATTTCTGAGGAAATTAAATCAGTCAGTTATCAATCGATCAATGATTTTAAATTTTCTAGCAGTAACCCGGCTATTGTTTATCTGGCCACCAGTGCGAATGGAGTTTATCGCAGTTCGAATGGAAGCGAAAGCTGGTCACAAGCAGGTTTGAGCGGAAAAAATATTCAAAATATAGCGATTCATCCGACCAATAGCGCAGTGGTGTATGCATCAACTCAAAATAGCTCTTTGGTGTACACAACCAGCAATTCAGGCAGCTCCTGGATTAGCAGTCCGGTGCCAGTTGGGATAGTGAATGATCTGGAAGTATCCAAAGACCAACCCGGTATCGTCTACGCTGCAACGAATAGTGGTGTTTATCGGCGATCTGGATCAGAAGCCTGGCAATTGGTTGGATTAGGAGGAAAAGTAATCACTGCTCTATCCATTCATCCGATGCAATCTAATTTGATGATCGCAGGAGGACAGTGGGCAGTCTATTATTCCAAAGATGGTGGCTTAAATTGGTTCACCGGACCTGGTGATCTTATCGAAACGACCATTAGCACTATCACGTTTGATCTTGACAACACTGAATTGGCTTATTTAGGGACGAAAAATCAGGGTATTTATCGATTATTGCTCAAATGAGCATATCAAAGAAAGATGGAACTTTTCAATTAATTTGTTCATCTAGTAGATATTCGCACATGGCTGATTATTATTGATGATGTGGTCAAAACCGCTCATAAATCATTGTTATGCCAGCACCATTTATTTACACCATGCTAATTGATGAGATAATATGAATGATATGCGTGTTTTTCGGTTGTGTTTTTTGATTTTTCTCTCCAGTATCGCCATCTTTCTTTTAGCGGCAGGCGATCCACCTACGCATGATCAGGTTCCTGAAGAAGTTAAGGCAGATCTTTCGGATGCTCTTATTCAGAAGTTAAATTCCTCGAAAGGGATGCAACCCCTGGCGTTTGATTTGTTTTCACCCGAGATTGATACTGCTTTTATTACCCCTGATGGAAAAACAGCAATCCTGTGGTTGGCCTTACGGGATGATAACGGTCGAATATTAGCTACTGAACCTGGATTAGCGCTGGCAAAAAAAATTGATCAAAACTGGAAGATGATTTTGCCTGGTGACCCTGATTGGGATGAAAGATACGCTTCCATTCCTGAGGAGATGATCCCTTTGGAACTGCGCCCGATTCCAGAAGATGTTGAGTTAGAAAGCCTGAGTGAACCTGCTATGTTGAGTGGGTATTATCTGCCATATGCAGCTGGAACCAAACAATGGTTAGAAGGTTCCATCAGCCATTTTCAATATATCCCTGAATTGGGATATCCATCCTGCCCGATTGAAACTTGCCGGTACGCATATGATTTCACCAACGATGATCATTTTCCTTTACTTGCGAGCAAAGAGGGAATCGTTTATGCATCCCGGGATGGTTGTAACGATGGGGATCCTAATTGCACAAATTATATTGTATTGAGAGATACAAATAGTTCGACTTATCAAATCTACGCCCATCTTTCTCATGGAACCATTCCTGATAAATTAACCAATGATACGTTTGTCAACAGAGGGCAATATATCGGTGATACGGATGACACCGGGTATAGCACTTCTAACCATGTTCATTTCATGGTCGTAGACAATCTTTGGAGTGCGTCAGGCTATTATTGGGGAACATCGATTGACATCCGCTTTGCTGATGTTGGGATCAATAACGGTATTCCACGCACATGCTATGAAGTCACTAATTTTAAGATTTATGATGGTGCAACAGATTGTATTGGAAACAAATCTGACCCACTCAATCCCAACAATGATTGGTTTGTGTCAGGAAATATAGGCGCATTTCCACCGACAGGAACAATCACAAGACCAGCAGCCGGTACAACCATAACCTCTGGTGATTATGAATGGATTGATGCGACGGCGACTGCCAGCGATGATGTTAGCGTTACAGCGGTGCAATTGGTTGCGAAATTAAATGGTGTGTGGGTTGAGTTAGCCCCAAAAGTTACACAGGCCGCGCCTGGCAATACCTATGACTGGGATGTAAATCTTTGTGAACAAGCGCCAGTTAATGGACCCTTGGAAATAGCATTACGAGTTTGGGATCATGAAGGCAATATAGCCCCGGCTTTGTCGCCGCGTTTGATTCAGGTAGACCATGCCTGTCCACCACCTAGCAGCCAGCTTAATCCTGCGCAGGGTTATGATTCCACCGCGACTCACTTAAGTTGGGATGCGGCCAGTTCAGGTGCAGGATTAGCGTCCTTTGAATTGCAATGGACGACAATCCCGGGAAGTTGGGATGCAGGGAATACATTAACCATTCCAGGCAACCTGAGATCCACCTGGTTTGTGGGGCAGCCGGGCAAAACTTATGAATTTCGTTTGCGCGCTCTGGACAGCAACAATCAACCGGAACCCTGGCCAGCGAATCAAGCTGCTGAGACCAGTGCAAGCATGCCGGTTGAATGTGTTCCGGATCTGTATGAAGATGATGATGACGTTGATCACGCTTATTTGATTGATCTTGGTCAATCAGAACAAAGAAACCTGTGTGGGGTGGCAGACCTCGATTGGTTTGAAGTGCAAATTGATGAACCAGGTTATTATCAATTCCGAGCCGAATCTGTTTCCGGTGGCGCAGCAGTAAAGATCACAGTTTATGATGAAAATGGTGCAATTGAAGTTGTGAACGGAGAGGCACCTGGCATAGGGCAAGATACGAATGTTCTCATTAATATGGATAGTATTGGGAACTACGCAATAAAAGTTGAACCATTGGTACAAAATCTGATTGGTACCAATACCCTTTATCAATTATCAGTCAATCAAGTTTCCGTTACGTTTTTACCTCTCATTAGCAGGTAAAACAGAATTAGACCCTCCACTTAATTTGCTTAGATCTCCCCCTTGGATTTCAGCTTTCGCTGGGCATTTGCTCCTCAAAATATAGTGAATCAACGATGCCAACAATCACTGAGTTAACGCAACCATCCGGATTATCAAGTACCTGCCGATTTCCCCCTCCTTCGCGGTTAACCAAGACAGTGTCACCAATGCCTGCATTCGTGCTATCCAGAGCAATAAAGTATTCTTCAGGTGTTTCATTTGTAAGAGCCAATGGCTGAACAACCAGCAACCTGCGCTGCTTAAAGTCAGGGTGGCTGATGGTAGTTACTACTGTTCCGATAACTTGCCCTATGATCATAATTTCTCTCTATGTATACTTTTCCCACCCAGATTTCATGGTGAAATCGATCTCACCATCCGGTCGCACTTCGTATTCATCCACTATGCCAACCAGGGTGAGATCTACTGGCACAAACGTAATCTCTGGCATTGCCAGGGCTGCTTCTCTGGAACGCGCAGTCACACAAATATCTCCAGGTCCAGCTTGAACAACATCCACCGCGACAACCAGCCCACCTAGTGGTTGAAGGGTTTTATCGAGCGGTTGGACGATTAAGAGTTTTAAACCTTCCAACCCTGTATATTTCACAGTACAGACGGCAGTACCCATAACTTTAAAAAACTTCATCAGATCACTTTACACCTGTGTTGTGTAGAACACGCTCAATGATGCGATCCAGTAGCGTGTGATCAATCTGGTCCCCGAGCTGTTGTCGGACGGCTGTGCGGATGCGATTTCGTATATCGACCTGCCCGCTTGATCGGGTTTGACTTTTGGAATAATCCGAAGTCGTACTGTGATCTGCTTTCGGAGGTTGTTCAGGGGATAAGTAGGGTCGTACTGGTACGCTGGGATCATTACGACCCAGTTTATGCAATAACAATCCCAGTTCCCTGGCTTTCTCATATGCCAGTACGGTCAAGAAAATATTATCGTTTACGTCAAGACTGCGAACACCCTTATTTACCAGGTCTTCGATATCTTTTTCTGTGTAAAATTCTTTCGGCATACGGTTCTCCGTCTCGACCGGAATGGCTCAATTTTCAACCAAACGATGGTGAAATTCAGCTTAACGAGGAATATTCCTCTTCTGGTTATTTCTTTTCGGCAGAACGACCGCTGAACGATCCCTTCGTACCTTGGGGCAGGATAATTTCCAAATCCTGATGTGGTCTGGGAATGACATGCACAGAGGCTAACTCGCCAACGCGTTTTGCAGCGGCTGCTCCGGCATCCGTGGCTGCTTTGACAGCACCAACATCCCCACGGACCAAGACGGTGACATAACCACCACCAACATATTCAGAACCAATCAGAACCACGTTCGCTGCTTTTACCATCGCATCTGCGGCTTCAATTGCGCCAACCAAACCTTTAGTTTCAACCATTCCTAATGCAATCAGTGCTGTATCAAGAGCCATTTCTATTCCTTTCAATCAGTAAATAATTATCCTATTCATTTGAGATAAGCTTCTTTATTCCTGGCGGTATGTAGTAGTTCCACCGACTTCCAGGTGATCAATAATCGCCATGATAACCGCATCGACAGGTGTGTCTTTGGTGATGTTGGTTTGGCGGGCACTTGATCCAGATGCTGTAAGTACCAGATCACCAATACCAGCATCCAGCGTATCGATGGCGACATACGGTTTGCCGGAGGCTGTTCCGGTTTCATCCGTCTGGCGTACAATCAACAATTTGCGCCCATGGAGTTTTTCATCTTTGATGGTGGCTACTGTCGTTCCAATCACTCTGGCAATTAGCATAATTTTCTCCGTTCTAGTACCCTTTACTGGCTGCGGGGGTATCTTTTTTTGATTCTGCCCCATTTCCGGTTTGGACGATTTTTACACCAGCAGAAGCCCCTAAACGAGTAGCACCAGCCTTGACCATGCTCTCTGCATCTTCGCGGGTTCGGACGCCACCGGCTGCTTTCACGCCCATCTCAGGGCCAACCGTCCGGCGCATCAACGCTACATCGTGTACGGTTGCGCCACTACTGGCGAAGCCTGTTGAGGTTTTTACAAAATCAGCACCAGCTTCTTTGGAGAGTAAACTGGCAATAACTTTCTCTTCATCGTTCAATAGTGCGACTTCGATAATTACCTTTACAATAGCGCCATGTTTGTGGGCTGTTTCGACAACTCCACGAATGTCTCGGGCGACCAACTCGGTATCACCAGCTTTAAGTGCACCGATATTAATGACCATATCAATCTCATTCGCGCCGTCTTTTATCACTTTTTCGGTTTCAAAAACTTTTACTTCAGGAGGTGTAGCACCTAATGGGAACCCTACTACCGAACACACTTTCACGTCGGTACCTTTCAATAGTTCGGTACATAATTTGATCCAGGCGGGGTTCACGCACACGGATGCAAAACCATATTTTCGAGCCTCAAAACAAAGTTGAGCAATCTGATCGGGTGTAGCATCAGGTTTGAGCAAAGTATGATCAATTTTCTTTGCCAGATTTAGATCATCCGGTATAACCCCAACGGTCGAGGCAATTCTTTCTGCACCGGCAGAAATGATATGGCCAGCATCATCAAAACAGGTTTTTACCCTTATTCCATCGGCAATTTCAGAAACACAGTATGATCCATCTGGATTTGTACCCATTACAGTCTGGTCTGCCATTGCTAACAGTACTTCTCGGGTAATTATTTCGACTAAAGACTCAACAAGTTTCTTATCAGGAAGCATATTACCTTCTTTTTAAATACTGGTTTTCAGCCAGAGTAATTTTATCAACACGTTTGGCATGACGACCACCACCAAAATCAGTAGCCAGCCAGGTTTGCACAATTTGTTTTGCCAGATTGATCCCGATTAAACCAGCCCCCAATGTTAAAACATTGGCGTTATTGTGTTCCCGGCTATTAACTGCTGTAGCATAATCATAGCATAAAGCCGCGCGAATCCCAGGCACTTTATTCGCCACCATGCAGGAACCAATCCCTGCACCATCGATTACAATTCCACAGCAAGCTGAGCCATCACTCACCTTTTGGGCGACAGCCAAGGCGAAGTCAGGATAATCACAGGCTTCTTTAGAATAGGTTCCACAATCATCCACCTCGTGACCGGTTGAAATCAGGTCATTTTTGAGGATTTCTTTCATATCAAAACCACCATGATCCGATCCAATGGCGATCGACTTCTTACCTGTCCCAGATGACGGTTGTTTTCCTGGTTCTGGTGCACCCATTGTTCTCGATACGACGTTTTTTACTATTGCTTGTAATTCTGAATCAGAAATTTGACTCATAGAAATCTCCTTAATAAACTATAGAAGAGAATGAGAAATTCATCATTGGGATTGACCAAAATATAACTCGACTAATCGTCACATCAAGCTCCGAATGCAATGATTTATCTATCATAATAATGCCATACCAAAAAATTTTCAACTGGCTAGCATATTGAAAAGTCAAATTGACGAAGGAGAATGGAAACCGCGTCAATCTATTCCCTCTGAACGGCAATTTGAACTGCAATATAAGGTCAGTCGACCAACTGTTCGTCAGGCGATTGAATACCTGGAGAAACAGGGTTATTTGTACCGGGAACATGGTCGTGGAACTTTTGTTTCTCCGCAAAAATTGCAGAAAAAGATGTTGGAATTAACCAGTTTTTCGGAAGATTTGTTGCGCAAGGGTATCCAGCCAAATCAGATCATTCGATCAATTTATGATTTTGTCCCACCTGAAAAAATCCTCAGCCGTCTTGAACTACCACTGGAGAGGAAAGTATTACGGATAGAACGTATTCGCCTGGGTAATGACATTCCCATTGGGCTGCAGACTTCATATGTCGTATTAGGCGATGACCAACACATCGATGAAGATGACCTTCAACAGTATGGTTCTCTTTATCGTGTTTTGGAAGAAAAGTTGAATATAATTCCGACGGAAGCGGATGAAACACTGGAAGTCACGCTGGCCACACCAGAAGAAGCGACATTATTACAGGTCAAAGCTGGAGCACCGTTGTTGTTGAACGAGCGTCTAACTTATGACCAAAATCGCAAACCGGTTGAGTTTGTAAAAATTCTTTATCGCGGTGACCGATACCAGTATGTCATCCGATTAACCAGGAAACATGATTCGAAAACTTATTAATGCACCAATCTTAGATTGTTTTTGGTGATGTTACTGGCTATGAAAATTGATATCATGGAATTACCGTCAACGAATGAGAAAACGAATAAACAAATAAAACTCTCATATTAATTTAATTGTTTCCATCCTTTCCTTTGAAAAATGATTCATGCTTTGTAAACAGGTGGAGTTTGTTTTCCATAATTAGTCTCGTTATAATAAAAAAATGAATGGAGATTTCTACTCCGCTTATCAGAGAAATCTTTCTATTGCTAAATTTTCTGAAAGAGTTATTCAGGCATTGGACAAATTAGAGGAGTGCTGCATTTGTCCACTCGATTGTGGGGTTAATAGACTTGAAGATAAACATGGAGTATGTTCCACCGGGCGGTATGCCCAGATCAGTAGTTTTGGACCTCATCATGGAGAGGAAAAACCATTAAGTGGTTGGCAAGGATCCGGAACAATATTCTTCAGCCGCTGTAATTTACATTGTGTTTTTTGTCAGAATGCTGATATAAGTCAGAAAGGATTTGGTAAAGAAGTCACTGCTGAAGAATTGGCAGAAATCATGTTAGAACTACAAAGAATGGGTTGCCATAATATCAATCTTGTTTCACCCAGCCATGTTGTTCCACAGATTTTGGAATCTGTTTTTCTTGCATCACAAAGAGGGCTGAATTTACCCATTGTTTATAATTGTGGAGGTTACGATTCAGTCGAAACTCTAAAATTATTGGATGACGTAATTGATATCTACATGCCGGATATAAAATATGGTAATGAGAAGATCGCAAAAAAATATTCCCGAGTACCCAATTATCCAATGATCAATCAGGCTGCCATTCTGGAAATGTACCGTAAAGTTGGTGATCTTGTTATAGATGATAATGGAATCGCTGTGAAAGGATTATTGGTGCGTCATTTAATTTTGCCTGATGGTATTGCTGGGACTGAGTATGTCATTCAATTTTTAGCAGAAAAGGTTTCAAGGAACGTATATTTAAATCTGATGGATCAATATTGGCCAGCTTTTCAGGCAAACAGATATCCTGAAATCAACAGAAGAGTCAATCAATCTGAGATGAAGAAAGCAATTGACATTGCCAGAAAAATGGATCTTCAACGATTTTCAACTCTTTTATAAAAATATTCAGATTGGAATATTAAATGGGAAATTTTAATATCGAGCATAAGAAAGTTCTTGATGAAATACTGCTTAACAATCCATTGATATGATCTGGAAAGATGTTTGGCTATCCAGCATATTATGTAGGTATGAAGCTGTATATCTGTCTTTATGAAAATGGAGTTGGTATCAAATTGCCGGAGCATTCAGTATCAAGATTATTGCTGGAGATAAAAATATCAATCCTTTCCAACCTTTAGGAAGACCCAGAATGCGAGAATGGATTCAGATCGATTTACTCAATTCAGAAGATTATTTGAATTATCAATCAATATTTGAGGAAGCAATTCAGTTTTCTTCGACCTTACAAAGTGGCGAAATTTAAGTACCAATGAAGATTTTGGTTTACATATGCCTAATGGAATTGAAAGAAAAAACACATAAGCGAATTGGAAAATAATCATTTTGAAATTGGATATGAAAAAAAGAATTAACATTTTGATTGTTACAATAATTATTACAATCTCAATTGGTTTAATCTTTCTACTAATAACTACCAGCAGTTCAAGAAAAATAACATTTGACGAATGTGCAAATGCTGGTGGAGAAGTCTGGTTGATCGATCTCTATCACCCCGATATTTGTCCAGAATGCGTTTCTTACCAAAATTGTTTAGAGGAAAACAGTGGTCAAACGAACCTTTCTGAATTATGTCCTCAAGTTGCTGCATGTAGCGAATGTATCAGTAATAATCATCCTTATCCTGATAAATGCCCGGATGGGAAACATAAGATTGGCGAGATATCGGATGCTTCGATCTGGTTTCAATGTTGTAAATAACAATAGGAAATTGGTTATTTGTTCGGAAATTCAAAAAAAAGAAACATGAATTTATTTCATATTCTCTAAATTTCACCAGATTCTATCAATAAAATAATAACGCTACCTATGCCGATTAAGATGACACCTGTAAACATGAGAACCAGGGAGTCAGGAAAGAGTTCTATGATCATTAATAATGGAATACTCCAACCAAAAATGATCAAAATAATCGATATGATCTTAAGGAGGATTCTTCTAAGCTTTATGTTTTTTTCAATATTATATTTAAGAATTAAATGTTCATTGTTGGATACCTGTTTTTTTGCCATGGATAAGAGGTTTACCTCCAATAGGAAAACAATCATTATTTATATAATAACGTAAAAGCCACAATAGTCCATCAGCCATTTTGCTAGTTTATTTATGAATAATTTATTTAATCGAATATCGAGAAAAATCTTTGAAATTATGATAGCGACGTGGATTTAAGATTCGACAATTGGTTCGCGTAAAAACAATCATGAAATTAGAATTAGGATAAAGGAATTAAGATAAAGCAAAATGTTTAAAAATTCTTCCGGATCGAACATCCTTATCATTGGAGCTGGGGTTGGTGGATTAGCTACTGCAGCAGTTCTATCCAAATCAGGTCTGGATGTAACTGTTCTCGAAGCGCAGACATATCCAGGTGGATGTGCGAGCACGTTTTTCCACAAAGGCTATCGTTTTGATGCCGGCGCAACCCTGGCAGCCGGCTTTTACCCTGGCGGTCCAATGGAATTATTGGCCGAAGCCGCTGGGATTTCATCCTGGCCTATTCATTTTGACTCTCCAGCGATGGTAGTGCATTTACCGAATGGACAGGATATTGCTTGCCATAATGAAGAAAATCGCTGGGAAGATTATCGGGAAGCATTTGGCGAGAAATCGTTGAAATTCTTTCGTTGGCAGGAAAAAACAGCTGATCTACTGTGGCAGTTTGCACTGAGGTTACCGTCCTGGCCAGTAAGGTCTTTGAAAGATGCTGGTTCTGTAATTTCCTCATTAGATCGCAGGATTATTGCCAACAGTCCTGGTTTGGGCATGGATGTTTTCAGACCAGTTTCAAACCATTTGAGAAATTTGCCTGAAAACCTGAGGATGTTTTTAGATGCTCAGTTATTGATTTCTGCTCAAACGACAAGTGATTATGCCAATGCATTATATTCTGCATCCGCCCTTGATTTACCCAGAAGGGGTGTGGGGCATTTGGAAAATGGGATCGGAACGCTGGCAAATATTCTCGTGAGCGCAATTAAGAACAATGGGGGCAAGGTGATTTTCCGCCAGGAGGTTACGAGCATTTCCCCGGGTTCCCAATTAAATTTCAATGTTGAAACGAAGAAAAAAGAAAAATTTCAGGCCGATATTGTGATCGCTAATCTGACCCCCTGGAACCTGGCTAAATTGATGAAGGATAATTTACCCAAATCATTAACCAGAATTCCGAATTTTCCTGAGGAGAATTGGGGGGCATTTATGTTATATCTGGGGATTGATTCATCCATCATTCCCAAAGATTATCCACTACATCATCAGGTGCTCCAAAGACTTCCTTTGGGAGAGGGTAACAGTGTCTTCATTTCAATCAGCCCGGAATGGGATTTAAAGCGCGCTCCGAATGGGCAACGCGCACTGACGATTAGTTCGCATACAAAATTGGGACAATGGTGGCATTGGTTTAAAAACGACGATCAGATGTATGAAACCCAAAAATTGGAGATGACCGAAAAATTATTGGATTCGGTAGCGCGAGTGCTACCTGATATCAACAATGCAGTCAAATTATTAATGCCTGGCACACCGATCACTTTCAAACGGTTCACTGGAAGAAAATATGGCTGGGTGGGAGGATTCCCTCAAACCAGTCTCTTTGAGACATTCCATCCCAAAATTGCGAACAATTTATGGTTGGTAGGAGATTCGATTTTTCCGGGGCAATCTACAGCTGCCGTTGCGCTAGGAGGGATGCGGGTAGCCAAAGAAATTTTGGCAAATTTGAGTTAACCTGTTCCTCTCATTTTTGAAAGGGTTTTGTTATATTGGAAAACAGTTTTTTCTTAAACGACTCGACCACCTTTGAGGGAATCCTGATAGGTCTGGAGTTCACCCATCTTCCTGTGAGCTGCTAGCCGGGCTTGTTCTGGCCAGGTAGTTGAATCAGCGAGACGGATACCAGCGTCGGTGAGAATTTCCATAATTTTTTCGGGTTGTAGTTCTGATAATTGAGAGAATGTATTAACACCAGCATTTTTTAATATTGAATTGATCTTAGGTCCAATGCCTTCAATGATTTTTAAATCATCAGACTCAACAACCTCTTTGACGGCTGGTACAACCAGATCATCCGTTTTTGTTGAAAGATTTTGTGGAATTTTTGTGCTGGATTTAATTTCATCTTCTGGTTTTTTTCGGAAAAGTAGCCAAAAAATTATTATTAACATCAAAATGATGATCAACCAAACCCACCAGGCCAATCCTTTTGACCCAGTTTGTTGTTGTGCGCAACCAGATAAAAGCAACAGCATTGTGGTTGGAATAATTATTTTTTCCATTATAACCATCCTCTCAAAAACGTCTATACATTGATCATAGGTGTAAAAATTAGTTCTACCTATCTTTTTAGCAAAATCATTAATTCCTGTTTGATGTTATTGTGTCCGCCATCACGGATACTCAAAACGATTAATTCTATTTCGATTTTTTCCAGCTCAATCAAAGTCAACGTAATTTCCTGTCCACGTTCTTGAGCCTGGCTTTCCAATGTTTGAACAATTTCTTCATATTTGGCCAGCAACAATAATTTGACATGCTTAAATGTTGTTATATCCAGAATTTCGTGTACATGGTTTGCAACCCATGTCTCGAGTGGAGCGCCACTCCTCCCGTAGGACATTAGGTGCGTTTGGAAATATTGCCATTAGAAAACACTTTGATTTAGACAATGCACAACAACTTAGGATGAGCTATCTTTCAGGTGTTCTAAGAATTTATCGAACTTGAAAGACCTCAAAACAAAGAGGGCGCTTCGCTTATAAAAAATATGTACTTTTATGACGTAAAAGTGCTTTTTGTCAATTAGTAAGATGACAAAGGGTTTGCTACAATAATCTCAAACGTACCAGTTTTCCTGCCATCCAGAGAGGGTTGGTGGTCTGAAGGGTGAAAATTCTAAGGAGACTGTGATGAAACCAATTCGTGTCCTTCAGTGGGGTTTGGGAGCAATGGGTAGTGGTATGGCTCGTTTAATGCTTGATAAAGCTGGTCTAAAAATCGTAGCTGCTGTAGATGGGCGACCAGATTTTGTTGGCAAAGATTTGGGAGATGTCCTCAATGTTGGAAAAAAGCTGGGGGTTCTGGTTACCAACAATCCGGAAGATGTGCTGATTCAGGACGATGTAGATATTGTTATCCTGGCGACAACTTCCTGGACGAACGAGCAACTGCCGGATTTGAGAAAAATTATTCGGGCTGGCATTAATTGTATTTCCATTGCGGAAGAAATGTCAGATCCTGACGCGCAAAATCCTGATGTAGGAAAAGAAATCGATGTGTTAGCAAAAGAATTTGGTGTTTCAGTTCTCGGAACTGGTGTAAACCCTGGTTATGTTCTGGATTTACTGGTAGTTACTCTCACTGGCGGTAATCATAGCGTTGAAAGAATCGAAGCATCTCGGGTAAATGACCTTAGCCCGTATGGACCGACTGTCATGAAGACTCAGGGAGTGGGTTCCACCCCGGAAGAATTCCGAACAGGTGTAGCTGATGGCTCCATTGTTGGGCATGTCGGTTTTCCTGAATCGATCCACATGATCAGTGAGGCATTAGGTCTGGGAGTTGACAGGATTGAAGAAAGCCGTGAGCCAATTATCAGTAAAGTGTATCGGGAGACACCCCATGTAAAAGTAGAGCCAGGGATGGTGGCAGGTTGTGCTCATATTGGTATTGGGTACCGTGGTGATCAAGAGATTGTAAAACTCATTCACCCGCAGCAGATCCATCCACATTTGGAAGATCAAGATACCGGTGATTATATTAATATCTACGGAAAGCCGGAAATCCATATGGCCATCAAACCGGAAATTGCTGGGGGTGTGGCAACAATGGGGATTGCGGTCAATATGATCCCACATGTGGTTGCAGCGACACCTGGTTTGAAAAGAATGATTGATTTACCGGTTCCAGCCGCATTGATGGGTGAGAGTGCTTATAGCCGCCGTGTCTAGAGAGTAAATGAAAAAAGGATTGAGACCACTATTGCACAGGAAGAAAATGATCACCATTGAACCTGTGCTTTCTGATATCGATTAGGTTCAAAAGGAAAAATAATGGGAAAAATAATAAAAGGCACCTGGGTTGAAATTGAACAAATTGTGTTGACACCTGAAGAAAGAGCACCTTCCTTACCAGAGGATACCCGTAAAGTACCATATATACTGCATGTGTCAGGTTTTTTATTAGAGGATGCATTGCCTGGCCAGGAAGCTCGAATAAAGACTGTGATTGGTCGGGAACTGGAAGGAAAAATTCTGGTCGTGAATCCTGGATATTCACATAGTTTTGGCGATACTGTGCCGGAGTTATTGACGATCGGTCTGGAGGGGTTTGAATGATGACCAAAGATATGTCCTATCAGGCAGTCATAGCCAGGAAGAATGACATCATGAAGGATTCTTTGGGGATTGATTTCAATGACTACATCCACAGTCCAATCGCCTTTGATTTTGAGCGAATAATGGAAGACACTGGGTATAGCATTGAGACGATCGCCAAAATTCAAGCGGAAACCAAAGTGGGCAATACACCGCTTTATGAATTGCGCAGGCTTACGGAAGAAGTTCGTAAATTTTCAAATCCTGGAAAAGGTGCCATGATTATGGTCAAGGATGAAGCCGCCAATGCTTCTGGAAGTTTTAAAGCACGACGAGCTTCCATCAGTGCTTATGAAGCTTCAAAAAGGGGGTATAAGGGCATGATTGCTGCCTCCAGTGGCAATTATGGTGCGGCTGTGGCTTCTCAGGCGGCACAACGAGGATTGAAGTGCATTATCCTTCAAGAAGTGTTTGACAGCCGCGGTGTGGGTCAACCGGAGATTATTGAGAAGGGCCGTGCCTGCGAAGCCTATGGTGCCGAGACACTTAAGTTAAGTGTCGGTCCCGAACTATTCTATATGCTCCTGAAAACATTGGAAGAGACCGGTTTTTTTAATGCCAGCCTCTATACACCATTCGGAATTCGTGGTGTAGAAACTTTGGGTTGGGAAATCTCCCATCAAGTGCACGAACGATATCAGAAAGCGCCGGATGCTGTCGTGATCACTCATGCGGGGGGCGGCAATCTGACCGGGACTGCCCGTGGTCTGTTGGCAGCAGGTTGTGACCAAACCCGAATTGTCGCCTGTTCGGTTGATCTGGGTGGTTTACATATGGCCTCGGACACTGATTTTAATAAGAAGTCATTTACTACTGGTCATACCGGCTTTGGAGTCCCTTTTGCCACCTGGCCGGACAGGGTGGATGTGCCCCGCAATGCAGCCCGTAGTCTGCGCTATATGGATGAGTATCAACTGGTCACCCAGGGTGAGGTTTTTTATGTGACTGAACTACTCACTAAATTGGAAGGTTTGGAACGGGGTCCGGCAGGTAATATCAGTTTAACAGCAGCAGTCACACTGGCGCGTCAAATGGATCGTGATCAAATTGTTGTGGTTCAGGAGACCGAATATACAGGTGCCGGGAAACACCATAACAGCCAGCTTGCATTTGCTCGTGCAAATGGAATCGATGTAAGACGAGGAGATCCAAAAGATAATATTCCTGGAAAGACCATTGTTATTCCGGAGCATTTGGAGCAGGTTTGGGGAAAGGTGCAGGATATGGATAAATTACGTTCGTCTTACCTGAAAAATGCTGTGAACCATTACCCGGTATCTGAATGGGACGATTTTGATTATCAATTTCTGGTAGACGATATTAAAAAAGATATTGATTGGGTCAGAAAGCAAGTAACCTAAATTTAGTGAACGAATAGGATTGCAGAGGAGGATAAATGACGGACGATCGGATTGCACGCTTTGAAAAAAGACAGGCAGAGCTTAACCTAATGAACGATGTGGAATTAAAAGAAAGATTCTGGCAATTGTGTGACCAACTCGTTGCACCAATTGTCGAATTGTCTCAAACGCATACATCGCCATCGATTGAACGTTCAGTTTTGTTGCGCATGGGGATAGACAGTATTTCCGCTCATGGAGTGGTTGACCGAATATACGAGGCTGGTCTGCTAGGAAAAGGTGCAGGCCATGTCGTTTTGAAGCTCTCTCAAAAAACTGGAAAGAGTGTGAGGGATGCAGCAGCAGCCATCCTGGAAAATAAAGATGTACTGCAAGGTTTATTCCCGATTGAAAAAGAGAATTAAGCGATGAAACAGAAGAATTCACTCGATCCAAAGAAAAAACTTGATATTGAAATGATCCTTGAGGGTCTCGAAAACTACCGTCCCCCTCGTAAAGGCTGGACATGGCGTAATATCCCTCCTGAGGGAGTTGACATGGGTCCATTTCACTTTCATGATATGTCTGAACCGTTAAAAAATAGCATTGGTTTGCCTGCATCAAAATATTTTGATTTTATTGATCCCCAGCCCAATTGCGTGGTGACAACAGAGATTGCATCAGGCCGGTTTGAAGATGATTTGCGCCGTATGCGCATGGCAGCCTGGCATGGGGCTGATCATATCATGGTCATCCGCACCACAGGTCAGAGCCATATCGATGGACTGCTGGAAGGAACGCCGGAAGGAATTGGTGGTGTACCCATAACCCGGAAACAAATTCGTGCCAGTCGCAAAGCCTGTGATCTAATTGAAGAAGAAGTCGGCCGTCCAATCAATTTCCATAGTTATGTGTCTGGTGTAGCTGGTCCAGAGGTGGCGGTATTGTTTGCCGAAGAGGGCATTAACGGTGCTCATCAAGATCCTCAATATAACGTACTGTACCGTAATGTCAATATGTACCGATCATTTGTAGATGCAGCGGAAGCTAAACGCTTGATGAATGATGCAGTAATCTTCCAGATTGATGGCGCGCACAATGCCAATGCAACCGCGAAAGCTGGTTGGTTAGTGATGCCTGAGTTGATGGTGCAGCATGGGATTAATTGTGCCTTCTCCGTGGCGGTTGGAATGAAAAAAGACTTGATCGGATTATCCACAGTGCCCCCAAATTCTCCACCCGCTCCGAAATTATGGTTTGATCTGCCTTATGCAGTGGCGCTGCGAGATTTCTTCTCCGATTTTAAAATGAGAGCTCAGCAAAATACCCGTTATATTGAAGCTGATATTGAAGAAGCAATTCGCACGCACACCATTGATACGATGATATCAATGCTGACCAGTGCTGATATTCAAAGCACCATCACCCCGGATGAGGGTCGCAATGTTCCCTGGCATTACAACAATATTCGTGGGGTCCAAACTGTAAAACAAACCTGGTCAGCGTTGGACGGAATCAAACAATTGGTCACGCTCAATCATCAGGGCCCATTAGGTGAAATGGTGAGAGATTTAAAGGAAAGAGCAGTAGCTTTTCTCGAAGAAGTCATAGAGACAGGTGGTTATTTTGCCGCAGTGGAAAAAGGATTCTTTGTTGATTCTGCCAAATACCCTGAAAGAAACGGGGATGGAATTGCTCGAAGTGGGGCTGGTGGTGTTGCTGCTGACTCTATTGTGGAACGGGACGCAGATTATTATGCGCCAGTTTGCAGTCATTTTGGCGAGAATCACTTGCCAGATGGAATTCAAAATGCCTGCGATCCCATCAATGGTTGTACCTTGTGTAAGCCTGAGAAAATTGTATACATTGATGAACTAGATCCTGAGGATAACTGTGATAAACGACTAGAAGCCACATACCCGTATCGAAAAGGGAATCTCATCAAACCTGAAACAGAATGGGCTGGTGATGGAGTGATCCTGACTCAATTCTTTGTGCCTTTACCCGAAGAGATGGCTGGGGTTTATGGGGTAGAAATGGCGAAGAAAATGGGATTGGTTGACCCGCAAGTCATCAATATAATGATCATGCATCCGGCAGAAGGTTGTTTTGTGGAGGTCAAAGGGAAAGTTGCTTTTGACATTGATGTAACCACACTAAAAGTTCCTGAAAAGGAAGTGATCCTTCCTGAAGACGAATTACGGGAAGCGGTTAAGAAAGTTGGTCTCCGGGTCGTGGCTGGAACAGTTGGCGAGGACGAACATAGTGTCGGATTGCGTGAGATCCTGGATATCAAGCATGGAGGTATTGAAAAATATGGTGTTAAGTATCATTATCTTGGCACCTCCGTTCCGTTATCCAAACTGGTGGACGCTGCCATAGAAACCGGAGCACAGGCGATTTTGATTTCCACCATTATTAGTCATAATGATATTCATCGTATGCAAATGAAAAAGTTGGTTGAAATCTGCAAAGAAAAAGGAATTCGAGACAAACTCATTCTGATTGCCGGGGGCACCCAAGTAAATCGTGAAATGGCAAAAGAAACCGGTTTGGATGCAACCTTTGGCCGTGGTACAAAGGGTATCCAGGTGGTGAATGCTATGGTCAAAGTCTTAAAATCAAGAGCTCAGATCTGAGAGCAGGTGTTTCTGTGATACAGGAATTGTCAATCTTAACCATTGAAGTTGGATCTACCATTACAAAAGTGAATGGTTTTGAGAGACTTGAAGATGGTAGTTTTCAACATCTGGCTCAGGGATTTGCTGCTACCAGTATTTCGCAAGGAGATGTGGGACTGGGGGTAGATCAAGCGCTGGAGGCGTTAAAAACACACTTCCCAGGCAAGATCAATCATCCGGAAACATTTGTCAACAGCTCTGCTGCGGGTGGATTGCGAATGACCGTACATGGATTGACTTATTCCATGACCGCCAGAGCTGCCAGAGAAGCGGCGTTAGGGGCTGGTGGCATTGTCAAAATGGTGACAGCTGGTAAACTTGACGAGTTTGATTTAGAAGAAATTCAGGAAATAAATCCCAACATCATCCTGTTAGCGGGAGGTGTTGATTATGGTGAAAAAGAAATTGTTCTGAGGAATGCTGAAAAAATTGCGTCTTTGCATCTAAACGTTCCAGTACTTTACGCAGGCAATGCTGCTATTCGCAAACCAATTCAAATGATTTTTGAAAAGGCGGGTATTGAAACTTTGCAGGTCGCCAATGTGTTTCCCGATGTAGATGTGCTAAATATTGAACCAGTGAGAAAGGTCATTCACGATTTGTTTAATAAGCACATTATTCATGCTCCAGGAATGGCAAGGTTGGCTGAGCTCACCCAATGGGGAATCCTACCGACTCCTGGTGCTGTACTCAACGCAGCAGAATTGTTTGCCGAAGAGATGGGCGATTGTCTGATATTCGATGTTGGTGGAGCTACTACTGATGTTCACAGCGTCACCCATGGTAGCCTGGAATGGGCTTCGCGGTTGATCGAACCTGAACCGTATGCAAAAAGAACAGTAGAAGGTGATTTGGGTGTGTTTGTGAATGCGCATAACATTATTGAAAATGAAAACGATCCGCAATGGAATGAAAACATCTCAAATCTTGTACCAATACCCACCACAGGTAAACAGAAAGAACTTACACATTGGCTATGCTCCCGTGCAGTCGATACAGCTATGCGGCGACATGCAGGAATCATCAGCGACTTTTATACGCCATCCGGGAAAAAGCAAATTGTGAAAGGGAAAGATCTGACGGCGATCAAATGGGTGATTGGAACTGGGGGAGCGCTTACCCTGGTAGATGGTGGGGAAGAAATTCTTCGCAGTGTCTGTACAGGTGCGGGAAAATATCTGTTGCCTTCATCTGAGGCATACATAATACTGGATAAAGAATATCGGTTTTCTGCCCTGGGTACGCTGGCACAAGTTTATCCTGAGGAAGTGAAACTAACTTTTCGTAAATGGGTAGATTCGATAAAAAATAATAATGTGTTGCAGAATGATAAAGTGGATTGATCGTACATCAATCAGGAGCTTATTATGTATATCCGAACGCCGAGACTAGAAATTTTTACCAAAAAAATTGAAGAAAATACCAGAGCAATTGTTGACATGATCCATGCTTCAGGTGCAGAAGTTGCTTGTATTACGAAAGTTACCCGTGCTAATCCAGCGGTGGTCAGGGCTTTACGTGCTGGAGGGGCTGACATGATTGCAGATTCAAGGATTCTTAATCTCCAATCTCTGGTGGGGACAGGCATGAATCTTCCGCTCATGTTGTTACGCATCCCTGCTCCCAATCGTGTCGCAGATATTGTGCGCTGTGCCGATTACTCATTGAATTCTTCAGTCTTTACCGTAAAAAAACTCTCTGAAGCGGCACACTTCTTTAATGTAATTCATAAAGTCATAGTCATGGTTGATATTGGGGACTTGAGGGAAGGTGTGTGGCCAGACCATGTTAATGAGGTCGTTAAAGGCATGGCGAATCTTCCAAATGTTGAAGTGGTAGGGCTGGGTTGTAACCTGGCTTGTTATGGAGGCGTAATCCCAAATCATGAAAACATGCAAATGTTGGTAGATATTCGTGATGAATGTACCAGAGTGACGGGTCTTGAACTTCCGGTTCTCTCAGGGGCGAATAGTGCTAGTTTACCTGTTTTGTTTAATGGGGAAATGCCAAAGGAGATCAACCATTATCGCATTGGTGAAACAATCCTACTGGGTAGAAACGTGATTGATCGTAGTCCCTGGCCAGGATTACATCAGGATACCTTCCGGGTGGTGGCAGAAGTGGTTGAAATTGAACCTAAACCATCTATTCCAATAGGAGAACGTGGACAGGACGCTTTTGGCGAACATGTAGATTTTGTGGATCGTGGCATTCGCCGGCGGGCAATTTGCAACATTGGTCGTCAAGATGTTGTTGTGGATGGAATTACACCGGAAGATCCAGGCATTATAGTGCTGGGTGGCAGCAGTGATCACTTGATCCTGGATGTTGAAGAGGCGCAAGAAAAAATATGTCTGGGTTGTGAAATTTCTTTCCTGCCTGGGTATGGTGCCTTATTGGCTGCTGCAACTTCTCCCTATGTTCAAAATGTTGTTATAGATGAGTGAGTTAAATATTATAAAAATGATATACTGACCATTATCAATTATTGAACGGCTGATTAAGAAGGTAGCATGTTGTATCAAACCATTGCACGTATCCATCTTGATAATATCCGATCTAATATTGAGGGTATTCGACAAAAAGTAGGTCCTGATAGAAAAATATTAATTGCTGTCAAAGCCAACGGCTATGGTCACGGGGCAGTGGCCGTCTCCCGCCTGGCTGAGAGAATTGGGGTGGATTGGCTGGGTGTAGCAACAGTCCCAGAGGGAATTCAGTTGAGAGAAGCAGGTATTCGATTGCCTATTCTCAAATTCAGCCCGTCTTTTCCTGATGAAATGGAAAAAGCTGTAACGAACCTTCTGACGTTGACAGTATGTGAAAAAGAAAATATCGTCGCATTGGAAAAAATATGCACAGGATTAGGATTGAATGTGAATGTGCATTTGAAAGTTGACACAGGGATGGGACGGATTGGTGTTTCAACCAGCGAGGCTGAATTTCTAGCTGAATTCATCGAAGGGGCTTGTCCTCATTTGCAGCTGGAAGGCATATTCACACATCTGCCTGTCAGTGATGACAATGATCCAACCTACACTCAATGCCAAATCCACAAGTTTAAAGAAATCATCGAACAAGTTAATCAACGAATTGGCAGAAAATTGAAACTGGCTCATTGCTCCAATTCTGGGGCAGTGTTAGGTCACCCATCTGCCTGGTTGGATATGGTTAGACCCGGCATTATGATTTATGGGTTTTATCCGGGGGATGTTACTCCACAAAGTATTCCGCTTAAGCCTGGTTTGAGTTTTATGACCCGGGTTTCTTTCCTTAAGAAAATCTCCGCCGGCACCAGTATTGGTTATGGTCGCACATGGACATCCCCGGAAGACACCTGGATTGCAACCATTCCCGCAGGCTATGCGGATGGGCTCAATCGTTTATTTTCGAATATGGGACGGGTACTGATTAATGGTAAGTCCTACCCGATCATTGGCCGTGTTTGCATGGACCAGACAATGGTAAATCTAGGACCGGAAACCGATGTTCAGATTGGCGATGAAGTGGTTCTAATTGGCAAGAGCGGAGATGAGGAAATCAGCTGTTACGAATGGGCAAAAAAATTAAATACGATCACTTATGAGGTGACCTGTCAGATTAATTCGAGGGTAGAGAGAATATATAATCCAGTGAACGAATAATGCTGAATTGATTAGAGCCGTAAATAATTTGTTGTATCAAAAAAGCCTTCATCCGGACGACGGTTGAAGGCTTTTTATTTATTCATCTCCGATTTATTGAACTGAGAATTCCAGCGTCTTTTCTAAATCTCCATTCATATAGATCTCTACCTTATAGGTGCCTGCAGGCCATAAATTATCATTTTTCAGGTCAAAAGTGAATTCATTTTTACCGTCAGTTGTTATTTCAACATCATCAATTAAATAATTAGGTTCTACTCCTTCAATATCCACAGCAGTCCAGACCGCTTTTAAGGTTGTGTCATCGGGAGCATTCGAGACTTCCACAATACAAAAGAATGCCTGGTCATTGGAAAAAGAATCCGTTTCCCCGGATTTAAGTTCGTTCGTTGTCAAATAGGCATCAGTAATATTTGCCGTGCTGACACTCGCTTCACAGGCTAAAGAGACAAATACTAAGAAAATAATTGCGATAAAAATTTTGATTCTGGTCGGTTTCATGGTCACCTCTTTTTTGTTGATTTGATAAAAAAATTATAACAAAAAAGGATTGAAAAGAAAGTTAGTATGATAGCTTTTGAGAAGGAAATAATAATTTGACAATATATATCCGAATTGCTACAATCTAGTTATGAAATGATGACTAATTGTGTAATTAGTGTGTATTCCACAAAATTGAGAAAATAGCATTTCTAGCGATAAAAGGAGAAATTAATGAGCAGCGTCCGAGTTTTGGTTGGCACTCGTAAAGGTGGATTTATCTTCACCTCAGATGAAAAAAGAGAAAATTGGGAGATTAAAGGTCCATTATTCGCTGGACTTGAAATCTTTCATATCAAGGGTTCTACCGTAGACCCGCAGAGAATCTATGCTTCCCAGGCTAGCGATTGGTTTGGACAAGTTAATCATCGAACCAATGATGGTGGTGAGACCTGGGAGACAATTGGTAACAAGTTTGAATATGAAGGTGAGATAGGAACCCATCAGGATTTCAGTGGTGGTCAGATTCCATGGAAATTTAGAAGGATTTGGGTTTTTGAACCATCACCAATTGAAAAAGATACTGTTTTTGCCGGGGCAGAGGATGCTGCATTATTTAAATCCAGCGATGGAGGTAAGACCTGGCAGGAGTTGTCCAGTTTACGAAAAATTCACCCCAATTTGTGGATGCCAGGAGCTGGAGGAATGGGATTGCATACTATTCTGATTAATCCAAATAATCCTGATCAAATTTTTGTGGCTATCTCGGCTGCAGGTGTCTTTCGAACAGATGATGGTGGAGTGAGCTGGAAGGGAATCAATCATGGCCTAAAATCTGATTATGAATTGCCTGATTCAGCTGCTGAAGTTGGCCATTGTGTTCATAGTATAGCCATGCACCCTTCCAATCCGAATGTATTGTTCATGCAGAAGCATTGGGATGTGATGCGAAGTGATAACGCCGGGGATGATTGGTATGAAGTGAGTGATAATCTGCCCAGCGATTTTGGTTTTCCCATCGCTGTGCATGCTCACGAACCTGAAACCATTTATGTTATTCCCATAAAAAGTGATCTAGAACATTATCCGCCAGAAGGAAAACTAAGAGTTTATCGTAGTCGCACTGGCGGAAATGATTGGGAAGAATTGACAAAAGGACTACCGCAAAAAGATTGCTATGTGAATATTTTGCGGAGTGCCATGGCAGTTGATACACTCGATACTTGTGGTGTTTATTTTGGCACAACCGGTGGCCAGTTGTATGTATCCTCTGATTCAGGTGATTCCTGGCAGACAATTACCCACAATTTGCCTGCAGTATTATCCGTAGAGGTACAAGTTCTGCCATGATTCGGGTTATTTTGCCGACATATTTACAAAGGCTTGCCAGCGTGGGTCGGGAGATTCAATTGGATATTTCAGGAGTAGTCACGATCTCATTGCTATTGGATGCAATTGAAGAAAAGTTTCCTATGTTTATGGGTACAATTCGAGATCATGAAACGAAAGAACGCAGACCATATTTGAGATATTTCGCTTGTGGGCAGGATCTATCCCTATTACCCACTGATACACTTTTACCTGCAGAAGTTTTAGAAGGAAAAGAAGTCTTTCGAATCGTGGGGGCAATGTCCGGCGGTTAATTAATATGAAAAAAAGTTGCGTATAGATATTTTTTCCTTGCAGTAAAAGCACTCAAAGGATCTTTTTGCGTGTGTTATAATCATTGAGAGCAATCATTGGAGAAATGGGGATTTTTTGATTGGATCTTGTTTTAGATGAGAACGAACAATTGATGAAAAAATAGGATTAATCAACGATCCTCACTCACAGGCACTGAACTACTTGAATTCAATATTCTTTTTTTCTAGAACGCCGATTTGAGCTGTGAATCAAGATAACAATATCAAAGCTTGTGAGGGATCGTATTGCTCGAAATTAGAGGAGAAAAAAATGGAATTGAAAAATTCTTTACAAGCAGATCACTTTTCAGAGATCATCATCGTCTCAAATCGAGGCCCAGTCACCATAACCAGAGATGATCAAGGAGATTTCGTGTTCAAAAGAGGAAGTGGGGGGTTGGTTACAGCATTAACGGGTTTGGCAAATTTTACAAAATTAACCTGGTTTGCCTGCGCGATGAGTGCTGAAGACGCAGAATGGAAACAAGGTCAGATTTGTCTCGAGGATAATGATTGCAACTTGAGTGTGCACTTTATCAATCCTGATCCACAAGCCTATGATGGTTATTATAATCAAATCTCAAACCCATTATTATGGTTTCTACAACACTCCATGTGGGATGTGCCACGCTCGCCGATTATCGATCAAAATACCTGGGAAGCCTGGGACAATGGTTATAAGGCTGTGAATCTCCAATTTGCCAAAGAAATAGCTGAAATTGTACGTCAGAAGGAAAAACCTGTGCTGATCATGCTACAGGATTACCATCTTTACCTGACGGCACGCTACCTTAAAAAATATTTACGTGGCCAGGACGTTACCATTTCACTTTTTGTGCACATTCCCTGGCCCGGACCAGAATATTGGGGGATATTACCGGCCAGGATGCGACAAGAAATGCTGGATGGATTGGCTGCGGTCGATTTAATGGGGTTCCAGACCAGCGAGGATGGATTGAATTTTATTCGCACCTGTGAGAATTACCTTCCTAAGGCAATCGTCAAGTATCGTATTCGTAGAGTACGCTACCGCAGTCATGACACAATCATTCACGATTTCCCCATTTCTATTGATGTGAGCGCGTTAGAAGCGATGGCAGACACCGAAGAAGTCAGCGTTTATCAACAAGAAATTTCACGGCAGGTCATCGATAAAAAAATGATTTTGCGTGTGGATCGACTTGAACCCAGCAAAAATATCATCAGAGGATTTCAAGCGTATGAATCCCTACTGGAAAATCACCCTGAATACCGTGGAAAGTTGGTATTTATGGCATACCTGATTCCATCAAGAGTAGGTGTGGAAGAATATCAGAATTATCTGGATGAAATTATGGTAACGGTTGGAAGAATTAACGCACATTATGGCAGTAGTGACTGGGAACCCATCAGACTTTTGGTTGGAGAAAATTATCCAAGAGCAGTTGCTGCGATGAAAATGTATGATGTTTTGTTGGTTAATTCAATTTCTGATGGCATGAATTTGGTTGCCAAGGAAGGCCCGATTGTCAATCAAAAAGATGGTGTATTAATTCTGTCAGAACGGGCTGGCGCTCGCCAGCAATTGCATAAAGGAGCAATTGTCATTTCTCCAGTTGATATTTTTGAAACTCAAATGGCTATCCATAAAGCTCTCAGCATGGATACGCAGGAAAAGAAAAAACATGTAGAGGTGCTCAGAAGGATTGTTCGCGAAGAGGATATCAATTTCTGGCTTAAATCACAATTAGAAGTTGTAAACACCATCACGAAAAGAACAAAGAAAAATAGATTGAATAAGACCAAGTGATGAATGATGAAGACTCACAAAATAAGGATCATTCATCCCTGAATATTGTGGAAGAAAACATGCAGAAAAGCCCTTTTTTAAGCCAATTATTGAATAAATTTAATAAAGAAAAAACATTCCTTTTTCTCGACTATGACGGCACCTTGGCAAAATTTGCGCCGAATCCGGATGTGATATTGCCCGATGATGAATTAATTAGACTTCTGAATGTAGTTAATCAACAGAAGAATATTCGGTTGGCAATTATCAGTGGAAGAAAATTGGGCCATATTCGTGCTCTAGTCCCAGTGCCCGGCGTCTGGCTCGCCGGGAGTTACGGAATTGAGATGATGGATCCGAATGGAAATGAAGTCCATTCATTGGAATTTGACAAACTCAGGCCTGGATTAGAAGATCTTAAACCCTATTGGCAGGAGTTAATTATAGGTAGAGAAGGGTTCTATCTGGAAGACAAAGGCTTATCACTGGCTATTCATGCAAATGGATTAGACAAGCAAGAAGTAGACACAATTCTGAAAAAAGCGAAATTAATCGATGTGCCCCAAGGTTTCCATTTGCAGGATACCCATAACTTTATCGAAATATGTCCACCTACAGCAGATAAAGGGCTGGCAGTGAAGTTTATTCTGGATAAAGAAAAGTTTGAAAATGCATTACCAATTTTTCTGGGTGATGACCCGCGCGATGAGAATGCATTTAAAAAAGTTCGAGAGCTGGGTGGCTTGGGTATCTTGGTTTCTGAAAGAGAAAGAGAAACGCAAGCGACTTATTATTTAGAAAAACCTGAAAATGTTAGAAATTGGTTAAGAGAAATTGCAAAGCTGCCATTGAAAATTTCATGAACCGAAATAATTACTGACAGAAACAATAACCAACACCTGTCACTGTTTCGATTATTGGTTTTTTTTCTTCCATCGGTTCAAGCTTTTTTCTTAATCGATGCACCATTTGCCGAAGCATCTCTTTATTGCCATTTCCTGACCCCCAAATACAATTGATCAAAATCTGACTGGTTACAACTTGACCAGCATAACGCATTATGCAATGAATAAAACGACATTCCGAGTCAGATAAAGAAATCGGTTCTTGATGAGGAATTGTAATCACTTTTTGTTCCAAATCAAGATAGACTACGCCTACCTGTAAATGATCCACAATTATCTGATTGCAGGATCGTCGCAGTACTGCATCTACTCTTGCCATTAACTGTCGGGGACTGAAAGGTTTAGAAATATAGTCGTCTGCGCCTATATCCAATCCATGAATAATATCTTCTTCACTATCTCGTACTGTTAAAAAGATGATCGGCGTATCCCAATCCTTCCGGATGGTTTCGCAGACGCTGAAACCATCCGGAAAGGGAATATTGACATCCAAAAGCATCAGGTCAGGCTGTTCTTTATTCCAAAGTGTCAAAGCATCAGACCCGGTAAATGCTTGAATAACCTCAAATCCCTCCCGCACAAACGTAAAGGCTAGAATGTCAGCTAATGTTTTATCGTCTTCAACGATCAAGGTTTTCATTTTTGTCTCGATTTAGAGATACGATCGAAATCTTCTTTCTAGTTCTGCGCGCTGGTGTAAGGAACTGGAGAATGTGCAGGTTCCAAATCAACGATATCTTTTGTTGGAGCATTGTGTTCTTTGGATTCTTCGTGTACTGGATGAGAAAAAACTGGTAAATAACGTGATACCAATACGAAAACAAATGCTCCAATACTGACCATACCAATGGTGACAAAGATCTCAAGCCAAGTTGGCGCATACGCACCAGCAGCAAATGCAACCAGACTTACATTGAACCGATTCAAGAGCAATCCGAATACGACCAGAAGTGCTGTGGTAAACATTTGCATAGGTTTTTTTCGTACACCTGGCAGGGAAAAGAGAACAATGGGGAGTAAAACATTAATCAAGATTTCACTCCAAAACAAAATGGAATACTTATCACCTGTAAATAGATAAACACTATTACCGCTGATAATTAATTCAGTGAATCTGGCGATTGCATAGATTGCCAACACAATTGGTATTATTCGGGCAATTTTTGCCAGCAATTCGGTTTCCAGTTTGTGTTTCATTCCGAAAAAGCTCCAGGTTGATTCAACAATAACCATACCCAAGCCGGCTGCAATTGCAGATACGAAGAATAGAATTGGCATAATGCTGGAGTACCAGAGCGGATGTACCCGATGAGGCATCAGCACAAACAATGTCCCTAGGGAAGACTGATGCATTGTGGAAAGAACAATCCCTAATATGACCAATGGTATGGTGATGGCACGTATGATTTTCAATGGGGCTTTCATATTGAAGCGCTCAAAGACAATCGGCGATAATTCCAAAGCAAGTACCGTTGCATAAATCATCACACACCAACCAACTTCAAATAGGGGCGAATGGATGTTCCAGTTGTAGAGCATATAATAAATTCTGTGAGGAAATCCGAGATCAACGGAAATAGCAAACGCTGCCAGCGCATAACCTAAGAAACCGGTTAAGACTGTCGGGCGCAGAATGGGATAAAATTCTTTAATATGTAAGATATAAACCGTTCCTGCGATACAAAATGCACCAGCGGCCAAAGCGATGCCACAAAGTACATCAAAGCTGATCCAAATACCCCAACCACGACCATCCGTTAAACCAGTGGTTGCTCCTAATCCGACAATCCAACGATACACAACCAGGACCAAACCTAGAAGTGATAGGAAGCCCAGCACCAATGTGCCTACACCCAATTGTTGAGATTCTTTCCTATGACTGATTGCTGTCATTGCTAATCTCCTCCTGAACTGCATCTTTTAGTTTACGTCCGGTTATCCAATAAAGGAATGTCATTAAACTTGCCACCACGACTGCGACACTTGGAACTGCTTTCATCCAGGGCCAGGTTAGTGAAGGTAAAGAACTGCTGGTGAGGACTGGTAACCCCAATTTCTCGTGAGAAATTTTTGAAATTATCAATACTGAAGTTCCACCAACTTCGTTTTCTCCATAAACTTTATCAACATACTCTGTAGGATTATTATCAATTCTTTCATGCGCCTCTGTTAATAATTCAGAGCGTTTGCCAAATTTCAAGGCACCAATCTTGCACGCTTCCACGCAGGCTGGTTGATCTCCTTCGGCTATTCGATCTGTGCACATATCACATTTCTGAATACGTGGAAATACTTCTTCCCACTCATACTTTGGCACATCAAAAGGACATGCAGCCATACAATAACGACAACCAATACAAATTGTTTCATCGTAAATAACCGGCCCTTCTGGTGTTTTTTGCATTGCACCTACCGGACAAGCAGAAACGCAGGCTGGATCCACACAATGCATACAATTACGTTTGATAAACGAGTAAATGTGTTGATTCTCTTCTTCCTGATACAGTTTAATGATCGTCCATGTGTCTGCATCCAGTTCCGGTTCATTTACGGCAGGTAAATCTCGTCTGCCTTTACAGGCGGTTTCACACTCTCGGCAGCCGATACAAGCTTTTGCATCATACAAAATTCCGTATGCATCATCACTGGCAGTGTGTGTGGGGGAGGTGATTTCTGGCATCACCATCAGACCAGCCAGACCCATCCCAGTTGATTTTAAGAATTCTCTTCTGTCCATTGTCATCATCTACCTTCTCTTTCTACTCTTCAAAGAGATCTTGTTTTCGTTCTTTGACTAATTGATTGATTGTGAGCGCACCAATACTACCGATTAAGATGCCGATCATAACGCCTGTGATTCCTACATTCTCAACCGGAGGTCCCGCCTGTTTTACTTCAACATTCGGGTATAGGGTCATGGCTGAAATATTTGCTTCAATGGTTGGCGGTGTTTCGTTACCCACTTTATGAATACCATGACAATCGTAGCAGGTAGGTTTATTGGTCAGGGAATCGGGGTCATAATCTTCCAGCAAGGTGATGGTTGTGCCATGAAATACCATATAAGTATCGAGAACATTCGTCTCTAAACCGTATTTCTGCATCACTTCGGAATCTGTATGGCAGTTGGCACATGTCCCAACAGATGTTTTTCTAAATTTTGCCAGAGACGGGTCGCAAATTGCATGAACATTATGACAGTCAACACAATCAGGCATGTCCTGGTTTTCTCCTGATAGCAGCCCTTGTCCATGTACACTTGATTTGTATTCATCAAATGCAACCTGGTGGCAATCTGCGCACATTTGGGCTTGCCAGCTTATTGATCCATTTTCTGGTAGTACATCTAAATGATCAATATGGGTTTGACTATGGGGTTGATGACAATCTGCACAAAGCGGGGTGTCTAAATTACCTTCAAAAAATAGTTGGTCATGGACACTATCAGTTACAAGCGCGAATTGCTCTTTATGACATTTTTGACAGGTGTCATGATAGCTGACCATATATTCCCGCTTGTCTTTAGCGGTAATTTTATTGTGTGGCGCAGGGAACTTATCATACCCAACATGGCATTCAACACATTGCATGTCCTTATGTACGGATTGACGAAATACATTGTAATCAAGTGATAAATTGAGAATATCTCCGCTTGGTAAGGACATTTCCCAGTCAGGTTGTGCATGACAACTCAAGCAATCTGCAACATCTGGTGTCGTTTCCTGAGGATTAATTGGTAATGCTTCAGCCAGGGCCGTCTGTGGTGATAATAGAAGAAAGAAACCACAAATAAATACAGCCAGGATGAAGTAGAACGAATCATTAAATAATCGTTGTTTTTTCATAATAGTCCTTTATGAAATTAAGCTTGGAACAGGAGGATGCCCCCTATTATTGTTTTACAGTTCCAGCAGAAGAAAGTTGTTGTAGATTTGATTTACGAATAGCCAATAATGTTATGGAGAGTAAGTACAAGCCGAGGAAGAAAACTATCCAGGCTAATGCTGCATGATCCGTCATATATAGAACTACGGATATTGCAGTTGCTGCAACAAAAGTGCAGGGGCATGATATCTTTAGGGGTTTAACATTAATTTTCAATAAACCGATAAATATCAAGTAACCTACTACAACCAGACCAACTACGAAATAAAACATCACACACCTCGATTCAAATCAATTTATTACTTATTACTATTACAAGTAATTAATTTTTCTTATCCATATTCTAAGATATGGATATAACAAACCCCGTTATAGGCGTGTGACAATTGTGTGACAATGTGAAAAATAGTACAAATATTTATTTTTTATCTTCTGACAATCTTAGTTCATAACCCAGACCAGGAACATTATTGATGCTCACTTGGTTTGGAAATTCTTTATCTATTTTTACTCGCAAACGGTGGATTAATTGCCTTACCATATCCATATCGCCCCCATTAGGTCCCCAAACATGATCAATGATAATATCTGGGGTCACTATTTGCCCAACATTGATCATGAGACAATCCATCATACGAAGTTCTAGTCCAGATAGTTGGACAGATGGAAATTCACCGATTTTTAATTCGTGACGGTTGAGAAATAACGAAATGTTTTTCCATTCCCTAACCGTTGCCGGGTTTTTCTTTTTTGCTCGACGCATTACAGCTTTTACGCGGGCCATCAATTGTCGGGGGCTGAAGGGTTTCGTGATGTAATCATCTGCGCCAAGATGAAAACCACCTAATATATCTTCTTCGTCGCTGCGAACCGTTAGTAGGATAATAGGAATATCAGATTGTTCGCGGATTCTCTTGCAAACCGTAAAACCATCCTCTTTTGGTAAATTGACATCCAGAATGATAAGATCGGGGTTGTCATCTTGCCATCTGCGATAGGCGGATTCACCGTCTTCAGCAAGAATTACTTCAAATCCTTCGCGTTTGAAAGTAAAGGCGATCACGTCTGCCAGAGTTCGATCATCATCAACAATTAATGCTTTCATGCCTCACCCGTGATTGGAACGGTAAACCAGAATTCTGATCCACCACCTTTTCGATCTCTGACACCAACTTGACCACCTTGGGCTTTGATAATTGCCTGTGATACTGATAAACCCAGCCCCGATCCTTTTTGCATTCTTCCGTACTCATTGTTGAGTACAAACCCTGAGAAAATTTTACTTCTGTAAGCTTCGGGTACTCCTTCTCCACGATCGCTGATACTAACTTCAATAAAATTTTCCAATAACGTTACGGTTAAATCGATCACTTCATCACTTGGGCCATACTTGCTGGCATTCGAAATCATATTCAATAAAACCTGGTTTATTCTTTTACCATCAATCATGACCAATGGCAAATCCTTTGGATAGGATACCGACAATTTTTGACCATATTTCTTCAATAATGGATCCATTGTGTCACAGGCTGTTTTGATTACAGTGATTATATTGTTTGGATAAGGGCTGACATGAAATCGGCCTGTTTCAATACTCGATCCTTCTAACAGATTTCCAATCAGATTTTCTAAATTCAATGTGCTCAAGTGGATTGAGTTTAGTAGTTCTTGGGTTTCGGAGGGAGTTAAATCATCAATTTCATCCATTAAAATCTCAATAGACGCAGATAACGCAGTGAGCGGTGTACGAAATTCATGGGTAATATTTCCCAGAAAAGACCCTAAGAGGTGACTTAATGCTTCTTCTTTATTTACGTCTCGTAAAACTAAAACAGTTTTTGTATTGCTCGAACCATTTGCTGGAAGTTTGGCATGTGTAATTGCCAAAATTCGATCTTCAGTATTGTTGAATTTAAATTTTGAGCGCAACTTTTCGCCTTGCGGTGGTAAAAGGTCAATAAATGAACTGGATTGGTCAGAGGCTACCAGAACCAAGTTGATTGATTTACCGAGGACATTTTCTTCCCTGAATCCGGTGATCCGTTCTGCGCCTGGGCTAAAATAGTCGATACAATCTTTATCCAGAATAATAATGCCTTCGACAATTGATTCAAGCAGTAAATCACTCCACTGTTTTTCTTTTTGTAAGGATGAAAGAGCATTTTCAATTCTGACTCGCGAGTTCTCCAGAACCTGAGAAAGTTCGATTACTTCCTGAAGTTTTGTTTTAATTATGATCGGTTCCGAGAGGTCTAAATGTTCGTATTGATTTGTGGCTTTCACCAATTGAGAAATTGGCCGTTGAATGATTTGGGCGAGAAATGCTCCAAATATGATTGATATTAATACCACGAAAAGAATCACAATTGATAAAAATAATTCTTGTTGTCGTTGATCTTGCTGGATGCTGGTTATGTCCAGAGCAACTTCTACCTTAAGATCGTTACTGTTTAATGGGAAATAGGATATGTAATAAACATGGCCACCCATCATGTAGGATTCCTGGAACTCGATATCAGAAAATCTGGAAGGCAGTGCACGTAAATTTGTTTTTTCTGAAAACCTACTTCCAAAACTATTTACGATCACCTCTTCTTTGTAGAGGATTGAATGATATAGATCGCAGGTGCTGCACATTTCCATTAGTAAATCATCATCAAGTTGTATACCCAGGACGATCATGGGTGATTCAGGATTGCCTTCAAGAATTTTTCGCCCACGAAGCAACCACACCTGTCTCTGTCCATTATTTATTGAGGTAATATAAATCGGGTTCGTTTTTAGATTACAGTTATTAGTAGGAAGCGTATTGCCTGAAAATGATATCAGGTTCCCTAGGTCGTCACACACAACCATCGTGTCAATTTTTGGCATCCCGGTATGAACTTGAGTTAAATAATCTTGAAGTAAATTGGGATCATACAATTTATCTTCACCATCAAATGCCAGATTGACGGAGGTTAATACAACCAGGTCAGCAAGTTTATTTTCTTGTGCCTGATAGAATGAGCTAACCATCGATAAGCTTTGCTGTCGTTTGGCATTATCCAGGTATCTGTAATTTATCCATAAGGCGGTTAATCCAACGATTGTTACACTTAGAATCGTAAGCAATGCGATGCTGGCGATAATTTGAGTGCGCAGAGAATATGTTTTTAATCTTTTCTGCTTACGGCGAATAAATGCCAAAACAACTCCTGGTTGCATTTCTAGAATTCAAAATAAATTGTGTTAATTTGTTAATTTTACATTAAAAATTTTGATTAAGGCAGTTTGATAAAGAAGAAACTGCCAGTAACATATGAAAGACCATTTATTCGTGTTTGTAAAAAACAAAATATTTATTTCTGTGGTAAAATAAAATGTTTCAGTTGATTAAATAGATTTCAACGAACCAGGGTGTTCCCTGGTTTTATTTTGTAAATAAACCGCTCTTGATATTTTTAATGGTGATACCGAATACCGGAGCTAAAGAGCGGACACAAAAAAACATTATTTGTGTAAATTGCGACACCATTAAAGGAAAATATTGTGAGTTTTAAAAGTTTTACGTTTCCCCCGCAAATTAATGCCGGGATATCTGCGGCTGGCTATACAACGCCAACCCCCATTCAATCACAAACCATACCAGCGATTCTAAACGGTAAGGATGTCTTTGGACTGGCTCAAACCGGTACCGGAAAGACAGCAGCATTTGTTTTACCAATTCTGGATCGGTTGATGAAAGGACCCCGAGGCAAAGTTCGTGCTTTGATTCTTTCGCCAACCCGAGAACTGGCTGAACAAACCCATCAAGCCATCAAACAACTTGGTAAACAAACCAGATTGCGAAGTATGACGATTTATGGTGGTGTCAGTGCATCCTCTCAAATACGAGCGCTTCGTTCTGGTGTGGAAATTGTTGTCGCTTGCCCAGGTAGGTTATTGGATCTCAAACAACAACGTGCCATTAGCTTGAACGAAATCGAAATTCTGGTGCTGGATGAAGCGGATCAAATGTTTGATATGGGCTTTTTACCATCCATCCGTAAGATCATTTCTTATATACCAACAGACCGGCAGACTTTATTATTCTCTGCAACGATGCCACCCGAAATTCGAAAATTGGCAACCGAGATGTTGAATAATCCTGTGACATTTGAAATCAGCATCACAAAACCCATCGAGACAATCAGTCATGCGATTTATTCGATTGACCAATCACAAAAACTGGATATGTTATTGCAACTGCTGAAGCAAAGTGATAATGGAAAAGTCCTGGTTTTTACTCGCACAAAACACCGTGCAAAAAAACTTGCCATACAATTATCTCAGGCAGGTCACAGATCTACTTCTTTACAAGGCAATCTCTCTCAGTCAAAACGCGATGCTGCTATGAGTGCTTTTCGAACAGGTCATGTTAAGATCCTGGTTGCAACCGATATTGCCGCTCGTGGAATTGATGTTTCCCAGGTTTCACATGTGATCAATTTTGATATTCCTGATACTGTTGACGCTTATACACACCGAACCGGTCGTACTGGCCGGATGGAACATTTGGGCATAGCTTTAACATTGGTAACAAGAGATGATTTTCAAATGGTGCGCTCCATTGAAAGAGTTCTGGGAGAGCGTCTGGAACGTCGTGATTCCGGTGAATTCAATTTAACCAAGAATTCAGAAAGTCAGAAAACTTTTAACAGGGAAGATCGACCTGTCGCTCGAAAAAAACAGCAGCGCCACGGTGTATATGCTCGCGGGTATTAATCCATAATAAATTGAAATTGGTCAGAGTATTATTTATACCCTGGCCATTTTTTTGTTTTTTGAGAGAAAATCACACTGAAGTATAGGTAAAAGTAGCGTAACCACCCGGAATTGCTAATCCCTGTTCATTATATAATTGGAATCCAAAGGTGTGGTCACCGTACCATTCTGAACCAAAAGCCCAAAAATCAAATTCAACTTTTTCACCCGGGGGAACAGATTTGTCGATACTAACTTCCAATTGCACAGTGACTTCCCCGCTAAAACTGATCAATTTCACACTCGTCCCTGCTTGCCAGGTAACCGTGCCGGTATTTTCAAACCCAAGCGCGATCCCAAATCTTTCATTTCCCACATATTCGCGCTTATTTTCAGGGTAAGCGACCACATATAAAAGCGCTGCTGAATACGCCGGTTGAGGAGTAGCAGTTTCGGTTGGTTGAATTGTTATCGTTGGAGTTTCTGTCAGCGCGACTTCAGTAGGTGTTGCGGGAAGCTGGGTCTGTGTGGATACAAAGGTGTTGGTTGGGTTAAGAAAGGCAGCCTGAGTGTGTTGGGCATTAATTGTTTTGACGACTGCATCCACGATCATCGCTTGATCCTGTGTAGGAACCATGACTGTGGTGGGTGACGTACACCCTGCCAGAGAACTAAAGATTAATACGATCAGGATCAAGAATTTTCTTTCAATTAAGTTAATGGATTTCATTATGCTCACCATCATGAATTTTCGTGAAACCGAATGATACCATATTTACAAAAACTAGATGGAAGCATAATTTGGCTTTAGATTGTCAGGAATAGAATGTGATTATTGACCGTATCCGTATCCAAAAATGTATTTTTCCATGCTTTCGATCTGGAGATTTTTATCCTCGAGAGAACTTCTGACTACATCTCCAATGCTGACCAAACCAACCAATTGTTCATCTTCAATGACGGGCAAATGTCGGATGCGGGTGCCAGACATGACTGCCATGCATTCATCGATCGAATCGTCTGGCGAAATCACAAAAACATCTTTGGTCATTAATTCACTGACAGGAATATCTAAACACAGATCTCTTGTTCTTGATACTTTGCGCACAAAATCTCGTTCAGAAAAGATTCCAACAATCTTTTCGTTTTCCATGACCAGTACTGCTCCTATCCCCTTTTGGACCATTAAATCTAAAACTTCTATGATCGGTGTGTCTTTTTTGACAGAAAAAACAGCATTTCCTTTGACTTTTAGAATTGACGATACGAAATTCATTTTTCCCTCCGTTGTTTGGGTTGGTGATGCGAAATCCAGGATTGGATAAAAAATATTTGGAAGATGCGAAGAGCCGATAAATATTTGGTAATAACAAGTTATTTTACGTTGAATTTTGTAGAAGAGAGTTTTGGTGAAGAAGGCCTGTTCAGGTTTGATATGATAGAAAAATTTATTTTTTCCAAACATAATTAAGTATATTTTAGATTAATTGAATATCAAAAGCAAATTAAAAATAGTTTTTCTTAAAAAATTTATTTCGCACATTTTTCTTCTGCATTATTGCAAAAGTGTAGTAGAAAAATCTATAAGAAATAAATAAATTTATTTTGTTGTCCTACATCGTTTTATTTGCTAAATAATGTTTTTATTTTTTTATTAAAAAATTCAAAGTATCTTAACCAGAATTTAAAAAGTGCCAAAATCAAAGATGGATTGTTAATAGTTTTGGGGTTTTAAAAGTTTGGTTATTGACAATTATATATTAATTCTGTATTATGATGTTACCGGTAACGTTACCGGTAACATTTTTCAAATTGATTGAATTATACTAAAAAAATGACAGAATCTCATCCTACTATCCGTGATGTCGCGCGTCTTGCTGGTGTTTCGCATCAAACAGTATCACGGGTCATTAATAATTTTGAGAAAGTTAGACCAGAAACTCGCACAAAAGTTGAAGCTGCGATTAATAAGCTTAAATATAGACCCAATGCAATCGCTCGTTCTATGGCACGTGGAAAAACCAGGACTTTAGCCTGTATTGCCCCAAATCTGACAGATTTCACATTTGCAAGTATTATTGAAGGGGCAGAACAGGAAGCTAGAAAAAACGGATATTTTATTCTATCCTCCTCTGCTGCTGATGCTGATTCATTTGCTGATTTGATCATTAAATTGGTTGGTTACAGAAGGATTGATGGCCTTATCATAATCAACCCATACGTGGATCGCCGTTTTGAATATATTCCTGATAATTTTCCAACCATCTTTGTTGGCGATGACTCGAATAATGACGATATTGGGTGGGTAGCACTAGATGATGAAGCAGCTGGAAAATTGGCAGTGCAACACCTCATAGGTTTAGGACATAGGAAAATTTTATGTATCAAAGGCGTTGAAACAGACGCTTGTACTCAGGACCGTACAAAAGGGTATTGCGATGCTCTTGAACATGCGCAAATTAAATGCGACGAGCGTCTCATTATGCCAGGTGATTGGGCTGCTACATCTGCTTATCTGGATGTTTTGAAAGCTCTGGAGGAAAAGATATCATTTTCAGCAGTTTTTGCTCAGAATGATCGGATGGCCATTGGAGCTATTCGTGCTTTACGGGATTCGGGATATCATATCCCGGATGATTATTCTGTCATCGGTTTCGATGATATGCCTTTGGCTTCCTATTTTGATCCACCGTTAACAACCATCCATCAGGATATAAATCGGATTGGTCAGGAAGCCGCTTGCATGTTGATTACAAAGATCGAACAACCAGAACATAACACAATCTCTCATCGCGTTCCGGTTCACCTAATCGAACGTAAATCGACAGCTCCTTATCAAGATAGGAGGTGATAGGAAACTAATTATATTCTTCGTTTATATTATTTTTATAAACTCACAAATCCAAAATATTCAAATAGGAGAAGTTAAAGATGAACAGAAAGGTAATATCAAGTTTGATCGTAATTCTTGTAACATTCAGCATGTTATTGGCTGCATGTCAACCAGCTGCAGCACCAGTAGCTGAAGAACCAGCTCAGCCTGCAGCTGAAGAAATAACATTGCGTTGGCGTACACGTCCAGATAACCAGGCAGAAATTGATGTATATTCATCTGTCAGTGCAGAATTAGACGGAGCGATGGATGGGGTCACTTTGGTTTACGAACCTGGTGGTTCTGAGACTTCCAGCTATCAGGATGTGTTGAAAACAGAAATTGGCGCAGGCACTGCCCCGGATGTGTTCTGGATTCCAGGTACTGACATTGCAGACTTTGCTACCCGTGGTTTAATCATGGATCTAAAGAGTATGGCTGATGCAACTGCTGAATTCAAAGCAACAGATTTCTATTCAGGCCCAATGTACCACATGACATTCAACCCAACGTCTGGAAAAACAGGCGAATCTCTTTGGGGATTGCCACGCGATGTATCCACTTTCGCTTTATATTTGAACCTAGATTTGATTGCAGAAGCGGGTGCTGATGACCCCCGTGAACTGGCTAAAGAAGGAAAATGGGACTGGGATGCCTTCCTGGATGTTGCTAAGAAAGTTAGCGCACTAGGAACCGATGTCTATGGTTATGGTGCAAATGCTTGGTGGGGACCTTACGGTGTTTGGATCAACTCAGCTGGTGGTGGATTCTTTAATGAAGACCGTTCAGCATGTGCTCTGGATACTCCAGAAGCAATTGAAGGTTTAACCTTCGAACGTAAACTCTATGTGGAAGAAAAAGTAGCTGTTCCTTACGGTGAAGATAGTGAACCTCCATTCTTAGCAGGAAAAGTTGGGATGTTCCAAAACGGCCGTTGGGCAACACCTGGTACCCGCTCCAACGCAAACTTTACATGGGATGTTGTAGAATTACCCATGGGGCCGGATGGTATGGGGAACTGGTTGTTCTGGGGCGCGTACGTTGTTAATGCAAAGACAGAACACCCAGAAGAAGCTTGGAAATTGGTCCAAATGTTAACAACTGCAGATACCCAGGGGAAGATTTCCGCTCTGGGAACTAATATACCCAGCCGGGTAAGTCAAGCTGCTTTGGATTCTTTCCTTACATTTACACCCCCTGACAATAACCAGGCATTCCTCAATGGGATTGCGGAAGAAAATATGCCAACAGCTGAAGGTCCTTTATGGGCTGGTAGTTGGCCAAATTATGACTCCATTATGGGACCGATGATCTCTAAGGTTCTTAATGGTGAGATGACCATTGATGAATACAAACAAAGTATCTGTGTAGAAGCAAACAAAGCCTTCACTCAATAAATCGTTAAATTAGTCATCTCCTCCCTTTAGAAAAGGGAGGAGATGATGGTTTTTTTAATTATTAAAGATTCAATTTTTGGAGGTCACTATGCAAGAGGATGCAGAATCCAAAGATTTTAAACGCGTTGAAACCTTCATCAACATTGTTACTGGGTGGCATTTAATACTTTCGTTATCCGGACTTATTCTATTATTTTTTATCTTATCTAAACAATTGTTCAGTAATTTGCCATCATGGTTGATTTTTATTGGAACAATATCGACAATTTTATTGATTGTTGCCAGTTTATTCGCAGGATATCAGCTTTGGAAGAGAAAACGAGTAGGACGAACTATATCATTAGTCGTTAATTATCTTGGATTTATTTTCTCCATTATTGCCCTTTTACAGGTTCTGGGTGTATTCCTTGGAGTTGATGCGTTAGCGAAAACTTTTGGATCAGGAATTGGTTGGTTAACAGGTGTGTTGGCAGGTTACCTGATCCATGCTGCTGGAGATCGTTTTCATTTTCGAATTCACATCGAAGAAATGTTTCGGAAAATTGGAAAATATGTTGCTCTTGTCTTCTTCATTATTTTTTTATTTCGAGTCGGTTTGGTTCAGGCATTCTTAGTTTTAGGAAAGCGGTTAATCATTCCATCCAATCTGGTAATTGCATTAATGATTGTTCTTTTTGGAATTGCAATCTGGTTAATGTGGCGTGAAGAGACAGGGATCTACCTACACCGGAACAATGCTCAGATGGAAGCTTTGGAAGGTTATCTATTTCTCTCACCTAATTTGCTGGGTTTCCTGATTTTCTTTGCTTTCCCATTAGTATTTTCATTTTATATCAGTCTTACAGATTGGGATGCTTTTGGAAATTCAAATTTCATTGGTATGGCAAATTATTTGACAATCTTTAAGTTGAATTTAAAACCCCTGGCCAGCGCAACCCAAAATTTTGTTCAGGTGATGGATGGAGCAATCTACAGTGAGCTTTTGCGTTTTAATTTATTTGGACATTATTTTGTTCTGGGGGCAGCAGATGCCCGATTCTGGATTTCTCTTCGAAATACGCTTGTTTTCGGTATAGTTACGGTTCCTTTAAGTGCAATCCCAGCCTTGTTACTTGCAAATATCTTAAATTCAAAAATTCCAGGAATGAAGATTTTTAGAGCAATCTATTTCCTGCCCAGTATTGCAGCAGTCGTTGGCATCTCGTTGATCTGGCAGTGGCTATACAATGCAACCATCGGATACATTAATTACTTTATCACTTTAGGGTTGCAATTTATTAATTCTATCTTTGCAACCGGTTATCCAATTGCTCAAATTCGTTGGTTATCAGAAAGTCGAACAGCTTTACTTGCAATCATAATTGTTTCTGCCTGGCAGACGATGGGTTTTAATACAGTACTATTTATGGCAGGATTACAGAATATTCCAAAGGAATTATACGAAGCTGCAACAGTAGACGGAGCGGGTAAGTGGGCAAAATTCTGGAAAATCACACTACCTTTATTGGCACCCACAACATTCTTTGTGATCACAACTACCACCATTCAAGCCTTACAGGTATTTGAACAGGTATTCATTATGACAAATCCGCCGGGTAGTCCGGGAACTTCGACCTTGACCATTGTTTTGTACTTATATCAGAATGGCTTCCAACGGTTCCAACAAGGATATGGGGCTGCCATTGCCTGGGTTTTATTCATTGTGATTTTTGCAGTAACATTACTTCAATTCCGCAGTCAGCGCAGAACTGGCGCATATGATGTCTAGGAGGTTTAGATGAAGTCATACCGTCTTTCAAAGATATTTATCAACGCAATCACTTACATCATTCTGACTGCCTTCGCATTGATAATGTTGTTTCCTTTCCTTTATATGTTTTCTACTTCCTTGAAAACACCTAATGATACATTTAACTATCCACCACGGTTTTTTCCGCGTGAACAATCAACAATTGAACTGGATGGGTATGATGAACTTTTACCATTGTATTTTGTTTTGGTGGATGGAGAAAAGAAAGAATATGCCTTGGTACAAAATGGAGTACCTGCTGGGGTATTCGCTGATCCCAATGATCTTGAAGTTGCGTATGCAGTTCCATTAGATTTTGTAAAGCCTGCTGAAGGTGGGGGCGAGGTTCAACTTCAAGATGGGACAATGCAGGAAATAATGGATGTACCTGTAGGGGGGGAGATTTTGCAACTGATTCAGATGAATCGAACAACTTTAGGACGATTTGTTGATCCTGATGACACCACTAAGGTTATCTACCAGGTAGAACGCACCAGTGAACCAGTTACGAAAATCACGGCTCATCCAGAGAATTACACTCACGTTTTAAAAATGGAAAATATGGAGAGAAGCCTTACCAATACTACTTTGGTTACCATCTTTGTTGTAGTTGGTCAGATGGTCACGTCTGTAATGGGTGGTTATGCTTTTGCCCGTTTACGGTTCCCCGGACGAGACAAATTATTCCTTTTTTATCTAGGAACGATCATGATTCCATTTGTTATGTTGATCATTCCTCTCTACCAGTTAATGGTTTTATTGGGTTGGACAGATAAACTTGCTTCTTTGATATTTCCATGGATTTTCACAGCTTATGGAACTTTTCTGATGCGCCAATTCTTTATCACAGTCCCGAAAGATATTGAAGAAGCTGCCTTGATGGATGGGGCTTCCAGATTTGAAATTCTATATCGAATCTTCCTTCCAGCAGCAGCACCGGCTCTAGCAACTCTTGCTACCTTTACTTTTTTGTATGCTTGGAATAGCTTCTTTTGGCCATTGGTAGTTATCAATACTGGTAATTATGAAAACCATGTGCTCACTCTCACACTTAATATGTTGCGCGGTCGTGCTTCAGATTCAGCTAACCTGATACTTGCTGGAGCTGCAATTTCTATTTTGCCACCATTTATCCTGTTTATACTTGGTCAACGCTTCTTTATTGAAAGTGCAATGAGCAGTGGGGTTAAAGGTTAATCCTGTCTGCTCCTTTTACTAATATTCTTACGTCACGTTGGAGAACAACAATGAAGAAAATTAATGGAAAATATACTTTATTTGAAAATGAATTGTCCGAAGGAAAATCAAAAGCCACAGACCGCTGGCAACAATTTTTTGTAAAGAAATTTCATTATGACCCGAATGAAAAATATACTCTCAGTGTCCAATCCAATCAATATCTTGGTGATGTATTAGGGATAAAGGATATCGTTCGGGGGGACTCCGGGGATTCTCTTCCGTCAACGGGAAGTGTAGTGATTTCTACTATTAGAATGGGATATGGACACTATCGCATTGCAATGGCAGGTGCTTCCTGCGCCAGGGCAATGGGGTACACACCTCTCTGGTTGGATTTATTAGCGGTTCCTGGTATCACTACGGATGTTATTAATTGGTGTAATACCAATTACAGTCGCTATTCCAGGCTATCTCAACGTAATTCTTTCTTTAATAAATATATTTGGGAATCTTTAACCACAGGTGACCCATCATTACCAATACTCAACTCTATTTTGAATGCCTGGATTGTTACCTGGCCGTGGAGATTCCTGAAGACCAATATAAAAGATTATAAAATGTCCGAGTTGTTTCGAAACCTGTATGAAGCACTACCTTCAGAAATGCCCATGCTTACATCCCATATGTGGAATTGTATGGGTGCAGTCGCAGGTGGAATGACGAATGTTGTAGATATGGTGTTTGATAATTGGCCAATGGCTTTTCAATTAACAGAAGGCGCAAAACATGGAATTCAATCCCCGTCGGCATACTATGGTTTTAGAACAATGCGCGGTTTTGATGAGAAAGGAAAGATCTTGAAACCTGCGCCAAGTGACGCAGTGTATTACACAGGTGCGCATATTGATCACGAATTGGTCGAGAACATCGAGGGAGATTGCACCGCCCGGATCCGCCGGATGAATAACAAAGAACCTCGCAGGATTCTTCTGACTATGGGCGGCGCAGGCGCGCAACGAGAACTATTTAAGGCAATTATCGAATATAGCGTTCCACTGGTAAAGAGTGGAAAAATGGCTTTATTCGTTAACCTTGGTGATCATAAGGATAATTGGACCTGGCTACAGGGGGAATTAAAGGAAAGTGCGGTCGATATTCAAACTCATTTTGATTGGGAAGATACCAAAGCGTTCGCCGATCAAATTTGGGATCAGTCTGCCCATGGTATTCATGTATTCTTACACGATAACACATTCCATGCGGTCTATTCAACCAATTACCTCATGCGTGTTATCGATGTGATGATTACTAAACCCAGTGAATTAGCCTTTTATCCAGTACCGAAGATTTTTAATGCACGCGTGGGTGGACATGAGAAATGGGGTGCTATTCGTGGAGCAGAATTGGGAGAAGGTACGGTTGAAGCTACAACCATACCATTGACTTTGCAAGCCATTGACATGCTGGTAAATCATAATGATTTGTTGGAATTATTCTGTGAGTCAATTGTGAAGAATAAAAGCATCGGCATTTATGACGGGGCTTACAATTGTGTTGCCCTGGCGACTGGTAAAAAATGGGAACGATAAATCATAAACCCAAAATCATGGACTTTTATCATACAACCCTAATGAAGGACTTTAAGAACTCTTAATAATAGACACATTCGATAAACATTACTGCACAATTAACAAAGATTAGGGTAACGGAGGTAATTTGGATATTTTAATTGTAATAATTTTTCTTCTCATCGTTTCAATTTTGATAGGTTACGGATTTGCTGCCAAGGTGGTTTATCCAAAAAGATTTGGTTTTGAAGAAACTTATGAAATTGAAAAAGAGAAAGGCAGGTTGATTGAGGAGGATTATAAATCCTGGATAAAAGAAGAGGTATTATTACAATCTCAATTCGGTTATTCAATCTATGGGCTATATTTTCCAATCGAAGGATCTAAAAAGGTAATTATATTTTCCCATGGAATTACCTACACATTATTTGGCTCAGTTAAATACATGGGAATTTTTCAGAGACTGGGTTTTAATATTTTTATTTATGACAATCGATATCACGGTAGAAGTGGTGGAAAGAATTCAACCTTTGGTTACTACGAGAAATATGATCTAAAAATGATTGTTGATTGGATCCAACAGAAAGTTGGGCCAAATGCGATGATCGGCACGCATGGTGAATCGATGGGCGCAGCAATATCCATCCAGCATGCAGCGATTGATCCAAGGATTAAATTTGTTATTGAAGATTGTAGCTTTAGTGATCTATGGGATCAGTTGAAATATCGCCTGAAAATGGATTATCATTTGCCTGCTTTTCCTTTTCTCCACCTAGCTAACATCATGAGTAAAGTATTAACCGGTATGGATTTTCATAAAGTTTCCCCAAAAAAGGATATACAAAATATTCAAACACCAATGCTCATTATTCATGGAAATCAAGATGATTTTATTCCGGTTTCCATGGCATATGAGTTGTATGAAAATAAGGTTTCTGGTCCAAGGAAAATATATATTCCTAATAACGCTGAGCATGCTACTTCTTTCTGGGATAACCAGATTGAATATGCAATTGTAGTTCGTGAATTTTTAATTGAGCACCAAATCGTTTAATCAAAAAATTATTGAGGTGAGAATGACTGAAAATCAGGTTTTATATGAAGAAAAAGTGCCTTTAAAAAGTCGAATATGGGTATCAATCGCCGATGCATCGACAGCCATGTTAAATACTTTTATCGTCAGTATTGGCTTAACCTATTACTTTACTAGCTTCAGAGGTATGAATCCAGGATTGGTTGCAACCGTCTGGATTTTATTTGGGGTCTGGAATGCGGTAAACGATCCTTTGTTTGGTTATATCAGCGACCGCACCAAAAGTAAGTTGGGCAGACGAATTCCATATATTCGCTATGGTGCGCCGATAATTGGTTTAGCATTTATCTTCAGTTGGATAAACTTTGGGGGAGTAAATGCCAGCCAGACAGTTATGTTCATTCAAATGACTTTGCTGTTATTCATCTTTGATACTTTATATACTGCTATTGCAACCAGTGTCTATGTTATGCCGTTTGAAATGGCTGTTTCCAATAAAGCCAGAAGCAGCATTTTAGTCTGGAAACTAATTTTTGCAGTTTTTCCGCTTGCTGTACCATTAATCCTTTGGGGATTTATCAAACCTGAACCAGGTTCTGATGCATTCAGATTTCAGATGATCATGGTTACTTTTGGTATTCTGATGGCTTTATTAATTTTTCTCAGTACTTTTTATTATCAGGAAAAGCACTTCCAACAGGAAGAAGAACAGATGCCTTTTCTTAAGTCGCTCAAAGAATGTTTCACTAACAGATCATTTATTGTTTTTGAGGTGCTTAGTTTTACCATCATTTATGTGCAAACTTCTTTGATGCTGGGCTTGAATTATTATCTGGCTGAATTTGCGATTCCAGCTGTTCCTTTATATGCCAGCCTGGGATTTGGAATTGTTTTTGGTGTATTTCTATTTGTAAAAAATAGGGAACGCTGGGGCGTGAAGGGCTGCACAATGTTGATGTCTGCACTTTTCTCAGTAGGTTGTTTTCTTGTGTTAGGCTTTGGACATCAAGTTATCCCCACGCTAATTGGCGTCTTTCTCTTCGGAATCGGATTTGCTGGTGGTATGTATCTAATTCCTTTAATGAATGGTGATGTGATTGATATGGATGAACATCGCACCGGCTTGCGCCGTGAAGGGATGTATGCTGGTGTTAATAGTTTAATCACCAAACCTGCTATCAGCCTCGCTAATTCTGCATTCATCTGGTTTTTAACTTTATATGGTTATAATTTTTCGGGAAAATCAGGTACACAATCTGCAAATGCTCAAACCGGGATTTTGATGGGATGGGTGTTGATTCCAGGAATTCTGCTGGCGGTCAGTTTTCTCTCATTATTCTTATATCCTTTGGCTGGTAAGAAATGGGATGAGATTAAACAGCACCTGGCCATAATTCATGTTGAGAAAGAGAAACGGATTTTAGCCGCAAAAGGAATTAAATTCGAGGAATAATTATCAAATTATTTACAAATTGATAAATCTAAATCTTATTCGGTTGACCATGAACGATTTTATTAATCGGATATTTTATGAATCTCTCGCAGGGTGCTTTCAAATAATCCCATTGAAATTTCTAAATCCTCAGACATCCAATCTTTACCTGATTTTATTTCATTGAAACCCTCAACTTCATAAATAAATTCAGGATGCAATCCCTGCAATCTTACTTTCAATGCGTTTGTTTGGTCTGATTGATGAACATTAAAAACAAAAAGAACTCCATTTAAATGATCTTTGCTTGTATATTGGATCGAATATTTCCCTAATCGGTATTGCTCACCTAATTGAATGACTTCCCTCAGGTTTTTATATCGGGCAATCCAATAAGCAGCTTCAACTCGTTCTTCTTCACTCCAGATAATAAGATTACCACCAATGCCAAGACTACCACACATACTGACGTGAAAACGAAATGAAAGTGGTAGTTTTCCACGATCCGCATCTGTCACCCAGGCTTCCATGGTGATCGCAGGATAAACCATCGAGAACCCATGTTGAATTTGCAAGCGAGCTAGTGCTTCTGTGTTATCTGATACCCAAATCTGATCTGCCAAACGCAAAATCCCTAAATCTGCCCGGCCACCACCACCAGAGCAGGATTGCCATATAACATCCGGATGCCGTTGGCTCAAATTACCCCAAACCCGATATAAACCCTGGACGTATCGTACCCAGATTTCTTTCGGATCACCAAATGAGTTCAACCAACCCGGTTCACTGACATTGCGATTCATATCCCATTTGATAAAGGCTATGTTATTTTCATTTAATATCCGATCAATTTTTTCAATCAGATAATCCTGCACTTCGGTCAATGCCATATTTAGGATATATTGGTTTCGAGCAAGAGTGGACTCCCTGGTAGGAAAATGAAGGATCCATTCTGGATGGGCTCGGTATAAATCACTGTCAGGATTGACCATTTCTGGCTCTATCCATAGACCAAAATCCATCCCCAATTGGTTTATGTTTTGAATCAATGGCTGCAATCCATGTGGGAATTTTACTGGATCTGGCCACCAGTCCCCCAGACCAGCATAATCACTATTTCGATTATAGAACCAACCATCATCCAATACGAATAATTCCACACCAATGGCAGCTGCAATTTCAGCTAATCTGGTTTGGGATTCTTCATTCACATCAAACTGGGTAGCTTCCCACGAGTTGTAAAGGATCTTGTGAGGATTATCCCCATGCGGGATTACCTGTTCGCGAATGAAATTGTGCAGAGATCGGCTAGCCTGACCAAAACCATCTTCTGTATAGCCTGCAAACGCAGAAGGCGTGATCAATTTTTCACTACCATTCAATTTCCAGGCAAAATCCCAATCATTTATACCCATACTGATTCGTGTCATATCAAAATTAGTGACTTCAGCTGCAAGTTTCCAATTTCCACTCCAGGCAAGGACCCCAAACCAAACCTTGCCCTCTGTTTCGGTTGCGTTTCCAGTATCGATCATAAACCAGGGATTATGGTGATGACTGCTGGTTATTCGGCGGCTTTCCAGCACTTTTACGCCTGTGGTCAAAGATTCTCGTGTTAAATGAAACTCATCAATCCATTTTCCGGATAAGTGAGATAAATAATATTGCTTATTTTCTGGGAAATGCCATTGTGCTGAAAAGATCCGCTCAATGGTGAGGGCTTCTTCCCCTTCGTTAATTACTTCCACCCAACGTTCAATTAAATCGTAGTCTGTATGTGCTCGATAATACAAAACAATTTGTAATGGATAATATATATCACGAAGAATTATTCTTACCTCATCAGTTGATGACCTTTCCGTATCAAATTTTAAAACAAGATCTCTTACTCCATCCGCAAATGTAATTTTTAAACATGGCTCAAAATGGAAAGCCCCACCATACACAGGGAATTCTTCCGGAAGAACATTGGCATGAGAATCAAAAGAAGCCCAGCCTTCTTTTTGAATCGGTATTGGATAATCAGTATTCTTATTTTTTCTTTTTCCCCAGTAAGAATTAATTAAATATCCGTCATCATTAATTCCAAAACAATAGGCTGAATTGCGAGTTTCAAGTTTCCAAAACAGGTCTTTTTTTCCAATGTTGTATCTTTCCAGATTTAATCAAGTTCCTTATATACAATGAATTACTGTAAACATATTATCATCTATTTTTGTCTAATAACTTATGAAACAACCCATTCAGAAAATAGAAAAATATTGCTTTCAAGAAATGATGGTATATAAATTTTCCTCGATTGACGAGATTAAATCTTATGAACAATTTGTTAAACTCAATATAATGAATGGTAATAATTATCTCATGTAAGGAAAAAAACATGGATGGAATGATTGGTCGCTCATTAGGAAAATATCAAATTATTGAGCCGCTTGGTGAGGGTGGCATGGCGACAGTTTACAAAGCGTTTGATCCCTCACTGGAACGTTATGTAGCGATAAAGATAATTCGAGCTGTCAACCAGATAGACTCGGATTTTTTGATCCGATTTCAGCGGGAAGCCAGAGCGTTGGCGAAACTGGATCACCCTTACATTTTAAAAGTTCTTGATTACGGCGAAGAGAATGGACTCCCATATCTGGTAATGCCTTATGTTGCGCATGGCACACTAAAACAATACACGCGTACCCGTTTGCCTTATGAAAAGGCGATTGAAATTATCATACCCATCGCAGAAGCACTTAGCTATGCTCATAAACGTAAAATAATTCATCGGGATATTAAACCGGCAAATATTCTCTTCGGAGAATCCGGGGAACCGATCCTTTCTGATTTTGGAATTGCGAAGATGCTCGATGCCAGCGAACAAACACAATTAACTGGTACCGGATTAGGGATTGGGACTCCGGCATACATGGCACCGGAACAATGGAATGGTGTCGCAGATGATCGCACGGATATTTACGCTTTAGGGATTGTTCTTTATGAATTAATTACAGGCCGGTGCCCTTTCCAGGCGGATACACCTGCTGCTATCCTGATTAAGCAGGTACAGGATCCATTACCGAGGCCCAAAACATTTACTCCAGATTTACCCGAAAGTGTGGAAGCATTATTATTCAAAGCATTGGCAAAGGACCCTGCTTTAAGGTTTGAGTCCATGCAGGATTTTATTCAAGGGATGAATGCTGTGTTACATGGTAAAACAGTCAGTTATGATCTTCCCACACAAATTCACATTGATCCGAATGCCACTCAATTGGCTGGCAAGCCAACTGTCATCAGCCAGCCGAAAAAATCGACAGAGGCAACACCATTGGTCAAACGAAAATGGTTGCCTTGGGCAATTGGTGGCGGTGCTCTACTGGTGATTGGCTGCTTAATTGTAATTTTGATTATTAGCTTAACAAATATTGATATCTTTAATCGTGGTGAATCAACAAATGTGGCAGAAAATGGCAAACAAACCCCAACCGAACAATTAGTAAAAAATGAACAAATACAAAATACAACCGAGTCCAATTTGCCCCAACCGATGATCACTGAGACTGAAGTTTCCCAGCTAACCAAGCCTCCTCAATCTGTTGACTCGATTGAAGATTTGCCAAGTGATATTCCGGTATTCACACCTAATAATGGGGATATCACCACCACGTTAGTCGAAGGGGCATATATGTTTTCCTATACGACCGATGAAGATAATTCTGTGGTTGAAACCTTCTTCTCGGAAGAAATGATTAAGCTCAATTGGGAACTGATTAGCACATCGGAAATGAGTTCACAAAAAATGGTAATGTATGCATTTGTTAAAGAACCTCGCAATGTTGTGATTTATGTGATGGCAGATCAAAATAATCGCACATTCATTCAGATTATGATAGCGGATGACGGGGGATAAAATTTTAATTAACAAAATATATTACATAATTAGTTAATTTGAAACCATTCTATTTTTTGACCGGATTGGAATAACAAGTGGTGAATAATATTTAATTAATTAGGTTGGCCTTTGAAAAATTATGGATAGAGTCAATAATCAAACAGTTAGGAATCTCAGCATTGAAAACAGATTATCCTTAATATAATTTTTTTATGTAATTGTTTACCCTGATTATTTGAAGGATCAATTATGTGAATGACAATATTTTTGGATTGGGTTAGAATCATTTTTTTTTGTTAACAAATTTCCACTTTTTTATACTTCAAAAAAAGATTTGAGGATTCATTGGCGAAAAGTAACAATCATAACAGTTTCACAAGAGGTCATGGCTTATTGGAACCTCTTCTCTCAAAATTGCGGGCAAGAAAAGCAAATAAATTAATTCCAACATCTTTACGAAATGGACGCATTCTGGACATTGGTTGTGGTTCATATCCATACTTTCTATCTCACACATCATTTGTTGAAAAATTTTCAATTTAGCAAAATAACCCAACTCAAGAACCTAAAGGAATTAATTGGATCGTTTTGGATCTGAACAAAGAACCAAAATTACCTTTTGAAGATTCGTATTTTGAAGTTATCACCTTATTGGCCGTAATTGAACATTTGAACCCAAAAATGTTGGTATTACTTTTTCGTGAAATTTATAGGTCACTTAAACCTGGAGGTATTCTAATTCTAACAACCCCAGCCAATTGGACCAAAGGATTGCTTTCAGCAATGACTTTTTTTAAATTGGTTAGCAAGGAAGAAATTCAAGAACATGTTTTTACCTATACATTACCATTACTAGGTTGGTATTTTGGGGCAGCAGGGTTTCAAATGGAAAATATTCGATTTGGTCATTTTGAATTTTTCATGAATCTCTGGTGCACGGCGAAAAAATAGAAGATTTGTAAAACAGAAAATCAATAGTTAGGTGAATAAAAACTCAAGCTTTTATTATTCAGAAATTAATTGAAAATTTAGTAGGAAAATAATACGAAAACAGCCAAATAAATTTATAATATATAAATTCCTTTTTTAACATGAAATGGAATAAAAATTGCACAAGATATAAATAAATATATTTTGTTCAGAAATTTTAAATCGTTCGAATGATAATTAATGAATCTCGGTTCTGATTTTAAGGGTTTATTCAATTTTAATAACTTACCAAACATTAGAAAGAATCAATCGTAATTTTTATCAATGCATTCTATAAGCAGGTTTAATGGATCAACATTCAAAGAGTATTTCAAGATTTAAATTTTTTATTAAGAATAGACTAGAAAAATCTCAATCCATATTTAAAAATCATATTGGACCAATCCTGGCAATTATTATTGCTTATTTTGCTCAATATGTTCTTAATGGAAAACATGAAAACCTTTGGATTTGGATCACTGACATGAATCAAAATCAAAGGCTGTTACTGAGTGCTGGTCTTTATCTCTTGGCGATTATTTTGTGGGTCTATTTTCCACCAAAGAGCAAACCTAAGGTGGAAGAATATAATCATGAAAAAGCCGAGAATCACATGAATTTGTCTCACAGAAAAATTCATATTTTTCTACTAATTATCAGTGGAACGATCTACCTACTGAATATTCTATTATTTGGATTAAATGGAGAGAGTACTATCATTCGAATTCTCTGGGTTTTATCACTGATTGCATTTTTTCTCTCACTATCCAATTGGCCTAACCAAACCCGGCAGAAAAAAATTGAAGATGGCAAATCTCCTTCATTCCGATTAGAAAATTGGATCATATTAGGTTTACTACTGGCTTTTTCTTTTTGGTTAAGAAGTTACCAACTGGCAATTATCCCGGATGATTTTCATGGTGATATGGCGTCGCATGGATTACAGGCACGGGAATTACTATCAGGCGTGGAACAAAATATTTTTAAGTTTGGTTGGGCTGACATTCCCATGTTAGGTTTCCTACCGGCCTTTTTTTCCATGTCAATTTTTGGCAACAATCTTTTCGGTTTACAAATGACCTCGGTTCTTGGTGGAACAATAAGTATTTTAGCAATTTATTTATTGGTTTGGCGGTTATTTGACAATCATCGACTAGCAACCATCACAGGTGTCCTGGTTGCGATCAACATCCCTCATTTACATTTTTCCCGTATAGCAGAATATATTGATCCCTGGCCAATTGGAATTCTGGCATTATTTTTCTTCGTTGATGGTATCCGTAGCAAACGCTGGCTGCCCCTCGGTTTAGCTGGCATTCTTACTGCATTTAGCTCATTGATGTATTATTCTGGCAGGGTAATTCCGATTTTCATTGCTTTCTTTTTTCTATTCTTATTATTTAATAAGAAATCCTGGATTTCCAAAAAGCCTTACACAATATTAGTCTTCATAATGGGATTTATACTGGCTGTTGGCCCATTGATTATTTTTATTCTACAAAACTTAGAACCCTTTTTATCAAGAAGTTCTCAGGTTTTCCTTTTTGATCCAGGTGTAATGATCCATTTATTAAATAAATACAACGTAAATTCAGAGACACAGGTGATCTTGCGGCAAATCCAGGAAACATTGCTGATGTTCAACAAGGTGTCGGACAGCAGCACGCAGTTTGGGTTTCAAGGACCAATGTTTAACTCCTATTTGTCACCGTTATTAATTTTGGGGATCGGTTCTGCCTTGCGACGTAGACGTGAGATCGGTGTTGTTTTATTGGTGATCTGGATGATTTTGATGATGGTTTTAGGCAGTGTTTTAACAGTGGACGCTCCGTTTTGGCCACGGTTGGTGGGTATTGTTCCAGCTGCTGCATTAATGGCAGCATTGGCGATTGATCAAATCTTCAATATGGTAAAAATTTATCCATCACAAAATATTAAGCGAATCTTATTCATTCTTTTCGTATATTGGATTATTTTCAATGGTTGGGTTAATTGGGACCAATATTACCAATCTGTAAAAACAAATGCCAGTCATGTAGCCTTCCTGGGTCGATATATTCAACATCTTCCGGAGGATGTTACAGTGTGTGGTTTTTTAGATGATCCACCACTGAATGTTCGAGAAATAACTTTCCTTACCTGGCCGCGAAAATTAGTTGACTTTGCTCCTGACACCCCGAATGAGGATTTAAAAAATTGTGATGGGTCTTCAGTGGTATGGGTTTTATTACCAGAGGATACAGATCGATTACAAGATATATATCGATTTTGGCCAGAAGGGAACTTAATTACTTACGAGTCCCGATACAATATCTTTACCTACATCTTTTATCTGACAGGAGAAACCCCTCCCACGATCCTGCCACAAGATATTGTTATGCAGAAGGATCTGCAATCATACCAATGGAAGTACTCTGTTGTATTGGCTGGATTGACCCTGGTAGGAAGCATCTTCTGGTTTGTTTTTAGAAAGAAAAGTATTAAATGGAACCGGCTTTTTAAGTTGCCTTTTAAAAAGAAAAAAACAAAGGTAGAAGATCTGAAAACTAATCAAAATATAATCAGTTCACCTGTTAAGAAATTACTTTCTAATCATAAATTTTATTTTTATAACATTGAATTGGGACGGATAATCTCTTCTCTTTTTGGTGAATTTAAAAAATTACTCGATCCTGAACAATTTGAAAAATTAAGTCTAAAAAAAATAAACATAAAAACAATTGGCAAACGCTTAACTTTCCTTATACCCATTGCACTGGCGTACATAGGCCAGATGATTTTGAATGCTGGCAGAGAAGAAGCTTTTACAATTCCTTTTCTAAAGCAATTACCCATTTCTGAAAATCAACGGTTAATCATGGCAGGTGTTGTTTTCCTGATTTCTTCATTATTATGGGTACTTTGGATACGTTTTATCAGACTGGATCCCAGGATAATTCAAGAATCCAAAAAACACATCCCCAAGGCATCGGTAGGGGATGTGCCTAATCTTAAAAAACTCGACAAAACATTTTTATTCGGTAGTCTGATCTGTTTGGCGATATCTAGCATCGCCTACATGATCCAAGGAGAAAATGCCTTTGTTCGTTGGTTGTGGGTGATTGGTTTGGTGGGTCTCATCATTTATTTTTTGAGACAAAGAAAACAGATAGAAAAAAGCACTGGCAATCAATCTCCTGCTTTTAATAATTCTCACAAATGGTCGTTAGGAATACTATTGGTGATTGCATTTATTTTGCGAATTTACCGCTTATACGACATTCCACTTGATTTGAGCACAGATATGGCTTCCATAGGAATCTATGCTCGGGATTACCTTTTGGGGAATCAAAACCAGATTTTTGGAACTGGCTGGTTTTACATGCCTAAATTGGTTTTTTTACCGTACGCTTTTAGTATGTGGCTGGTTGGAAATAATTTATTTGGGTTATATTTTTGCACGGTGGTCATTGGAACATTGAGTATTATCGGGGTTTATTTACTCATCTGGCGCTTATTTGATAATCATCGACTGGCATTATTAACCGCAGTTCTAATCACAATCAACCCTGCGCATATTGAATATTCCAGAATCCCCAGTTATATAGACCCCTGGTTGTTTGGTTTTTTCAGCTTATTCTTTCTCATCGATGGAATGAAAGGTCGTCGCAATACTTCATTTGCTTTCTCAGGAATTTTAGCTGCTTTTGCTTTTATGGGCTATCCATCTGGACGTGCCATCTTGCCAATAATAGGTCTGGTTTTCGTAAGTGCCTTTTTGTTTAAACGTGAATGGATTAAAGAAAATTATTCGGGATTATTCTGGCTGATAGGCTGTTTCTTTTTCGCTTTGGGTCCAAACCTGGTTTATATCATAAGTGATTGGGAAACATTTATGAAAAGGGCGGATGAAGTGTTTGTTTTCTCTGCTTTCAATCACTCTCATGTGACTTATACCTATGAAACAAATCGTATTTCGGTGATCCTTTGGGAACAGGTTAAAAGAACACTTTTCACATTTAATTTTTTTAATGATAAAAGTCCTCAATTTTCTTATCCCTATCCAATTTTTAATCCGATTATCGCACCTCTAATGGTATTGGGTTTCTTTCAAGCTTTATGGAAATGGAAACAACCTGAGTATTTGATCATATTGACATCGTTTGTATTTATCCTGGTAACCGGCGGAATATTAACAATTGATACACCTACATGGTGTCGATTACTTCCTGCGATCCCTTTGGGGGCTTTCTTTATCGCGATTGTTTTCGAAAAAATCCTGGCTTATACATTTTCTTTTTCAAAACGACTATTGCCACTATTGGTCGCGATTTCGATGGTTGGTTTGGTCATTACTGTAGGCATTCAGGACTGGAAACAATATATTAACTATGTATCCGTGGAAACAAGGCCAGTCGTTTTTGTCGCACGGTTTATTGATGCACTTCCGGATGAATTTGATGTCTGCGGAATGACAGACGGTTATAACGTGTTTTGGGCTGAGACTGAATTTTTGGGTTGGCCGCATACCCTGATTGAGGTTCCGGGTAATATTCCACTAATTTCAGAAGAAATCTGCCCTGGAGAAAACCTTGTATGGATTGTCTCACCTGCTTATGAGACGCGATTAGATGATATTCAGCATATTTGGCCGAATGGTGAATTAAAAAAACACTATAAATTCGAGGATGAATTTCTTTTTATTAGCTATCTGGTAACGAATCCTTCATTGCCATGATGGCAAAATTTAAAATATTTGCTTTCACCTTAAGAAAAACGCAAGTTTTTAAACCTTTCACGCGAAATAGATATAATAAAGATATTGTTTCTTCCTATACCAAATATTAGTGGTGAAAATGGATCAAAAATCAAATTCTAAAATAAATCTAAATAATATCTCTGAAGAAAAATTGATCAAAGTTCTGGCGATATCAGCGCGCCTTGCCAAAAGGATAATTGCTTTTCGACCCATTACTTCAATAAGTCAATTAGATCAAATCTGGGGATTAGATTCGGGCACAAAGCAGAAAATAGCTGATTTTTTCGATCTAGACTCTGAGGTTGTTATCCCCTCTGCCATTCAAGAGGGTGAGATTAAAGAGGTTGAGCCTGCCCCTATAGCTATTGATCACACTGATCTTCAAAGAGAAGAGTTCAAACATCAGTACCAGGAACCAGAAGCTGTACATGAACAAATTCGCCAATCACCACTTCCTGAAGAATCACCGATTGAACGGACACCAGAATCTCATTCATCGAAATCCAAACCTTCATGGAAAACCATCACCTTGCTACTGATCATTCTTGTGGTTGGAGCGCTTTTCCGTTTTTCTGGTCTGAATTGGGATGACAATTTTCACCAACATCCAGATGAGCGCTACCTATCGATGACTGCAGAATCAATCGAAGGAGTGGGAAGTATCAGCACTTACTTTGATACCCAGGTGAGCACACTCAATCCTTTAAAACATGGATCGTATACCTATGGCATGTTGCCTATGTTTCTCACTCGCATGGTGGCTGAATGGTTCGATATGACCCATTATGATTCGATCACATTGGTTGGACGGGCACTTTCAGGAATATTTGATCTTGCCGCCATTTTGGTTCTTTTTTTTCTGGCGGTACGCTTGTACAATCAAAAAATCGCTTTTTTAGCGGCAACCTTGTATACGCTGGCTGTTTTTCCCATTCAAATGTCTCATTTTTTTACTGTCGATTCTTTTGCTACAGTTTTTGTTCTGGCGGCTTTTTATTTCCTCTTGTTGGCTGTTCCCCTGGACCAACCTGATCAGAAAATAACTTCCTCAAATTATAAGTATTTTGGACTATTTGGATTAATGGCGGGAATGGCAGGTGCCTGTAAAGTAAATACCTTGCCTGTGTTGGGTCTGATCTTCATTGCCGGATTATTATATATTGTATTAAATAGAAAACAATCCGGGATTGGACCCGTAATTAAAACAATTGCGATTGGTCTTTTCCTGGCTACTTTATTCACTTTCATTGCCTTTCGGATTTTTCAACCGTATGCATTTAATGGACCAGGGTTTTTTAATGTTGGTCTTAATCAAAATTGGCTCAATGTGATGAAAGAAGTAACCAACCAGGTTGCCGGAAATTCCGAATGGCCACCCAATCATCATTGGACCAATCGACCCATCCAATACGCGTGGGTCAATATGGTCTTATGGGGTATGGGTCTTCCTCTAGGGTTGATGGCCTGGTTTGGTTGGATGGGGGCTGGGTACCGAATTTGGAGAGGTGGTTGGAGAAAACACCTTTTTCCTTTTGTATGGGTACTGGCTTATTTTGTCTGGCAAAATATGCAATTCTGGCGTTATATGCGCTATTTCCTGCCTATCTATCCATTCCTGATTTTGTTTGCGGCCTGGGCTTTGTATGAAATCTTAACTAAAACAAAACCACAATTAATCAGAATCCGCACAGTCGGAAGAAATTTTCGTTCTCAGATTGGTGAGGTTAAACAAAATTGGCAAGGATGGATCAGCATTCTTATTTTGGTAGCTGTTGTGGTCGGAACATTCAGTTATGCCTTTGCTTTTACGCGCATTTATTCTCGTCCCCATACCCGTGTGGAGGCTTCACGCTGGATGCTGGCAAATATTCCCGGACCTCTGAATGTCATTGTGTCTTCAGATGGTGAAACAAGGTCCTACCCAATCCCTATCTACAATAATCAGATATTGATACCTAATGAAATGCAAATGATGGAGTTAAAACTCCAGGCAGATGGGAATGTATCAAAAATCACCATTCCGAATATTCAACGACCTCAAGGAAAATTGCGTATCCTAATTTCACTTGACGAAAAAGGAGAAGACCTGCTCGTTGATGAATGGGTGCTAATTCCAGAATTGACTACCCTGGAATCGTTTTTCTTTGAATTTCCTGAAATAGAATTAGTCCCCAACCAATCCTATTATTTGAATTTTTCACTCGAGAAAGCAACGAAAATTGATTTCTCACAAATAAAGATTTTCAATGGAAACGGAAATGATCGCTTTGTTATTCTTGATGGTGGTTCCATCGAGACCGAATCTGACTTTGAATCCTCTTACACGGCTTTTGAAGTGGACCAAAATTTTTGGGTTAATCGACTGGAACTATTGGGTATTATCCAGGAATTTGAGCCATCCAGTGCTGTGATCAGGGTAAGTATCCTCCAGGATCGGGATGAAGCCAATCCTATGGTGGAAGCAGAGAGAACTATTCGATTTACAGAACCAGGTGCTCATTATTCGACAGAATTCATTTTTTCAGAAATCGCTTTGGAGACAGAGAACTCCTATCAGGTAAAATACGAGCTTTTGGAGGGAGAGGCAGTCTCATTAAAAGCGGAAATTTTTGCACTAGAAACATCCTGGGATGATGCATTACCCCTGGCGGTCGATGATACGGACGCGCTGGGAGGAATATATAAGCCGCTTAATCTGGAATTGTATGAACCTGATACTCCCTTCAAGCTGGAAAGAATGATCGATATTTTGGATGCCAGTGAGTATCTTGTGATTCCCAGCAATCGTGCCTATGATGCCATGCCCCGCCTTGAACTACGCTATCCGTTAACTTTAAGATACTATCAGTTGCTATTTGATTGTGAATGCAGTTCGGATGCATTAGAAAAACAAGCTTACAGGTTGGAACCTCCTTTCGAAAGTCCTTTAGGATTTGATCTTGTTGCGGTCTTTACCAGTCATCCAAATATTGGACCGTTTCAATTCAATGATCAGAATGCGGACGAATCCTTCACGGTTTACGATCATCCAAAAGTATTTGTATTCAAAAAATCAGAAGATTTTTCCATTGAAAAAATCCGCCAGGAATTTGAGAGCATCGATTTAGGTGCAGTTATTTTTCAGGTACCCAAAGAGTATTCAAAAGCGAACACAAGCTTGCAACTACCCCCGGATAGACTGGAAGCACAAAAAAATGGTGGAACCTGGTCACAGGTATTCAACCGGTTCAGCCTTCTGAATGAGAACCAAGTCCTGGCTGTAATCGCCTGGTATCTGCTTTTATTCGCCTTTGGTCTAATTGTTTTCCCTGTCATTTTCCGTGGTTTCGCAATATTCCCGGATAAAGGATATTTTCTGATTCGTATGGCGGGATTATTGTTATTGACGTGGATACCATGGTTTTTTGCCAGTATAAAGTTGGTACAATTCACAAGGTGGTCAATTTTAGGAGGTATTGGTATCCTGCTGTTGTTGAATGGATTATTATTCCTCAGAAACAAACATAAAATATTGGACTATTTTATTCAAAAGTGGCGGTATGTTTTAATTGTGGAATCAATATTCCTGATACTGTTTGTATTTAGTTTATTGGTTCGTATGAACAATCCTGATCTCTGGCATCCGTGGCTGGGTGGTGAAAAGCCAATGGATTTTGCCTTTTTTAATGCTGTTCTAAAGTCTGTATATTTTCCTCCGACTAACCCCTGGTTTTCAAATCATTATATTAATTATTATTATTATGGGTTTGTCGTGGCAGCGATTCCAACCAAATTATTGGGGATCATGCCATCGATTGCCTACAATCTAGTTCTGCCAGGCTGGTTTGCGATGACAGGTATCGGTGTTTTTGGGATTGCCTATAACCTGTCTTCTGCCTTGAAAACGAAAAATCAGATACCCGATCACAATGAAGAAAAATTGATTGAACCATTGAAGCCAAGTTCAAAATTGAATTTCATTTCCAAGAAATCAGCATACCTGAGTGGTTTGATCGCCATTGTTGTCATCCTGTTTATGGGTAATTTCTATCAGGTAAAAATGTTGTGGAAGTATCTACCAGAAGTCTCAAATCTGAATGTAGATTCCGGAAGAATTGGACAACTTGATCAGGTCTTATCAGGAGCAAGTCAGGTAATTTCTGGGAACGCTGATTTACCGGGCGATGCCGGAAAATGGTATTTTTCAGCTTCGCGTCCAATTCTACATGACGGCCCAGATACCCCGATAGTGGAATTTCCATATTTCTCATTTTTGTATGCGGATATGCATCCACATTTGCTCAGCATGCCATTTTTGACGCTCGGTTTGGCCTGGTGTTTGAGTGCGTACCTATCACCAATACATAAACGCAAATGGAAGGATCGATTTCTCGCGCTGATATTATTCGGAGTGTTTATTGGCAGTTTTCAGGCTTCTCATACCTGGGATTTTCCACTGATGATCGCTCTAACAATGTTGATTTTTATTTCGCAAATCATATTTACTAACCAGAATCCTTTGAAACGAAAAGTAATTCATTTCATGATCGTTGCAGTCGGATCATTAGGGATGGCGGTTCTATTATATCGCCCGTTTTCTTATTGGTTTAAAACAGATTATTCATCGGTTGAATTATGGAAGGGTGCAACAACACCGCTATCTGATTATTTGATTGTCTTTGGTTTTGCCTTATTTGTGATGTTGAGCCTGCTTCTTACGCAAATTCTTCCTGCAGTAAAGGATTGGTATTCTTACTGGTTGGAGAAACTAAATAGAAAAATTTATCTGGTGATTGCTGTCTTATTAGCGCTGGTGGTTTCTTTATGGGCTTTTAATTATCAGGTCCTGGCTTTCGGTCTGCCATTATTATTAGTGTGGCTCTACCTGGTTTTCTTCAAAAAAGATATATCAAATATTCAACGGATAATATTTTTCCTGTTTGCACTTGGATTTTCACTCACATTTCTAACTGAGGTATTTGTTCTAAAAGGGGATGTTGGCAGATCGAATATGGTTTTTCGCATTTATCTCCAGGCATGGTTTGTGTTAGGAATAGCCATTGGTATAGGTTTGATGGAATTATTCGATTTAATTCGTTCCTGGAGATCCGGATTCCGTATTGGGTGGATTATCGTGTTGCAGGTGTTAATATTATTTGGCCTTGCTTATCCACTAACAGCAACAAAATATAAAATTAATGATCGTTGGCCTGATGTTGAAAATCCACCCATTACGTTGGATGGAGCACTCTTTATGCTCGGTGACTCCCTATACGATCCAGAATCACCTCCAGCTTATTATTCGGACGAGGATAGAAAACTTAACCTGCGAATGGATTATGAAGGGATCAAGTTTATGCAGGATCATGTCACAGGAACCCCAGTAATTGTGGAAGGGCACACAACGGAGTATCGCTGGGGGGGTCGCTATGCCATTCATACCGGCTTATCTTCGGTAATTGGTTGGAGTTGGCACACCCGCCAACATAATTCATTATTGGACGGCAGGATTGTCGAAAACCGGATTCAAGAATTGAACAATTTCTATAATTCAGAAAATATTGATGAAGCAAAAGCATTTTTGGATCGCTATGGTGTTGGTTATATTGTAGTATCTGATCTGGAGCGGACATATTATTCTGAAGCGGGAATAGAAAAATTTAAAGAAATGACCCGTCTGGGAGATTTGCGGATTGTCTATGGTGATCATTCCAGGGACTCAGCCAATATTTATGAAGTAGCAAAAGGAGGAAATTAAAGGTTTTTATTAGGAATTTTTCATTATCGTATTCAAGCGAGGCGGAGGAAACGATCGCTATCTGGATTATTTTAGGAACAGAGTCAAAGAAAAATTGTTTCGATTAGGTTACTAATAAGTTTCATTTTAATTACAGATTGTTTTCATCCACTTGATCTTATTCAGGGTGTCGTGTATTATATAATCAGCCCGCAATAGACATTCAAGAGGTTTTGGAGATTATTTTGTACCAACTGCTGAGGCGAATTATTCGAATTAAAAAACCAGGACGTGGTCAATCCTTTGTTGAATTGGCGCTGGTATTACCCGTTCTTCTGCTAATTTTATTAGGTCTGGTGGAAGTTGCTTTTTTTATCAGCCGCTACCTGGATGTTTTAGACTTAAGCCGGGAAGCCGCTCGCTTTGCATCTGTTCGTGACCCATTTGCCACAGGTGATTTGAATTGCTCAACCACTACGGATCTCAATTTCTTTTATGATACCTCCTGTATGATGTCTCCACCTTCAGGATCGGCTAGTTGCCCCAATGCACAATATTGCAATGGCTTCAATCATTATCTCAATCTGGATTTAACCACGGATGATGTGGTCATCTCCGCCTTTACCATTTCAGGGAATGTCATTTCTGAGCAAATGCCACAACCCAATAATTACTGGGCGCTTTCAAATGTCGATTTTTCCGGGAATACAGACCTAAATTTCACCAGTGGAACTTTGCCGGATAATTTTAAGAAAAATTGTGAAGGAGATATTATTCGTTCTGGACCGCACTTCACGGCTGCTCAGGTTCAATCTTTGCTATTATCGGATGCGCCTCATAATAAAGGCTATGTGGCTGTTGAAGTTTATTATTGTCATGAACAGGTTTTGGGGATTCCAATTATTTCTGATTTGATCCCCAACCCGCTTCAGATCCGGGCATATACGATTATGCCTTTACCTGCTGCCCAACCTACCCCAACCCCAATACCTTGAGAAGATTATGATTAATAAAAGAAATTCATCCAAAGGTCAGGTTTTAGTAATATTCGTTGTTACTTTAATCGTTCTGTTATTATTTGTCGGTTTAGCATTGGATGCCGGTTCTGTGTATGTCACGTATGGTAGTTTAAAAAGAGCAGTTGACTCAGCCGCCTTAGCTGCAATTAACGAATTTAAAAGAGATCCAAATCTTACATCCATGACGGCGGCTGCCGAAGAAGTTTTTAACTTAATGAATGTTGAATACTCCACTGTTGAGGTTTTATTATGTGATGCAGATAAAGATAATATCCGCGACACGGGATTGCCACCCATTTTTTATGCCCGCTGCCCGGATACCCCGACGGAAGCACCCAGAAAATTAGTCTGGGTGCAGGCGCAACAGCAAGCGCCTTTATACTTTTTATCATTAATGGGCTTTAACAGTGTCACACTGCATACAAACTCAATCTCGGAAGCAGCTCCGCTGGATGTCGTGATCGTCCTGGATACATCCGAGTCAATGGCCTCTGATACTGCAGGCTATAGCGCGAATGCTCCATTCGATCCTGCAGGTTGTAATGGATCGAATACATGCGAACCAATGGTGGTTGCCAAAGAAGCCGCCAAAGCGCTGATCGATTCACTGGCAGATGGGTATGATCAGGTGTCAGTAGTTACTTACGATAAGACTGCCCGGGTTGAATTTTTATTAAGCACCGATTTGCTGGCGGCAAAAAATGCGATTGATCTTATCAATGTTCATGATGATCCTCCAGTTGTTTTTAATGTCTGGTCGAAATGGTGGGCGAATCCCGGTGTATATAACCCGGTGAATTCTGAAGATCTTGATGGCGATGGTGACGACGATGATGATTTCCCGGCGATGTATGGCATGGATTGTCCATTCCATCCTTCTAATCCTGCACTTGACCCCGCACACTTATCGGATCGGTGGTGGGATGTGGCCGACGGTGGACCGGATCCTTATGGTTGGGGTGGCGTCCCATGTGACCGGGATGATAGATTTGACTCCATGGATTGGGATTGGAACGGATATGATGGGATGTGGACGGAAGAAGACCATACTGCCGCCAGCTCCTGGACAGGTGGAGACCCAAATTATAAATTTACCGGTTTATCAACTTGCATTGGCTGCGGTGTGCGTGTAGGCGCTAACCAGCTTAGAAATGGCGGTCGTTTTGGTTCCGTGTGGGTAATGGTATTTCTTTCAGACGGTGCAGCGAACTTAAGTGATACAAATGCAACCAATTCAGACATCCCCGTGGGGATGGTGAGTGGTTTTTGTGGGGGTTCTGCCGGGCAACCTTTCTGGACAACTTCTTGCTTTGATAACAATTTCACGCCACGATTTTGTGTCGATACCAATGCCAGCACCTGCCCACCCGGGTCAACCCATACTGTAGTTAGTCCACCTTATTCAGTTCTGGACTACGCCAGGGACATGGTCGATGAAGCTGCGCTCACCAGCTCCGCGAATGCGAATGAAAAAAGAGGGAATGAATTGGCGATTTATACGATCCGTTTAGGCTCTATGTCTGTCGGGTCTGCAGAACCATTTCTAAGATACATGGCTGCTGTTGGTGATGATGGTGATCGCACAACGGATCCTTGTGCTTTAGTGGCTGCCAATACATCCTGTGGACAGTATTACAATGCACCAACTTCTGATAAGCTTTTACCGATTTTTGAGGATATTGCCTCCAGAATTTATACCAGGCTCACCCAATAAGGGGTATTTATGAAAAAGTTCTTTGTGTTCCCTAAGACGAATCAGAAGCCACGCAGTATCGGTCAAAGCATGGTTGAGTTTGCTTTGGCTTTACCGATTTTATTGTTGCTTATTTTTGGTATTATTGAATTTGGACGCATGCTGCAGGCTTGGTTAGCACTTGAGAATGGAGCTCGCTTTGCCGTACGTTTTGCGGTAACAGGAAGTTATGATCCCCAATATTGTCAGGAAGCTGCCAACGCTTTAAGTGACATTTATACTCCCCAGCAAATCCTGGGGGATGATTACACTAATTCCGGAACAGTTGATCTGATTAATGCCGATGGGCCGGCCAATTTTGATTGCAGGGTATCTGAAACCTGGGTGAATAGTCAGTCCTGGCACCGTTTGAACCACACACAGGAAGAAGCAGAATTGTTAAGTAATGTGCTGATTGATTGGGCACGCATGCCTTCCATTCGAGATGTGGCATTGTCGGGGGCGGTTGGTTTATCGTATGACCCGAATGAACCGGTTACCGGGGATTATGCTGATTTTCTAGATCATGCCTATACGATCAGTACATTTGACCAGACTCATCGCGGAAATCCCAGCGAACCTGGTTACTTTGACATTACGACATGTTCGAACCGTGTGAATCTCAGCGGTGAGCAATTCAAATTTGATCCAAATCCATTTTATTTTGATAATCTAACAACTGAGGAAGATAACCGTTTTCCGATGCCCTGCAGAGTGGATAATGCAGCTGGAACCTCCACAATTCGTTTTGTGGATGATGCTGGTGGTCCCGGCAATCGGGTGAGAGTAGTGCTAACCTATCGTCACCCGCTCATTACGCCACTTGTATCAACCTGGTGGCCAAATTTAAGATTAACATCACAACGGGAAGGCATCGTTGAAAAATTCCGTACTTCCCGGGTGACCGGACTGGTTGGTGCAATTGCTCAAGCTGCCACCTATACACCCACGCCAATACCACCCACCAATACACCCACAACGACAAATACACCGACAGCCACAAATACAGCCACTGCCACCCCGCTTCCACCCGTCTATGATTGCAATGGTAGTGGAATCTTGAGTCAACGATGGAACGGAATTGGTGGAGTTAGAGTAGATGATTTAACTGGTTCAGCGGCGTATCCATATAGTCCTGATGAAAATACGATCTTAAGCAGTTTTCAAATACCAGTTAATAGCGGAAGCGATTATGGAACCAGAACCATGGGTTGGGTTTGTGCACCTCAGGATGGAGAATACACATTTTACGTTTCCAGTGATGATTATTCGGAACTTTACTTAAGCTCTACCTTTAGTTCAGCAAACAGAACAAGGATTGCATATGTAAATGGATGGACGAGTTCACTACAATGGAATAAGTACAGCTCCCAAACATCAAATCCAGTTACATTGATAGGCGGGGAGTGGTATTGGATTGAAGCCTTACAAAAAGAAGCGGGCGGCGGAGACAATTTAGCCGTTGGGTGGACTGGACCGGTGATTGGTAATTCGATTGAAATTATTGATCGCCAATATTTAAATCCTGCCACCCCATTGGCGACTCCTACCCCTGCAGCGGTTTGCTCTCCTAATGGGGAAGGTATTCTGGGAACCTATTACGAAGAGAGTTATGGTAATAGAGACAGCTGGCAAAATCTAACCCTTTCCCAAATTGATGAGACAATTAATTTCAACTGGGGTTCAGGAAGCCCGGCAGGTGTTCGTGTAAATAATTTCTCTGTTCGTTGGCTGGGATATGTTATTCCTCCCCAGGAAGGTTATTACACATTCTATGGAACCGCTGATGATGGTATTCGTGTTTTTGTGAACGGCAACCAAATAATTAGTGGTTGGGTTAACCAGGGAGCTACCACTTATACAAGTGAACCTATTTATCTTTCATGTAACATGACTGAACTTACAATGGAATATTATGAGAATAGTGGAAATGCAGTCGCTATATTAGAATGGTCAGGTTTATTAACGAATAGGGAAGTAATCCCACAGGTGAATCTTTATCCAGAAACAGCGCTAGCGACCTCTACTCCTACACAGATACCCACAAATACTCCAACAAGTACAATTACTCCAACAGCGACACGAACACCGACCTTTACCAGAACACCAACAACTACGAACACGCCAACCATAACTCCAACCCCCACCATAACCCCTACACCGACGCGAACGCCAACCTTTACCAGAACACCTACGCGCACACTTACACCCACGCGCACACCTACACCAACGCGCACACCTACGAGAACTATTACACCTACGGCTACTATAACTCCCACAAGAACACCGACACGTACCTATACACCCACAAGAACACCGACCCGTACACCAACCATTACACGTACACCAACCATTACCCCAACGTCTACACGGACGCCGACCTACGTTCCGCCAACGGTTACACCAACAAATGTGCCATCAACGCCCACACCGACGCGCACACCAACACCGACACAACAATTTACCAATACACCTACGAACACTCCTACGCCCACACCAACGCGGTATAATCCTGGCGGGTAGCGAGTAAAAAGATTAGAAGATCAGCCACAACGTTTGAACGTTGTGGCTGATTTGTTTAATAGAATGCATACTTTTCAGCCTGTTGTTGATTGACATCCTATTGTTAATAAATGGAAGAAATCGATTATTATTGACAGTGGAAAAAACAAGCTGGTGCTTAGAGATTCAAAAATATCGGCCCCTAGCAGGGGTGATAATGATTGGATTGGTGTATGCTCCTGTAAGAAAATTAATTTAATTTGATAGTAATATTATTTGATAATTACTATATGGCAAAAAATACAAAAAACAAAACAGGTTTGCAAGTGTCTGATTTCAAATAGAAAAAGCTATTAAATACCAATATAAATTTACAAGGAGAAGATGATGACAAATTTTGTACCAAAACCAGAACACAAGTTTACCTTCGGATTATGGACGGTCGGATCTATTGGTCGGGACCCCTTTGGCTCTCCTGTGCGTGAGCCAATGACTCCAGCTGAATTGGTTTATCTGTTGGGGGAGGTCGGTGCATATGGTGTTAATTTTCACGATAATGACTTAATTCCGATTGATGCGACCCCTGCAGAAGCCGAAGCAATCAAAAAGGATTTTCGTAAAGCATTAAATGACACCGGCCTGGTTGTCCCTATGGCAACGACAAATTTGTTCGGTGATCCGGTCTTTAAAGATGGGGCTTTCACATCCAATGATCCCAAGGTGCGGGCATATGCCTTGCAAAAGACGATGCAAGCCATCGACCTGGGAGTGGAATTTGGTGCCAAGGTGTATGTGTTTTGGGGTGGACGTGAAGGTACAGAAACAGACTCCAGTAAAAGTGCTGTTGAAGCTATCAAACGAAATCGGGAAGCTTTGAACTTCTTATGTGAATATGCACAGGATCATCAATATGGGCTTAAGTTTGCATTGGAAGCCAAACCCAACGAACCGCGCGGTGATATTTATAACCCAACCACCGGTCATATGCTGGCATTTATTGAGACCCTGGATCATCCAGAGATGGTTGGCGTAAATCCAGAGGTTGCCCACGAACACATGTCCGGTCTTAATTTCATGCACGGTGTTGCGCAAGCGTGGGAGTCCGGAAAATTATACCATATCGATTTGAACGATCAATATCCTGGACGCTATGATCAGGATCTGCGTTTTGGATCACGGGATATCAAGGCAGCTTTTTACCTGGTTAAATTCCTCGAGGATGTAGGCTATGACGCACCTCGACATTTTGATGCGCATGCTTTCCGTACTGAAGATTATGAGGGGGTGAAAGATTTTGCCAGAGGTTGTATGCGCACCTATTTGATGCTGAAAGAAAAAGCACAACATTTTAATGCTGATCCTGAAATTCAAGCGATTCTATCAGAAATTAATGCGGAAGATTCAGCGCTTGCGCCATATTTTGGTAAATATTCAGCTGAGAAAGCCAATGCATTAAAGGCAATCACTTTTGATCGCTCTGCCATAGCGAATCGCGGATTGAAATATGAAAGATTGGATCAACTCACGATTGATTTAATTTTGGGTTACCGGTAATGCAGAAGATGAAAAAGTAATTTAATTTCAAATGATAAGGAAATCGTATCATTTCAATCATTTAGGCCCTGTATTTTAGCGAGCAGGCTCGCCAAAAAGGACGGCAACCTCCATTTATTGAGATGTTAGAAAAATCGACAGTTGACAAATAAAAGATGAATTCAAAACAGAGAATCTTAGCAGCGATCAATCATAAAACCCCTGATCGTGTACCCATTGATATTGGATCTTCGATGATGACAGGCATCCATCGTGATGCTTATCATCGTTGGCGCTCTCAACTAGGTTTGCCACCAGATGATTCATGTAGCTTTTTCGAACCATCCATGCAAATTATATTTCCTGATGAGGGTTTTTTAGACCGTTTGGAAATTGATACCCGGCCCGCAGTACCTGCCTGGCCAGACAGCTATCCTTTGAAAATTCACCAGGATTATGAATCCAGATATTATTATGATGAGTGGGGGTATGGGTTAAAAATGCCTACCAGCGCCCCCATCTATTACAGTCTTTTTCACCATCCGCTTAAAAAAGCGGAATCTTTGTCTGACCTTCGGATGCATAATTTCCCTGAAGGTGAAGATCCGTCACGGTTAACTCCCATCGTTGAGCAAATTCGTTTAGCTGAGGAGAAAGAAAAAGCCATTGTTCTAAACAACGTATGTGCCGGTACGATGGAGGTTGCCAGCTGGCTGCGAGGATTGGATCAGTTCCTGATGGATCTCGCTTTACAACCTGAGATGGCAGAATATTTATTAGACCAGGTGATGGAATTCAAGCTTGCCTATTGGGAAATGGTGTTGAATAAATGTGGAAGTCGAATTGATGTTGTGGTTGAATCGGATGACCTTGGAACGCAAGCAAGTTTATTGATTTCACCCAGGATGTATAGAAAATATTTAAAACCACGCCATAAACGAATTTTTGACTTTCTCAAAAGCCATACATCGGCAAAAATCTTCTTCCATTCCTGCGGGGCAATTCGCCCCATCATTCCCGATCTGATCGAAATTGGTGTGGATATCCTCAACCCGGTTCAATTTAATCTTTCTGGAATGGATGCCAAATCTCTGAAGAAAGATTTTGGTAAGGATATTGTTTTTTGGGGTGGGGGAGTTGAGACACAGACGATATTGAGTCGTGGAACCCCAACACAGGTGCGAGAGAATGTTCGAAACCAAATAACCCTATTGACAGATAATGGTGGTTTCGTTTTTACTACTGTGCATAATATTCAGGCAGAAGTACCAGCAGAAAATTTATCCGCGATGTGGGAAGCTTTTGTGGAATTTAGATAGTATTAAAGTTAATTCATAAAACATAAGCATTGAGATCTATTCCGGGTTCAAATAATTTTTGAAAATCCCCATCGTTAAAAAAGTGAGGGGAAATGCAAATTCAGATCATAACAATGCACAAGGATTTCCAATTCACATTGAATTGGTACTTGACTCTTGTACTAATTTTTCCTATAATGAAAGAGCTTACATAAAAGATGTTTCAGTAAGCGTTCATTATGAAAAAACCTGATCCTACCATATACGATGTTGCAAGAGAAGCAGGGGTAAGTATTGCCACTGTATCCAGGGTATTAAATTATCCTCATCGCGTTAACCCAACAACCAGAAATGCTGTAATTACAGCTATTGAAAATTTGGGTTATGTGCCAAAAGCTGAATCACGAGCAAGAGCATTAATGGGTACAAGACGAATTGGTGTGCTGATCCCATTTTTCACCGAGCCATCCTTCGTTCAGCGTTTACGCGGTATCGCCTCTGTATTAAACAAAAAAGACTATGAGATGGTGGTATATCCAGTTGATTCTAAAGAACGAAGTTTAAGCTATCTCGAAACATTGCCCATGCGTAAAATGCTGGATGGATTGATTATTTTATCGCAGGTATTTAATGACACGATCACGAAAAGATTAATGGAAAATCATCTTGAAACCGTAACGATTGAATACCAGGATCCGAACTTCACATCTTTAATTATCAATGATGAAAAAGGTGGAGAATTAGCAACCAACTTCCTGATTGAAAAAGGTTATAAAAGAATTGCTTTTATCGGTGGACAAAAAAATCCAGAATTTGGTATTGATCCAATAACCAGAAGGTTGACTGGATACAGAAAAGCAATCGCTGCTGCTGGACTGGAAATCCCAATGGAATTTGTAAATGAATATGTTTATGACCATGATCAAATTCTGAAAAAATTAAAGGAATTCGGACTACCGATAGCCATTTTTGCTGCAACTGATCTACAGGCAATCGCCTTAATTAAAGCAGCAAGAATTTTGGGATTGCGAATCCCACAAGATATTGCTATTATAGGTTTTGACAATATCGATATGGCAGATTTTTTTGGTCTGACAACTGTTCATCAGCCATTAGATGAATCTGGCAGAATTGCTGCAAGTTTATTAATCTCCCGTTTATCGAACCCATCACAATCGAATCAACATATTGAATTACCACTAAAAATAGTTCAAAGGGAGACTGCTTAAGGATCATCTGTCCGGAGGAGGTGACTGGAAAATAATATTCAAAAAAATTACTAACAATCGCAAATTAATAAATAAACTAAATTTGGAGGAAGATATGAAATCGTATTGGAAAATAATTGCAGTATTCGTACTGGCAATAATGGTATTAAGCGCATGTGGAACACCTGCAGCCACTGAAGAACCAATGGCACCAGAGGAACCAGCTGAACCAACTATGGTCTTTAAAGCTGGTCAAGAACTAACCGATGCCTACGCTGGCAAATACACAGGCACTGTTGTTACCATGCAAGGACCTTTTACAGATGCAGATGCTGTAAAATTTGATAATTCTATTAAAGCTTTTGAAGAAGCCACTGGTATTGACATTCAATATACTGGCTCGAAAGAGTTTGAAGCGAACATAGCCATTATTGTGGAAGGTGGAAATCCACCTGATATTGTCGACTTTCCACAACCAGGTCTGTTAAAAACGCTCGTAGCCAAAGGCTATGGAGTTGATCTTACTGATGTGATTAATCAGGATTGGTTAAAAGAGAATTATAACCAGTCATGGTTGGACATGTCGATGATTAATGGGCCCGATGGTGAAATTATGGCCGGTGTTTGGGGCCGTGTGAATGGTAAATCTCTGGTGTGGTATCCGAAAAAAGAATTTGATGCCGCTGGTTACCAGGTTCCAACGACCTGGGATGAAATGATCGCACTGTCTGATCAAATTGTTGCTGATGGTGATGCTCCCTGGTGTGTAGGTATTGAATCTGGTGCTGCCACTGGTTGGGCATTAACTGACTGGACAGAAGAATTAATGCTGCGAACAACCTCACTGGAGAATTATGATAAGTGGGTAAATGGTGAGTTGAAATTTGACTCGCCTGAAGTACGCCGAGCGGTGGAAGAAGTCGGAAACATCTGGTTCAAAGATGGTTACGTCTATGGTGGTCGTGGAGCGATTGCAACTACCAGTTTTGGAGATGCCCCAAAACCCATGTTTGACACACCTGTGCGTTGTTGGTTGCACAAACAAGGTAACTTTATCACCTCCTTCTTCCCGGAAGATAAAGTAGCTGGTGAAGATTATTCATTCTTCTACTTCCCTGGTCTGGACCCTGAGTATGGTTCTCCCGTGCTTGTTGCTGGAGACATCTATGCCATGTTCAATGATCGTCCAGAAACTCGCGCTGTTATTCAATTCTTCTCAATGGGTGATTCTGTGAAAGGTTGGGTTGAAGCAGGCGGTGCAATATCACCGCACTTGGATTCCAGCCTGGATTGGTACACCAATATCATTGATCGTGGTGTAGCCGAGATCATTTTGGATGCTTCATCCGTTCGCTTTGATGCCTCTGATCTGATGCCCGGTGAAGTTGGCGCTGGATCGTTCTGGAAATCAATGACAGACTATGTCACTGAATCAATAGATTTAGACACCGCGTTGAAACAAATTGATGCTTCATGGCCTAAATAAAAAAATATTCACTATAATTAAATAGTAGGCTGTTAACGACGAGTGAAGGAGTAGTAAAACTGAATATGATCAGAATTCTGCTCCTTCATTCAATATTCAGAGATTGGAGGGAGAAACGTTATGAAAAGAAATCCATTTGGTGGGATCATACGCGTATTTACTTCAGCGATCGGTAGGGTAGTTGTCTCCATCATTGTCCCATTATTAACTTTTCTTGTCCTATGGCAGGGGTTCATTTTCCTGAGAGATACAGAAGCAAATCGATTCCTGGTCGTCATCATTGCGATTGTTTGGGGTGTCGGTGGCGTCATGATGCTCTACTATGTTACCAACTGGTTAGTGGAGAAACTACCCAAAGAATGGCGTAGTCGCTTACAGCCATTTATATTTGTTGGTCCAGCACTGGTGATTCTGGCATGGTTTCTCGCCATTCCCACATTTAGAACATTGTTATTAAGCTTCCAGGATGCAACCAGCCGGGTATTTGTGGGGGCGGATAATTATATTTTTGCTGTCACCGACCGAATCATGTTGGAGGCATTTCGTAATAATTTGCTCTGGATGATCGTAGGAACTTTTTTGTGTGTAGCATTAGGCTTGATCATTGCAGTTCTGGCAGATCGAAGCCGTTTCGAAAAAGTTTACAAAATCATCATATTTATGCCCATGGCTATCTCTTTTGTAGGTGCAGGTGTTATTTGGAAATTTATTTACACCTATCGAGGGGAAGGCGCCGGGATTTCTGAAATTGGATTGTTAAATGCGATTGTGATCGCACTGGGTGGAACATCACAACCCTGGTTACAACAACCGCCATGGAATAATTTCCTGCTCATCATCATTATGGTATGGTTACAAACTGGTTATACGATGGTAATATTATCATCAGCGATTAAGGGGATTCCTTCCGAATTATTAGAAGCTGCCAGGGTGGATGGCGCTCATGAAATTCGAATTTTCTTCAATATCATCATTCCAACGATTAGAGGCACTTTAATTACTGTCGCTACAACAATTCTAATATTTAGCTTGAAATTGTTTGATATTGTCAGGGTGATGACCGGAGGTAACTATGGAACCAACGTCATTGCCAATGAGTTTTACTTACAGCGCTTTACCTATGGTCACACAGGAAGAGCATCAGCGATCGCCATCATTCTATTAGTTGCAGTTATACCGGTGATGATTTACAACCTGCGCCAATTTGGTGAAAGGAAGGCATTCTGATGAGCAAAAAAACAAAGAGTTTTTCAGGTCAAAAAAGGACATCTAGCCTGTTTGTCAATGGCGTTTTGATTTTCATCTGTCTCCTTTGGATTGTACCGACTTTAGGTGTTTTAGTTACTTCTTTTCGGTATAGTGAAAACATATTCCGTTCGGGGTGGTGGGCAGTTTTTCCTCATAGGGGTTATGTCGAAACACGCGAGATAAAAATTGATCCTTCTACAGATGTGGATGGTCCCATCACGATTGATGGTGAAACCCATACTTTTGAGGAATGGCGTAACGGTATTACAATGCCAGATGGTGATCAATATACCTGGTATGGAAATAAGCGAACCTTACTTGTAAAAGTTGAAGAACGAAAATGGCTTGGATTTGAGACAGATCTAACCTTGGATAATTACATCGATACCTTAACCGGAAAAGAAATTTCTTTCACAGATGGGATGGGAAATACGATTGTACGGAAAGGAAATGATCTAGGTGGCGCTTTCTTGAATTCCATTGCAGTTTCCATTCCTGCAACGATTATTCCTATTATGATCGCTGCATTTGCAGCCTATGGTTTTGCCTGGTTGAACTTCCCGGGTAGAAAATTTTTCTTTACGGTCGTTGTAGCATTGCTTGTGGTCCCTTTACAAATTGCCCTTGTACCAATCTTACAGGATTACACGAAATTAAACTTGAATGGTACCTATCTGGCGATGTGGATGGCTCATACTGGTTTTGGTTTGCCGTTGGCGATTTACCTGATGTTTAACTATATCAGTACGATACCCAGAGAATTATTAGAAGCAGCTTTTATAGATGGTGCATCACCTTTCACGATTTTTATTCAGTTGATTCTCCCACTATCTGTCCCTGCTTTAGCTTCCTTTGCGATATTCCAATTTTTGTGGGTATGGAATGACTACCTGGTTGCCCTGGTGTTCCTGGGAGACAAGACCCGAGTGGTCACCAGTGCTTTGGCAGCCATTGTTGGTGAAAAAGGACAGGACTGGCATCTATTAACCTCAGGTGCTTTTATCAGCATGATATTGCCATTAATTGTCTTCCTGGCATTACAACGCTATTTTGTCCGTGGTATGATGGCAGGATCAGTTAAAGGATAATTTATCTATATGACAAATAACAATTTATGGTACAAACAAGCGGTCATTTATGAATTGAATGTCCGGGGGTTTTATGACGCCAATTCAGATGGTGTCGGTGACCTGGCAGGAATTACGGCTAAATTAGATTACTTGCAAAATTTAGGTGTAGACCTCATCTGGTTATTACCGATCATGAAATCCCCGATGCGAGATGGTGGCTATGATGTCAGTGATATGAAGGATATTAATCCTAATTTTGGCACACTCACTGATTTTGTAGAATTGGTGATCGAAACCCACCGGCGGGGGATGAAGATAATGGTGGAATTGATTCCCAATCACACCTCTGACCAGCATCCCTGGTTTCAAGCTTCCCGAGATCCAGCCCATCCGGATCATGAAAAATATAAAGATTATTATTTATGGACCGATACGGATGATAAATTCAACGGGGCGAGAATTATCTTCCTGGATTATGAAAAATCAAATTGGACATTTGATCCTACGCGCGGACAATACTACTGGCATCGATTTTTTTATCACCAACCTGATCTAAATTATGACAATCCTGAAATCCAAAGAGAAATGATGAGAATTGTCCAATATTGGATTGATCTAGGGGTAGATGCCATTCGTGTAGATGCTCCCCCGTATTTGTTTGAACGTGAAGGTGGTTCCTCTGAAAATCTGCCTGAATCCCATGATTATTACAAACGGTTACGAGCATTTGTGGAAGCATATTCACCAGAGATTATGCTCTTGGCAGAAGCAAACCAATGGCCGGAAGAAACCAGGGCATATTTTGGAAGCGGTGATGAATTCCATATGAATTTCCACTTCCCTTTGATGCCCAGATTATTTATGGCCATGGCTAAATCTGATAGAACGTCCATTGATCAAATTCTGGCTAGAACACCTGATTTACCTGATTCTTGCCAGTGGGGAATATTTTTGAGGAATCACGATGAACTGACCTTGGAAATGGTCACTGATAAAGAACGTCAATTTATGTGGGATTTCTACGCCCCTGAACCTGAAATGCGATTGAACCTCGGGATTCGAAGGCGATTAGCTCCTTTATTAGGGAATGATCAGCGGAAAATTAGACTAATGAAATCCATCCTTTTATCCTTTTTAGGATCACCTGTCCTTTATTACGGTGATGAAATTGGGATGGGTGATGACGTTACGCTACGTGATCGGGATGGTGTGCGGACACCCATGCAATGGGACGACTCGATAAACGGTGGTTTCTCAGATGTTGAACCACAAAAATTGAAAATACCTGCCATTGAGGATCCAATTTATGGCTATCAACAAGTGAATGTAAAGGCTCAATTAGAAGATCCGACCTCTCTTTTGAATTGGCTAAAAATCATGATCGTCATCCGCAAACAACACGCTGTTTTTGGGGAAGGGACATTGGAATTGTGTTCTCCGAAAAACAAATCAATCTTGGCGTACGTTCGTGAAAATGATCAGGAAAAAATATTGGTCATTAATAATTTTTCAGGTAAAAGCCAAAAAGTCTCATTTGATGAAATGTGTATTGCTGATGAGGAGTTACAGGATGTGCTTAATATGTTTCAGCCCGTGGTTCTTGAGAATCGGTGTCTAAATTTGGAAGCTTATGGCTTTAGATGGTTGAAGGTTGGCCCCTTCTAAATGGAATAATTGAATAATGGATATACAATATCAGGCTCAGCTTGCGTATGATCGTCTTCTACCCAGACTACAATCTAAATTTAAGGATTATGCAGATAGAAATGTGGAAGATTGGAGCCAATTCGTCGTAAGGTTGGATAAATATTTTCCGAGTTTATTCGGAAAAATGATGCCATTATATGGTCAGGTGTATGATGCCTTCTATTATCTGGAAGAGTTGCTTTATGGCATGACTGAAAGCTGGCTCAGCCGCTCAACCGATTTAAAACAATTGGACAAACAACGGGAAGCTGACCCACAATGGTTCCAATCCGAACGAATGATTGGGGCAGTTTGCTATGTGGATCTTTTTGCAGGGAACCTTCAAGGATTATTTGCAAAGATCCCCTATTTGTTAGAAATGGGTATTACTTATTTACACTTGATGCCGTTATTTAAAGTACCAAGCGGGGAAAATGATGGGGGATACGCAATTAGTAGTTATCGGGAGGTTAATCCTGCCTTTGGAACGATGGATGAATTGGTTTTATTCGCAAAAGAATTAAGGAAAAATGGGATTAGTCTGGTATTGGATTTTGTGTTCAATCATACCTCCAATGAGCACGAATGGGCGATGAAGGCACAAGCAGGAGATCCTTTTTTTCAAAATTTTTATTGGATGTTCCCTGATCGTCGCCTCCCAGATGCTTATGAATCGCATCTGCGAGAAATTTTTCCAGATCATCATTCCGGTGCGTTCACTTATTTTGAAAATATAGATAAATGGGTTTGGACTACATTTCAATCTTATCAATGGGATCTTAATTATCAAAATCCAGCTGTTTTCGTGCAAATGGTAAAAGAAATGTTGTTTCTTGCAAATAGCGGTGTAGAAGTTTTACGTTTAGATGCGGTCGCGTTTATCTGGAAACGATTGGGCACTTCTTGTGAGAATTTACCAGAAGCGCACCTTTTAATCCAGGCATTTAACGATATTGCTCGGATTGCTGCCCCGTCATTATTGTTCAAGTCTGAAGCAATTGTGCATCCGGATGATGTCATAAAATACATTTCATCTCAGGAATGCCAAATTTCTTATAACCCACTTTTGATGGCCTTGTTATGGGAGAGCCTCGCCACGCGTGAAGTTAGATTATTAAGTCACTCGATGAAAAAGCGTCTTAAAATCCCCGAGCAATGTGCCTGGGTAAATTATGTTCGCAGTCATGATGATATTGGTTGGACATTTTCCGATGAGGATGCCGGTGAGCTAAGGCTCAATGGGTTTGATCATCGTCAGTTTCTAAATGAGTTTTATCGGGGTAGATTTTCTGGCAGTTTTGCGCGCGGCCTTCCTTTTCAAGAAAATCTGAAGAATGGTGATTGTCGAATTTCTGGAACATGTGCTTCCTTGGCTGGATTAGAAAAAGCGCTTGCTGTTGAAACCGAGGTGGAGGTTGACCTGGCAATCAAACGGATTGTGATGATTTACAGCATCATATTAACGATCGGAGGAATACCTTTATTCTATTTAGGGGATGAGCTTGGGACGTTGAACGATTATGGGTATCTGACAAATAAATTACAAAAACAAGATAGTCGCTGGGTACATCGTCCCGAGCATGATGAAAAACTAGCAGAAAAACGACATAATAAAAAAACAGCAACAGGGCGAATATTTACAGAGTTATTGAAAATTATTCAAATTAAAAAAACAAATAATATTTTTCAAAATCTGAATACAACCATTTTAGATTCAAAGAATCCGCATGTTTTTTGTTTCTACAGAAAAAATGAAATAGATCAAATCCTGGTGATGGCAAATTTCTCGGAACAGCCACAAAAAATTCAAATGAAGAATATTCTTCCAGAAGATTTAGATTCGTTCAGAGATTTGATTTCTGGAAAAATTATTAAAGAAGAAAATCTTAAATTAAACCCATATGATTTTAGATTAATTCAGGTTCTGTGAAATATCTTTTCTAAGAAATATACATCACAATGATTGGTTATTAAAAATGTTATCCTATTACTTGTTCATCAATATAATCACTTTTCTTGTTTGGGGCTTTGATAAATTTCGAGCCACATTGCAACAATGGCGTGTTCCTGAAAAAACACTTTATGCGATCATCTTTCTGGGAGGGGGGATCGGCGCGTTATTAGGGATGACGATTTTCCGGCATAAAACCAGGAAACCTCAATTTAAAGTGATTGCAACCGTGAGTATTGCAATTCACATACTCATATTTTTCTATGTATTAAATTAGGATACTTAGATAAACCAATTGAGAATGAGCGGTATTTACCAACGAACAATCGTATCCTTGTATCGTTTTTTGGAAAATAATTTTGCCAGGATAACACCTGCAACAAATCCGCCGATATGAGCCCAAAAGGCAACCCCGCCCACATCGGGTCCACCCATCGAGAGAACGCCACTAAACAGTTGCAGAACAAACCATAAGCCTAACACAATGGCTGCAGGCACCATCGTCATTCGCAGGAAGAAGCCTAGCGGAATGATCGTCAAAACTTTTGAATTCGGATAGAGAACAAGATACGCTCCCAGCACTGCAGCGATTGCACCGCTGGCACCAACCGTGGGTATTTGCGAGGCAGGATTGGTGAAGATGTGAGCCAGCGAGGCGATCAGTCCTCCTAACAGATAGAATAATAGAAATCTGCTGTGTCCCATACTATCCTCAACATTGTCACCAAAAATCCACAGATAGAGCATATTTCCGCCGAGATGTGCCAGACCAGCATGCATGAACATACTGGTGAAGATTGTGGAAAAATCACTGAAACCAATTCCGTCATTAAACGCAGAGGGAATAAGGGCAAATTGATACACAAGTGTTTCCTGATTTGCTCCGGCTAACCATTGCAGGACAAACACAAGGATATTTGCTGCGATCAGTATGTAATTAACAAAAGGTACTCGTCGAGTAGGGATTTGGTCACGAATCGGAATCATGCAGAACTCCTAATTAGTAGTTTTCAAGGATAAAAGGAAAGGCGGATATTTGTCAACTTATTCTATCCCAATTTATTTTAATTGGCTAAGATTAAATTAGGTAGAAACAAAAAAATAAGGTGAAAGTTTCTGAAATCATGCTTGACGCTAAACTATTAGGATTAGATCCAAAATCTGGAAAGGAAGGATGCATGAATTTGATTCTTGCAAAATGGAGAAAATATGTGCTTGTAATCCAGATTCAGTTTTAATACTGGTTTAGATATTCTATGCTTTTAATTGCGGCTATGTTTGCATCCGGAAGAGGTAGAAATTCACCGGATACAAATCCTGTATAAACGGTCTGTTTTAATGAAGTGAGAATTGAATTGAAATCCAGGTGACCACCACCCGGGTACCAGCGATTGGAATCGGCTACATGGAAATGAAATATGCGCTGATCACACAAACGTATGCTCTCCTCTATCTGTGGCTCTTCAATATTCATATGAAACGTATCCAATAAGAGGCCAAAATTGTCTGCTCCTACTTTTGCGATCAAATCCAATCCTTGTTCGACATTGTTGATTAATGAAGTTTCGTAGCGATTGATGGGTTCAAGTGCCAGGCGCACACCATGCTCTTTTGCATTGGCACAGCATTGTTGGATTGCCAGACAAAGCCATTCCATTGCTTGCAGGTGAGTGATACCTGGTTTGAGAATTCCTCTAATTAATCCAATAATGATGACTGCTTTGAATTTCTCTGCTATCCGGATGTGGCTCTGGATTCGCTCAATAGCAGCCTGACGAACATTTGGATCGGGATCAGTGAATGATAAGCCTTCCTCACCCCATGCCTGTCCTGTACCCAGTGCAGGAACTTTCAAGGAGTATTTTTTTAGAATTTTTTCTAATTTCTCCATATCGATCAGTTTTGGATCACGGATGGCGAGCTCGACACCATCGTAGCCATACCTGGCAATCCTTGCTAGATTAGCATCTAAATCACCAGAAAAGGTGGCTGCCTGAAAGTTCGTCTGTTGTGTGGAATAAACAATTGATAAATTCATATGTTCTTTCTCGCCGGATATCCCATTACACGTGTAGTGGAATATCCGGCGTTATTAAGAGAGAGGTTAAGCTAAATAAGTGATCTTGACTTCAGATCGGTCTGTTTGTAGTCGAACGATGTTTTCAGGCAACTCTTCTAATGTGATTTTTTTGGTACTCATGGGGGTCATATCCATACCGGAAGCCATACAATCGATGACACGTGGGAATGTTCCATGACCAGAGTGGCCTTGAGCGCCAATGATCTTTGCGCGACGGACCTGTAACACCTCGCCCATCACCGGCATTTTTGCCTCAGCACGGGCGGTCACAACAATTTTACTATTTAAGGTGCGTCCTTCCCATACAACTCTTTCGATGCCAGGATAGACGACTTCAGGCAGACCGGTGGCCTCCATGAATAAATCGGCTCCCATACCATTGGTGATCTCCAGCACGCGATCCGCAAAATCTTCCTTTAAGGGGTTGACATGGAAATCTGCACCCAGTTTCAATGCCATATTTGCTCTAACTTCTTCAGTTTCGGAGATGATAACCTGAGAAGCACCAGCTCGTTTTAAGATGGCACAGGCGGCAATCCCGACTGGACCTGCGCCGAGAATGACCACGCGATCACCTGGGCGAATGCCACCGGCTCGTTCGATTACAGCGTTGTAAGCAACACAGGTGGGTTCTACCAGGCTACCAGCCACAAACAAATCCTGTTCGCTGTATCGTTCTCTTAATGGCTCGAGACTCCAGATGGTTCGAGATGGCACAACCAGATATTTGGCATAAGCACCATTGACATTAAAACCAATTTCATCCAGGCGTTCACAATGGTTCGGATATCCATCTGCGCAGGGTTTACACATTCCACACCACAGCATTTCTTCTGTTGTGACTGGTTCTCCGCCTTTAAAAGGCTTATTAGTATATTTATCAAAAGCTTTTTTGCCGGCGGTGACAACTACTCCAGAAAGCTCATGTCCTAAAATGCTGGGGAAACCCGTTAACCCAGGATAAAAAATATATCCATCGCTGCCAGCCTGAGACATGTGTACATCTGATCCACAAATTCCGCAGGCTTTTACCTCAATCAATACTTCATCATCGCCTGGCTTTGGAATGTCATAATCACGAATCTCAAAACGAGGATTGCGCCATACCTGGCTACCCAGGTAGGTTTGGCGACCTTCAATATCCTTCGCTCCCAACTTAAAGCCAGGTTTAGGTTCCCAATCTGCAACCAGGGTAACACCTTTCATTTTTCCGTCCATCATTTACTCCTTCATCGGTAATATTATTAATAGATTAAACTTCTGTTCCCTGACCAATGCGTGGAATGCCATAGACGGATTTCCACCCCTGGCTGAGGGGTTCACGTAAGTAAGGTTCCATCTCTTTTTCAGTACGTAAGGTTATTTCTTCCACTGGGGGGACTTTCCCGGCGGGGAATGCTTCCAGTACATCGTCATGCCACAGGGTGAGGTATTTGAGAATGGCAGCCATAGGACGTTTGCCTTTTTCAGCGGTTCCTGATTTTGCTTTGCCGACTACGCCTTCAGGAGTCGCAGCGATTTCGATAGCAAAATGACCTTCGCCTTCGGACCAACGGCTGGGACGACCATAAGGATCAACTGATTTGTCAAAATGGCCTTCGGGTAAATAGGATTTTCCTTCGGTATCCACAGCATAGTTCATATCCACCATTTCTGGATGAAGTAAAAGGCTTAATGATGTTTCAGACTCATCTGCATGCACGAAGTTTGTATCCATCTTGCCACCCCGTTCTACCGGGCGGAAGAACTCACGCACCCCACGATGCCAATCGATTACGCGGAAGATGCCAGGTAATTGATATCGTTTCTGAAATTCCTGAATCGCAGATTCCAACACCCATAGTTGACCATGGTTGTTAACGATCAATTGTTTGCGAAAACCATCATTCCATAAACCCAACATTACATCAATCATCATCTCACGGACAGCGTGTTCTCTGACGATGACGGTGCCTGGCATACCTAAATGGTGAAAAGGATGAGCCCCATAATTTAATGGCGGCAGTGCCAGGTTAACAGGAGCTCCCCGTTTGGCAGTGAAGCGGCGTACGCCTTCTACAATTGCACTTACATAGAGGGTATCCGCTGCACTGGGCAGGTGTTGTCCATGTAATTCTGTGCATCCTACGGGAATGAAGACAATGTCATTTTTCTTGCGGTTCTCTTCCACTTGCCAGCGGGTGGTGGTCTGAATGTAAGAACCAGGTTTCCCCCACTCCACCGGAGAGGGCACGCCATAATCAGCCAAAATAGCATCAATCTGTTCATCACTGGATTCCCAAACTTCCTTTTTCAATCTTCCAACGCCATTGTCTTCAAAAAACAAATCTGGTTGGTCTGACGGCAAATAACCTACTGGTACTTTATTCTCGCTCATAATAAATCTCCTTTTTAATTCTTAAAATTAATCTGGTAAAACTTTTCCAGGATTCAAAATATTTAACGGATCCAAAACATTTTTGATTTTCTTTTGGATTCCGACTGATACTTCTCCAAGTGCTTTTTCAATATAGGGGCGTTTCAGTGTCCCTACCCCATGTTCCCCGGAGAGTGTTCCGCCAAGTTCAAGGGCAACAGCAAACTCTTCTTCGACCATTAATTCCAATTTCTTCATCTGTTCAGGGTCACGTTTATCGAACAGAATATTGGGGTGCAAGTTGCCATCTCCTGCATGGCCAAATATAACGATTGGCAATCCGTATTTCTGACTGATGGCTTTCAAACGTTTCACTGCTTCAGGGATGGCGCTGCGTGGAACGGTAATGTCTTCTCCCAGTTTATTGGGTGATATACGGGCTAAAGAGGGTGAAATCGAACGACGTGCTTTCCACAGGTTAGCCCGTTCACTTTCGTCATTTGCCACTGTAATTTTTGTTGCTCCGTTTTGTTTACAAATTTTTGCAATCGATTCGATTTCCTGCGTGGTGGTTTCTAACTCAACACCATCCGATTCAATCAGCAGAAACGCTTCCACATTGGTCGGTAATCCGATATGCAAAGCTTCTTCGATGCAAGTGATCGCAGTCTGATCCATCAATTCCAAGGTTGCGGGAACAATGCCTGCCAATAATATTTCATTGACGGTCTGGCTGGCGTCATCAATGCTTGAAAATTCAACCAGGGCAGTGCGGGCAAATTTCGGTTTAGCAATTAGTTTTAGCAAAGCTTCGGTAATGATGCCCAATGTTCCTTCTGACCCAGTAAACAACGATTTCAGGTCATAACCGACCACATCTTTAATGACTTTCCCTCCAGTTTTTAAAATTTGACCATCAGCCAAAACGACTGTTAATCCAAGCACGTAATCACCGGTTACCCCATATTTCAAACAGCGTGGACCCCCGGCATTACAGGCAATATTTCCACCGATTGTGGAATGACGAATGCTAGATGGGTCTGGCGGGTAAAAAAGACCTTGTTTTTCAACCAAAGTTTGTAAATCAGCAGTAACAATCCCGGCTTCTACGTGCACAATTGCATTTTCAAGATCGAGTTCAATGACCTTATCCATGCGCGTCATGACCAGGGCAATGCCGCCACTGAATGGAACCGACGCAGCAGCTAAACCGGAAGCCATACCCCGGGTGACAATGGGAATCCGTTCTCTGGCTGCCAGTTTCACGACACGGCTGACCGCTTCCGTACTTTCTGGTAACACCACAACATCTGGATTACACTCTTCAAAGGTACCATCGTAACTATACACAGCCAGATCTTCCGGAGAGGTCAGAACACCTTTCTTGCCAACAATTTTAATTAATTCGGCGATAATGTGCTCGTCCATTAATCTTCCTTATCCTGTAACTTGTATGCTTGATCTAACAATTGAATGGGATGCATTACTTTCACGTTTAAGCCTTCTCTTTGGATACCCGTCATCAACTGCATCTGACAGCCAGGGCAACCTGAGGCAATGATTTCTGCTCCAGTGGACTTCAAATTCTCCATCTTGCGATCCAATACATGGGTGGATGTTTCGTAATGTGTGATTAATTGACTTCCTGCTGATCCACAACACCAATCAGCTTCAGGCAATTCCACAAAATCAACTCCATCAATCATTTGCATCAGTGCTCTGGGTTCCTTCCAGACTTTCTGTGCCCTCTTCAAATGGCATGGGTCGTGATAGGTAATGCGTGCATCAAATTTTCCGATTGGTTTTTCCAAGGGGATTGTCATGAGAAACTCACTAATATCACGAATTTTGTTACTGAAATTTCTGGCTTTTTCTGCCCAGCGGGGATCACTTGCCAGAATATCTCCATACTCTCTGAGTTTGGAACCACAAGTAGCACAATCGGTAACAATCACATCCAAATCTTCTTTTCCAAAAAGCTCAATATTATGTTTGGCATGTTCAATGACGAGATCCTGGCGACCATAACCGGCAGCAGGCATTCCACAACAAACAGTCTCTTTAGGAGTGATGACCGTACATCCATTCCGGTTAAGGACTCTGACAGTGGCTGCACTTTCTTCAGAAAACATCAAGCTCTGGGCACACCCAAGAAAAAATCCAACCCGGTATTTACTCTCATTCGTGGAATGAGAAACCAACGGCAACTCTTTACGGAGTGGTTTCTTAGGTTGTTTCGGTAACATGCCTTCTAAATCCCGTAATTGTTTTGGAAATAATTTATTGATTCTCAGTGTATGAACTAACCAGCGCAGGCCAACATTTTCGTATACACGTAATGGCCAGGTGGTTCGTTCCATTGTTTCCGGGTTCGAAATTACTTTTCCAAACAAGGTGTTTTTCCAGGGGGAAGGTTTTACCTGTTCTGCTACATGGCGCATCTCCATAGCAATATCTGCTGGTTTAATACCAACCGGGCAGATTTCATTACAGGCCAGGCAGGCGAGGCAAGCGTACATTTGTTCCACCAGATTGGGGGAGAGGATCAGTTCATCTTCCAGGCTTTTTCGCGCCAATGCCACTCTTCCGCGCGGGGAATCTGTTTCGTTCTTGTATTCCCGATAGGTGGGGCAAACGGCAAGACATAAACCGCAGCGGATACAATTTAAATATTCATCTTCATTGGGTATCTTGATGTTTTTATCAAAAGGCATACACGTTTTTCCATTCAAACGAAGAATTAATTCAATATTACTTTTCTAACTAATTTCGCTAATCTTTACTGGTCGGTTTTCATGATAAGATTTCCAGGCTGCATATCCCAAAACAACTGCTTTGCGACCATCTTCACCGGTTGTTGGTGTGGGTAGATCATCCCGGACACATTCGATGAATTGGCGTACTTCTTCTACATAACAGGGGGCATAGCGTTGCATAAAGAAAAATGGTAAGCGGCTGGCTGAGAACCCGGTGGTATTTCCGGTTGTTACCGTATTTTCCATCTCATTGTCAGCTTTAGCCACCCCATTCAGGCAAAAAACTTCCAAGCGTTGATCGTAACCGTAGACTGCCTGGCGACTGTTATCAATGGCTCCGATCGCTCCGTTTGCAAATTTCAAAGTCACAATATCGGTATCAATATCCCCGAACGAATTTAATTCCGGGTCAATCATCACATTGCCAATCGCATACACTTCTTCAACCTCGCCAATCTGAAAACGAGCCATATCAAAATCATGTATGGTCATATCCAGGAACATTCCTCCGGAGACCTTCAGGAAATCCTTGTTAGGTAACTCTGGATCACGATTGGTGATACGGAGGATACTGGGTTTTCCAATTTGTCCTGATTGAACGATCTCATGCACTTTCAGGAAGCTTTTATCAAAGCGGCGATTGAAACCAACCTGCAATTTCACCTGGGCGTTGTTGACAGCCAGCAAGGCTGCATCAATACGGTCCAACTCTAATGCGAGCGGTTTTTCACAAAAGATGTGTTTTCCGGCTTTGGCACAATCAATAATGATTTCGGCGTGGGTATTGGTACTGGTTGCAATCAGTACGGCTTCAATTTCATCATCATGCAATAATTCATGGTAATCCTGAACTACTCTTACAATACCCAGATCATTGGCTACTTCCTGTGCGACTTCCAGACGAATATCGCAAATAGCAACCAGATTAGCATCGGGTATATTTCGAACCAGATTGGCTGTATGCACACTGCCCATGCGGCCAGTTCCTAAAACAGCAATGTTGACTTTACGTTTCATAGCATTTGTTCCTTCTAGGGGAGAAAAGGATTGTAGTGAAAGATAAGGAATTGGAATGATCTTGATCTAAATCGATTTTACTACCCTTCTTTATTACCAATCCAGCATCTCCTCTTGTAAACAATCAGCACAATTATGGTTTCATCACAATCTTCATGGCTTTCTTAGGAATTCTCTGCAGGGTTTTCATGTCCAGACCAAGATCCTCGAAAGCGTTGATACCTTCATCCAGTGAAATCACTTTGGTGAAGAAGTTATCCATATCGATGCGATTTTCACGGAAAATACGGATGGATGGCACCATGGTGTTCTGACCTAAATAAAGACCGATAATCTTGGTTGCCCAACGGGTGATCTCGTTTGGGACAACATTCGCTGTGATGCTGGAGTCCATGCCAAATGGTAACAGTTTCCCACCCGGAGTAACGCATTTCAAGGCTTGCTCAAAACCATTACCGGTTGCTTCGATCACAATATCTGCTTTACGGCCATAAGTGAACTCAGTGATTTTCTCTACAACATCCACTTCATTCGGATTCCAGACAGTTAAACCACATTTCTTGGCGACTTCGATACGGTAAGGGTCAATCTCTGTGACGGCACACTTAACAGCTATATTTTTGCAGAATTGGGCAAACAAATAACCAATGGGACCAAAGCCAATGACCATGGCGTAATCGTAGGGCAGCATCAGCAAATGATTCATGCCGTTGACTACAGTAGCCAGTGTCTCGACCTGGGTTCCTAATACATCATCAATCATTTCCGGAACAACAAAGCATTGTTTTTCCGGAACGAGACAATATTCCGCATAACCACCGTCGCGCATCACACCCAGAGCGCTAGTCTTAATGTCCACACACTGGCTGGTCAGACCCATCCGGCAGAAGTCACAAAAACCGCAACGGATATTGTTATCCACAGCAACCCGGTCTCCAACTTTGACATGAGTGACATGCGTACCGACTTCAACAACCTCACCACAAAATTCATGGCCAAGTACGGTATCTGGTTTGAAGTGATGTTTCCCTTCAACAATTTTTACATCACTGCCACAAATCCCCACTGCATTAATTTTTAATAAAACATCATCCGGTTCTTTCACTTCTGGCATCAGCCGATCCTCGAAAACGAGTTTTCCAACATCTTTCAGTACGAGCGCTTTCATTGTTGCCATTCTTTTCTCCTTATAGTGCACACGTGTGCATAATTTATTAAAATTATAGATCCGAAATATATGAAAATCACGGTTTTATCTTTGTATGCGTGCAGACCCTCCTTTAGCAAAAGCTTTAACCTGGTCTATGGTTGCCATAGTCTTATCTCCAGGGAACGTGGTCAGCAAAGCACCATGTTCCAATCCCAGGTTGACTGCAGTCTGCTCCGGTTCACCTGAAAGTAATCCATAGAACAATCCGGATGCAAAACCATCTCCACCACCGACACGATCATGAATATTTAATTCACAAGTAGGGGATTGGTATGTTTTCCCGTTGATCCAGGCGACCGCTCCCCAGCTATGGTGGTTGGTTGAATGTACTTCCCTTAATGTAGTGGCGACTATTTTAATTTGAGGATATAAGCCAATCGTTTCTTTAATCATGCCAAAAAACACACCCGGATCTAATTTGGATGCTGAGGCAACTTGAGGTCCTGCAATTCCCAAACCCATTTGCAAATCTTCTTCGTTTCCAACCAGAACATCCACATATTGCATGATCCTGCGAATGACGGACTGGGCTTTTTCATGACCACCCCAAATATTCCACAATTTGGCTCGGTAATTCAAATCAAAAGAAACGATTGCACCAGCTGATTTGGCTGCTTGCATTGCCTCAATGATTACTTCTCCAGTAGTTTCAGACAATGCGGCAAAGATACCACCACTATGGAACCAGCGCACACCACCCGAGAATATTTCTGACCAGTCAAAATCACCAGGTTTTAATTGAGCTGCGGCTTCGTTGCAACGATTGTAAAAAACAACCGGGGCGCGCACACCGAAACCACGATCACTATAAACGGTTGCCATATTGGGACCATTGACGCCATTATGAGCAAAATGTTTGTAAATAGGTTTGACGCCCATGGCTTTGACGCGTTCAGCGATGAGTTCACCAATGGGGTAGTCTACCATGGCGGTTGCAATTCCGGTTTTTAGTTGAAAACAATCCGCTAAATTGGCAGCACAGTTAAATTCTCCACCACTGACATGGATCTGGCATTGAGTTGCCTTGCGGAAGGGGACAATACCAGGGTCAAGACGATGGACAAGTGCTCCCAATGAAACAAAATCTAACGTTGCTTTATCTCTGATATTCAAGCCATACATCATCATTATTTCTCTCCATTCGTCCATTGTGTGTGAAAAACACCTTCCCGATCGATACGCCGATAGGTATGAGCACCAAAGTAATCCCTTTGTGCCTGGGTCAGATTCGCTGGCAGCCGCTCACTGCGATATGCATCGAAATAAGCCAGAGATGCACTCAACGCCGGGACAGCAATGCCCATATCGATGGCAGTTTTAATAACAAAGCGCAAATCTGCTTGGCGCGTATCGATGGCTTTCTTGAAGTATTTATCCAGAAGCAGGTTGGTAAGGTTTGGATTGTGTTTGTAAGCTGTCATGATGTTTTCCAGAAGACTGGCGCGTATGATACATCCTGCTCGCCAGATTTTGGCAATTTCTCCCAATTTCAGATCATAATGATATTCATCCGATGCCATTCGCAACAGACCCATCCCCTGCGCATAGGAAGTGGTTTTACTGGCAAATAATGCATTCTCTGCTGCCTGAATCAGTTGCTCTCGATCACCTTGAAATTCGGGTTTTGGTCTACACAAAACCTGAGCAGCAGCCACTCGTTCTGATTTGAGTGCTGAAATCGTGCGACCTACCAGGGCTGCATGAATAGTTGGAATCGGTGCACCTAAATCCAGAGCATTCTGGCTGGTCCATTTTCCGGTGCCTTTCTGCTGTGCTTCATCCAGGATCAAATCAACCACATGTTTTCCCGTTTCAACATCTACCTGGGTGAAGATATCCGCTGTGATCTCAATCAAATAGGATTTCAGAACGCCTTCATTCCATTTTGAAAAAATCTTGTGCAATTCCGGGTTTGTCAACCCGAGACCACGATGGAGGATATCGTAGATTTCAGCAATCAACTGCATATCTGCGTACTCAATCCCATTGTGAACCATTTTTACATAATGCCCTGCGCCACGAGGACCCATATATTCGACGCAGGGTTGTCCATCATCTGCTTTGGCTGCGATGGCATAAAAAATAGGAGCAAGGGCTTGCCAGGCTTCGAATTGTCCACCCGGCATGATCGCTGGACCCCATTTTGCACCTTCTTCGCCACCAGAAATACCAGCACCGACAAAATTTAGCCCGTCGGCTTCCAATTCTTTGGTTCGGCGTTCAGTATCCATGAAGAAGGAGTTACCGCCATCAATGAGAATGTCACCTTTTTCGAGGTGTGGTTTGATTTGTTGAATGGCAGCATCCACGGGTTTCCCTGCTGGCACCATCATTAAAATGCGCCTTGGCTTTTCCAGCACTGCTATCATGGCGGGGATACTATCCAGTGTAATGATCTCTTTTCCTTTGCCCTCGTTTGCCAAAAAGGTATCTGTTTTGGCTTTATCCAGGTCAAATCCAGCGACCGGGAAACCATTGCGCTCCATATTCAGCGCTAAATTTTGCCCCATTACACCAAGACCAACAATTCCAATTTTATATTTCATAAACCCTTCCTAAACATTGACTTTAGGTTTCCTGAGACGATAAAGCATTTCACCTGCTCGTGGGACAACCAAAATGCCTTCATCTTCTCTGTTGATCCACTCCTCTAGTTTGAAAGAAGAAGGGTCAATATATCCAAGACCGATCCGCTCACAACGCTCTTGTGGGATGCCAGTGACTAAGGAGACTTTTACTCGCGAGGTTTCTATTCGTGTTTCCGGATCAAAACTTCCTAAACCACGCAGATGAGTGGAGTGAGCCAGCACTCCCCAGGGATAATGCTTAAATTGTTCCCATTGATTGACAAAATAATCCCGACAATGATATCCGATTTCATCCAGGATGCGTCCATGGGTATAACTGACCTCATCAATATGTGGGGCATATATAATCACCTCACCACCATCAGCTACTACTGGTTCCATTTTATACATTCCTTTGGCGGCTGTCCACATATCATCATACAACGCCGGCATCACAGAAATCACCTTGTTATAAGGTTGATCCACGTAAAGAATATGCACCTGTGAGGATAATTGTGAAGCTGTCTGCCAGGCTTCTTGAGCAGGCCCATAATACAAACCGTTTGTGCCGTTGTGAGTGAGTACCAGGCAAAAAGAGGTAACTGGCTGCTTGATGAAGGTTGCAGCCCGATCAATGACGGCACGCACTGGGGTGTAACCTGCCCCGATTATTTCATAATTGGTGATTAATGCCCCTAACCAGTGCGTGAAGTTGATGATTTCTGCTCCGGCGATCCCGGGGAAAAAGTACTTGTTTCCGCCTGAAAAACCGACCACCTCATGTGGAAAAACCGGACCGCAAATGATCAGATGATCGTAATTATGGATCATTTTATTCAAGCGCACAGGTACATCTATTGACAACAGTCCATTACTGATCTGATTGATCTCAGATTTTGAAATCATCCCTATTTCCATAAATGTGGATGGCTGATCCCAGCGATGATTAAAGATGGTACTTTTACCCACTTTGCCGTTCAGCACCGGCCTGCCTACCAATTTACTTAACTGAGCATCCGTCATGGGCTGGTGGGTTCCCAACGCAACCAGATAATCAAGGTTGGCAGCACGATTTCCTAAATATTTTTCAAAAAGATCGAATATTAATGGCATTGGCATCGTGCGAGTTCCATCCGGAATTAATACCAGAACTCGTTTACCATCCAGATCTGTTGTTTTTAGAGACTCTTCAACGATCTGCCCAATTTCAAAATCATCCAAATATGAGGAAGGACTACCTTTTCCAATTACCATGATTAAACTCCACTAAATGCAGAAAAACCACCATCAATGGGGACGACAATCCCGGTCACAAAAGCGGATGCGGGTGAAACCAACCATAAAACCGCCCCTAGTAAATCCTCGGGTGTGCCAAAGCGATTCATCGGTGTATGTTGGATAATACTTTGACCGCGAGTAGTTAATTCTCCACTTTCTTTATCCGTTAATAAGAAACGATTTTGCTCAGTGAGGAAAAATCCGGGGGCAATGGCGTTCACTCGAATGGCTGGTGAATATTCCTGCGCCATATGAACGGCAAGCCATTGTGTGAAATTACTCACGCCTGCCTTGGCTGCTGAGTAGGCCGGAATTCTGGTCAGTGGCCGGAATGAATTCATTGAGGAAATATTCAGGATGACCCCATGTTTTTGGTTTGCCATAATCCTCCCAAATACCTGTGTTGGCAGAATGGTGCCGAGCAAATTAAGATCAAAAACCCAACGAAATGCATCGGCAGGCAGGTCAAAAAATTTTAGATCCGGACTGGTGGTGGCCTGAGGTTTGTTTCCACCAGCGCCATTTATCAAAATATCTATTTCCCCAAAGGCTTTTGTCACCTGATTGGCTGCGGTTTCGATATCAACTTTATCCAAAACGTTACAACGAAAACCAGAAGCGTTGCCCCCCTTTGAGCGAATTTCAGCGGCAAGTTGCTGAGCGGCTTCTTCATTTAAGTCCAATATTGCTACATTGGTACCTGCTTCAGCGAGTGCTTTACAAATGCTCGCACACAGTACACCAGCACCCCCGGTAACAACGGCAGTATGCTGGATTAATTCTTTTTGATTTTCATTTTTTGTCATATTCATTAAAAACTCATTTCTGGTAATTGTCTTTATAGAGAAAAGGCGTAAGGTGTCGCAGAAAATGTTGTTCAATATTCTGTGCATACGCATCAGGGTTATCCTTAAGGATTCTAATCAAACGATCAAAAAATTGAAAGTTTCCATCTGAGGATTTTTCTTTTAAAACCGAGCCAAAGGTAACGTGCAAAATCTCACGCGCATCGAAATCATCTAGCAATGGTACCCAATTCTTAATTTCTGAAGCAAGAGGGGCACGGGAAAGTTGGGCGGAAACATGGTAACTGACCTTATCTTCTTCGTAATGCTCTCGACAAAACTTGTAAATTTCCTGGAAAAACATAGGATTCAGATCAGCAATGGTTCTTAATGCTTCCAGATAACTGGTGCCAGCAGTTTTTAGGTGAACCAGCCCTTTGGTAGCCTGGGCTGCGATTTTATAAATACTGAATTTATCGGAGCCTGAATGCAAACTAATCTTATATGGACCATATGTTCGGGCAATGGCAGCATGTCCGTTAACATCTTCCTCAAAGGCTGCCAGATCACCAATATAATCAACCCCTTTTTCAAAACGGCCAACAAATCGGGGGGCAAGACTGACCCATTCGACACCCAAGCGTTTGAGTTCATTGGCGATGTAGGCATGTTCGGCATGGGAGGTAGGGTTATCGGTTTCATCTACGGAAACTTCCATTTCAACTGGTCTCGCACCTGCATATTTTATAAGATGCTGGTACATTTTAACTACATGCGAGACTGCTTTTCCATATTTCACCATTGCCTTCAACAATGTTGGTTCATCAAATGTGAACGACAGATGCTCGGCCTGCACGATTTGGTTGAGAAGGCCAGTATTCTCAAATCTAAATTCGGAAGGTAAATCTTTAGCGTATTCACGCAGCGTTTTCAAATCAGCAGTTTCTGCTCGATTATCGACGTGTTCTCCAGGGTCGATGGTGAAAAATGTATAGCCGGATTTCAGACAAATATCGATATCGGCAGTTGATTTCAAATGATCTGCATCCGCACCATAAGGCTCACGCCAATTTTCCTGAAAAACACCCCACATGGCATCATCCATCACCTCTTGAGGGTTACGACCGGTACGGGTATTTTCTCGGATGGATTGTTGTGTGAAGATGGGGGCAATCTCTCCACTCATTTTCCGGATGGCACGCACATGTCCGGGGGTAGCTAATCCCAACCGGTCACCCATACCCGCTGAAGTTTTTAATCCTAATGTCTGTGGTTTTAACCAGGGGAGTTGTGTGCGTAACGCTTCAGCATTTTCTGCAGTCAGGCGTGCTGAAAGCAAAGTTTCATCCCCACAATCTGTTTTTTCACCAACAAATAAATTCAGCCGGAAATCATCTGGATCTGCCTGGATCATTAAACGCAAGCCACCAGGAGTTTGAGCTAGGCTATATAAGATTCGATCCATAGTGACGACAGATTGACTGAAAAGTTGAGATCCGTTATTTTTTTGATTTGAAATGTCTGACTGCATGGGATTCCTTTAACTTCGTGATGTGGGTGAAGAAGTGGAGTCGCGAATGAGCAATTTACCCTTTAATATTTTTTCTTTGTGGGTGTAATTCGAATTATCAATTTTTGTTGCAAGCAATTCCAATAATAATTGGGCTGCCTCGTTGCCGATAGAATACTTGGGCTGATCCAGGGTCGTGAGCGGTGGGGTGGTATAAGCTGAAAATGTGATATTGTCAAAACCAGTGACGGAGAGATCATCAGGTACGCGAATTCCTGCTTGTCTGCAAGCGTGTAAAAAGCCAATGGCAAGCATGTCATTAAAGCACATGATCGCTGTAGGACGATCAGATAAATTCATAAAATAGCCAAGACTTTCCTTTCCTAATTCCGGTTCACTGCCTTCTACTTCAAAAACATAGGCTGGATTAATTCTGATCCCAGCTTTACGCATCTCATTTTTGAACCCATTTAACCTGTCCAGTGACGTTCGGCCTGATTTTGAATTTCCTAAATAAGCAATTTTCGTGTGTCCAAGTGCAAGAAGATGTCTGGTAAGTTGCTGGCTGCCATCCATATCATCATGATAGATGGAATAATTAAAATTTTCATTGGCTTTGTAATTGACAACAACAACCGGGAATCCATTTGCTAGCAGCTGACGACCTTTATCTGCGCTGAATGAAGAAGAACAAATGATGACACCATCCGTACGTTGCTCCATCATGGTTTGAACAATGTTTTGTTCCCGAATTGGATCGTATTGCGAAGCAGCAATGAAGAGGCTATAGCCTGCTTGTTGGGCTGCGTCCTCGATGCCGAATAGTATTTCCGAGAAAAAAGGATCATCAATGCTATTGACAATGACGCCAATAACCTTGGTCTGGTTTGTTTTTAGTGATCGGGCTGCTGCGCTGGGTTGGTAGCCTAATTCTCTGGCAACTTTACGAATTCTTAATGAAGTTTCTTCTGAAATTAAAGAATTCCCACCTAAAGCTCTAGAAACTGTAGAGTGAGATACGCCGGTTATCTTTGCAATATCTTTGATTGTAATAGCCATGGGAAAACCTTCTGCACACGTGTGCATTTATTATCAATAGTTTACACAATTCGATACAAATTGTCAATAGAATAATGAAAGAATACTTGCAAAAATTTTAAAAATGTTATATTATATTCACAATGAAAGAAAACTTTCATTAATAAATTTTCTGCAAGTTATCAAAATCATTTCAGGAGTTCTCATGAAACCAGATATCGAAGCAATTTTTTTGGATGTTGGTAATACATTGCGTATTGTTGTCGATGACCCGGAATTCTCACAAGCTGCAAAGCAACAACTGCTTGAGTTGTTAGAGGTGAAAGAAGCCCCAGATGTCTTTTTTGAAAAATTAGAAACCCGCTGGAAAGCCCATCGCAAGCGTTGTAAAAAGACTTTAGTCGAAGCCTCCGAGCGTGAACTTTGGTCTGTGCATCTGTTACCGGACTATCCGACAGAATTTGTCGAACCTTTGGCTGGAAAATTGACTCGTTTATGGCGTGATAAAGATGGGCGGAGGGTCCCACGCTCGGATGTAAAAGAAACAATCATTGAATTGCATCGCCGTGGTTATCTGCTGGGAATAATTGCCAATACGATCACGGAAACTGAAATACCGGATTGGATGGAAACCGATCAGGTAACAGGTTACTTTAAAACCGTGATACTTTCTTCAAAAGTTGCATTACGAAAACCAAATCCAGAAATTTATTGGTTGGCTGCCCGGGAAATTGGTGTGGAACCAGCCAAATGCGCTTATGTAGGTGATAATCCTGTTCGTGATGTTGAAGGAACGCATGCGGCTGGATATGGCATGATGATTTTGATTAATGAACCAGCGACGCTTGCGAAAGAACCGCCAACCGGTGAATTTCAACCGGATCATACAATTGACAATATCAGTGATTTGCTGGATATTTTTCCTCCGAGAGAATAATAAATTTCAGAGCTCTTTAAATTAATAAGGTGTTTAATATGAATCAAAAAATTGAGGCCATTTTCTTAGATATCGGAAACACTTTACGGATTCTAACGAACAATGAACCACATCAGGCACAGGCAAGGAAAAGAATAGCTGAATTGGTAGGCACGGAAGAAGATCCGGATTCATTTTGTCAGAAGGTGGATCACCGCTATCAGGATTATCGCAAATGGGCATTTGAAAACCTGCGTGAAGCACCTGAGGCCGAACTTTGGACTCGCTGGCTGGCACCAGAATTTCCGAAAGATAGAATTGCCCAAAATGGTGTTGAATTGACCTATCAATACCGCCAATCAATGGGATTCAGAGTGGTCGTTCCGAAAGGTAAAGAGGTTGTGATTGAATTATCAAAACGGGGATATACGCTGGGTCTGATCAGCAATCTGATCACATCTCAAGAAATTCCCGACTGGTTAGAAGCCGATGGTTTGACCCAATATTTCAAGTCTGTAGCTCTATCCTCTGTTCTAGGCATTCGCAAACCGGATCCAGCAATTTACCTCGAAGCTGCAAGACGAGCGGATGTTGACCCTGCGAATTGTGTTTATGTTGGCGATAATTTGAAACGGGATGTTACCGGAACCAGGCTAGCCGGGTTTGGGATGGTAGTCATCATGATTAAACCGGAAGTTTTGCAAAAGTCAGTGATCACTGCTGAGAACAAACCTGACGCAATAATTTACGAATTTTCTGAATTGTTAAATATCTTTCCTGCTTTTCCTGAAGTTGCCTTGGAAAAGGTACGCAGGGTTGAGATCACTAATTCAATAAAACGATTTTTGTAAAAGTTGTGTTAGTTTGTCAACAACTTTCTATATGAAGGAAGAGACTTTATGAAAACCCTGAAGAAAATCACATGGTGGATTTGAGTTAGCAAAAGCAGTAAAAATTGCTTATGCCCAGGGACAATCAGATTATTCCTTTGATCCACTGGTTAGAGTGGATGACCAGGGGAATGCAGTCGGTCGTATCGAGCAAGGTGATTCAGTCATCTTCTGTTGCCGAAGAGGTGAACGAGAAATTGAACTTACCGAGGCCTTTACTGATCCCCAATTCAATCAATTCGAGCGACCCTATCTGGATCAATTGTATTTTGTGATTCTGACCTTGTACCATGAAAAATTCAAGCAACTTCCCATCGCTTTTGCTCCTTCTAAAGTAAGTCAAACACTCGGGAGAAGTAGTCAGTCAGGCTGGACTGTCTCAGTTCCGCTGTTCAGAATCAGAAAAATTTGCCCATATAACTTTTTTCCTGAATGGTGGTCATAACCAGCCATTCCCTGAAGAAACAGACCTGCGCATCCCCTCACCAAAGGGCATACCCTTTGATCAGGTGCCAGAATTAAGCCTGGAAACAGTAGCGGATGAGGTGATCGCTGGATTACATAAGAAATATGACTTGATTGTGACTAATTTTGCCAATGGAGATGTGATTGGTCATACATCCAGCACGGAAGCAAAAATTCGGTGTGCAGAAGTGGTGGATTTTCATCTAAAGCGAGTAATTCGTGCAGCACGGTCACAGGAATATGTCACTATGGTCACTGCTGATCACGGTAACCTGGAAGAATTGTATACACCTGAAGGAAAACCGCATGTTGCCCACACCAACAATCTTGTTCCTTTCCTGGCAATTGATCCGCTGAAAGATGTGCCCCTGAAACCAGAAAATGGCAGCCTGCAAGATATCGCCCCAACAATTCTAGACATTTTGAATATTGAACAACCTGCCCTGATGACTGGGAAAAACCTAATTCCAGCGCATGAATTTGGCGAAAATAGGAAAATTTTATTAATTATTTTGGATGGGTGGGGAGATGGTTTTCCCAATGAAACCAATCCGATTTTTGTCGGAAAAACACCATTTTGGGATGAACTACACCAGATTTACACTTTTTCACAATTAAAAGCTTCAGGTGAAGCAGTTGGATTACAGGTGGGAAAAGCTGGTAACTCCGAAGCAGGACATATAAATATTGGTGCTGGAAGAATTGTTCCCCAGGATGATGTCCGCCTGGATCATGCCATGCAGGATGGATCATTTTTTAGTAACAAGATTTTTAACCAGACTATTGAAGCTGTGATCAGGAATAATAGCAACCTGCATTTGATTGGTCTTTTGACTGAGAAAAGTTCTCATGGTTCCATCGATTATCCATTGGCGTTATTGAAATTAGCCAAGAAAAAGGGATTGGAAGACGTCTATGTTCACCTGATTTTTGATGGACGCAGTACTGAACCAGGCAGTGCCCCGATGTTGTTGGAGAAATTGGAAACCTATATGGCAGAAATCGGGATTGGTCAGGTTGTCACTGCGATTGGCCGCGGGATCGCACTCGATCGCGATGGTAATTATGCCAAAGTAAAGAAAGCATATGATGCTTTCGTATCCGGCATTGGGTTTACTTACTCATAAAAGGCATTTGTATGATGAAACAATCACTTTTATTGTATGATGAAAAATTTTCACAGGTCTTATTTGAAAAAATGTCCGGTATCAACAAGGGAATATCTGGTCTGGAGTTATATGAATTTCAATATGCATTGGAAGTCATTAAACCAAAGGATGGTTGGCATTCTGTTCAGCAAGTTTCCAAATCTGAACTGGAAGCAAAATGTCTTCATGAAGATTTCTTTAATAGTATCCAGCTAAAGCCCACCAGAGGCAATAAAATTGTTCTGGATGAGACCATACTCAAATTAACCCACTGGTTAATGGTTGGTCTGGCAACGGAAGAATTATCTAATGATTGGGTTAACTCACTTTTTTATTTTGATATTCGCGCCTTTTGTTTTTTCATCCGGACTCAATATTACAATTCAAAAATTCTGGAAAACTTTGGAAATAAACCATACTTAATTTTTCAGTCCAGGCAACTCGATTTGGCGTTTCAACAGGAGATAGGATACAAAGATTTTAAGAAAGCGAACCATGAAGTAGATCAGGCTTTCATTAAGACGATTTATCAATTAATCAAAATCCATGGTTCGCCTATTTTGTTGTCATTGGCTGGACCCACCGGTGCAGGCAAGACAGAAATTACGGAACGGATACGAGAATTTTTACTGGAAAATGGAATGAAAATTACCACGGTAGAAATGGATAATTTCTATAAGGATCGTGAATTTCGGGATGGAAAAGCACATGGGAAAGACATCATCCATTTTGATTTATTCATGCAGGCGATGCGAGATATATTAGATGGACAATCAACTTTAATTCCAAGATATGACTTCTATCTGGCTACCTCCAGTCATGACCTCGAGGGGAATCTCCGACCTGGTCAGTCCCCACTGGTGATCGAACCAGCCGATGTAATTTTTTTGGAAGGAAATTTCCCCTTTTATATCCCGGAACTGGATGACATGATCGGACTACGAACTGTGTATCTGACTGATGACCCGATCCGATTAAAAAGAAAATGGCGCAGGGATATTGATCTTCGCAAAAAATACGATCCAATTGGATTTATAAACCGCTATTTTATGACCCAATTCATCAGATCTCGGGAAATATATTTACCATTGATGGAAGTTTGCGATCTGGTGGTAGATACATCTGCAGCGAAAATTTGGCTAAAACCAGCCTGGCAAGAGAGATTGATCAAAGAAATGGAAATATAAATCCCAAACTGCAAAAAGAGGAGGAGTATGTTCGAATCATTTTTTCGAAAACAAACAATACCCGGTCAAACTAAAATAGCCATGTTGATTTTAGATGGGTTAGGTGGGTTACCTAAAGAATCGGGTGGGCAAACAGAACTTGAAACTGCAATGACTCCTCATTTAGATGCTTTGGCAAGTCAATCAGCGTTAGGCCTCTCTGTCCCTTTAGGTCCAGGGATCACTGTGGGCAGTGGACCAGGACATCTGGCTTTATTTGGATATGATCCCTTAGAATGTGAAATCGGACGTGGTCCTTTAGAAGCATTAGGAGTGGATTTTGATCTTCATCCTGATGATATCGCTGCTCGTGGGAATTTCTGTACGGTTGATTCAGATGGGATTTTGACGGATCGCAGAGCAGGGCGGTTACCCACAGAAGACAGCCGGAAATTAATTGAAAAATTACGGGAAATCAGGATTGAAGGTGTTGAAATATTTATTGAACCCGTGAAAGAACACCGCTTTGCCTTCATTTTACGTGGAAAGGGATTAGGATCCAATGTCAGTGAAACAGATCCGTTAATCACTGGCGCACAGCCGTTAATCCTCAAAGCCAGGGATAAGGATTCTCAAAGAACTTCAGAGATTGTTAACGTTTTTGTTGATGAGGCAAAAAAGTTGTTGAGAGATGATCACCCGGCTAATATGATCCTGTTGCGAGGATTTGCAAAATTACCCATTGTGCCAACATTCCAGGAGATGTATAAATTGAATCCGGCCTGTATTGCTGTCAATGGTATGTACCGTGGAGTCTCGCGTTTAGCAGGGATGAAAATTCTGGATGTTGCTGGAACATCATTAGCGGATGAATTTACCACGTTAGAGAAAGTATGGGGGGATTACGATTTTTTCTATTTACATTTCAAGAAAACTGATACCTGCGGTGAAAATGGTGATTTTGATGGAAAAGTAAGGGCGATCGAGGAATTTGACTTCCAAATCCCACGGTTGATGGATCTGAAACCTGATGTGGTCATTGTTACGGGCGATCACTCTTCACCGGCTGTGTTGAAATTTCACAGTTGGCATCCTGTTCCCCTTATGATTTATTCAAAATTCTGTCGTCCAGATGGTATAGCGGAATTTGGTGAAAGAGCCTGTGCTAAGGGCAATCTGGGACATGTATATGCCCGGCATATCATGGCAATTGCTCTGGCCAATGCCGGCAGGGTCGCAAAATATGGAGCGTAATTCTTCAATTGATGAGGTTTTAATGATGGGTATTTTACATAATCCCGAGCAATTTTCTCAAATTTTATACCAAAAAATGCAGGTCATCAATCCAGCGGTTGCGGATCTGGAGTTGTTTGAATTCCGGTATGCATTGGTGAATTTATTACCGAAAACAGGTTGGGAATCGATGGAGGTGGCTGAGCCCCTAATAATTGAAGAAATGGTGAATTCAAGGAATTTTTACGAATCGATCCAGCTAAGGCCAAAGGTAAACGGAAAACCTGTTATGGATGATCAAATCATCCATTTAACCCAAATGCTATTTACAGGCCTGGTGATAGATAAATATTCTTCAGACTGGATTCAGAATCATTTTTACTTTGATTTGCGTGGATTTTATTTTTTCCATAAGACTCAATACTACAATAAAGCCAACCAACACTGGTTAGGCGGGTCACCTTACAAGGCATTTAAGCCAAAACAAAAGGAATTTAATCAACTTCAGGCTGTGGGCTACCAGGCATTCAAGCAAGCTAATCAGGAAGTTGATGGATGTTTTATTGAACTGTTGAAAAAAATTATTCAGGATGGAAAAAGACCATTCTTAATCGGTATTGCCGGTCAGACAGCTGCCGGAAAAACGGAAATTGTCTCGCGAATTCAACAGGAATTTATGAAAGAAAAACTTACCTTTACATCCCTTGAAATTGATCATTTTTTAACAGATCGTGACCAGAGAGAAGAAAAGGGAATCGACTCGCTTGGGAAAGAAGCACTCCATTTTGATTTATTTATTCAATCGTTGAAAGAGATCCGACAAGGTAAAAAAATTGACATCCCACAATATGATTTTATAAGCGCTACCTCCAGCCATACACTGGAGGGCGATTTAAAACCAGGATGTTCAACAGAGGAAATTTTCCCGGCGGACTTAATTTTTATTGAAGGAAATTTTCCATTTCTTTATCCGCAAGTTGCTGAATTAATTGATTTGAAGGTTGTTTACCTCACCGATGATGAAATTCGATTGAAACGCAAATGGAAACGAGACATGGATTATCGCAAGAAGTATGATGTGACTTATTTCTTGAATCGTTACTTCCGGGAACAGTTCTTAATGGCTGAATCAGCCTACATTCCTCAAATGGAAAAATGTGATCTTCTGGTTGACACCACCAGAGCAGAAATCTGGCTCAATACTTCATTAAAGAAAATCCTCGATGGTGTGTAACTGAAAATCAAAATCATGATAATTCTTAAAAATTTGAAATAAAACTTGCAATTCAAATTAAATTGTTGTACAATATTTCAAATGAAAGTAAATTTTCATTAATTAAAATTTTGTTCCCCTGATATAAAACTTTATAGAGGTGTTTGTGAATAGCGAAAAGTCTGAAAAAAATCCGGATTTTGGTTTAATCATCAGTGAGAAATTTCCAACACTCACGAAAAGTGAGAAAAGAATTGCGAATTTCCTCAGAAAGAATCAAGAAGAATCTGCGTTTCTTCCAGCTGGCGAAATTGCGAAGAGATTGAATCTCAGTGAAGCGACTCTCGTTCGATTCGCTCGTACGTTGGGTTTCCCCAGTTACCCAGCCATGCGTTCGGTGTTGCAGGATAATTTTCGTCGTCGGGTAACACATTCCAGTCGCATACGTGGTCGTCTGGATGATTTAAGAGAAGCTGGGGATATTTTTGATCGTCTGGCTGTCACAGAGATTGATTATCTTTCCCAAGCAATTGATTCAATTGATCGTGCTTCCATGAAGCAAGCAGTTCAGCTATTTGAAGAGCATAAGAGAGTTTTTGTGTTTGGTTTGGGACCATCCATTTCCCTGGTGGATTTGATGGAGATCCGTTTACGCCGCTTCGGCAAAGATATTATCCCATTGACAAATTCAGGGAGAGAAGTAATTGAACCTTTATTGATGTTGCAACCGGATGATTTATTGTTCATTATTTGTTTTTTCGATCAGAATCCAACCTTGAATTTGGTGCTTGAGTATGGGGGAGAAATTGGGTGCCCAATTATCATGCTGACGGATACCCTGGATACTGTCTTAAATGGTAAAGCAGATATTACATTGGCGGCAAGACGAGGACCCGTAGGAGAATTTCACTCATTAGTAGTTCCGATGACAGTCATCAATGCGCTTTTACTTTCTGTTGCTGGAGAGGATCAAGAACGGGTAATGTCTACCCTGGATAAATTAGATACGCTTCGGGCTCGTCTGAATACTTTTAATGCTAATCATGATGCATAAAAACCCTTGAATACGATCACAATCCATTATAGGAGGTCCTCAAGAACATCACAGTAAGTCGTTTGAGAAATATGGTTATCATGGAGGAGTTTATTAATGTCCAATGCTTCAATAGTAACAAATGACAATAAACAAATTTGGATCGCCCGTGCCCGGCGATTCTTTCGCTGGCTGACCAAACCACATATCGTTCTATCACTCATCATGTTGATTGCCTTATATTTCATGGTAATTACACCTTTAATTCGTATGGTAACTACAACATTGACCTGGCAACCACGCGATGTCGTTAACAATCCCGATGCAGTGGTGGGTGGATTTACCCTTTATCACTATATTCGTATGTTAACGGGCACTTTGGGAAAGATTTATATGTCTACCCCGTTAAAGCATTCGTTCACCATCGCCATCGGCGCTACCCTGTTATCCCTTTTGATTGGTGGATCGTTAGCCTGGTTAGTGGTTCGAACGGATATGCCAGGCAGAAAATTGGTTAACCAATTGGCTTTGGTTCCTTATATTATGCCATCTTGGACTCTGGCACAGGCCTGGCTTGTGTTTTTCAAGAGTACAAGTTTCTCCGGGGGAACACCAGGAGTCTTTGAATACCTTGTAGGTCAACCGCCGCCGACATGGCTGTCATATGGACCCGTTCCAATCATAATCTGTAGTGCCCTGCATTATTACACTTTCTTTTTCCTGTTTGTCTCAGCAGCTTTAATGTCGATCGATTCAAGTCTGGAAGAAGCAGGAGATTTAATGGGCGCCAGCCGTTGGAGAATTTTGCGCAAGATCACTTTGCCGCTGGTGGTGCCGGCGATTCTCTCCGGTTTTATTATGACTTTTTCCAAGGTGTTAGGAACTTTTGGCGGGCCAAATATTTTGGGCACGCCCATCAGGTACTACGTTACCGCCACCATGATTCGAGGAAGTATGGGGGTTGGTGACACAGCGGACGGTTTTGTGTTAGCTATTGTGCTGATTATGTTCTCGATTATCACAATTTCGATCAACCAGAAAGTGATCGGAACCCGTAAGAGTTTCGAGACGATCGGCGGTCGCGGTTTCATGGCGCAGCTGAGCAAACTGGGTAAAGCAAAAATTGTCATGCTTATTGGAGCGGTCACTTTTCAAATTCTGGTTATTGTCCTGCCGTTGGGCTTGCTAATCTGGAGTTCGGTGATGCTGCAGGACGGAAACTACAGTTTGAGTAATCTTTCCTTGCAGCATTGGATCGGAGCACGAGGAACAATATATAACCACGGAGAACCAGGTGTTTTGCTAAACCCGAAGATATGGCAAACTTCCTGGAACTCAATTCGGCTTTCGTTATGGACCGGTTTGTTCACAGCCTTTTTGGGGATTATTCTAGGTTATGCCATCGTCAAAGGGCGGGGTACCTGGCTATCCAGGCTGGTGGAACAGTTAGCTTATATTCCCTATGTGATCCCTGGTATTGCTTTTGGCGCTGTTTACATTGCGATGTTCATCAAACCACTGGGGCCGATCCCGGCTTTATATGGCACCTTTACATTGCTGGTGGTCGTTTCCGTAGCCAAGCACATTCCTTATTCGTCCCGTTCAGGGGTCTCAGCCATGATGCAGGTTGGCAGGGAGTTGGAGGAGGCTGCGAATATATCTGGTGCTAATGCCTGGCGGCGCTTTACACGCGTCATCTTTCCATTAACCAGCGCTGGTTTTGTTGCCGGATTCTTGTTGACTTTTATTACAACAATGCGGGAATTATCCTTAATTATCTTGCTAGTTACCCCCAAAACCCAGGTTTTGGCAAGTCAAACTATGTTTTACATCGAAAATGGAGATGGTCAGATGGCAAACGTCGTAATTCTGATCCTGATCACGATTACCTTGATCGGTAATGCGATCATCGGGCGGTTCCGCGGCGGAAGTCTCAAAAAAGGTCTGGGAATGTAAAGAGAGGATTTCATGGAAACAACTATCACTATCAATAATCTTACAAAAAAATTTGGTAATGTTGTCGCAGTAAACAACGTAAGCCTGACGATTGATCCCGGTTCATTCCTGACATTGTTGGGGCCTTCTGGTTGTGGAAAGACGACGCTTCTACGCTGCATAGCGGGTCTTGAAGAGCCGGATGGTGGAGAGATCTTTATTGGCAATAAATTGGTTTATTCCTATGATCAGGGTATTTCGGTCACACCTGGACAGCGAGATTTAGGACTTGTTTTCCAGAATTATGCCTTGTGGCCTCACATGAAAGTTGATAAGAACATCACTTTTGCGCTTGAAATTCAAAAAATGCCCAAAGATAAAATGCAACAAGTAGTGAAAAAAGCTCTGGCTGAAGTCCAGATGGAAGGTTATGAAGATAGATATCCACGTGAAATGAGCGGTGGTCAACAGCAACGTATTGCATTGGCTCGCATGCTGGCTTATAGCCCGAAAGTATTCCTGATGGATGAGCCGCTTTCAAACCTGGATGCCCGCCTGCGTATGGATATGCGTTCCGAAATTAAGCGCCTTCATCATATATCCAAAGCGACCACTGTTTACGTTACTCATGACCAGGTCGAAGCATTGACCATGTCCACAAAGATTGGGGTCATGAAGGAGGGTGTTCTTCAACAATTGGACACCCCGGATCAAATCTACCATTTTCCGGCCAATCTTTTTGTAGCCGATTTCATTGGTAATCCAAAAGTAAACCTGATTAATGGGGTTGTGACCGGCACAAACCTTGTTCAAATTGGCGATTTTAAAGTCTCTGTGGCGACTCTTTCCGCATTGAAAAACATAATTCTTTCCGTGCGACCTGAAGATATTACCGTGTTAACCGAACCTGATGCAGATGCAGTTGAATTCACAGCCTATTCTGTTTTGCCGGCAGGGGCTGAATCAACAATTATCGCTCATCGAAAAGAAACAGAAATCACCGTAAAAGTAATGGGCATAAGTAAGATCGAGATAGATCAAAAAATCTGGTTGAAATTTGATCCTGAATGCTTAAATTTATATGACAAGGAAAATGGAAACCTGATAACAGCATAGAAAAAATCTATTGACCACTTTGACAGATGTGAGAAAGGAGAATAAAAAAATAAGATATTAATTATCCATCAGTAAAAAGAACTCTTCATACTAGATTTAACTTTCAAGAAGGAGATTAGAATGAAAATATTAGTGAAGTTGATCACCCTGGTAGCTTTATTCAGCATGGTGGCCGGTTGTGCCGGTCCAACTGCAACAACAATGTCCGAGGCAAACGAAGCACCCGTGGCAGAAGCAACACAGCCCCCCGCTGCAGAAGTTTCACTGTCTGAAGGACAACAATGGGCAATGGACAACGGTGTTGGCCCGTATACGCCCGAAACTGAAGATTGGGCAGCCGTTGAAGCCGCAGCAATTGCGGAAGGTTCAGTGGTTGTTTATTCAAATTCATCCAAGATTGAGAAATTGCTTGAACCCTGGGCTGAACTTTATCCGGAAATTAAACTGGAAGGTGGAGATACGGATGATATCGCAGTTAAAATGGGTGCAGAGCAGCAAGCTGGAAATGTTGTCGGTGATGTCTGGTTCAACAGTGATGGACATCTTCTTTTTGGGGAATTTGTTCCGAATGAATGGATGTGGTGGTACACACCTCCGGGTGTCATAATTGAAGATCAAACTGCTGAACAACCATTCGCGTTGGCTCGCCGTTCAGTAGATGTAGTTGGATATAATTCCGAAATCAATCCTGATGGATGCCCGATTACCAGTTGGTGGCAATTCACTGAACCGGCCCTTCAGGGAAAGTTCTACATGGAAGACCCCCTGGCTGATTCGAGCACAACCGCCAAGATCGCTTTATTTGTTGAACATGGCGATCAAATGGCAACCGCTTATCAGGATTTATACGGTAAGGATTGGACTACAGACGAAGCATATACCAGTGATCTTGGGAATGCCGGATACCTGTTCCTAAAGAAATTAGCGCAAAATGAACCGGGTATTCAACCTGGTGGCGATGAAGTTGATTCGGCATTCGCAACCCTTGGAATGGATCCTGCCGTTGAACCGGGCTATGGCTGGACAGGCTTGTCAAGCGTTGAGGCGACAATGGATGGGGAATTGGCTATGGCACCTTGCTATGGACTTGAACCTGTGGTGGGTATCTTGAAATCTTCCTATCTGGCTATTGCCAATAATGCACCACACCCCAATGCTGCCAAGTTATTTATCAAATTTGCACTCTCAGAAGCTGGATTTGATCCCTGGAACAAATTTGGTGCTTATCCGGCTGCAGAAGGACTCTCCTTCGCTGAAGGAATGCCAGCTCGAAGTGAAATAGCACTTTGGCCAAGCAACGACTTGTTTGCTTATCAAAACATGAGCCCTGTTCGAGATTTCTGGGCTATTTCTCTGCTGGCTCCGTAAAAAATCGCTGAACTGAAATTTATAGAATTTCTTGGACATGGATGTATATTGTCCGTGTCCAAGAAAGATTTCAAATGATTAAAAGCAATAATATTTTATTGGGTTTTCTTAAGCGCGCTTGGTTTGCGAATCTACAGTGTAAGTTAAATTGTTATCCGGGAGAGAAAATTAGATATGACCATTCAGGCTGTTTTCTTCGACATGGGCGGTACAATTGATACATTCGGTTTTACCCGGGAATATCGTATCCTTAATGTTCATCATATTAAAGACTGTTTGGCACGTGTTTCGATTTCATTGACCTTATCTGATGAACAAATCGCCGATTCCATAACGAAAGGTGCATCAGATTATTTGGGCTGGAATATGACCACCAACATCGAGTTAAAACCAGCTGAAATATGGTCGAGATTTTTCCTGAAAGGAATCTCAGTTTCAGAAAATGAACTCACCCCAGTCGCTGAAGAACTGGCATTTATTTACGAAACACAACTGTATCATCGTGAAATGCGTAAAGAAATACCAATGGTCTTAGCGAGAGTAAAAGCCATGGGATTCCGAATTGGAATAATCAGTAACACACAAAGCCTGAATCAAGTACGTTATAACCTTAAACAGTACGGTATCCTTGAATACTTCGATCCAATTGTTTTATCCTCCGAATATGGCCGACGGAAACCAGATCCAGCCATCTTTTATCATGCCGCACGCCTGGTAGGTGTTCCTACAGGTGCCTGTGCTTACATTGGCGATAAGATCAATCGAGATATTGTTGGTGCTCGACGATCCGGGTTCCGTTTAGCCGTTCAGATTAAACATAAATATGACGATGGCATCAAGGACGAGGGGGCTAGTCCTGATGCCATCATTGAAAATATGTTGGAACTCATTCCGATTCTTGAAGCAGAAAAGGCAAAAGATAATCGGAATAAAGATAACCAAAATGGAAGAAAAGTTAGAGCAATTTTCTTTGATGCCGGGGATATTCTTTATTATCGTCCTAACAAAGAAGAGCATTTAAAGAAGTTTTTAAACGGCATAGATCTCAAAATTGATCCGGATTATGAAACAGAAAGAATGCGATTAAAAGATCTTGCTTTCTCAGGGCAAATGGGTAGACATGAATATTACGAAAAGGTCTTATCCCTTTTTGGTATCGATGATCCTGCACTGCTTGAAGAAGGTGTGAAGGCGATGAGCCTGGACGATAATACTGTGGAAATTTTTGGCGGTGTCCCTGAAACAATTAACCAATTAAAGGAAAAAGGATTCATTCTTGGAATTATTACAGACACAGCAATGCCAATATCAAAAAAACTGAATTGGTTCGATCAAAGTGGTTTTGGTGGCCTATGGGATGTCTTTATCAGCTCGAAGGAACTTGGGGTTCGCAAACCCGATCCTGAAATGTATGAAAAAGCCATCCAACAGGTCGGAATTTGCCCTACCGATGCAGTATTTGTTGGACACAAAATATCTGAATTAGACGGCGCGCATGCTGTGGGAATGAAGACGATTGCTTTCAACTTTGATGAAGGAGCCATCGCAGATTTTTATATAGATCAATTTTGTGATCTTTTAAAAGTACCTCTTTTAGAACAATAAGCCTGATTGGAACAAATTATGCAAACATCCATTAAAGCAATCTGTTTTGATGTGGGTGGAACGCTACGCGTTGCTCATGATAAACAAGAACGTGAAACAGAAAATATTATCAAAATACAACAATTTATCGGTGAGACTGGTCTTCCGCAGGAATTTTCTAATAAGCTTTCTGACCGAGAAAAAAAATACAGAATGTGGTCTCGAAAAACAATGGTCGAGTTAAAAGAAGCCGACTTATGGTCTACATTTATGCTTCCAGATCATCCAAAAAAATGTGTTCGTGATAATGCTGTTATGTTAAATCAACTCTGGCGGGAATCCCGCGTCAAATCCATACTTCCTGATGCGGTTGAAACAATTAAGACGCTATCCAGCCGCGGTTATCTTCTGGGAATTATCAGTAATACAACATCCTCAGTAGAAGTCCCACAATTATTGGAGGAAAATGGAATTACTGATTTATTTGGGTGCATTATTCTCTCAACTGTTTTTGGAAAGCGAAAACCACATCCCTCTTTATTTTTGGAATGTGCAGGAAAGTTAGGTGTTTTGCCAGAGGAATGTGCCTATGTGGGCGATATTATCTCGCGCGATGTCGTGGGGGGTAGGCAGGCAGGTTTTTCAGAAATTACCATCATCAACGCCAACGGATATTCTAAAGACGCTTTAGCATATGAAGATGATGATCAGGATCGAATTACTTCATCTGCCATGCAACCTGACTTTAGAATCTCAAAACTAAGTCAATTGCTTGATTTTTATCCAGATCGATTAGCAAAAAAAAATACCTCCAGTCAGAAAACAATGGAAACAATTGAACTATTTGAAGTAGCTCTTTCAACCATGTGGCATGTGGATCAAAATATACCCTTTCATCAGACATTTGAAATTGGTCGAAAAGCTGGATTTCCTCGATTTGAACTCAATCATAAAGTGAATCCTGATCTATTTCAACAGTGGGATTCGAAAAGATATTACATTTCAACTGTTCATGATCCCTGTCCGGCAATCTATTCCAGCGATGAATTTAAAGTGAATGATTTCCTTATCTCATCCCTTGATGAAAATAAACGGATCAAGGGTCTGGATATTACGAAGCAGACAGTTGAAACTGCATTATATCTCGGAGCAAGATCGATTGTGATCCATCCAGGCATGATTATGTGTGATTTTGGGTCCGAAGACAAATTAAAAAAAATGTATGAGAATGGTCTTAAGGGAAGCACTGAATATGAAGAATTAAAATCTGAGATGATTGCCTTTAGAAAAAAGGTAGCTCCTCCTCATGTCGATCAAGTAATAAAGAGTCTATCAGAGCTTATTGATTTTGTCAGACCTACCGGTTTAGAAATTGGATTGGAGAATCGGTTACATTTTTATGATATTCCATTGATTGACGAAATGCAATTGTTCTTGAATCTATGTGATGAAGGTTGGTATGGTTATCAATATGATGTGGGTCACGCACAGGTATTAAGTGAGCTGGGATTTGGAGACCATGAGGATTGGCTTAAACGGTACGGAAAACGTATAATAGGTGTCCACCTTCATGATGTCTGTGGGATTACGGATCACCAGATGCCTGGGAGTGGCGATGTTGATTACGCAATGATTGCACCATATATCCCTGAAACTGCACATCTAACAATGGAAGTAAGTCCAACATTAACTCAGAAAGACTTATCTCAAAGCCTGAAACATCTTGCCAAATTTGGCCTCATTTCGAAATTAAATTTTTTGGAGGAAACATGTTAAAAATATTTAGAAAACGAAGAAATGTTTTTATAAAATTAATCCACGAACAGTCATCTTTGACCCTGGAAGGTATGGATTTACTAAAGAAATATCTCTCTCGTCCGGATGAAATTCTTGCTGATCAACTTACAGCAAAAGAGAAAGAAGCAGATGAGTCACGACGTATTTTGATTGATGAACTCAATCGTACTTTTATCACTCCATTTGATCGCGAGGATATTTTTGCCCTTTCAAGAGCTATAGATGATGTACTGGATTATGCATACAGCACCATGACAGAGATCGTGATTTTTAAAGTAGAACCAACGGAATTCATGGTTCGAATCTGTTCATTGTTGCGTGATGCTTCGTTTGAAATTTTAAAAGCGGTAGAATGTATTCAAGAACATCCTGGTGTGGCAGCGGAACATGCTCAACGAGCCAAAGCCCTTGAAAACCGCGTGGAGACAGTCTATCGGGAAGCGCTAGCAGATATGTTCCAGGAAACAGAAGATGTTAAAACATTGGTAAAGATGATGAAATATCGTGAGGTTTATCGCCACCTCAGTAATGCGGCGGATCGAGGTGATGAAGCTGCCAATGTTCTAGCAGATATTATCGTTAAGACGACTTAATATAAAATGCCGATATTATTTATCATTCTTGTAATTCTGGCGTTAGCTTTTGATTTTCTGAATGGCGTCCATGATTCCAGTAACGTGGTGGCAACCATGATTTCATCTCGTGCAATCCCACCCCGGACCGCTTTGATGATGACTGCAGTAGCTAATTTTCTAGGACCTTTCATCTTTGGTGTTGCTGTGGCAACAACCATAGGACATGATATCGTCTCTGCGGAACATATAAACCTAACAGTGTTGATAGCAGCCTGTGTCAGTGCAATTATTTGGAATATTCTTACCTGGGTCCTTGGCATACCCAGCAGCTCATCACATGCGATAATTGGGGGATTAGTCGGTGCAGTGATGATGGCTGCTGGTTTTTCTGTCATCATTATGGATGGTATTATCAAGGTTCTTGTGGCTTTATTTGCATCCCCCATCATCGGATTTATTGCTGGTATGTTGATTGCAAACATCGTTTATCTGTCTTCGTGGAAAGCTTCACCAAAAATCAATAGTGTTTTCAAAAAAATGCAAATCATCACTTCCATCGGTTTATCATTGAGTCATGGAACAAACGACGCTCAAAAAACCATGGGTATCATCACCCTTGGGTTGGTCATAGCAGGTGTTCAATCAACATTCGAAGTGCCATTATGGGTTATCGTGGCATGTGCCGCAGCTATTGGATTAGGTACTGCGGTTGGCGGTTGGCAACTAATTAAAACATTGGGGTCAAAATTCTATAAAATTCGCCCTGTGCATGGCTTTGCTTCTCAAGCAACATCAGCTATTGTTATCCTGACAGCATCTTTGTTAGGTGGTCCAGTCAGTACTACCCAGGTGGTTAGTTCATCCATCATGGGGGTTGGCGCGGCTGAACGAATGAGTAAAGTGCGTTGGGGAGTGGCTGGAGAAATAGTCACTGCCTGGATCATAACCATACCGGCAACTATGGCTGCTGGAGCTGGTTGTTATTGGTTATTAAACGATGCTATTCCGTTTATCATAAAACTAATCTAAGATTTGAAATTAATAATTTAAGAAGGGCTCATGTCTATATCATTAATCGTATTAATTGCTCTTGCTATTGTTTTTGATTTTTTGAATGGGGTCCATGACTCGAGCAATATTGTTGCTACCATGATCTCATCCAGAGCAATTCAACCGCGGGTTGCCCTTGCCATGACAGCTGTTGCTGAATTTTCCGGGCCATTCATTTTTGGGGTTGCGGTTGCCAACACAATCGGATCTGAAATAGTTGACCCAATATTCTTGAATTTGGGTATTATTATTGCTGCTTTACTCAGTGCCATTACCTGGAATGTTATTACCTGGTTGTTGGGTATCCCCAGCAGTTCTTCACACGCATTGATCGGAGGATTGATTGGCGCAGTGGCGGTGGGTGCAGGTTTTAAGGCAATCAAGATGGCCGGTGTGACGAAGGTCCTGATTGTTCTGTTCACCTCACCGATTATTGGTCTTTTCGCTGGAATGTTGGTTGCTAATCTTATTTATATGCTTTCCTGGAAAGCTACACCAAAAGTTAATGGATTATTCAAACGCCTTCAGATTATTACATCTTTGGGGCTCGCACTCAGCCATGGTACCAATGATGCACAAAAAACCATGGGAATCATCACACTGGGTTTACTCATTAGCGGTAGAATTTCATCTTTTGAAGTGCCTTTCTGGGTGGTGGTAATTTGTGCAGCTGCGATCGCTCTGGGAACATCGGTTGGAGGTTGGCAGTTAATTCGTACTCTAGGTGCAAAATTTTATAAGATCAGACCTATCCATGGGTTTGCTTCTCAAGCCACCTCGGCTGCCGTAATTCTAGCCGCATCACTCATTGGTGGACCTGTCTCCACCACGCAAGTGGTTAGCACTGCCATAATGGGTGTTGGAGCAGCTGAACGTCTCAGTAAAGTTAAATGGGGTGTGGCTGGGGAAATTCTGACTGCATGGATTGTTACAATCCCTGCTACCGCATTATTAGGTGGTTTTCTGTACTGGGTTCTGAGTTCTCCAATCCTTTTATTTTTAAAGCTGTTTTAGAAAGGTTTTTTTGTCTATTATGAAGAAAAAATATGATGTTATTTATGCTGGTAACTATACCAAGGATACGATCATAACCCCGGATGGTATTAGAGTGGTGGATGGCGGTGGTATGAATTACGCAGCTAATGTTGGAGCCAGATTGGGAATAAAAGCTGCGGTGATTACCCGATTAGCAAAAGAGGATCAGCACGTGGTGGATGCCATTCAGTTAGCTGGTATCGATTGTTATCCTTTCTTCTCAGATTATTCAACGCTCATGACGTTGGAATACAAAACAAAGGATGTGGATAATCGCAACCTTTATGTAAAATCAACTGCAGGCACAATTCTACCTGATTATCTTGACGATTTTCAAGCGAAAGCAATAGCAGTCAGTCCCAGTTTGCGTGGCGAAGTAGAGCCTGATTTTTTCTCGATATTAAGAGAACGAACCGACGCTCTCCTGGCAGTGGATGTACAGGGTTTTGTGCGCGTATTGAGAGACGAGACATTGGTTTATGAGCCCTGGCCAGAGATGCCAGATGTACTCAAAAACCTTGACATTCTAAAATCGGATGCAGTTGAGGCAGAATTTTTAACTGGAGAAAAAGATATTGAAAAGGCGGCTGCTATTTATGCAGGGATGGGTGTAAAAGAAATTGTATTAACTCATTCCGATGGTGTTTTGATTTATGCAGATGCAAATAATCATCATTTTCGATTTCATGCTTCCTCTATGGCAGGTAGAAGTGGAAGAGGTGATACCTGTATGGGTTCCTATGTTGCCAAACGCCTTACATTACCACCCCTTGAAGCAGGGAAAATGGGCTGCCGCAGCTACCAGTTTGAAGGTCGAAAGGGTTGGAGTCTTTAATCGTCCCATCAATGAAGTAGAAGCATTTATTGAGCAATATTATCCTGATTAACATGCTCAAAATTAATGGCTGATTTAGCATATCAACGAGCAGTGGCAATTGAGGAATACCCGAAAAAATGGGATCAAATGGTTCATGAGTGGTCCTCTGAATTGGGTAATCAACTTTGGTTGCTGTATTCAGCTAATTACTTGCTGAATACAGCGGGGGTTAAATGGGCGATCGACCCTTATTCGCTGTTTTCTCGTTTAGGTGGTGGACCGCAGCCAGACTTCGCAAATGATCTCCAGGACTTACAACTAATTGTCATAACACACGCTCATTCAGATCATTTTGATTTAAACCTGTTATCCTCCTTATCCCATTTGCCTATCCAATGGGTAGTTCCGAAATTCATGGAAGAAAGAATAAAGAATGCTGCTGATCTTTCAGGAGAAAAAATTATTATTCCCCGGCCAAATATCCCATTGCGTATAGATAAATTAACCATTACGCCATTTGAAGGGTTACACGGACATGGTGGTAATGGCGTACAGTCAATGGGGTATCTGGCTGAATTCTATCAAAAGCGGTGGCTTTTTCTTGGTGACACTCGCACTTATGATTTTTCAAAATTACCTGATTTTGGTGAGTTAACCGGGGTGGTTGGACATCTTTGGTTAGGTAAAGCTGAAGCATTAGAATCGCGACCTTCCAAGTTGGATGGATTTTGTGATTTCTTCTCACATTTCAAAACAAAGCAACTTGTTATCACACATTTACTTGAATTTGGCAGAGAACCAAATGAATTGTGGAACCTGAACCATTTCCAGCTGGTTCTTAGACATATTCAAAATATTAAACCTGATCTACGAGTTACAGAAGCTCTCATGGGGGAGCGTGTTGATTTATAAATCGGATTCTTTTAAATATCAATTTTATAGGTTGCCTAACTTACATAAAGTCAATCTCTTAACAAAGATTGTCTGAACTTCAAAATATTGAAAAAGTTTGGATAAATTTGCAGGTTTAATTTAAAACCTCTGCGATAATAGAGATGAAAGGAAGAATTATGCATCCAGACCGTTTCTTATTTTCTGATTCTACAATTGGCGATTTAGCCTTTAACCTTTATCAATCGGCAAACAAATTGCCTATTTTTGCTCCACATGGGCATGTGGATCCTGCACTGTTTTCAAACCCTGATGCTAGTTTTGGCAACCCTGTTGATCTATTTATCAGACCGGATCATTATGTTATCAGAACTCTGTATACTAATGGAGTTCCATTACAAAAGCTCGGGATTTCTCCAAAAGGTGAAACGCTGGATTATGATCCTCGCAGAGTTTGGGAACAGTTTTGTGAAAAATTTTACCTCTTCAGAGCAACTCCTTCTGGCATATGGCTGACTACATCCTTATCTGATGTATTTGGTGTCGATCAAAAATTATCAAAAGAGAATGCTGATTTTACCTATGATTTTCTGGTGGAGAAACTCACATCTAAAGAATTTTCACCCAGAAATTTATTTGAGAGATTTAACATTGAGCTATTAGCAACCACGGACTCCGCCGCTGACTCGCTCACACATCATCAAATGATTCGTAAATCACAATGGAAAGGGAATATTATCCCTACCTTTCGGTTTGACTCGCTTGTTCATTTCTTGAATCCTGGATGGAATCATGAGATCCATCGATTGGCTTCGATAACAAATGTTGAAATATGGGACTTTAAATCATTTATCCAGGCTCTAGAAATCAGAAGAGTTGTTTTCCGATCATTAGCAGCTACGGCTTCGGACTTTTCGGCAGAATCTGCTTATGTGGAAGAATTACCTACGCATCAGGTTGATGAGATTTTTAAAAGGGCTCTCAAAGGTCAGGTGAATCAGCAGGATGCTGCTCGATTTGTGGCTCATATGCTGATGGAAATGGCCAGAATGAGCACTGAAGATGGCATGGTTATGCAGTTTCATGCCGGGATTCATCGCAACCATAATATCGATCTTTATCAGCAATTCGGAGCGGATATCGGGGGTGATATCCCGTTGGCAGTTGAATTTACACGAAATTTAGGACCTCTTCTGCAAAGATTTGGCAATCATCCCAATTTTAAATTAATTCTCTTTACCCTGGATGAATCAACTTACACAAGAGAATTAGCACCTCTGGCAGGTCATTATCCAGCATTACGATTAGGGCCACCCTGGTGGTTTAATGATAGTATGAACGGAATTGAGCGTTATCTAAACCAGGTGATGGAGAGTGCAGGATTATACAAAACTGCTGGGTTTAACGATGATACCCGCGGCTTTTGTTCAATCCCAGCCAGGCATGATCTCTGGCGGCGACAAGCAGCGAATTGGCTGGCTGGTTTGTTGGCAAGACATGTGATCGATGAAGAAGACGCCCACCAGATGATGTATGAATTATGTATCGGTCGGGCAAGAAACGCTTATAACATGGAAAGTAACCAAAATGACAATCGAGAATAATGGTTCTAATGACCAAAAAGCTTTTTATCTTAGCTTTGATGGATCCCCCAATCCACCCGCCACCGATCGTTTATTAAACGCTTTGGATGACTACAAAATCCCGGCTACATTTTTTATGGAAGGGAAACGGCTGGAAAATGAAGCGGATTGTGCCAGAAGGGTGCAAGCCGCAGGGCATGATATAGGCAATCACTCATATAATCATCCGGAATTCGATAAGATACCAATCGAGGAATGTATTCGCGAGGTGGAATTGACCCAGGAGATTATTAAGAAGGAACTGGGAATTTTCCCGACACTTCTGCGTCCTCCAGCCGGGTTGTTGACAAAGGAGGTAGAAACCACTTTTCTTAAGAAAGGGTTTGACATCATTCTGTGGAGTTATAGTGTGCGGGATTGGGAAGGACCCGATGCAAAATCGGTTACAGATCGTATTCTTACTCAGGCAATACCTGGTGCGATTATTGCTCTTCATGATAAAACCGAGTGGCTGATAGAAATTCTTGATTCTATCATTCCTGTCTTGTCTTCCGAGGGGTATGAATTCAGGAAAATTTCTCAAATGAACAGGAGCGGAGTAATTAATTAAAGGATGAATGTCAAGTGTCATTTATTCCATGTAATCTATATGTGAACAATTATTGACATTGCTTTTAAAATATGCTTTAATGATTAAGTGTTACTTAATACTAAGTTTAGAAAATTTCGATTTTCAAAAAATTATTAACTTAATAAAAATTTCCCCTTTACAAATCCATATAAAATCAGAGTTTCCTATCTGATAATTGTTAGTCTGTTTCTTTTCAGGCGTTTTGGCTTGTACAATTTCAAAATTTTATGAATAGCGGAGCACAGAGAACATGACAGAGGAAATCTATTTATCATTTCGAAATATTCACAAGTCATTTCCAGGCGTACTGGCTTTAGATGATGTAAGTTTGGATGTTTATAAAGGTCAAATCCACGCCTTATTAGGCGAAAATGGGGCAGGTAAATCCACCCTGATGAATATTCTGTACGGGTTGTATCATCAGGATAGTGGCGATATTTATTTCTCGGGGGGAAAATATATACACAATACACCTAAAAATGCGATTAAGCATGGAATTGGAATGATTCATCAACATTTCATGTTAATACCATATTTCACTGTCCTGGAAAATTTAATTCTTGGTCAACCTTCTCCGAAGCCACCCAATCTGGAAAAAGAATATTTCCGTCAGGAGATTCTTAAGGTGGCTGAAAAATTTGGCATCACTGTCGACCTGGATTTGTTGGTCGAAGAGATCAGTGTGGGGATGCAGCAAAAAATTGAGATTCTTAAAGCATTATATAAAGGGGCTGAGCTTTTAATTTTGGATGAACCCACTTCGGTTTTAACCCCTCAGGAAAGCCAGGAATTATTTAAGATGCTTTTGGATTTGAACCAAAAAGGTACCACGATTATTTTCATATCCCATAAATTAAAAGAAGTCATGCAGATCAGTAATCGCATATCTGTTTTGCGCGATGGTAAGTTGATCACTACATTGGCAAAAGAGGAAACGACATCAAATAAACTTTCCCGATTAATGGTTGGCAGGGAAATTACCTCAAAATATCAGAAATCTACCAAAAAATGCGGGGAACCGGTTTTAGTAATTGATAACATTGCTCTAGTTGATCATCATAATAACCAAAGGCATCTTTTGAATAATGTCAATTTGAATGTTTGTCAGGGAGAGATCGTTGGGATTGCAGGTGTGGATGAGAACGGTCAGAAAGAACTTGCTGAGATCATCAGTGGTATCAGGAAGCCTACATCTGGAAAAATTATGATGTTTGACCAGGATGTTACAAATTGTTCAACCAGGCAGTTAATTGAGATGGGGATGTCGTATATTCCTGCAGACCGGAGAAACCAGGGCTTGGTGATGGACTTCAAAATATCCGAAAATATTATTTTAGAAACACATTACCAAAAACCATTTACAAAAGGCATTTCGTTACAGACAAAGGTCATCAATCAATTCGCGGAAGATTTGATAAAAGAATATGATGTTAGAACGCCATCCGTGAATGTCCCGGTTAAAAATTTGTCTGGTGGAAATCAACAAAAAGTGATTGTGGGTAGAGAATTTTCGAAAAAAACTCATATTTTGTTGGTGATGCAGCCCACCTGGGGATTGGACGTCGGTGCAATCGAATTTGTCCATAGAAAATTATTAGAAGCACGTGAAAATGGCGTCACAATTCTTTTAATTTCCACTGACCTGGAAGAAGTTAGAAAATTAGCAGATCGAATATTTGTGATATATGAAGGGGAAATCGTTGGCCAAGCGGATGCCGCATCTGATGTTGAGGAAATTGGTTTAATGATGGCTGGCTCTCATAGACAATAATAAAAAAGGAGGTGGTTTATCGATAAAAACCCAATCAATTTTTACGTTGTTTAATAAAATTACCTAATGATGAGGAGAAATAATGAAGAAATTCAGTTTGTTAATGGTTTTAGTTTTGTTGGTTAGTATGTTGGCAGCCTGTACACCGGCTGCTGAAGAACCTGTCGTTGAAGCACCTGCTGCAGATGCACCAGCTGTCGAGGAACCTGCTGTGGAAGAACCAGTTGTAGAAGAACCAGTTGCCGAAAAACCACTGCGCGTCGCAATGGTATTCAGCACTACTATTAAAGATGATGGTTATGCCCAGCTTGCCTACGAATCACTTATGATGTTAAAGGAAAAATATAACCTGGAAGTAAGCTATCAGGAAAGTGTGCCGGATGCCACCGTCAAGGATGTCTTACGCAGTTATGCAGCAGAAGATTATGATCTGGTTTATGCACACCAACTTTATTTTACAGAAGCAGTCAATGAAGTTGCTCCAGAGTTCCCGGATGTTAAATTTGGGGTGACTGGCTATATGGCAAACTCACCAAATGTAATTGCATTGGATGCAACCAACTGGGAAAGTGTTTACCTTGCTGGCGTTGTGGCTGGAATGATGACCGAATCCAATAAAATAGCTATGGTGACAGTTTCACAATCCCCGATAGCACTTAAGATGGTCAATGCCATGTATATGGGGGCAACATCACAAAATCCTGATGCAGAAATTATGCATCTTTTTACTGGCAGCTTCGATGATGTCGTAAAAGCCAAAGAAATGGCGACTGCCGCCATCAAAGATGGTGCTGACATTGTTTACGCAAATTGTGGTATTGGTACTGTCGGTGCAATTGAAGCAGCCAAAGAGTATAACACTTACGCGATTGGCTCTTCTGTTGATCGCAGTGCATTAGCACCAGAGCTTGTGTTGACCAGCAACGTTTTGGATAGTGGTCGTTACATCATCATTGCCGTGGAAGGTTTGCTTAATGGAGACCTGGAGTGGGGCAAGGTTTACGAGCTGGGTGTTAAAGATGGTATTGAGTATTTAACACCATTTAATGATGCAGTTCCGCAGGAAGTTAAGGATGCGGTTGCACAGGCAACCCAGGATATGATAGACGGGAAAGTTGAAACCCCCGAAACTGAAAAATATATGTGGGACTAAACCCAATACATTCCCCCGGTATCGTGTACCGGGGGAACCCTATTATTTTGAGTTCAAATGTAGGAATTGATTATGAGTGAATTATCCAACAGAGCTAACATTTCATCCCCTTTCAAAGATCGGATAATGCGATTTGCCAGTAAAAATATGGGGTTCGTTTCCACGTTAATATCAATCGGTGCTATTGTTCTAGCGCTGTTAATCGGTGGATTACTGATTTCTTTTGCTGGGATCAATCCATGGGAAGCGATTACATACCTGGTGAAAGGATCATTTGGAAATCGGTATGGTTTTGGCGAAACCCTGACTCGTTTTGTACCGCTTTTGTTTTGTAGTTTGAGTTTTGCGATTGCCCATAAGTCAGGATTTTTTAATGTTGGAGCGGAAGGACAGCTTTTGATGGGAGCTGTTGGGGCAGTTTTGGTGGGTGCTTATATTGAAGGTTTGAATCCGGTTTTGCATGTTGTCCTCTGTATTCTTGCCGGGATTGTTTTTGGAGCAATTTGGGCAGGTATAGCCGGTGTTTTAAAGATCTTTTTTGGCTCAGACGAATTGATTAACACAATGATGTTAAATTATGTCGCCATTTTATTAGTTGATTATCTAATCCATGGACCAATTAAATCCCCGGACAGTTATTTATATGTGTCATCTACGATTTTAGAGAGTGCCAAACTTCCAATCATTCTATCGAAAACGCCACTACACCTTGGATTTATAATTTCTTTATTAGTAACTGCTGCCGTTTTTTATTTGGTTTATCGCACGCCGATTGGGTATCAAATGCGTACCGTTGGTGCAAATCGTAAGGCAGCAGCTTATGCTGGGATTAATATCGTATGGACGACAGTTATTGCCTTGATAACAACCGGAGGCTTGGCGGGAATGGGTGGTGCCATGGAATTGATGGGCACCCAATTTAAAATCGTGAATGGGTTTTCTGGGGGTTATGGCTACGATGGCATCGGTGTCGCAGTCATGGGGCGTTACAATCCCATAGGCATTTTTCTGGCAGCTTTGTTATTTGCAGTCATTCGGGTTGGCATGGGCGCAATGCAGCGTGGTGCTGGCGTACCTTTCCCCTTGCTGAATGTCATCCAGGGTTTAATCATTATTTTAGTCATAGCCAGTGGTTACCTTACGAATAAATTGTCTGAAACAGTGATTGGAGGAAGAGCATAATGGATGCTGCCTGGATTTCAACAATCGTAACCTGGTTCGCCATGTCGATACGCATGTCCATCCCCTTGTTATTTCCCAGTCTGGGTGGTTTGATTGCCCAAAAAGCCGGTGTGTATAATTTTGGTTTAGAAGGTATGATGCTTTGTGGTGCTTTTTTTGGATATTATGGTTCTTATCTGACCGGAAGTCCCTGGATTGGTTTGTTGATGGGGATGGCATCCGGGGCCCTGTTAGGTTTATTATTAGCATTCACCTCTATCCACTTACGAGTTAGTCAATTGGTGACAGGTTTGGGAATTGGTGTTTTTAGTCTGGGAATTACAGGTTACCTATTCCGTTTAATTAGCTACGACACAGATTCTACGGCTGCAAAATTATTTCCAAGTATTAATTTTGGTAAATTTGGTTCAATACCAGTGATTGGGGATATTTTTCTTTCACATAGTTGGTTAGTATATGCTGGATTTGCTATGGTGATTCTGATCGCCTGGTTCTTCTTCCGCACGACATCAGGGTTGAATTTCCGCGCTGTGGGAGAAAATCCACAAGTTGCCGAAACAGCCGGTGTGAATGTGATCATCAATCGCTATCTTGCGGTGGTAGTGAGTGGCATTTTAGCCTCTATGGGAGGTGCGTTTCTTACATTGACACAGACAGCTTATTTTACGGAAAATATATCTGCAGGCAGAGGCTGGATTGCGATTTCCGCGATTGTATTAGGGAAATTCAATCCCTGGGGAGTAATGTTGGCTTGTCTGTTGTTCGGTGCTGCGGACGCAGCCCAAATGCAGATTCAAGTAATGAATCTGGGTATTCCGTATCAGTTTTTACTAATGATTCCATACATTATGGCAATGTTGGCAATGGTTGGCTTTGTCGGAAAAGTTCGATCACCGGCTGCCATGGGAAAACCATACATCAAACATTAAAAAAAATAATCAAAATTGAATCGGAGGTTTCATGTTTAGCATTAATCAACAAGCAGTAAAAATTGTGAAGGAGAATATTCTTCCGTTTGCAGAACAATTAAATTGCAAGGTTTTCCATTTGAAGAATGGCGCAACAGTTGTTGATATGGGGGTGGAAGCTCCTGGTGGATTTCAAGCTGGGAAATTATTGGTAGAAGCTACCATTGGTGGCATGGGGCATATTGATTTTGGACAATATCATTTAGGAGAATTACATTTTCCATCGATTGATGTTTACATTGATCGGCCGGTAGAAGCAACCCTCTCAGCTCAATTCTCGGGTTGGAAAATGCCTGGTAAGGAAATTCCAGGATATATCAATCCGATTGGTTCAGGGCCAGCCAGAGCAATCGCAAGAAACGATATTTTTTCTCAATCCTGGCACTATCAGGATATTCATCATGAGACAGTTTTTGCTGCGCAAACTCAAGAAATACCTGATGAAAGCGTGGCAGAGATGGTAGCTGAAGCTTGTAAGATCCAGCCCGAAAACGTGTATATTTTAGCAACAAAAACTGCCAGTCTGACAGGATCGATTCAGGTATGTTCACGCACTGTAGAAGCTTCAGTCTGGCGATTATACAGAAAAGGATTCGACATCGCCAAGATTATCAGTGGAATGGGTACCTGTCCGATAGCCCCCCCAATTAAAGATGAGCTGTTGGCAATGGATCGTGTTAATACGGCGTTATTGTACGGCGTTATCGTCAGGTATGTCGTTGATTGTTCAGATGATGAAATCCTGGCTGTGGTGAATGAAGCTCCATTCAGCGCTTCAAAGCGATATGGTGAACGATTTATTGATATTTTTGAAGAAGGAAAAAGAGATTTCTATATCGTTGATAAGGATATTCACACGGTAGCGAAGTATGAGTTTATGAACTACAACACAGGTAGCATGTTCACTGGAGGAATACTCAGGGAGGATTTGATCAAAGAATCCTTTTACCGCAAGTAAATATTTATGGACAGGAAAATGATAAAAGTAGTAGATCTTATTATTAAGAATGCAAAGATTCTGAATGGAAAAAATGGTGATTTTGACACTCAGTTGTCATCAGTCATCATTCATAATGGAAAAATTTTAAAGATTGAAGGCAACCAGGAAGCCCAATCCAATTATTCTTCGGAAAAAGTTTGGGATGCCGGTGGAAAATTATTATTGCCAGGATTTATCAATACCCACTGCCACTTGTTCCAAACTTTCATGCGTGGATTAGGTAAGGACTTGACCTTTATCAAGTGGATGAACAATTCAGTCCGTTTGTTGATGCCGAATATGGATGAAGAAGCAATATATTTGGCCGCCATGGTTGGATGCATGGAGTCGATTCGTTCAGGTGTGACAACGTTGGTTGATTTCATGTATGCGCATGTGAAACCACATTATGCAGATTATGTTCTAAAAGCATTTGACGATTGCGGTATTCGTGGTGTTTTGGCCAGAGGGATGACGGATGTAGATCGATTGCCTGGCAGTTCAGTACGACCGGCATCAGCCGCACCTGCTGCCCAGAGTTTATTAGAAGTTGACAGATCAAGAGCAATGTATGCGCAACATCCAAGAATCAGTTTTATGTTAGCTCCGAGTGTGATTTGGGGAATGACAGATCATGGATTAAAGGAAATCGCCACTTATGCCCGGGAGAACAACCTGATTGTCACTATGCATATTCTCGAAACGATTGATGATGACCAGCATAGTCTCGAGAAATATGGAAAAACAACCATGAGAGTACTTGAGGATATTGGCATACTGGAGACTGATTTCCTGGGTGTGCATGCGATTCGTGTGTCTGAAGATGATTTAGCACTATTCAAGAAGTATCAGACCAGGATCTCGTATAATCCGCTTGCGAATATGATCCTGGGATCAGGCGTTGCCCCAATTGTTAACCTGACAAAGCATGGAATTCCTATCAGCCTTGGTACGGATGGGGCAGCTAGCAACGATAGCCAAAATTTATTTGAAGTGATGAAAACGGGAGCATTATTACAAAAAGTTCAGAATCACGACTCAGCAGCGTTATCTGCCAGGGAAATATTCTCGATGGCCACCGACCAGGGTGCGGCCTGTATTAATATGGCAGACGAGGTTGGCTCGTTGGTAGAAGGTAAAAAAGCGGATATTATTACCATTGATTTACAGCGTTCGAACACAACACCCTGTTATGATCCAATTGCCAGTCTGGTCTACTCTGGTAATAGTGAAAACATAGCGATGGTCATGGTTGATGGTGAAATCATATTCGATCAGGGAAAAATGACCAAAGTAAATGAACAGGATGTCTTATTTCGAGCCCAACAAAAAGCAGAAGAACTTTACCGGTATTCAACCACTAATAAATAATAACTTTTTTAAACTAAATCATAAGTTATCTTGATGGCTTATGATTTAGTTGTTTTAACTTTATACACGGTGTCAGCTGTTTTCATTATTCTTTCCGGTGCAAACGGACTGATATCGATCAGGTCACAATATCCCTGATCAATCAATTGCGTCACAATTTCTCCAGCAATTGGGGAATGAACAACCGCTGATCGATACGAAGCTGCCAGAATTAATCCTGGTAGTTCTTTTACCGGTCCCAGGAGTGGCATACCATCATCTGTATAGGTCGTTGGAGCTGTCCAGGTGCGGATGATCTTTGCATTTCTCAAAACCGGAAAGAAGCGGGTTGTGATTGTTGACATTGCCTGGGGAGCAATGTGACTGATTCTTCCGTCCAGAACTTCACCAGGTCTGTCAGCCTGAGCAATCAGGAAATTACCCTCTTGCGTTTGCGATAAAGCCATGACGGTTAATTCAGCATCTTCTGGTCCATTAATCTCGGCTTCTATGTGATCAGCCGAGGTCACAATCGAATTTATGTTCAGATCCGAAAATCTTTCTGTGACCATAGCAGAAGCGCGGAATGTGTGAATATTCCAATTTTGTCCCAGCATAGCCCCTAATTTTCGTGTCCAGGCAGCGGTTGCTAATACAATCTTGTCTGCATAAAAAGTGCCTTTTGTCGTCTCAACCCCTAAAACTCGACCACTTTGTACGATGAAGTTAATCACCTCATGATGGGTTAATAATGAAAGCCCTTGCTGATTCGCCTTTCTCAAAAAGGCCCACATTAACAGAAACGGATTTGCCTGGCCTTGATAAGATGCATAGGTTGCCCCATAAAGCCCCGCAGGATTAACAGCTGGTTCAATATCTGCCACTTTCTCTGGTGGGACGTATTCGTAGGGAATTCCCGCTCCAGGTAAGATCTGGGCACGTTCTTTAGAATTTGACCACTGGGTTTCGGAGCTTAATAATCTCAGGGATGCGATTCTTCGAAATCCAATATTCATTCCCAATTCTTCTTCTAAATCATTAAATCTGGCATAGCCTTTTAAAACCATAGGAATGCTGTGTTGGATTTCCACATCGTTTGATTGAACCATGCCAAAATTTGCCCCAGAGGCACCAGCTCCAACGTGTTTTTGTTCTATTAAGGCTACTTTGAACCCAGCTTTGGTTAAGTGGTAAGCAATCGAACACCCGATCACGCCGGCACCAACAATGATGACATCAAATGTGTTTTTTGTCTTCATGGTAATACCTCGCTAGTGTTTTCTTCAATGATGTTTACTTGGATTGGGTGAATTGGAGGTCGCACCTGTAAATAATGGCCGTTTGAAGGCGAACAATGTGTTTCTCGCGCCAAAATTTGGGTGAGAAGGGAGCCACATGTACGCCCCTGGCAATTTCCCATACCACTACGGGTAATATTTTTAATGTCTGTGATGCTTTGCGCGCCAAATGATGCAGCTTCTTTTACCTCTGCTAAGGATATTTGTTCACATCGACAAATAATGGTATCCGGCTTAGCAAGAGAAAACAAACCTTCTGGTAAAGCGAAAACGTTTTCCAACATGTGGGCAAATTTTTGTTCATGCTTCAAGCGTTTTTTCATCTGCTTAAGAATTGATTCGAAATCACTGTTGTTTGCGTGTCCTGATTGAAAAGCAATGTGGGATGCAGCTATCTTCCCTTCAATGATGGCTAAACCTGCTCCGCCAATCCCTGCGCAATCACCGATCGCGTATATACCTGGAATACTCGTCTGGTAAAACTCATTTCTTTTCGGAATGAAGACTCCAATCGTATCTAAATAAGTCATTTCGACATTTAATAAACGAAAAAACTCTGTACTAGGCGTTAAACCATAACCCACGACAACAGTATCGACAGCAATCTTCCGTAAAGAATCTTTTTGTGGGTATCCATTTGCATCCAATTTGGCAATGGCCGCTTCTTCAACTCTGCCATCCCCATTGACACCGATCACGCAATATCCAATTCGGTATGGGACTCTACCTTTGATTAACGAACCAGCATATTCAACACCTTCCTGCACTCTTTTCCATTGTCCCCACACAGAGGGTAGATGCGAAAATCCTTTCTGGACGAGTTTTTGATTACACTCCAGAATTTCCACCACCTTGGCACCTGCATCAACGAGATTGGCTGCAGCTGCTAATTGCAAAGGGCCTGTTCCCGAGACGATTACTTGTTTCCCTGGTAAGATCCCTTGTGATTTGACCATCACTTGAGCTGCTCCAGCGGTGATAACTCCTGGTAGATCCCAACCAGGAAATGGAATGGATCGGTCATAAGCCCCTGAAGCGATAATAATCGTTGGAGCTTCTAATCGTGAAGGGCAGTTTTCTCCATGCAACGTGGTTTGCCACAGGTTCGTTTTGGGATTATGAAATATTCCCCAAACCAGTGTTTTTGATAAAATTCTTATTAAGGGATTATTTAAGTTCTTAATGAATGATTTTGCTTCGCTTTGATGATTACTTCTGTCTGTCATCGAGAATTGTTCTGGGGTTTGTTTATAATATTGCCCACCTGGGTGGGGGTTACTATCGATCAAAGTGACTTGCATACCACAATTAGCAGCAGTTATTGCCGCCTGCATACCACCAGGGCCTGCTCCAATGACGATCAACTCAGTCTGGTCAGTCATAATTGCTCCTCATCGTCTGTGAGAATGATCATGCCATTTTCGATGGTAGTCTGACAGGCACGCGTATTGGGAACGCCATTAATCGTTACCAGACATTCATAACAAATACCCATGCCACAATAAATACCAGAAGGTTTCCCGGTCTTGTGTTTTCGATGAAATATCTGAATTCCTTCAGCTGTCAAAGCGGTAGATACCAATTCTCCTTCATAGGCAAATACTGGTTTGTCATTAATCGTTATTTGCACTTGCTTGCCTCGATTAATCACCATACCTTTCGCTCCATCCTCTTTGATTCGCATTGTTACCTCGTTAATTTTTGAAACTAATAATTATTATTTTCGATTGGACTTGCTTAATCGATAATATTTTAGATATCTTTTGCTATCCGGATCTCTTTCGGTTAATAGATCCATTGCCCGCACATATGAGATTAGACCATTGATTCCAGGATTAATCATGGCGCAGTCAAGTCCCCAGGATAATGCTCCTATTAAATAGGTGAGATCAATTGCTTCCCGGTTTGGCATATTGCTGCTGGCATTTCCAACCCCTAGTTGAGTAGTTACACCCATTGCATAAAGAGAGTTGATCGTTTCTAATGTGACTTGATATGAATCTTTCTGTAATAGAGCGGCTGGCATGCAAATAGCGTCAATCACAATATCTTCTTTTGGAATTCCAAATGCCAGGCAGGATTCAATGATTTTGTTGGCTGCTGCTATTCGATCAGTCACTGTCATAGGAACACCTGATCCGGATAACCCCATGGGCATACCAGCTACCACGGCGTGATATTTTTTTGCAATGGGTAAAAGCGATTCCATTACCGGATCTTCAGCAGTCACAGTCCAAATGATTGATTTATAAGGCGCAATTTCTGATAAGGCTGCTTCAATCGCCTCTGCATTTCTGGTATCCAAGCCGACTGGCAACCCTGTTTCCAGGAGGATGGCTTTGGCTAGCTTTGGCAAAATATCTACTTCGTCAATTTCCGGATGAGTGATTAGAATGGATGTCATATCCGTTCCAATTGCTTTACCCCAGCGTGCCAGCTCGAGAAAATAATCTATTTTTCCCTCTTTTATTGGGTTTATTATGCTATCTGGTTTGTTAATCACGTGTAACTGATCGTTGATCAGCATGGTGGGATATCCCTTTCCAAAAGTAAGGGTGCCATTGGTGGAGGTTAGTTGAGTCATGTGTTTTCCTGTATTTGAGATTTTATAAAATGATAATGATTAAATTATTATGTGATTTTTTTCATTGTGTGAAGAAATAATCTTTTATTGAGTTTTAACAATTGAAGAAATATCGGATAACATTTGAAGGTTTTTTTCTAAGCCACCAGAGGTGATATTCAAAACAAACATATCCAACTGATGAACATCCTTAAGTTGATTGATGGTTTGTTTGCATTCTTGTGGAGTGCCTGCAATTTTGTAGCGTTTGATCATGTCCTGAGTTATTATTTTGGATACCGTTTCAGTGCCGCCAGCTTCTAATGCCTGTTTGATTTGTTTAATTTCATCGTTATTCAGAAAACCAGTTAATTGTCTTTCGGGAGTATCTTTTAATACGTAAGGGAATAGATGTGTAGCATCCTCAATCATCTGCTCAGTATAGGCGATGCGGTCCATATATATTCTTAAAGGGCGATTCTCATATTTACTGATCAATTCAACGGCAGGGCCGATATCCGATTTCATCATCAATAGAACGCCGTCAGCACAGCGACCTGCCATTTTAAGCATTTGTGTCCCTCTGGCAGCAATCCAAATGGGTATGTTTTGTGGAGGAATTCCCATTTGAGCATTATTCAGGGATAAGGTTTCACCTTCATAGTAGATGGGTTTTCCTGACCATAATTTTCGGCATATCTCAATGCTTTCCCGGACAACAGACAAAGGTTTTTCACGCTGGATCATGAAAGTATCCATGACAATGGAACCACCTGCAACAAAAACAAGTACTCCGCGCCCAGCACTGATCTGGTTCAGCGTGGCAGAGGCAATGGCTGTCACTGCCGGGTGACGGGTGTATCCATTCGTGACTGGTCCAAGTATAATTTTGCTGGTTTCGCGAGCCGCCAGCCCGAGTGTGACCCAAACATCTGGTGTCATGCCTTCATCAGCTAACAAACAATATTCATACCCGATTGTTTCGGCTGCTTTAATGATCGCAATGATCTCGGATATTGGCATTACAGGAATTATGTTGATACCCAATTTCATCTTATGTTTGCTTTCTAATGTGGAATTGAATTCGTGATCGTTTGTTTTCTTGAAAAATGTCAATTGAGTGACATGAGTATTAAAGCATACAGCTAAAAATAAGTCAAACTAAAATTATGTCAAGCAATGCTTTATTTTTATTCAAGTAATACTTTATCTCTAAAAAATCTTGTAGGAGAAAAAGGTTGAAGAAATTCTGTTGAACTGACTAAGTTTTGTTCCAAAATTTGATTAGCAATCTTTTCCGAAAAGAGTGGAATGGTAGGTATTGCTAAATGAAAAGCAGACGCAATGTAAAGGTTATCAAATTGAGGTAACCAGCCTACAATGGGTTGATAATCTTCTGAAAAAGGCTCGGTGCCGACCAGGTGCGTACTATACGAATCTTGTTCAGATTTGGAAAGAAATTCATCATTTGTTGGTTGATAGCCGGCATTCCCCACGCGCTGCTGGTACGATCGATTTCTTTCATCGGTTGAATGGCATTCGAAATCACCAAACAGCCATTTTTATGTTGACCTAATCCTAAAGTTACACTTTTGTTTTCACCATGAACAGATTCGTAAAATCCACTCGTACCAATATGGTGGGAAAACGTTTTTGGCAAAGGCTCACTGACCATTGCTTCTGCTTTGGTGAATGAAATTGGTAATCTTATATTCATCTTGGATAGAAATTTCGCAGTCCAGGCTCCTAATGCCAGAATAATTACTTTCCCGAAATAGCTTTCTTTTCTGGTAATTACTTCAGTTATATTATTTTTATTAATGACGAGATTGGTTACATCGGTATGATGCTTAACTTGAGCGCAATTTTTCTGTGCTGCATGTAGGTATCCCCAACAGAATTTAAACGGATTAAGATGACCTTCTTCAGCAATTATTGCGCCGACACAATGCTTAATATTTAAATAAGGTTCTATTTTATTTAGTTGGTGAACATCCAAAAATTCTGCATAAAATCCTAAATTATTTAACCAGGAGATTTTTTCTAATTGAGCAGACAGTTGTTTTTGCGAAGAATACAGCGTGATATGTCCGGGTGACTCCCATTCCAGATCTACTCCTAATTCGTCTCCCAGTAGGAGTAACTTGGAGTATCCTTGCTTAACGATGTTCAAATAATCAGGTGTCTCACTATCAAAAATTTGAGCACGACCCGCACAAGCTGCTGAGGTGCCGCTACAAATATGACCACCTTCCAAAAGCAAAGTTTTTTGTTTTGCACTTGCGAATTGGTAAGTCAATGCACAGCCGGCGAATCCTCCACCGATAACAATTATGTCGTAAATATTATTATTCATTGTTGATTAAGAAAAAAATTATTGGCATATTGAAAATATCGATGAAATATCATCTCGATATACTTCACAATATTGAGATGAATTATTTAACTCCTTGACCAGATTTTCTTGTGTAGAATTGTCTAATATTAATGTCCCAATTTGGTTTTGAACCAGTTTTTCTTCCCAGCCCGGTTCGGCGTTGGAGATGGATAGATACTCTTCCCAAAGCTCTTCTGGGAAAGGATAAAATCTTGTATCGATCCAAACTGGTCGTTCATGTATGGCATGGATTAAATAACTTCCATAAACATAATCGTTGAAAATTGGATTTGGTAAATCAGTTTGCTGTTTGAGCCAGGCAGTTGCCTGAATGGGTGTGTTATTTGACACAACAGTGGGAGATTGTTGCCACCAGTTTTCGCGAATTCCTGGTAGGAGAGCGAGTGGCAAAAGAGTGAGTAATAGTAAAAATATGGTATTGATGGTGGCAAATTCGAATTTAGATGAATCCATTTTTCTTTTCACTAAGCCTTGGATTAACCAGACAGAATAAATTAGCAAGATTGCCAGAAACCAGATCACATATCGAACCCCGGAAAGAGCCATCCATCCAAATCCGATCAACCAAACCCATTCATGCGTTTTCAGTTTGTTGGGCGAAAGGCTAACCAGGGGAATGAATGCCAATAACCATAAAAAAAACAGGTTCATTTGCCAGCCAGTGTTGACCGGAGGTTTCCACTCCTGGCTAAATTGATTCCCAGTCGCTTGGATTAATTGTAGGGTGTCCATCCACAATAAGGGACCTCGTGGATTAATAAATGTTGCCAGGAAGGCAAGAATTAGAATGAGGAGGAATTTCTTCCTTCTTTGATAGAAAAGAAAATAAGGACCGACCAGAAAAAAGAGAATAATGACCGAACCATGTAAATTCGCCCAAAGCAAAGCAATAGGGATCAACCAATAATAATTCTTTGAAAATCCCAGGTCAGTCAGAAATATTTGCCTGCGTTTCAGTGGGTTTTCTATGGGAGGCTTATTGATAAGAACACTTGGGAACATTAACAATAAAAGCACAGAACCAAATAATGGATAGACAAAAATCTGAGGACGAATAGCCCAGTTGTTGGCTCCGATTAACGCACATATCAAGGTTAATAGTGTCACCAGCCAACCCGCTGCACCTTTTCGAACACACATGATCCACAAGAACACATAAAAACTAGCAATCAATAGACCACGCGCAAACACGGTGGAAGTCAATCCACCAATTTGATAAATAATATTCATTAAAACTGCGCTTAACCACATTGGATAGGTCAAAGCCTGGCCATACACTGTACTGCTATATGTATCAACCATCGGAACATTCCCATTGAGAATGATATCCTGCCCTAGTCTCAAATACCACCAAAAGTCATTTGGCAAAACAGGTAATAGAAAAGCGATTGATAAGATGATGAGTAATAGAATCCCTAACCACGGCAGATTGGTATTTATTCTTCTGGTGAGTGAAATAGACATAATGTTTATTTTATATGAAAATTTAAGATTCCCTCTTTCAAAACCATTGATGATTAATATATGAAGCTAACACACCAAAAAATATTGGCATAGGAAAATCTCTTTGAGAAATCGTGTCATATATTGCTTTAAGTTAATGGTATTTGTACTATTATATGTTACAAATTAAAGAAGAAAATTAGGTCATTCATTCATTTATTTAAGGAGATAGAAATGGAAAATACTTCCCAAAAGAAAAGACTTATTTTAGCTGTATTTGCAATCGTGATTGGTTTGTTTATGATGTATGGTGCGCCTTTTGTAATTCAGAATTCGCTTCAAAAGGTCATGACCGCGCTGACTGAGGTTTCGCAAGAAAAACCGGCTTATAGCAGTGGAATTCTACTCTTCTCGTTCTTATTCCCAATTTACAGAGGTTTTATTTTCATCGGTGGCGTTATTCTAGTTTTAATTTCTCCTTCAATTTATAAAGGCAAAGAATGGACGTATCCAACTGGTTTGTTGGCGTCGGCTTTTCCTTCAGCTGGTGGAATGTTCATGATGCTTCCGTATGTAAGTTTTGTGGATGGATTCCCTATGCCGATTTTAATATCGATGATAGGTCTGGTCTTTTTCTGGACGATGATTTTTATCCGTAATGTGGATAAATGGCAAAAATGGGGCCAATTCCTCAGCATGACATTTGCTGGTATGTTAACCACCCACACATTTACAGTTGGGACGGGAAATCTACGCATGTTATTAACCCGGCCTGATAAACCATTTTATAGTGGGATTGAAACCTGGGTTTTGGCCGTTTCCAGCCCTATTCAATGGATCTGTGTTATTTTATTATTTATCGCCATATACCAATTATCTGCTAAGAAAATTTCTGGTTGGTGGATGACATTGATTGCTGGTGTGTCAATTATCGCGATTGATTTGCCTACCCAGGTAATTCGTACGTTATTGACAGATGCGACATCAGTTGACTACCTGATAGGATCAGTTTTGGCTGCTGGTTTGTTAATCTCCATTTTGTTCCCGAAATTTAAAAATGCTATTGTAAATTTTCCGGATTAGTATATAACATTCCCAATCGGCAATTTGGGTATATGATTATTTCCTCGGTGTAGATCATTTATTAGATAAAGGATAAAAAAAACAAAAAATCCTGAACGAATTAATCGTTCAGGATTTTCAATATAGACGATTAGTCTAATCATGTAGATTGTTATTTTTTTGCTTACGGATAGGTGTTGTTCCAGAACCAGTTATAGGCATAATATCCACCGCTCGTTGCTTCCAGGCGAATGGCGATTCGATCCAACCCCTTTAGACCATCGGGAACATCATAAGTCAATGTTAAAGTTCCTCCATCCCCTGAATCTGTGGTGGCTACAAGTGTGCCGCCGATGCCTTTTGTTCCATATTTACCCATGAGAACTTGGAAATCAACATCCTTGGGGAAATTATTGGTTTTAATGGTGACGCTATCATCTGCAACGACTGCAGTAATGAAGAAGGTTGGAATTCCTGTGTAGCCAGGGATAACAGGTGTAGGTGTGACGATTGCTGCGCTATCATTATTCCAGAACCAATTGAATGCATAATAACCACCGCTGGTTGCTTCTAAGCGAATGGCGATCCGGTCCAGTCCTTTTAATCCTTCTGGAACATCATAAGTCAATGTCAGAGATCCACCATCACCAGAATCTGTTGTTGTCACTAATATCCCCCCGATGCCTTTTGTACCATATTTTCCCATGAGGACTTTGAAATCTACGTCTTTCGGAAAATTATTGGTCTTAATGGTGACTTTATCATCCTCTTCAACGCTGACGATACTGAAAGTTGGGATTCCTGAGTATCCAGAGGTAGATCCACTGGCCACCTCGCCACTGCTGACCTCACTGGTGTTATTCCAGAACCAATTAAAGGCGTAGTAAACACCACCGGTTGCTTCCAGACGGATTGCAATTCGATCCAAACCTTTCAAGTCAGTCGGGACATCATAAGTTAATGTTAATGATCCACCTTCACCCGAACTGGTAGTTGTAACTAGAATGCCACCGATTCCTTTGGTGCCATACTTACCCATCGTAACCTTAAAATCCATATCTTTCGGGAAATTATAGGTTTTAATAGTTACTTGTGAATCTTCTACCACACTTACAATGCTGAAAGTTGGTATGGCAGAAGCCTGAACATTATCTACTGATTGAGGGACAAAGCTAGCAACGAAAACCAGTAATATAATAAGTGGGATTGATAAACGTTTCATCTTAAATACTCCTTCAATTAAATCCATCTCCCAAGAATGACCAGAGATGTTTATTAAAGATGTTATTCAACCAATAAAAGTTCCCTGATTTTTCCCTAATTTTTATTTTTAAGTGTACAAATTTATGATATTAATTACAAGTTTTTGTAAGCTTGGTTTCTTGGAAAACAAATGTTCACACAATCCATTCTGAATTTGCCTATCATTAAAAAAAATCTTGTACTAAGATTATCTAAAGAATGATCTTACCAGTGGGATGAAATTGTGAATAATAAAAAACCAAATCGCAAGAACCATATTTTTGATGATGAATATCATCACAATAAAAAAGATCCTCATAAAGAGGGCTGGAATCTTTCGGAAGTAATATTGGGTGGGCAAGATGGACTTGTCAATGTGCTGGGTGTGATTTTAGGGGTTGCCGCAGCAACCAGTGATGTTAGAGTGGTAATAGTGGCTGGATTGGCCGCAACGTTTGCTGAATCAATATCAATGGGTGCCGTTGCTTATACCTCGACTTTAGCTGATGCTGATTTTTATGAAAGTGAACGTGAACGTGAGTACCGGCACATTGAAAAAGTACCGAATTTAGAAAGGGAAGAAATTCGGGATATTTACCTGGAAAAAGGGTTTCACGGGGAATTATTGGAAAAGGTTGTTGATACCATTACTGCCAATAAGGATATATGGGTTGCGGTGATGATGGCTGAAGAACACAAGTTAATTCCAGCTGACAGGGGTTCAGCTTTAAAATCAGCCATCATTGTGGGTATTTCCGCTATCATTGGATCGGTCGTTCCCTTAGTTCCATTCATTTTTTTGCCGATTGGATGGAGCATGGTCGCTTCTATCATCCTGACCGCGATCGTCTTATTTATTGTTGGGGCGTACAAAGCGCATGTAACAATTGGGAAACCAGCAAAGAGTGGATTAGAAATTGCATTGATTGGAACAATATCGGCTTTGGCTGGGTATGCTGTTGGTGCAATATTAAAAGTACCGGCAACACCATGAAAATTTGAAAGCTTATATTATTGCCTATGAAAAAATCACCACACACTGCTGCGATGTGGTATTTTGTTCGGGACGGGGTTATTTTATTTCGGGTTGGATAACATTTGATTCATGATGGAAGGTTGCCATGTAAATTGAATTATAATTACGCGATATTAATCAACCTACATTCAATGGCAACCGGCATTTCATGAAAAAAAATCCACAAACAATACGATATATAAATAACATTAACAATCTACAATCATTATCCTTCATTAAAGCAACTGCCTGGGTTATTTTGGGAATCAGTAATATGTTTTCTTCGTATGATCTGATTTCAGTCCAAAGAGATGAAGCATGGCTGTCAACTGTAATGAGGTTTGGTCTGGCTCTGGCATTTCTGTTGGCTGGACTATTTTTACAAAAAAATCATTCAAAAAATTTTTATTTACTAATCGTTGTCATTATGGTCGATATCATCGTTTGTTTAATAAAACCTATCGGCCTTTATGATCTCTTGATGTTAGCATTTGACATGGTATTTATTTGGCTAATATTTAATTTTTTAAAGAAAAATAAATTGTAATTTTGGTTTATTGATTCTGTAAAAATTCCGACCATGGAGTTCTAAATCTTGTCTCAAAAACGAATCAACATCATAACGGCTGGGGTCATTCTAAGTTTATTTCTGGCCTCCATGGAAGGAACTGTAATTGCTACCGCAATGCCATCCATTGTTGCCCAATTAGGTGGTTTATCCATTTATAGCTGGGTGTTTGCAATCTATATGCTGGCATCCACAACGACAGTCCCGATTTATGGAAAAGTTTCAGACATATTTGGTAGAAAAAAAGTCTTTACTTTTTCAATGATCCTGTTCCTTTTTGGCTCTGTATTATGCGGTTTTGCTAATTCAATGGAAACCCTAATTGTCTTTCGCGCCATTCAAGGCTTGGGAGCAGGCGGGGTATTACCAATGGCATTGACTATCATCGGTGAATTATTTAGTGTCGAAAAAAGAGCAAAAATGCAGGGGCTCATATCCAGTGTTTGGGGGCTCTCTTCGGTGATTGGTCCACTGATTGGAGGCATATTGGTGGACCAGATCTCATGGGAATGGGTGTTTTTCATCAATTTAGTTCCGGGTAGCCTGGCGATTATTTTTGTGTGGTTTGCCTGGGTAGAAAAGAAAACAAATAAAAAGAAAAAAGTGATATTGGATGTGCCTGGTGTTGTTCTCCTTACAGTGGGGGTTTTATGTCTATTATTAGGGTTAAATGAAATGGGAAACGGTTCCAGTATCTGGTTTATCATCACTGCCGTAATTTTTCTGAGTGCATTGATTTTTGTTGAGAACAAAGCTGTCGACCCGATATTGCCATTAAAATTATTTGGAAACAGGCTCTTTTTGGTTGCGTTTCTGCATGGAATTCTAGCTGGCTGGGCAATGTTTGGGAGTTTATCTTATATTCCATTGTTTGTTCAGGCAGTAATTGGTACCTCAGCTACCCAGGCAGGATTATCGTTAACGCCGATGTCACTCATGTGGACACTGACAAGTATTGTGGGAGGGCGACTGATTATTAAGTTTAATTTCCGTTTTCTGGCGATTATTGGTATGACATTGTTAGTAATTGGTAGTCTCTTGATGACAACTATTGGTGTTGGGTCATCGCAATTCGCCATTATGTTTTATACATCCTTGATGGGCATAGGGATGGGATTGACGATTCCAATTTTCATGATTATCATTCAAACTTCGGTTCCCAGAAATGTTCTTGGTACAGCCACTTCCACTATTCAATTCAGCCGCAACATTGGGGGCACAATTGGTGTGAGTATACTAGGTGTTTTTCTCAGTAGTAGATTAGCAAAATTATTGGTTGAATCTGGCTTTGATATGAGCACCATTTCATTAAATAGTTTAATTAACCAAACTCCAGGTTCTTCAGAATCGTTTTCTGAACCTCTCAGAATGGCTCTAAGTATTGCAATGGCAAACATGTTTTACATAGCTTTTGCGGCTGCGGTATTGGGGCTAATTGTGGTGCTATTTACTCCAAATGGTATGATTACCCAGCTAACTTCTTCTCCATCCGAAAAAAAGTTGGATTAAAAAAGCTTTAGAATTATCTAAACAAAATATAATTATCTTAAAGGCCAGAATATTAAGATCAAGGGCATCGCAACAACCACAACAATAATTTCAAGAATCAAACCCATTTTCCAATAATCTCCAAATTTGTAACCGCCTGGACCCATTACAAGGGTGTTGGATTGATGTCCAATGGGTGTGAGAAAAGCGCAAGACGCTCCAATAGCGATTGCTATCAGAAAAGGATCGACCGAGACACCCAATCCTTGGGCAATGCTAATGCCTATAGGGGCCATCAACACAACTGCAGCAGCATTATTGATAATATCAGATAGGAACATGGTGGCAACAAGCATTATCAATAATGTAACCTCGGGTGCCATTAAGTGAGCTCCACCTATGACTAAATCGGCGATTAATTGAGCGCCACCGGTTGTTTCAAGTGCTTCACCTACTGGAATCATTGCCCCTAGTAAAATTATTATTGGCCATTGAATGCTTTCATAAGCATCTTTAAGTGAGATCAATTTCGAGATTATCATGATCAAACATGCAGCAAGAAAAGATATTTGCACGGGCAATACTCCAAATGCAGATAGCAGTAAAGCAGACCCAAAAATGACTAATGAGAATATGATGCGGCGTGGTTGGCCCAATCGCAATCCGCGGTTTGCAAGTGGCAAGCATCCTAAAGTTGATAAAACCTCTTTTAAGGTGTCAGTATATCCTTGTATTAAAAGGACATCACCATTTTGAAATCGGATTCGATCTAACCTGGTTCGCAATCTTCTGCCCTTACGGGCAATGGCTATAAGGTTTATCCCATAATTCTTTCGAAGATCTAAAGATCGTGCATTGCCACCAATCAACATTGAGTTTGCAGTAATAACCGTTTCCATGAGAGAGATTTCATCCGATTCCAGTTCATCTGACTCAATTTCTTCACTTCCAACCAATTCAACACCTGATGAAGTTATAAGGGTATCAAGATTCTCTGTGTCTATTGTCAGAATAAGCACATCATCCTGTGCGAATATTGTTTGTGGAGAGGGAGCTAGCCTTCGTTCTTTCCCACGAACTAAACCAATGATCATTACGTTACTCTCAACGAAGCTATGAAATTCACTTAATTTCTTTCCTCTTAATTTCGAATTTTCTGTAACCCTCACTTCTGTTACATATTTTTCGATCTCAAAGAGTTCATCCGATGATGTTTGTCCACGCCTTTTTGGGATTAATCTCCACCCGGCTAAAATGATGTACAGCAAACCTACCAAGGCAACACCAACTCCTACCAAAGCGAAATCAAACATGCGGAAAGGTGGTAATCCGGTTTGTGTACGGAATGAAGCAATAATTATGTTAGGTGGTGTACCAATCAAAGTTGTCATACCACCTAACAAAGAAGCAAAAGCAATGGGCATTAAATACAATGACGGTGAAACTTGTTTTTTTTTGGCTAATTGAATTGCAACTGGTAATAATAGAGCTAGCGCACCAACATTGTTCATAAAAGCAGAAAAAATGGTGATAATAACGGTCAGGGCAGCCAATTGTAAGGTTATCCCTCCTTCAATTCGAGATAACCATTGACCTATAACATCAACTACACCTGAATTTTGTAGTGCTCTGCTCAGAATAAAAACTGTAGCGACTGTTATCACTGCAGGATTACTGAATCCACCAAAAGCATTTTCAATCGGAATAAGACCAGTAATAACAACAATCAATAAAGCAATCAGAGCAACAATATCATATCTTAATTTTCCAGAAATAAAGAGTATCAAAGTTAAAACAAGTGTTGCAAAAATGATCCATTGTCCGGTTTCCAGCATATATAATCCTATTGATTAAGAGAATGAGTAAATAATTTTTATCATTATAATTAATAAATACGAGTGAGACAAATTAGTTTTTGATTTTAACACTTTTCATTCGGAATAATAAGGAGATGTTTAATGGAGGAAAACCACCTATATCATCAAATTGCTGATTCAATCCGTAGAAACATATTGGATGGAAATTACAATCCTGGAGATAAATTGCCTTCCGTCAGGGAATTAAGTAAGCAGTGGGGATGTACGCAGGGAACCGTGCAACGTGCTTATCATGAATTGTCCCAACAAGGTATCATCGAAAGTCGAGCGGGAAAAGGAACACGTGTGAGTGGAAATCTAACCCAGGCTCAACGCAGTAAAGATACGGTAATTCGTCGTGTAAGCCTGGTTAATAGTTCAGAAGAATTTCTATTAGAATCACTTGCGAAAGGTTATACCCTTGAAGAAATCCAGAATGCCATCAATATTGCCATGGATCGCTGGAAATTGTTAGCCAATCAAGAACAAATTATGATTAAGAAAACCATTAAATATATTGGCAGTCATGATCCTCTTTTTAATTCAATTTCGAATCGATTTACAGAAATATTTCCTGGTTATGGTGTGAAAATCAATTTTTCCGGAAGCATAGGTGGCTTATTGGCATTGAAAAACCATTTAACAGATCTATCCGGTTGTCATTTGTGGGATTCGGAAAGCAATACTTACAATTTGGTGGATGTTAAGAAAATTTTCTCGAGTGATCCAATGGTTTTATTGACGCTGGCTCATCGTCGTTTAGGAATTATTCTCCCACCGGGGAATCCACTCAAAATTAATTCTATAACAGATATAATCCAAAAGAGAGTTCGATTTGCCAACCGGCAAGCCGGATCAGGCACCCGTGTTTGGTTTGATGCAATGTTGATAAAAAATGGTAACTCTCCTGATCAAGTCGTTGGGTATGATAATGAATATTCTACTCACTCCGAAATTGGCCGGGTTATTGCCGAAGGTAGTGCGGGAGCTGGAATTGGCCTAGAATCCGTGGCGGTTGCATATGGATTAGACTTTGTTTTTTTGACAAAAGAAAGATATGATCTGGTTTTTTATCTGGATCAAATTAATACAGAACCTTACAATCTCTTTATCCAATGGTTGCAAGATTCTGAAGGAAAGAATTTCATCAAACAATTTCCCGGATATGATAATCAAGAAACAGGTAAAATTCGCTATTCCAATTAAATAGAGTAAGTTGTTTTGAAAGGTGATATTGCAAATGATGAAAGCAATGTTCGACGTTATCTAAATAACCTATTAATAAAAAATGCCTGATCATTTATTTCAAATCAGGCATTTTTTATTAAGAATAAATTTTGCTCATTCTACGATTACAATATCACTTTGTCCGCGTCCGAAAACTTCTGGGGAATACATTTCTTCGGCTTTGCTAGGGGGAACGATAAATGTTCCTGGCATGGTTGCCCTGGCGATGTATGAATATTCATAGACCCCATCCCACAATAGACTAGTAAAGGCTTCCACTCGTGAATCACGCATATTTTGATGTTGATACCATTGATTCCACCAATAGAAGAAAGGTTTGGTTTCGGTGTTGCTTTCTGGAAGACTTTCACTTACAGCCAGATTGGGATTAATAACTTCCAATCCTGCTGGTAAGGGATCGACGAGTGCAACGTGATAACGGCGATTATCTGCCACCATGGTTATTTTAACCCTTACGCGTGTGCCGGCTTTAACGTGCCAGTTCCCATCCTTGTCCATCCAAACATCGTTGGGATCATCGACTGCTTCATAAACTCTTTGGACTACAAAACCCATTTCAAGAGGTTCTAATTGAAGATCGGTCGGAGCATATTTGAGCCCCAGGCGATAATACAGACGACCTGCTCCATCTCTCGAGAGAATTATTTTTTCAGATGTTTTATCCTCCGTGATATCCACCAAATTTTGCATGGGTACCATGATTTGATAGCGGTCGGTTGAATAACCACTGAAAGTGGATTCTGAAATGTACGTATCACCTAACCAAATGCGGGCAACAAAATCAGGTTCTTGCGATTCATAGGTCTTGAAATAATTGTCCAGTGCCAATAACACAAACACATTTTCCTGTGTGTTATCCCAACGCCCTTTTGTTCTGTTGGCCAACAATCCGTTCACAACTTTTGGTATCAAATCCGATTCCGGATCATCTGAGATCATAGCGTCCAATAGTAGGGCATCAGTCCTGCGGTTGGAGTGCAGTAAAACATAATCATCATCGGTGTAACTATTGAAGAAATTGGCAGCACCGGCTGTTTCAACAACCTGGTTCCCCACGTACCTTCTGATTTCCTGGACGGTGGTTTCGTAATTTGGGTCCTGTAATAGAACCTGCCAGATCCAGGCTAATGCATCCAATGATAATTCATTCATCCCCCGATCATCGATTAAAGCTTTCGCTTTCACAGGGTCCGCATCATCCATACGCATTCGTACATATAAAGCATAGGCACTGATTGTCTGCTTAGCTTTCAGGCTATACCATGCGGGGTAATATTGTTCAATGTTCTGAAGATAGGTAAGCGCATTCCTCCAGACTTGTTCAGACACTTCAAAACCCATCGATTTTGCTCTTTGCAGAGCGTGGGTTACATGAACCGTATGGAATGGGACCGAATCATAACCCTTCGCCCAGTACGGGAAACCACCATCCCAATTTTGCAGGCGAGATAAGCCTTCCAGATCCTTTTGGATAGAGGCTTCCATTTCTTCCGTTGAAGGCAACCCATCGGCATTAAAGGCTGATAAAACATCCCGTAATGCAGCGATTGCCAGGATGCGTGATGCCATCTGCGCACTGCTATCAAAGGGATAGGTGACCAGATACAGAACAGCGTCAGATAAATTGTTTAATGCGGTGGACGATGTGGTTATTTCCAACCCACCAAATTGAGGGTATACATTTTCAGGAGATAAAATAGGTTGAGCGATTGCGCCATCGTCGATGACACCGTAAGTAGCAAACGCCTCCGTGGTTGCCGGTGTATACACAGGCAGAGAGATTTGGGTTGCATCCGTTACCGAGCCTGAAACCGCGGCAATTTGTAAATACGCATCGCCTGCCATGATTGTCCTCCCAGGGAAGCGTACTTCGATGCGATCATTGGCTGGAATTGTTACCCGGTATCCCTGATCTTCTGTTATTTCAAGATTGCTTGATTCAATCACTACTTCTGTAATCAGTTCTGCATCAGTCTGGTTTTGAAGCACAATTGGGATCTCAAATTGATCACCGAAATTCAAAAAACGTGACATGGATGGTCTGACCATCAGCGGTAAACGGGCAGTGATATTTGCTTCGCTACTGCCAAACATTTTTCCACCAGGATCAGCAGCAACGACCATGATGCGATAACGGGTGAGGTTGTCTGGCAGTTGGTATTGCACAGTTACTTTCCCATCAGCATCGGTTTTTTCTTCCGGTGAGAAGATGGCCAGTGGGTTGAAATCTGTACGCACAGCAATCGTTGCTGAGGACGATTCTCCTTCAACTGCCGCCATTTCCATCATTGGAGCAGCAGCCATAGGCTCTTCCATTGCTCCACCACCGCGACCATCAGCCAATCCCAAATCTTCTGTTACGGACTTGTTTAAGGTTTGGGTTGCCATTGTTTGTGATAAATCACCTGCCAGAGTGCTGGGATCTACCAGAAGTATGTTCGCCCTTGTGTAGGTGCTGGACACGTCTGAATTTCTTTGTGAATAAAAAACCGTAATGGGGTCAACTAATTTGTATTGGGTTAATGCCAGGATGGCTTCGTCCACCACCACCAGGGCTACTTCTGCATTGGGGATTGGCAGCCCGTTTTGATCATTCACTGTTATCTCTATACTCGAACGTTCTCCAGGAGACAATAAGGTTTGTTCAGGATCTATGTTAACAGAGAGTGTGCGGCTGGAGGGGGGAATCTCCAGATTTAATGATCCGGTTGCAAAGGCTGGTCGCGGAGGAATATCCTCCAGTTTTTCTCCCTGGTCATTTAATCGTGATGATGTGCCACTCAAATCCACCTGAATATTGATATTGGAAATCTGTGATTCCTTGATGGGAATCTCGAGCGTAATTGTCGATTCTTCCATTTTGAAAGGTTCTGAATATAATATTCCACTGCGGCTTACAGTCAATAAACCTTCCGCTGGGTAGAAAGGTGATTGAACCAGAATGTTGGCTGTGTCACCCGGTTGGTAATTTTCCTGGTCTGGAATTAATGTCACTTGTTCCTGTTCAATATCGCGGGAAGGAGGTAAATCACCCCCGCTGACCCAACGATCAAATTGGCTATAATTCTTTCTGCCTTTTTCGTCAATGACAGTAGCTTTAATTTGATATTTGCCACCCATAGGTGTATCAAAACTACATTGAACGGGTTCCTCTTTTGAAGAGATTTCACAATTTTGAATATTTTCAAAAATTTCTACCCATTCACCTTTTTGATATTTCCAAACAATTCTTCCGGCGGTTACTTCAATCTTCCGGTTTGTGATCGCATTGCCATCTAAATCCGTGACAATCAGATCTATTTTTAGCGGTTCGTTTTTCTCAACAAAATACTTCTGGCTACGCAACCCTACATAGATATCAGCCGGGTGTACCATTAGCGTTGTCGAACCTGCCCAGGCTTGCCGGTTGACATCCATCACAACTGCTTCAGCAACAATGCTCTGGGGCCTGGCCTCTTCATTGGCTTCAAAATTCATTTGTAGATAGTGATTTCCACTGGCATCGGTTTTCCCGGTAAATGTCTGTCCAGGATCACTAGACTCGTATCCCCAGAAGTAGGCTTCAGATCCCATCATTCGATAACCGAACCACCAGGGCTGCCAGACACCAAAGGTAAACTCTGACCAATTGGGGGGTTGGTAATTGGTGGGGGAATTGCTTACATTCCAGGTGACATCTGCATTTGGTAATGCTCCCCCAGCAAAATAAGCCGCTTCTACAGCAACAATAGCCTCGCCATCGGCGTAATAAGGTCCTACGGTTTCGTTTCTGGCTAAAACTTCAAATTCTGGTCGTCTGAATTCCTGAATCTGGAATGAATGATAGTAATTTGATTCATATATATCTCCAGGAAGTCCGGAAACTGACAATTGAACATTGGCAGAGCCCAGGTTGACTCTTTCGGGAATTGTAAATGAAAAATCAAACCCTCCAGTCGCGTTTATGTCAGTTGATTTGTTGACGATTACATTTCCTTGAGAATCATAAGCGCTGAAAAATAATTCAACCTTGTCAAAGCTCATTAATGAAACATCGCCTTTTTGTTTGCCACCAATCTTTCGAACCCAACCTTTCAAATGAACATCTTCGCCAGGTTTATACATTGCGCGATCATCAAAAACATACCAGCGCAACATATCATTAACGGGTCTTGGCATCCAACCTGTATCTGACCAATAACTTTCATTGGACGGGAGCAAGGCAATATCGTCTCCCCTTTTTGCTGTCAGGGCAAAAATTCCATCTGTGGGTAAATCGAATTCTGTCATCCCATATGAGTCTGTTTTTTGTGTTTTTCCGTTATTAATTGCTTGAATTTCAACATCTTTTAGAGATTCCCCTGTTTTCAAATCGGTTACCCAGGCAACCAGAGAAGAATGATCGACAAATGCATCCACACCAAGGTGAGTTACCTGTACCCAAACCTGTACCCATCGCCAGGGTTCTTCTTTCTCGAAAAATCCTTTGGGAGGTTTTACAATCACAATATAATGACCAAAATCGCCTTCCATGATGGCATCCAAATCAATTTTGATTTCGCTCAAAACATCATCTTTGGTTTTCAAATTCATGACTTGATTGAATGCTAACCGTCCTGGGGGTTCAATTTTGGGGTCGGTTTGATAAAAATCTCGCAGGTATGCCTGATACGCAGTCCAATCTTGTGGTTCAACTGCATAAATCTTTACATCCAATTTGGAGTAATTAATCGTATAGAGCGAGATTTCTGGTTTCTGACTAAAAGGATCGAGGGTAACAAAATTCTTTTGAGGTCCGACCAACATTGGTTCAGCTTTTCCGATGGAAATACTGATGTGTTCCTCCCGGTCCAACGTCTGACCAAAGATGTCTTGAATTTTCTCAGACAAGGTGATTTTGTATGTAGTTCTTCCCTGCGTAGCACCTTGAATTGAAATCGTATTGCCAATGGCTGAAATGTTAGCTCCAGGAATCTCAGGTGTGATGGTCAAAAATGATTCATCAAATAATTCTTCATCCAAAGGATTATTAAAACGAATGTATAGAGGTGAAAGGGGAGGGCAATTTTCCCCATACCAGGAACATCCATATTCCTCGATCCTTAATTGCGGGTAAGTTTGAAATTGGAAGGATTGGGCAGCTTTTGTCGTTAAAGTTCCTTCAGCAGAAGGTGTTCCAGGTCCGATCTCAATATTGACATTTGCATCTTTTGGCAGCGGTTTAAGTGTTTTTATAGCCAGCCAACGCTCTGTGGGGTAGTTTTCTATCAAACCAGCGACAACTTCATCTTCTTCAATTTCTTTTTCTGTCGCCAATCTGAGATTTATGGATTCTCCATCAGCAGTCAATTTGATCGTATCGAGAACGGCTTGATTGTCGATTCTCTGGTCAAAACCTATAAAGATAACAGGCTCTAGAGGCTGAGGACCGTAAGAAGGATAATAAGATTTTAACGTTGGTGTCGGTGTTTGAAACGTCCAGGTAACTGCATCTGAAAGTTCATTCCCATTTACCGAGGTGGTCCCATCAGGGACCGTCACCCGGTATTCTGTCGCCATGGGCAATCGGTCAATTTCATCAGAATCGAATTCAAAGGTTAAAGTTCTTGTGCCAATCCAACGCCAGGTACCCGATAATGCCGGGACGATTTGAACGGGAATTTCCTCCTGAGAGAGTTGTTCCAAAGTACCTAAAGCCACCATGGGCTGATTAAAAGTAACACTGATAAAGGGAGCCATGGGAATCTCACCTTCAGGTGAATAACGCAAGACTTCTAAATCTCCTTCGACAACTTCTACAGGTTGAGTATCTTCACCTTCGAAGGGGAAAAGTTGATCAATTGTTTCACCTGGGCGTGGAGGAGGTAGTACTTCAGGAGGGATATTAAAATCTGACTGAAGATCTTCCATTTGCGGCAAATCAGGTAAACGATCAAGGATAGCTGAAATTTCTTTTTCAGTAAGCGGTTCACCGACCACAACAGGCAATTCTTCTGGCGGCTGATAATCAGTTTTTCCCTCGCTTAAGTTAACCGTGAAATCACCTTCTCCGGATTCATCATTAACAAGCAGATTCATAGTTTTTCCTTGTGTGACAACAGATGTTGAATTTCCATTTCCATCATTATTATTTCCAGGTGTAGGTATCACATCATTAATTAACCCACATCCCATCGTAAAAATCATGATCATGGAAATTGACATTTTTTTCAGGTTGTTCATTTTTGGGTATTTGAAAGTAAACATAAGGCCTCTCCCTCTCCACTACTCGGTTTAAGTATAGACGATATCGCTAGACTTTTTGTTCCTTTAATCCGTTATTATATTTTCAATAAACTTACTAATTCTTGTAGATCATGCTCATAATTTTACCCATAACATCCGCTCATTGGTCTATAATTAAAAGAGATAAGTCAACGAGGAGAAAAAATGTCGCATTTATTTGAACCGATCAAAATTGGTGATGTAATTTTTCGTAACCGCGTTGGTGTTGCACCGATGTGTCAATATTCCTATGAGAATGGATTTTCAAATGACTGGCAGGTTGTTCATTTAGGGGCTAGAGCGATTGGGGGAGTTGGTCTGGTCATCGCTGAGGCCACTGCCATCGTTCCAGAGGGGAGAATATCACCGAATGATGTCGGGATCTGGTCGGATGAACATATTGAACCCTTACAAAGAGTAACCAAAAATATTCTGTCTTATGGGGCAGTTGCTGGGATACAATTAGCCCATGCTGGTCGCAAGGCCTGTATGCCGCGCTCCTGGGATAGTCCAATGACAATTGTGAGAGGTGACTCGCAATGGTGGCAAAGTGTCGGAGCCAGTCCAATCGCATTTAATGAAAATTATCAAGCACCTCATGAGCTTTCCTGTCAAGAAATTCTTGGAATTCAGGATGAATTTGAAAAAGCTGCTATTCGCAGCCTTGAAGCTGGATTTAATATGGTTGAAATCCATGCTGCACATGGATATTTGCTGCATTCATTCTATTCACCGGTATCTAATCATCGAAAAGATAAATATGGAGGAAATTTCGAAAATCGGATTCGATTCCTGGTAGAGACGGTTCAGAGAGTGCGAAAAATCTGGCCTGAAAGGTTGCCATTGTTTGTGAGAATTTCGGGAACTGAATGGACCGATGATGGCTGGAATGTTCAGGATTCTGTTCAACTGGCTAAAATTCTCAAAGAAGAAGGGGTGGATGTGATGGATTGTTCCTCCGGAGGGAATATCCCTGGCGTGAAGATCCCCTTAACTCCGGGGTATCAGGTGCCGATCTCTGAAGAAATCCGAAAACAATCCGGGATCAAAACCGCGACCGTGGGATTAATAACCGATCCCCAACATGCGAACCAGATTATCCGGGATGGCAATGCAGATTTTGTTTTGTTAGGGCGAGAATTGTTGCGAAATCCTTTCTGGACTCTAGATGCTGCCAGAACATTGGGGTATGAGTCTCCTATTCCACCTCAATATCTGCGAGCTTACAAATAACCTAAGCAAGAAAGAAGGTTTTATGGCGATTCATCCTTTGGCTGGAAAACCAGCTCCCCATGATGTTTTGATCAATATCCCAAGGTTGGTGGCGGATTATTATCTCAATCGGCCTGATCCACAGGACTCGTCACAATTAATTTCGTTTGGCACATCCGGTCATCGCGGATCGTCCAGTGACAACACCTTTAATCAGGATCACATACTGGCTGTAACCCAGGCATTATGTGAATTCCGCCGACAAAAAGGGTTTGATGGTGTCCTTTTCATTGGTAAGGATACACACGCTTTGTCTGAACCAGCTTTTCTGACCGCGATGGAAGTATTGGCTGCGAATGAAGTTCAAGTTCGTTTTCAGGAAGGGATGGGTTACACACCCACACCCGTAATATCGCATGCGATTCTGAACGAAAATGAAGGCAATCAATCTCACCTGGCAGATGGCATTGTGATAACCCCTTCACACAACCCTCCTGGTGATGGGGGATTTAAGTATAATCCGCCTTCTGGTGGGCCAGCTGGACCGGAGATTACCAACAGCATTCAAAAAAGAGCAAATGAAATCCTTGAAAATAATTTGCATGATGTAAAAAGAATAACCATAGAAAAAGCATTGCGTTCAGATTTTGTCAGGAGTTATGATTTTATTCAACCCTATGTTGAGGATTTGCAAAATGTAGTGAATTTGGAAATTGTGAGGAAAAAAGGCTTGAAGATTGGTGTAGATCCAATGGGGGGGGCAGCCATTGGGTATTGGGATATCATTGCGGATTATTATGGATTGAACCTTGAAGTTGTCAATCGGGATCTCGATCCACGCTTTAGTTTTATGACCCTGGATCATGACGGAAAGATACGCATGGATTGCTCTTCTCCGTATGCGATGGCAGGCTTGATCAGCCTTAAAGACCAATATGACATTGCCTTTGGAAATGACCCGGATGTGGATCGACATGGTATCGTCACGCCAACTGGTGGACTGATGAATCCCAATCATTACCTGGCTGTTGCCATTTGGTATCTGTTCCAGAGTCGCGATCAATGGCGAGCGGATGCGTGTATTGGAAAAACTATGGTATCCAGTTCAATGATTGACCGGGTTGCAAATACCTTAAACATGAAATTGGCAGAAGTCCCGGTGGGGTTTAAGTGGTTCGTAGATGGCTTGTTAGATGGCTCGTTCGGATTTGGCGGAGAAGAAAGTGCTGGGGCGTCATTTTTGAGGTTTAATGGCAAAACCTGGACGACGGATAAAGATGGCATCATTTTAAACTTGTTGGCTGCAGAAATTCTTGCGACGACTGGGAAGGATCCCTCTCAAATGTATGTTGGCTTAACCAAACAATTTGGCAATCCAGTGTATCAGCGGATGGATGCACCGGCTGATGCTATGCAAAAGAAAATCCTCGGCAACCTAAACCCTGAGAATGTGAAAGCGTCAGAATTAGCAGGAGAACAGATTCTTCAAAAACTTACTAAAGCCCCCTACAATAAAGCTCCTATTGGTGGTTTGAAAGTAGTGACGGAAAATGGCTGGTTTGCTGCAAGACCATCTGGTACGGAGGATATTTATAAAATTTATGCAGAGAGTTTCAAAGGTGAAAAACATTTAAAGCAAATTCAGGCTGAAGCCCAAAGGATTGTGAGCGAAGCCTTTATAAATGGATAAGAGGAGGTTGAGGTGATAGAATTACCTGAGGCATTGGTTTTATCGAAACAATTATCTTCAGAACTCACGGGGAAGAAAATTATTGAGGTAGTTGCTGGTCAGAATCCACATAAATTTGCGTGGTATTCTTCCGACCCCTCACAGTATAGAAATTACCTGGTGCAAAAAGAAGTGGAGGGGGCGAATTCATTTGGCGGACAGGTTGAATTAATTGCAGGAGATGTGGCCTTGGTGTTCAGTGATGGCATAAATCTGAATTTTCGTTTAAAAAATGATCCACCGCCTGCCAAGCATCAATTATTTTTAAAATTCGATGACGAAACAACTTTAAGTGCTACCATTTCAATGTATGGGGGCTTATTATGTACACAAAAAGGAAAAAATGATAACCAATACTATCTGGCAGCTAAAGAGAAGCCTTCTCCATTGACTGAGTTATTCACTCTGGATTATTTTTTAGGGCTCTTTTCTCCCAAGGATGAGAGACTATCATTAAAATCGTTTTTAGCTACAAATCAAAGAATTCCTGGATTGGGTAACGGCATTCTTCAGGATATTTTGTTCAATGCTGGTATTCATCCTAAGAAGAAAATAAATTCTTTGAATGAAAATGACAAAGATCGATTATTTGACGCCATAAAACGGACCATTATGAGAATGTCAGAACTTGGGGGAAGGAACACAGAAAAGGATATCTATGGGCTTCCAGGAGGATATTCAACTTTACTTAGTAAAAACACCCTGCATAATCCCTGTCAGAGATGTGGTTCAGAAATCATTAAGGAATCGTATTTAGGAGGAAGTATTTATTATTGTTCTGGGTGCCAGGTTTTGTAGTTGGATTACCGAAAAATGAGAAAACCCCATTTTTTTAGGAGTTGACATGTTACTTTGTATTGATATCGGGAACACGAATATTAAATTAGGTCTTTTCAAGAATGATGAAATGGTGCAAAGGTGGAGAATTTCAACTGATCGCACAAATCTTGCAGATGAATATGGTGTTCTGATTGGGGATTTATTTGAAACTAGAGGATTGTCCATCCATGAAATTAGCGGATGTGCGATCTCGTCTGTTGTTCCCAGCCTAACCCAGGAATTCATTGAAATGGCGGAAAAATATTTCCTGTTATCTCCGACTATTTATGGACCTCAAATCAATATTGGTATGAAGATTAACACTGACTATCCATCGGAAGTGGGTCACGATTTAATTATGAATGCATTGGCAGCCAGAAAATTATATGGGAAACCTGTTATCGTTGTTGGGTTTGGTACAGCGACTTCCTTTGTTGCAGTATCTACATCAGGTGATTTGGAAGGCGTAACGATTGCACCTGGTGTGGTATCCAGTTCAGAATCCCTCTTTCGAGCGGCATCTGCACTTCCACAGGTTGCTTTGACTCATCCCCAGGTGGCAATCGGGAAAAACACCATCCAATCTATGCGTGCTGGCATCATCTTTGGATTTGTGGGTTTGGTAAAGGAGATCGTCTATCGAATGAAAAAAGAGCTCGAAGGAGATCCGAAAGTGATCGCCACTGGTGGAATGGCAGCTTTAATTGCTCCTGAATGTGATGTTATTGATATTATCCAGCCTAACCTGGCTTTATTAGGCTTAAAAGAAATGTTAGAGCTCAGTCTACGGAAATAAGGACGTTAAAAGAAACTTTATTCTGTTAAAATTACAAATCCAATGACGCCCGCACCTGCATGAACGGATAATCCGGGTGTGAATTCTGCAAATATCGGATCGGGCTGGTACTTAAGAGTCTCACATAAATCATTATGAAGATTTTTTGCACCAGTGAGATTGTTTACGTGAATAAAGCCAACCTGGAGGACATTTTTGTCTGCCACAGAAGTTCTGGCAAGCTCAATTAAGCGCCTTTGAGCTTTTTTCATTGTGCGAATTTTTTCTAATAAATCCAATTTGCCATCCTGTACGGACAAAATCGGTTTAATATTCAGTGTGTCAGCCAGTCCGGCTGCGATTTTACCAACTCTACCACTCATAGCGAGATATTTTAAGGTAGGTAAGGCGGCAAAGACATGCAGGTTTGTTTTCATGGTTTCAATTTCAGCTAGAATTTGATCCTTACCGATACCATTGATAGCCGCTTTCGCTGCATGTATGACAAGAATGCCTTGTGCCAATGACAATTGGGATGAATCAACTACCGAAATATCTTTGTCGGGAAATTGTTCCGAAGCTGTTAGAGCGGCTTGAAAGGTTGCACTTACTTTACTGGAGACACAAATACATATAATGGCTTCATAGCCACTTGCAAAGGCATTCTGGAAAGCCACTTCAAATGCAGCCGGCGGAGGAGCTGAAGTTGTTGGCAACTTATTTGTTTGGTCGATGATTTCAAATAATATGGCATCATTAATATCAAGTCCCGTTGTATAAGTAGATTCTCCAAAGTGAATCGTTATGGGCACCTGGATAATACTATATTGGTCGGCAATTTCATTTGGTAAACTTGAATCTGTATCAGTGATAATTGCAATTTTTGACATAAAACTCCATATATGAATTAAGAACACAATTTATAAACAACAGTTTCGCAAACTCAATTTTCTTACATCTTAAAATCGTAATTAACTTGATTTCTCTTCACACTTTTTCCTGTATTAATAAAAACAAAATTCATTGGAAAAACCCAGTAAGAAGAATGAAAAGAACTCACACAGATTGATTGATCCTCGCCCAACTATCTCTTAAGCTGACAGACCGATTAAAAACCAGGGCATCATTAGCTGAATCGAGATCCGTGCAAAAATAACCTTGTCTTTCGAACTGAAAACGATCTCCTGGAATTGATTGAGTGAGTGAGGGTTCAACTTTACAACCAGTTAAAATCGTCAGAGAATCTGGGTTTAGATTATCCAGGAAAGTTTTACCTTCTTCGGCGTTATCCGGATCATGCGTGTTAAACAGACGATCATACAGCCTGACTTCAGCGTCCAGAGCATGTTGTGCTGAGACCCAGTGGATTGTTCCTTTCACTTTTCTACCATCCGGTGAATACCCACCCCTCGTTTCTGGATCGTAAGTGCAATGGACTTCCATAATCTCATCATTTTCGTCTTTAACGACATGAGTACATTTCACATAATACCCATAGCGCAAACGAACTTCATTGCCTGGTGATAGGCGGAAAAATTTCCTGATCGGGTTTTCCATAAAATCATCTTTTTCAATGTAAAGAACCTTAGATATAGGAACGCTACGTACACCTGCGCTTTCATCTGCAGGATTATTGATCGCCTCCAAATATTCGACCTGATCTTCGGGATAATTATCAATCACTAATTTCAAGGGGTTCAAAACTGCCATGACTCGATTTGTTGTAAGATTGAGGTTATCCCGAACGCAATGTTCTAACAACGAGATATCAACAACACTCTCATTTTTCGCTACCCCAACCTTATCGATAAAATCGCGAATTGCTTCTGATGTGAAACCTCTTCTACGCATTCCGCATAAGGTAGGCATACGTGGATCGTCCCAACCATTGACCAATTTTTGGTCGACCATCATTTTGAGGAACCGTTTCGACAGGATGGTGTAAGAAATGTTGAGTCGTGAGAATTCGATTTGACGAGGGTGGAAAATTCCTAGTTTTTCCACAAACCAGTCATATAAAGGTCTGTGAGCTTCGTATGCCAGATCGCATAAAGAGTGGGTGATACCTTCAATTGAATCGGATTGGCCGTGAGCAAAATCGTACATCGGATAGATGCACCATTTGTCCCCTGTACGATGGTGGCTAGCATGCAGAATGCGATACATGACAGGATCACGCATATTGATATTTCCGGATGCCATATCGATCTTTGCTCTCAAAACACGGGCACCATCCGGAAATTCGCCAGTTTTCATCCGTTCGAAAAGATCCAAGTTTTCTTCCACGGAACGATCCCGATACGGGCTATTTATGCCAGGTTCAGTGAGTGTTCCGCGGTGTTCACGAATCTCGTCTGCTGTTAAATCATCCACATATGCATCGTTTTGAAGAATCAACTGTTTTGCCCATTGATACAATTGTTCGAAATAATCTGATGCATAAAATTCCCGGTCACCCCAATCAAACCCTAACCAGTGGATATCTTCCTTGATGGCATCAACATACTCAATGTCTTCTTTAACAGGGTTGGTATCATCGTAGCGCAGATTGGTTTTGCCGCCGAAAGCCTGGGCCATTCCGAAATCAATGCAAAGGGCTTTCGCATGTCCGATATGCAGATAACCGTTTGGTTCGGGTGGAAATCGAGTATGAACTGAAGGAAATCGACCTGCCTTCAGGTCCTCTTCAATCGCTTCCTTGATGAAATTTGAGTTCTCATATATTTCAGGCATTGCTTAACTCCAGGAAATTGTATTGCTATAAATTCTAATCGCCTTTGAGTATTGGCGCAACCTGAGAAATTTTATAGTTTTCAAGGTCTGAAGCTAGATAAATAAGAATGCCCTCTACCAAATGGAAAGAGGGATTCTTTAAATATTGTTTAGGAATGGATAAATCAATCGATATGAATCTGTTCGATATTTTTCTGACCAGAAACCATGAGTTGTTTAAGTTTTGGATAAAGCAAGGATAAAATGCCAGATATAAATAAAAATGAGCCGACTAAATTCATTTGTACCGGCCAGGCATTGGCCCAATTTTCTCCGCCGGAAACGAAAGTGTGGGTGGTTGCACCCCAAATTGGTGCCGTTAATACTGCCAGACCACATATCTGAAGGGTAAAAGCGGCTGCGATATGGTTGATATCATCTGAGTTCGAACTATCCAAGTTCAACTCTTTCCAGACACCTGGTATTTTAAAGATAGCAAAGACAATCAAAGTAAGCACGGTTACGTATACCACACCATCAGTCGGCATTGAACTTCCTCTCAGTGAACGGGATGCCAGCATGTGGATGATGCCGATAACGATTCCCAATATCAAAGAAATGATTGTATCGCGGTATCCTTTTGGTTTTTTCTTGATGAGGGAGATTAAAGCTTTTACCATGTAAACACCGATTGCAGTTGTGATGAGTACAAATAGAATGTACAACCAACTATATGGGGCGATTGTAGCCATTTTCGGACCAAAATTTTTGGCTGCCACGGCAACACAGGTTGTACCAATTCCAGCCATGAGTGTGAATGCAGCCGTAATACCCATCAAAATAATACCAGTCACTCTTAAAGTCTTTCCCCACCACTTACTGTTATTCATTGGTTTCCTCCTTAAATATAATGATCTTAAGTTAATTTATATCAATGCCATCAGCACCATTGCACTTAGCATATACAATGAAGCGTATTTAAATAACCCAAAATTCAGTTTTTCGGATGGCTTGATCAGGCTGACCAATGCCAGTGTTATCAATCCTGCTGACAAGATAATTAATACTCTGAAGTAACCAATCGTCATCCCAATCCCAAGGGATGAAAGCCCCATCATTATCGCAGCAAAAATGCTGGAGACAGAAATCATGATGCGCGTAATGTTAAACCCATATCTGCTGGGGAAAGTCGGAATACCAGCAATCTGGTAATCCTCATGGTATCGCATTGAAAATGTCATGATATGGGTAGGAATCCAGAAGAGGATCCCTAGCGCTAAAGCGATACCAACCCAATCAACGTGCCCCATACCAAGCGTTCTGCCTGCTAAAATTGGCATTCCGCCTGCCAAACCACCCCATATGATCGACCAACAGGTTCGTCTTTTGAGCCAAATTGTATAAACAATGACATCGAAGAAAATACCTGCAAAAACAATCAACCCATATAAAGGATCAATGAGGAGTGCCCAGGCTACACCAATTATGGAAAGAAATAAACCCAGGGTTAGAACTTCCTTCGGTGAGATTTCACCTGCTGCTAATGGGCGATAACAGGTTCTTTTCATCTTTGCATCAATATCACGGTCGAACCACATATTGAGGATAGTACTCCCGCTAATTGACAGGAATAAACTGGCTGAAATTCCCAATAATATAGGGATATTAAAAATTGGACATTTGCAGCTCATGAACCCTGCCAAACCGGTTGCTAAAAGCAATCCGGTTTGCAGGCTCTTGATCAACTTCCAGTAGAGGGAGATTTTTTCTTTTATGATTCTCAATTCAAATCCTTTGAAATGACTGCATTACTCTATTTTACACATCTGAAACCAAAACTTGGGCTGACATATTCAGGTATTGAACTATTTCTAACCCAAATTCGTAAATAATTCTCATAAACGTCCTTACTGCCGCCTCGTAAATAGCGGTAATGTTGTTCTTCATACACATTAGATGTCCATTCCCAAACATTACCTGCCATATCATAGACTCCGTAAGGGCTGGAAGAATTTATCGTTACGTAATCGTCATAGGTTTTTCCATTGTAGAAACCTACCGGTGTGGTTCGTGAACCTACTGTGCTCATATTCTCGAAAGGATCAAGGCTATTGACAAGGTTCGCGTTATTTCGTTCAATCTCGAAACCCCAGGGGAAAGGACGATCATCTTCCGTTCCTCGGGCAGCTTTTTCCCATTCAAGCTCATTCGGAAGCCGTCCACCATAGTATTCACAATAAGCTTTTGCACCATACCAGGAAACCATCGTCATGGGATGATTTGCCCAGGTAGGTTGGGCAGTGAATTTATTTCCATCATAATCTAAACGCAGTAGAGGATTTCCCAACGGCATGTGGATATAATCTCCTGGCTTTATTTCTGCTTCGTGTCGTCCGGAATTAAACTCATCCCCAGGATAATATCCAACAACTTCATTGTTCGAAATCTTAATGTAGCCATCATTAAGCGCAGCATTTAAATACTCTGCATATTGTTGGTTGGTTACATTTGTTACCATGATTTCGTAGTCATAATCGATGTTAGTCTCGAAATTAAATTGTCCAGATAAAAATTCTCCTGCTGGTATGCTAACCCAGGATGCAGGGTCAATGCCGGTATCAAAAATTGGGGCGGGTTCGTTCACATCGACCGGTTTACAAGCGGTCAGGACTAACATAAACAAAATCAGAATCATCATTCGTTTTTTCATTATTTTTCCTCCACGTAAGATTCTAATTTTTCATGGACTTCTTGAGACCACCTGCCATTCTTTTTGAACAAATCAATTAAGCGCCATACCATTAGAGATGCCAAAGCGATAAGGACAACCACCAGCCCAATATCTCCTAAAAGGTTGGTTACATTAATGATTGGTTGCCGATATCCCTCTTCTACGAACATGGGTTTTATCTCGTAGACTGTTACTGCAGCAAAGGCAAGATCTGAGAATATGATCAATGACCACCCAAACCATTGACGTGCCTTCCCTTTTAGACCGGCAAAATCTGCATAGTACATCAGTAAAATTGTGGCTGTAAGCGTCGCAAGAATGTGCCAGTGACCGGTGAGAATGAGTTTTTCTTCCATAAAAGACCAGTTTCGAAAAATATCGTCAAGTTTAACTGCCACGAAAATTCCAAGAAAACTGACAGTAAAATTCATGAACACCATTTGCCAGGTAACACCAAATTTTAAAGGATCCCTCGTAAGAGCAGCTACTGCCTGGAAGAAGTTTCCTTTTTTCAAACCTTTTTCTGCCAGGCCTGTTTTTATTAGCTTGTCCCAGGAAAAAATAACTAATAGCAGTGCGCCTACCATGGCAATGGTAGAACCACCATAAATGACAGCGTGTGCAACGCCTTCAAAGGGCACCACTAACCAGGTGCCGAATGATAAAACAATGGATCCGACGATCATTAATGGCATTGAAATTTTGTGCAGAATTCCTTTGAAATCCATATAACGACAAATAATCAATGTGCATGCGATTGCAATCAACGCTAACATGATATGGAGATGTCCAATGATGGATTTTTGTAAAGATGTTTTAAAGGGCTCACGAACCACATTTTCTGCCAGAAAGGTGTAAAATCCATTGCCATAGAATGAACCTGGAACTGCTCCGAAAAGTGCGGACGCTAATGTCACGATTGAAACCGAGAAAAAAGCAATTCTCTCAAGACTATAGCCGCCCTTTGTATGAGCGTATTGCTTATTGATAACCTTATATTCCTTCCGCCAAGGCCACAAAGCGTATGCCAGGAGGCAGCCAGCGAAAAATATCAGAGCCAGTCCAGATATGTAAACCCCATGAAGAATCCAGCTTGTTCCCCAATATGCAAATGGAAGACCTCCGAAAATGGCTGCAAGGTAACCGAATGTAATGGTGCTGTTGATTCGTACTCTGAGATCTTTCTTCATGGGTACCAAATCGGTGATCATGTATGTCTCGATGGCGATCACTGCCATAGCAATGGTATGGTACAGCATAATCAAACGACCTTCCCGTTCCGCTTCTACGAGATCAATACCGAATGTATTTACCATCACTTCTTTCACGCCTAAATCAGCCATTGGACCAGATAAAGTACCAAAAAAAGGCAGAAATCAAAGCACAGAGAGCGATTGCTACCAGGATTAATCCTTTTGTGGATGTGAATAAATAAGTAAACCGTGCTTTCAGTGCCTTCATAGGCTTTCCTCCTACAACGTTGTAATAAAATAATCTACAATTATTTGTGTATTTTGTCACATGTTAGCATATCTATACTTGAAAGTCATTAACAAAAGTTAATACCAACTGTGAACGATTCAATTTCAAATTCCAAATTTCTAATATAAAAATGAAATTGAAGAGGTGAGAATTTCCGCGTCTTTTGCTTTTCATTCTCACCTCTATTATTTATTTCTGTAATTGAAAAATGTTTGGTTTAGGGTGTTATCTTTACTCTACGGAATGTGTCCATTTTTGCCATAAATTTGGAATGAGGAGAATGATAACCAAGACAAGACTGGTTATTGGTCCCAGTGAAAATAAAGAGAAGCGGCCTAATTCCTGTGCGGTAATGACTGCCAGGGGGATTCCAACAATCAGTTCTGTGACGCCTGCGATTAAGCCTACAGGGATCATCCAACTCTTTGGTTTTGTCAAGATACCAAAGGTAACAATCGCCCATCCAATCATCGCCACCCAATGCAAGCTGACAACCAGATAGAAGATGGGGGTTCCGACTGTGATGATTCGACTTGTGCTGGATACACCATTCATAAAGCAGAAGATGTAGGTGATACCAGTTAACATCCCTAATAGAATATTACTCCAGGGCAGTTCTCCCACTTTCCATAGGAAAACAAAATAGAAGAGGATATAAGGGAAGAACAAAAAGAAATAAACGGGTGGCAAACTGGCAGCCATGAATGGAATGTTGATAAAGAAACTGCCTAGAAAAGCTAGAATGATCCCAATTACGGACAAAATATATGCCCAGTTTTTCTTTCGTAAAGAAGCCGTATGCGCTGACCAGGAAAAACGCCGAAGCCAATAATCCTACATCTCCGAGACCAGGGTGGAGGAACTTTAATAAAATTTCACATCCTGGTTCAGCTGATTCTGCAGACATACCAGCCACATACCACTGAAAAAACAACACAAAATGACCGATGATTCCGATCACGGCAGCAATGAGTGCCATTATTCCGCCTAAAACATTATTTTTCTTCATTATTTCCTCCATGATTCAATTTTCTATTGTATTAAATATCACAATTAACTTTTTAAAACTTTGACTTAAAGCAAATTCTGATTGCTTTCCTCATTGATCGGATATATGGCACGAATCACAGCCTTTGTAATAAGCGGTGTTATTATGGGCAGCCACATAAATGATAGTGTTTGGTTCAACTGTAAAATCACAATCATCCAGGAAGTTTGATTTCTCTTCCCAGGCATAAATTTCAATATCACAACCAATGTATACCATTCCTTCCAAATGGTTGTTACACAATTGTCCAGTAACAACATGGTCGAAATCTATCATTTTCTTTTTGACTTCGATTTGTTGTGGATTTAACTGATTTTCTGTAGGAATTGGAAAAGGATTATTGCGTTTGCGATAGGTGATCATTCCAGGAGAACACAATGAACGTGCATCCATACAGGCACTTAAAAGGATAATGAATAAAAATGTGAAAAGAATCAATGTTTTGTTTTTCATAGAAACACCTCAAATCGTTCAAAATTTGGATCATTGCTATTTGTAATTTATTTCACATAATAATTCTTTGACTTTAGGCAAATAATTAGGCAAGAATACACTGGCTATAGAAGGTTTATCTGCTATAGTTAATTGAGGAGATATTCATGAAAGATTTCGATGTGTTGTTTGATCAGAATCCGGTTTTTGCAGCCTTATCTGAAGATAAAAAGCAGCAGGTAAAAAAACAAGGAATTTCCAAACGATTCTCAAAAGGCGAGTTGATCGCCATTGATGGAGACATCTGGCCGTATATGTTTATCACCATCAAGGGCAGTGTTCATGCTTTAAAGAGTTCGATGGAAGGGCGGAGCCTGGTAGTGACAACCTTTAACGAAGGTGATATTTTTTGGGGTTTGGCTTTCTTTTATGAACATATGCCTATGCCTGTTTCTTTGGAGGCAGCAGCGAATACCAGTATCATGCTCTGGTCAGCTGAAAATTTGGTCCCAGTCCTTAAATGCGAGGGAGCTGCCACCTGGGAATTATCGCGTTTGATGGTTTATAAAATGATGCGGGCAAGTGAAATACTGGAAGAAATGACATTCCAACCAGTTGCAGGTCGCTTAGCAAAATTATTGATAGAAACAGTCCGGAATCAACAAAGTGGTCCGGTAACCAGGAGTTTAACATTGGATGAAATGGCAGCCAGGATTGGTTCTACACGGGAGATGGTCTGCCGTTTCCTGCATCGTTTTGCAGATGATGGCATCATTGATATCACTCGGACTGAATTTCGGGTGACGGATTCTGAGAAATTAGCTTCAGTAGCCAGGAATACGAAAGGGTGATTCGGACAACATATTCACTGGTTGAAGGAAATACAGGACGAAAATAACGGAAATTATGGCGAATTCGTCATTTATTTGTAAGTTTCATTTATAATTTTTAGCATGCGAAATTTCTTTTCTTTCAATATTTTGGTTTTTGTGGTTGTGTTCTTTTCATTATCTGGTTGTCAAACAAGTACAAGTGAAAATCCATCAGGTAATGAAAGTTCCGATGGGTATTATTATCTGGAAAACAAAGGCTCAGATACGATGGTGAATCTGGCATTGTATTGGGCGGAAGAATATCAACAGATCCACCCGCAAGTCCGCATATCTGTTACGGGCGGAGGGAGTGGCACCGGGTTATCCTCATTAATCAACAATACCGTTGATCTGGCGAATGCGTCCCGTGAAATCAAACCCGAGGAAATTGAAAGTGCAATTAAAAATGGGTTAGATCCAGTTGAATACATTGTTGCCAGAGATGCCATTGCGGTTATCGTTCATCCTGATAATCCTATCAATCAGTTAACCCTACAGGAAATATCCGATATTTATTCAGGAAGAATTGAAAACTGGAGTGAATTAGGTGGGGATAACAGGCCTATCGTGCGCTTATCCAGAGAAACAAATTCGGGAACGCATGTCTATTTCCTTGAAGAGGTCATTCGCTTAGGAAACTCTGATGACAAGACGATATTCTCAGCGAATACGTTGTTGTTGCCTTCTTCGGAGGGTATTATTGCCGAAGTACGTGAAAATCCCAATGCAATTGGTTATGATGGTTTAGGATATATTACTGAAGAAGTTAAAGTTCTACGTATTGCCAGAGATGGTTTCTCGGATTTTATATATCCTACATTGGAAAGCGTGAATGATAACCGTTATGCCATCTCCAGAAATTTGTTTATCTATGCACCTGGAACACCAACAGCCTTTGTTAAAGATTACCTTGACTGGATTTTATCTCCTGCAGGGCAAAAAATAGTAGAAGAATTAGGTTTCATCCCGGTTCAATAAGGGAAAATTGATGAACGCAAAACGAACGAAGATTACAGAAAAATTTATCACGAGATCTATTCAGTTCTCTGGGTATTCTTCCATATTATTCGTATTGCTCATTCTATTTTTTCTAGTGTCTCAAGGAACCCCGGCACTGCTTGATGTCCCTTTAAGTCAATTATTCTCTGAACGTTGGTATCCAATTGAAGAATATTATGGAATCCTTCCTTTAATATTAGGCTCCCTGGTAGTCACTTTGGGTGCATCTTTGGTTGCTGTTCCTTTTGGGGTCCTCACGGCTGTATTCATCGCAGAAATCGCTCCTAAATGGCTGCAGGAGATTATGAAACCATTGGTTGAATTGTTAGCCGGCTTACCAAGCGTAGTGCTTGGATTTCTGGGAATCCTGGTTGTATCACCATTTCTGCGTGAAACATTGCATCTCCCTACCGGGCTGACTGCTCTAACTGGCTCATTATTATTGGGTGGGATCGCTATCCCTACAATTGTTTCAATTTCGGAAGATGCATTGAACAACGTACCAAATTCCTATAGACATGGATCACTGGCGTTGGGTTTAACACGCTGGCAAACAATCTGGGGTGTAACAGTTCCGGCTGCTCGATCTGGTATCCTGATGGCAATAATGTTAGGTGTGGGAAGAACCATTGGTGAAACAATGACCGTTATGATGGTTACAGGCAATGCTCCGATTTTACCCACGTCTCTCCAGGCTTTGTTCATGCCAATTCGCACCATGACAGCTACGATTGCTTCAGAAATGGGTGAGGTATCCACCGGCAGCCCGCATTACCATGTTCTATTTTTTATTGGCATTGTTTTGTTTTTATTCACTTTATTAGTGAATGTAATTGCCTCGAATATCAGCTCCAGGAAACTTAAGCGGGTTGAGCGGATTTTATCCTGAGAGAAAATATGCAGATCCATAAAAAGTCACCTGTTTTGAAACAACTCCGTATTGAAAAATTAGGCTTTTCAGTGTTAACTATTTTATCGATTGCTACCGTGCTGCCCATTATCGCGGTTGTCATTTATATTATTTACCTGGGTGCGCCAGCCATTTCCTGGGAGTTTATTTCAGCCATGCCCAGTGATGGCATGCGTGCTGGTGGTATCTGGCCGGCGATCGTGGGCACTTTTTATCTGACCATTGGTACGGCCATTTTCTCTGTTCCATTAGGCATTGCAGCGGCGATTTATTTGTCTGAGTATGCGCCAGTTAATAAAGTTACTCAAACCATTCGCCTGGCTATTATTAATTTGGCCGGTATACCTTCTGTCGTTTATGGTTTATTTGGTCTGGGATTATTTGTCATATTCCTCAATTTTGGGACAAGTATTTTATCTGCCTCGCTGACACTATCCATCATGACTTTGCCGGTTATCATTACCACCACAGAAGAAGCGTTACGTTCGGTTCCTCAATCTTTCAGGGTTGTGAGTGTTTCCTTAGGCGCAACCAAATGGCAGACCATCTTGCGCCTTGTGCTCCCTCAGGCGATCCCGGGAATTTTAACCGGGGTCGTGCTAGGGTTGGAAAGAGCTGCGGGGGAAACAGCACCTATTTTATTCACTGGTGCTGCATTTTTCCTGCCGAGGCTACCGCATTCTCCATTGGATGCCACCATGGCATTGCCATACCATTTGTTTGTGATATCAACACAGGTTCCTGGTATGCCTATCCAGATTCAGTATGGGACAGTGCTGGTTCTTCTAGTATTTGTTTTGATCATGAACATCATTGTTACGATTATTCGATCCCGAGCTCGGGCGAAAAGGCAATGGTAACATGGATAAAATAATTGTCGAAAATCTTTCCATTACCTATTCAGATGGAGTGGAATCCTTGTTTGATATCAATCTGCGGATTCCAATCCACCAGATTACAGCGTTGATTGGTCCTTCGGGTGGTGGAAAATCAACTTTTTTACGTGCTTTGAACCGTTTAAATGATCTTGCGGATATTGCAATGATAACAGGCAAAGTTTTGATTGATGGAATTGACATTCTCGACCCGACACTGGATGTCATTGCCTTACGCCGCAAAGTCGGGATTGTTTTTTCAAGACCCTTACCGCTGCCATTGTCCATTTACCAGAATGTATCTTATGGATTGGAATTAATGGGCGAAAAACGAAAAACCGTATTGGATCAAGCTGTGGAACGTGCTTTAAGGTTGTCTGATTTATGGGATGAAGTTAAAGAGCGGTTAAACGATCCAGCCAATTCAATTTCTGGTGGACAACAACAGCGCCTTTGCCTGGCTCGTACTTTATCATTACAGCCAGAAATCATTTTATTGGATGAGCCAACTTCTGCCCTTGACCCGGTTTCCACGGCGAAAATTGAAGCATCTTTGGTAGAGCTTAAAAAAGATTACACCATCATCATTGCTCCGCATAACACCCAACAGGCGGGCCGAATTGCAGATAATGTGGCCTTTTTTCTTCAGGGCAAATTAATTGAGTTTTCAAACGCAGAAGATATTTTTACCCGACCTAAGGATGAAAAAACACAGGATTACATCTCGGGTAAGTTTGGTTAATTCCCAAAATTTAATCCTGTAGAAGTTTTAATTTGATTTGTTGCATCGGATCAATAAAATATAACCAATAATGAATTGATTATCAACGGCTTTGAAAGTGGAGGATTAATGGTGAGACCAACCTGGAATTCATATTTTATGAAAATAGCTGAAGATGTAGCTGTACGCTCTACCTGTGATCGGGCGAAAGTGGGAGCGGTACTGGTCAAGGACAAACACATCATCTCAACCGGCTACAATGGTTCACCCGCTGGTTTGGAACATTGTGATGATGTCGGACACTTAATGGTAGATGGTCATTGTGTCCGCACTGTTCATGCAGAAGTGAATGCAATCATTCAGGCAGCTGTCTTTGGGTTGGCGACAAAAGATGCGGTTTGTTACGTTACTCATTTCCCCTGTTTGAATTGTACAAAAATGTTGATTAATGCCAGAATTTCAAAATTAATATTTCTTAATTCCTACAGAGTTGACCCAATCGCATTAGAATTCCTTGAAAAAGCTGGGGTGGTGCTGGAGCAATATTCTGCGGAGAATTAAATATGTTAATTAATCTCTCCCTGGGGATCAGTCGCTTTTTAAGGGTCCCATCAATTCAAACAAAATCGTATTCATGATTCCGCCATCTTTGAAATATTGAATTTCATTAAGCGTATCTATTCTCAATACAACATCAAAATTAATTTCTGATCCATTTGAATTTATCGCTTTTACTTGCAGAGCTTTGCCTGGGGAAATATCTTCTGTAATGTTGATGGTGAATTTTTCACTACCATTCAATCCAAGGTTCTTAAGGTTTTCACCGGGCAAGAATTGCAAGGGGAAAATACCCATTCCAACCAGGTTAGATCTATGGATCCTTTCGAATGATTCAGCTATAACAGCCTTGACTCCTAACAACATGGGTCCTTTGGCTGCCCAATCGCGCGAGGAACCAGATCCATATTCTTTCCCAGCTATCACAATCAGGTCAATCCCTTCCTGTTGATATTTTTGAGACGCGGCAAAGATGCTCATCACTTCACCAGATGGGATATGACGTGTCATTCCCCCTTCGATTCCTGTAAGGAGTAGATTTTTGATGCGGATGTTGCCAAACGTTCCGCGGGTCATGATTTGATCATTTCCTCGGCGAGATCCATAAGAATTGAATTCCTGTGGTGGAACACCGTGATTGACTAGAAATTCAGCTGCAGGACTATTTAAAGGAATTGCGCCAGCGGGCGAAATATGGTCAGTGGTGACTGAATCACCCAATACGATCAATGCATTCGCATTAGCGATCTCACCTGTACCCTGTTTGTGTGACAAATTTTCAAAATATGGTGGTTCCTGCAGATAAGTTGAAGCTTGATCCCATTCGTATACTGTGTTTGAATTTGTTTGCAGCTGATTCCAATCCACATTGCCTGAAAATACATTTGCATAGTTTTTGACAAATAAATCAGGTTTAATAACGGAGTGCAGAATTTCCTGAATTTCATGAGAATTTGGCCAAATGTCTTGCAAGTAAACTGCTTTCCCCTGGGGATCATAACCTATCGGGTCCTTTGTAAGATCAATATTAATCGTCCCGGCTAATGCATAGGCTAAAACGAGTGGAGGTGAAGCAAGGTAATTTGCCTGAGTGTGGGGGTGTACCCTGCCTTCGAAATTCCGATTTCCTGAAAGAACAGCACTGGCAACGATTTTTTCCTTCTCAATAAAATCAACAATTTTTTCTGGCAATGGGCCACTATTGCCAATGCACGTAGTGCATCCATACCCAACCACATTGAAACCAAGTTGGTCAAGATCATTATTTAAACCACTTTTGGTTAAATATTCCGTAACAACCCGCGAACCAGGCGCAAAACTGGTTTTTACATATTCAGGCACACGTAAACCCATTAATAATGCTTTCTTTGCCACCAAACCGGCAGCAATCATCACTGTTGGATTGGATGTATTAGTGCAAGAGGTGATGGCAGCAATGGCTAAAAAACCGTGCGATAGGTGAAAAGATTTTCCGGCATATTCCAAGGTGAACGATTTACTTACTTCTTCTTGCGGGTAACCAAAACCTTGTTGACCGCGTGGATTTACCATGCTGATCTGAAAATTCTGTTTGACCGATTGCAGCCCCATGCGATCCTGAGGTCGCTTTGGCCCAGCGACGCTAGGTTCGATTTGATCCAATTGCACCTCGATCACCTCGGTAAAATTCGGAGATTTTTGATGTGACTCCCGATACAAATTTTGTGCTCGGTAATATTTCTCAACCAAACACAGGTGATCCTCTTGTTTGCCAGTCAAGCGCAAATAATTTAGCGATTGCACATCAAAGGGAAAATAAATCATGGTTGCGCCACTTTCCGGAGTAATGTTGGCAATCATTGCCCGATCAGCCAGGCTTAAGGAATCCAGACCTTCCCCATAGAACTCCACAAATTTATCCACCACTCCTTTTTTTCGCAGGATCTGAATAATGGTGAGAGTCAAATCTGTAGGTGTTAATCCTTCTCTTAATTTACCTGTGAGGTGTATACCAATCACGTCCGGAGTAAGAATCTCAATCGGTTGGCCCATCATGGCAGCAACTGCCTCGATACCACCAACACCCCAACCAACGATGCCTAATCCGTTGATCATGGTGGTGTGAGAATCTGTTCCAACCAGCGTGTCTGGATAAATATAGGTGTCACCATCTATTTTTTCCATCAGGACAGATTGAGCGAGAAATTCAAGATTTACCTGGTGAATGATACCTGTGGCTGGGGGAACAATGCGCAAATTCTTAAACGCTGTACTACTCCAGCGCAGAAATTGATAGCGCTCGAGATTACGAGTAAATTCATTTTTTGCGTTTTTCTCAACGGCGTTTTGCTGGGCAGATACATCCACCATGACAGAGTGGTCTACAACCATATCAACTGGAATAATCGGATTGACTTTTAATGGATCACCACCATTTCGCTGAATGGCAGCACGCATCGCTGCCAGATCATTGATCACAGGAACACCGGTGAAATCCTGTAGCACTACTCTGCCGGGGAAAAAGGGGATTGGTTTTCGCTTCTCCTGATGCGGTTGCCAGGTGGCCAGGTTGATGGCGTCGTTTTCTGTAATTGACTCGCCATTGACGTTGCGAACAACTCCTTCCAGTAAAACTCGAATGGAAAAAGGCAACTTATCTAAAAAATTTGGGTTTTCTGATTGTAATTTGGATAGCTGGAAAAATTTATACTCCTTTCCATTTGTTGAGAGTGTTGATTTTGTTGAGAGAAGGCCTTTATTCATTTATGACTCCTGCAGTTCTTAATAATGATTGATGATTGCGTCCGCAAATTCGAGCGTACTCAAGGAAGTGGAACCAGCGACAAATTGGGCTAAATCATGGGTTAATTGTCCAAATTTAATGGTCGATTCCAAGGCTGTTGTAATGAGGTCGGCTGCTTCATTCCAACCAAGATATTGCAGCATAAGCACGGATGAAAGAATTAAAGAAGATGGATTAGCCAGATTTTTCCCGGCAATATCCGGTGCTGTCCCGTGTGTTGCTTCAAAAATTGCAATCCCGGTCTGATAATTAATATTTGCTCCTGGGGAAATCCCAATACCACCTACCTGAGCAGCCAGCGCATCTGAGAGATAATCGCCGTTCAGGTTACTGGTTGCGATCACACTGAAATTTTGGGGATACAGCAATAAATTTTGAAAGGCAGCATCTGTGATGACATCATTGATCCAAATTTTTCCGCTGTTCAAAGCCCATTCCTTTTCTTTTTGAGCTTCCATATTACCGGCTGCCTTTTTGGTTTCTTCAAACTGACGGGCTGAATAAACAGAATCCTTATATTCGGTTTCTGCTAAATCATATCCCCATTGTCGAAATGCACCTTCAGTGAATTTCATAATATTGCCTTTATGAATCAGTGTGACAACTGGTTTTTTATTTCTAATGGCATATTCGATGGCTGCCTGGATCAATCTTTGACTTCCACTTTTTGATATTGGTTTGATGCCTAATCCGACTGATTGAGGGAAACGGATTTTTTGATAAGAAGCGGGAAATTGCTCCTGTAACCATTGCAAAAATTTGATTGAATCAGGGCTATCAGCTTCAAATTCAATTCCTGCATAAACATCTTCAGTATTTTCCCGGAAGATTGTTACATCGATTTTTTCTGGTTGGGTGACCGGAGAATTGATACCATGGAAGTACCGCACAGGGCGCAAACAAACATAAAGATCCAAATTTTTTCTCAAAGCTACATTCAAAGAACGAATACCTCCACCGACAGGTGTGGAGAGAGGTCCCTTAATTCCAACCATAAATTCCGAAAAAGCAGTTAATGTCTCCTGGGGAAGCCATTCACCAGTTTGACGAAAGGCTTTTTCTCCTGCCAATACTTCCTTCCAAACGATTTTTTTTTCGGATTGGTAGACTCGATCAATGGCGATGTTCACAACCTTTTGCATCGCTGCTGTAACGTCAGGACCGATGCCATCACCTGGAATAAATGGGATGGTTACCTGTTCTGGTACGATTAGTTCATTATTAACCATTTTAATGGATGTATCAAAATTGTCCACAGTTCACCTTTCTTAATGACAAAAAACAATAATCAATAAGAATCGCATTTACCCTTGACTTTTATTGATTTAATTCCTATAATCATTATATTCGATTTCGGGACGCTGTCCCATTATACGGCACAAAATTATGGAAAATGATAAGGTTCAAACAATTGATCGACTGATTCAGATACTGGATTGCTTTACGATAGATCAAAATGAATTAGGCGTTAGAGAAGTAGCCAGATTAACTGGACTTTCCCCCAGTGTATGTGGTCGATTAATGATATCAGCCAAAAATCAGGGTTTGTTGCTTCAGAATCACGAGTCAAGAAGCTATTCAGTAGGCCCTAAAAGTCTGCGGTGGGCTGAAGTTTATACAACCAATCTGGATATCAGAAATGTCGCATTGCCTGTTATAAACGAGCTATTGCTTAAAACAAAGGAAACCATCAGTCTATATATTCTGGATGGGGATGAACGCTTATGTGTAGAGAGAATGGAAAGCGCTCAGAATGTGCGGATTGTTGCACGCATAGGCAGGCGCTTGCCTTTATATGCAGGGTCGGCAGGAAAACTTTTGTTAGCATACCTGCCAGAAAAAAGACAGTCAGAAATACTTTCAAGAACTAATTTCCAACCCTTCACGATTAAAACCATCACAAATGTGGAGGCATTAAAAGAAGAATTAAAAACCATTCGAAAACAAGGATACGCTTTCAGCGATGGAGAATGGGTGGAAGATGCAGCGGGTATTGCAGCCCCTATTTTTGACATGAAAGGTGACATCCTGGCAGCATTAACTATCTCTGGTCCTTCTTTTCGATTTACGGAAGAAAAAATTAAGTTTTTCAAGAACAACATCCTTCAAGGTGCTGAGCACATTTCCCGAGATTTGGGTTATGTGGGGAGCGCATATTTTTACCAAAATCATTCCCATTAAGTAATTTTAAAAAAGCTTGGCACCTTTAACATCCCAATTTAGGGTATCCATTCGAGTTTTAAAGCCTAAGGAGTTTCATCATGACATTATTAGAAGAAAGAATTGCAGAACAATTACCTGCCTGGCGGGACCGTGTACATCGATTACGAAATGAATACGGTGATTTTAAGGTTTGTGATGTTACTGTCTCTCAAATTTATGGTGGGATTCGAGGTGTTCAGATTCAGGTGAGCGATATCTCGCACGTTGATCCGAATGAAGGCATTCGTATCCGTGGATACTCGGTTCCAGAATTGTTGAAGATTTTGCCTAAATTACCGGGCGCAGAATTTCCTTTGGCGGGAGGAGTTTATTATTTACTATTGACAAATGAACTCCCCACCTTTGAAGATGCGATGATCGTCGAGGAAGAATGGCGTAGAAGAAGTTTAATTCCTACTTATGTGTACAATACAATTCGTCGCATGCCAAAGGAAACTCATGCGATGACTTTATTTTCGATTGGCATTATGGCATTACAAAAAGAATCTGTATTTGCGAAGGAATATGAAATCGGTGTTGTCAAAGATGATCATTGGCGCTATTTCCTGGAGGATTCATTAAATCTAACAGCCAAATTGCCCGGATTGGCTGCATTTATTTACAATTTGAAATACCAAGATGGAATTTATTTACCACCCAAAGCAGATCACGACTGGAGTGCTAATTTTGGTGTGATGATTGATCGTGAGGCGGATCCAAATTATTATGACCTTTGCAGATTGTTCTTCTTTCTACATTGTGATCATGAAGGCGGCAACGTATCTGCCCACGCCACTCACCTGGTAAGTTCTGCACTTTCGGATGTTTATCTCTCCTGCGCGGCAGGAATGAATGGCTTGGCTGGTCCATTGCATGGACTGGCAAACCAGGAATGTCTTAAATGGCTTCTAGATGTGCGTGACTATTTCAATGGTCTTCCAACCCAGGAACAATTGGAGAAGTATCTCCGTCATTCCTTAGCAGAAGGCAAAATAATCCCAGGTTATGGTCATGCGGTTCTACGCACAACGGACCCAAGATTTACCGCTCAACTGGATTTTGCCAAAAGAAAGAATTTGGATAGTGAGCTGATCAAGCTGGTGGAATTGGTTTATGCAACCTTGCCTGGAATTTTAATGGAGAGCGGAAAAGTAAGTAATCCCTGGCCGAATGTGGATGCGATCAATGGGGCATTACAGTATCATTTTGGGGTCAAAGAATTTGATTTTTATACAATTTTATTCGGAGTGGGTAGGATATTAGGGCTGACAGCCCATATTGTGTGGGCGAGAGTATTGTTGAAACCAATTGAAAGACCGAAATCTCTTACAACCAGCATGCTGGAGACGATGATTTCAAAATAGTAGCGAATTAATTGACGGTAAAAAATATTTATATTGGTATGTGGAGAAAATATGAAAAATGGTTCTTATCAAATTTATGGTAATAAATTAGTACTTCGAACACAGAACAGATTGTGTGATTCAGTTGACGAATTAATTAATAACGGTTTATTTTTGGATTTATTAAGTAAGTACGTTCGATTCTTATTCCGGCAGCAGTCACGTTTGTTGCGCGTATTTTACAACGAGGAAAAAGTAACCGCAGAAGAACTGAAAACGATGCAGGCAACCTTGTTGTTACTATCCAAATTACCTGCAAACCAGGTCAGCAAGCTTATTCCTGAGAGCAAGACATTTTTTGATGATATGGATTTATTGAGTGATTTTGTTGAACAATTTTACAATTTCTGGCGGCGTTTACAACGTTTGGTAGTACTTGATTCAGTGGATGACCGGCTCGATAAACGACCATACCGGTCCTTCACAGAGACAGTAGAAAAGTTGATGCATGTGGTTCGCACTGCCCAACGTGACATTCTTGAAAATATTACGGGAAATCATCCCAGAGTTTATAGGCAGGTGAGCGCGGGCGCAAAAATTGCGGCAATCACGCTACCTTATCAAGTCCCCTTTATGTGTGACTACGAAGACAAATTATGTGATGTTTTGATGACTCGTCAAGTATTGATTTATCCTCCCTTGATTTTTAATACGCCTAACAATAAACGGAGTGGACACTTTGTCAGAGTTGATTACAATCCAATCGACCATTTGGAATTGGATCCCCAAGAGTGGTTGTGTTATCCGGCAAAAGTTGGTGAATTGATTATCCTGGTTTATTTCACTGTGCAGTGGTTTGAACTCGGTTATGCATTGAGTAATCTGTTTGAACTGGCTGAAGATGCGGACTTGAAAAAGAAACCGGATGCTATCTTCTTTTATGGCGTTCCAGTTAAAGGTGAGAAAGATCCCGATACGACGGAGACCATTTTCTACGAAGATGGAAAAAATGATATTCTGATTGCCACGATCCCCTTCCGCAAGGAATATGCTTATTTTGGTTATCTGAAGAAAATGATCTTAACGTTGCATAATGTAAAGATGATGAAAATTGGAAGAATGCCATTTCATGGCGCGATGTTCCATATTGTCCTGAGAAACGCTGGCACATCCAATGTGCTGTTGATTGGAGATACCGGGGCAGGAAAATCAGAAACTTTGGAAGCACTGCGAAACATTATCGAAGATCAGGTTGAAGATTTGGTGATTATTGCGGATGATATGGGGTCGATTGATATTCTTCCGGATGGTCGTATTCTGGGGTATGGAACGGAAATTGGTGCCTTCGTGAGATTGGATGATTTACAAAAAGACTATGCATTTGCTCAAATCGATCGTTCGATCATCATGAATCCAGATAAAGTCAACGCTCGTGTCGTTATCCCTGTCACAAAATTTAAAAGTGTTGTGGAAGGATATGAGGTCGATTTCGTTCTTTATGCGAACAACTATGATATGGTTGATGAAAATCATAAAGCGATTGAACGCATCAAATCTTCTGAACATGCGATTGAAATATTCAGCTCTGGTGCAGTGATGAGTAAAGGGACAACTTCAACCATTGGCTTAACGCATTCTTATTTCGCTAATATTTTTGGGCCACCAGCATACAGAGAGTTACATGATGACCTTGCTAAAAAATTCTTCAAGGCTTTTTATGATAAAGATGTCTATGTGGGTGAATTACGAACTCAATTAGGTGTGGCGGGAAAAGAATTCTCGGGCCCTGAAGATTCTGCCAGAGCATTGTTAGAGATCTTGAAGAAGAAACCATAATAATCGTAATTTTGATCAGTTTACGGCGAATTCAATTCTCCGAGTGTAACTTGAGCTGACCTGGTTTGATTCTCACGTGTGAATTCAATCATGATTGTCTGGTTGGGTTCGTAATCAAATAAAGCGTTGATAAAAGAATTCTGTTCGTCAATGGGAACTTCACCAATTTTGGTGATGATATCTCCTGGTTGCATACCCGAATTTTCAGCCGGACTGTTGCGATCAATATCGGTGATGTACGCCCCATAATTGACTGGCAGATTGTACCAGGAAGCGATTCGAGGTGTGATATTTTGATAACTTGTGCCAAGATAAGGGCGAGCAAAATATCCTTTTTCAATGATGTGTTTAGAAATCATTGCAGCTGTATTGGATGGAATAGCAAAGCCCAGTGCTTCAGCATTGGTACTTGAATTATTTGAGCCTCGAATAACCAGTGTATTAATGCCAATTACCTCTCCTGCCAGATTGAGTAATGGACCGCCAGAGTTCCCCGAGTTGATGGCTGCATCGGTTTGGATTAAGTCTTCTATCGTATAGCCATCACCACTATCAAGCGTCCGGCCGGTGGCACTGATCACACCAACAGTCACCGAGTTTCTGAACGTACCTAATGGTGAGCCAATCGCAATCACTGTTTCGCCAGGTTTCAGGTTATCGGAATTGCCGATGATAGCAATTCCGGGAATGGTTCCTTCTATTTTAAGCACAGCCAAATCCGCAAATGCATCACTGCTGATCAATTCGGCAGGATGCTCAGTACCATCATTGAGGATTACAGAGAGGATCTGTGTTCCTTCAACGACATGGTTGTTGGTGATTATGTAACCATCCTTGGAAATAATCACACCACTGCCGCTGACATCCTGATCGGATGTGACACCAAAGAATGTTGCGCGGCCACTGATTGTACCAACAACGGTCACCACTGCCGGTTCCACGCTCTGTACCACCGATGTAATCGTCGTTTCGATTTCTGAATTTGAGAAACTTAATATGGATTGTTGTGTTGATGTAGGAGAAGGGGCGATTTGAGATTCCAATGCGAGAGCAGAATTTTTCTCAACGACATTCAAGGTAATGAAGCTACCACCAATTGCTCCTAAAAACGAACTGCCCAGGGCGACCAGAACAATGATTAGGAAATATAAAATTTTCTTTGGATTCATATTTTTTTATTTTCACCTTTGTTTTTTTAATCACTCAGATCATTTTAATTGCAATTTATAAGTACAATATTAGAATGAAAAATTTCGGCATGCTAATAATTTGTTTTATTGTGTTACTAACAGGTTGTTTTTCCAAACCACCTGGCGAAGAGGTTGCAATACCAACCGTTGAAATAACAGAACCTACTGAGGTTATTAAAATACCTTCTCCGAACTTTGCACCAACGGCAGAGCCAACGAATACACCAGCTCCAACAACAATTATAGTAAATGTCTGTTCTCCAATTATGGGATATCCAATCGATACCCTGGTGAATATGATCTCTAATCCGTATTACCCTCCTCAACCAGGCTCTGATGATCCGCACCAGGGGGTGGATTTCAGCGTCATGGACCCAGATCTACGCATTGCCGTGGCAGGCGAGGCTGTACAGGCAATCCTGGCTGGTGAAGTGGTAATGGTAATGAATGACCGATTTCCATATGGGAATGCAGTGCTGGTGGAAACAGCATTTGAGGATTTGCCTATTGGATGGAAAAAAATATTGAAAAACCAAATCAATCCGGATGCATTTGGCTCTAATACTTCTTTAACGTGCCCATCGGGTTGGAATCAGCCTCATGATGACCAAGATGAAATTTCTTTATATATTCTTTATGCTCATCTTGAGAATATACTCGAATTTGTGCCTGGAGATCAGGTAAGTTGTGGTGAAATGATTGGTTCAATCGGAGATAGTGGAAATGCTTTAGTTCCACACCTGCATGTTGAAATGCGATATGGCTATGCCTCAGGCATCAAAGGCAGCATGGCTCATTATGATGTCAGCGCTGATGAGCAAGAAATGATTAATTATTGTCGTTGGCGGGTCAGTGGTTGGTATCGGATCATTGATCCAATGGAAATATTTTTTACCAGTCCCGATTCCTAGTCAAAAAATTCTCGTAAGTCAATAAAACCCAAATCTAACATCCATTGACAGATGATTGGTCCACCGTGCTCATCTGGAATCGGTGTTGCCCCATTATCTTGTGGAATACCATTATAGCCAAGGAAGTAACCAAATTCTCCGGTTAACTGTTCCTTTGCTGGACCAGATAAATCACGGTTGCCAATGGCAATGGCATGGATGTGAATTGGTGAACCAGGGTAGAGCTGGTCAAAATCCCTTAACCAGGCTGCAAACCCAGCGACCCTTAATGCCTGGATCAATTTGTCGATGTCAGCGTACAACACCTGGTAAGTTCCATATTGGATGACAGACAAATCGACTGCGCCACCCCCGCTGTGAGTTCCGAAACTGGCAGAAACAAGATTCGTATAACTCCCCTGGGTGAGGTGATAACCAGTCAGTTCAATTTCACCCCCATAAATGGATTGGGCGTGCTCGAGCATCAAAAAAGTGCGCTTGTTGATCAGCATGCCATTAATTTCAATCAAATCATAATTTTCCTGAGGTGCCAGGCAATTATCTGGTTCAATTAATTCTTGGGTGGGGGTGGTTGAAGAGGTAGATGTGTAGGAAGGAACACTGGTGGGTGTCTGTGATGGTTGTTTTGTGAGGGTTACCATGGCAGTCGCTGGGGGAGAGAATGTTGAAGTTGCAGTCGTAGGTACTACTGAAAGTGGCTCTTTTGGTGAACATGCGGATATTGAGGAAAGTATGATTAAACCTAGAAATAAAAAAATCTGGAATAATATGGTGCGCAGCGACATAAGGTCATTTTACCCGATCAATTTGTCCAAGTTGGCTTAAGCAATTAATCATCACCAAGTAATGTTCTGGCTTTGGCGATATCTACTTCTTTCCCGTAGACTTCAACGATATCATCAAAATGAAAAATGGTCATACCATGGGGAATGATGGAAGATTGGTCTCTCTGAATGCTAATGATCAAAATATCCCCGGGGAGGTTAACCTCTTTAATCATTTTACCGGCTACTTTAGAGCCGGCTTTTATTGTTATTTCTTCATGATATGATTTTTGTCGAGCTGGTTCAATGGGCATGTCCGACTGAACAGTCAACATCTTTTCAACATCATTTGCACAGTCTTCTTCTGAAAAGATGGTTAGAAAATCACCTTTTTTGAGGATGGTATGCCCATCGACAATTTTTAATTCTCGGCCTCTTCTTAATGAAACGATTACACAATGCCCAGGAAGTTTTATTTCACTCACGCGTTTGCCAACAACGAATGATTTCGTAGGAATATTCAATTGAATAAACCTGGCTTCATCCAATTTACCTAATTTAATGATTTCCACTTCATGTTGCAAATTCGCTTTTTTCGTGATGGCATGATCATAAGCGCGAATTACATCACGCCGATAAATCATACCGATTAATTTTTTAGGATTCTCTTTTTGTACAACCGGAAGCATACTGATGCTGTGACTACTCATACGAAAGATTGCCTTCCACATGGGTTCTTCGGGAAAGCTAAATAATAATTCATTCATGGAAGCAATCTCTGATAATTCAGTTGTAGCAGGGATATCAGATTTTCTGGCATTCCGCAGATCGTTAACAGTCACAACCCCTACCAGATTGTCCTGGGCATCTGTGATTGGCACACCAGTCAGATTGGTTTTTGAGAAAAGCATTTCCAAATCTTCAAGCGTTTGATTTGATTTTATGGAAATGAAGTCTGTTGACATGACTTCACCCACGGAGATACCCTGCATCACATCCACATCCTCGGTTTGGCTTAATTTGATGCCGCGGCGAGTGAGCTTAAGGGTATAGATTGAATCTTTGCTGAGAATCCGTGAAATGATTGTGCTTAAAACCGAAGCCAGCATTAATGGCAAAATCAATTGATAATTATTCGTCATTTCAAACAGAATCAGGATGGCTGTCATCGGCGCGTGGGTGGCACCACTAAAGAATGAAGCCATTCCTACGAGAGAATATGCCCCAGCTCCGGATGTTATATTTGGAAAAACCGAGGTTGCCCAACTGCCGAAACCAGCGCCGAGCATACTACCCATGAACAATGATGGTGCAAAGATTCCCCTGAATTTCCGGAACCTAAAGTAAACAGAGTAGCTAATAATTTCAAGACAAATAGCAATAATGCTACTTTCAGCGTAAATTCACCGAAGAGGGCTGGTGTCATCGAATCATAGCCAACCCCAAACACCCTTGGGATTCCGCCTGGGGTTTTAATTGTAAAAATTCCCAATATTCCTAACAAAATTGCACCAATGGACGGTTTTACCCATTCCGGTATTTTTATATCGTCAAATAAATCCTCTACCAGATACAACAAACGGCTGAAGCCTACTGAAGCGATGGCAGCGATTATGGCTAAGAAGGTATATAAAAGTAGTTCCCAGGGGCTTTGCAGAAAATATTGGGGAATTAAGAAAGTCCGAAAATCACCCATGAAAAAGTGGGCGATTGAGTCAGCAATCACCGCCGAGATCACTACAGCGCCAAAATAAACGGAACTGATACGATTCAGGATTACTTCCATGGCGAATATTGCACCGGCAATAGGAGCGTTAAATATGGCTGCAATCCCACCGGCTGCACCACAAGCTACAAGAGTTTTTGTGCGTTCCTCATTCAATTTAAGCCACTGACCAATCGTTGATCCAAGAGCAGACCCAATTTGAGCAATCGGACCTTCACTCCCGACTGAACCACCAGTACCGATACAAATTGCGGAGGAAATTGCTTTCACAATCCCGACCTGCGGTTTGATTTTGCCACCACGTAAGGCAATCGCTAACATGACTTCAGGAACTCCGTGTCCTTTGGCTTCACGTGCAAATAAATAAATAATCGGACCGGTAATCAAAGCACCGATGATTGGTATGATGATGAGATGCCAGGGTTGATCGAATTTAAAAAATGATACAAAATCTTCAAAAGCTAATTTTTGAACGAATTCAACCAGGAAAGTAAACAGCACTGCCCCCAACCCTGAACCAATCCCCACCAAAACGGCAGTTCCGATTAAGATACCAGAATCGGAAAGCGGGCGGTTTACAATTTCTTGTTTAAGTTTATTAATGAAATTTTTTATTAAACTGAGGATTCTTGCTTGATCATTCGCCATAATTTGTAATTTCGGGCATTCTCCAGCTAGATTTCATACAAGTATACACCCTGCTAAATGTCACCATTATGGAAAAATAATTTGATTTTTATGATCTCGATGGTTGTTTCACCTTTATTTTTGCCAGAGCCAGGATTGAGAAAACGAACAATATCACGTAAATTACCATTAAATTGGTATAACCAATCTGGTCCGCGATTGGGCCACCAATGTATGCTCCAACAGCTCCTGCACCAGCACCAGCCAGATTCGAGATTCCCAGGAAACGGCCTGCCTGGTCTTGAGGCACAATTTCGGTTCCCAGCGCCCAATTGGAGGCATAGAAAAATCCGATTCCAGAGCCAACCAGACAACCAGCGGCATACATCCAGGAAATGGTGGGGGACAGAAGTACAAGTGCAGTTCCGAGAGTGGTCAGAATGGCACTGACTAAAATGATCTTTTTTGTACCAAATCGATCAGTCAGCCAGCCACTAGGCAAAGCGGAAAGAAGAATGAAGATCCCAATAAACATGGTGATCGAGGCGGCAGGTCCGGCTGCTTTTTCACCTTGTAATTCAATAAACCTTTCCTGTAAGAAATAAACCAGAAACCCTGCCAGATTGGTTGATCCAGCTAAAAATGCCAACCTGTTCACCACCCACCAGGTGAAATTATGATGTTCATTAATTTTTTTACCGATACTGATATAAACACTGCTCCATACCCCGACCCCAATTGCCAACAGCATGCCTATTAAACCGATGGCCATTACCAACCAACGCCCATAGGTTGTCTCACCCTGGAGGATGAAATTCATGATTTGCCTGACGATAAAGCCTGAGGTCAGGATGATTACTGTAAATGCTGCTGTCATCAGAAAAAGACGGATGATTGGATTCCAATCAATTTTTGTTTTCTCTGATTGCAAAGGTTCTTCCTTGATTGTCAGTGTAATTAAAAGACAAACAATTAAAATCACCATCAGCGTTATTAAAGCGGCCCAGATATTCCCTGCGCTGACCATTTTGCCGATTACAAACGAAACAAAAATAAGGGGCAGGGGGAGTTCAAAGAGCGCTTTAAAACCAGAGAATCGCCCCCTCTTTTCTTCGGGTACAAGATCAGGAATAATACCCTGTAAAGCGGCGTGGGCGGTGTTGGCAGTCATCATGGAGAGAGTGTATAACAGGAATAAGAACCAGTAGCCTGTCATACCGTCCATACCAGCGGTGAAACCAATCAGAACATAAATTAGGATTTCCCCAATAGTTCCTACAACGATAAAAGGTTTCCGACGGCCAAATTTTGAATTTGACTGATCACTTAATAGTCCCATCAAGGCCTGCACTAAAACAGCTACCATTAGGGACCATAAACGCATGTTTCCTAATAGTTCACCCTTGGCAGCTTCACCAACAAATCGTTGGATTAATAAAGGGATGATTAAAGGAGTTAATACCTGCGAACGGGCGGTCAAGGCAAACCAATAGATGTTGTAGGTAATATAGTGGTACCAACGAAGAACTCGGTTCATTTTTTCTCCTCAACTTTCATTATTGTGCATATACAATACAGGTCAAGATCTAAGGAAATTTCTCTGGGTGCTACCTGAAAATCATTCATGTCGTTTTCAGGATAAAGAATTTTTATATTTGAATTATCGGGTATTTTTAAATTTATTTTTTGATTTTGGCTGTAGTAATTTACCAAATGGATATTGAATCCGGATTGACCATTTTCCCATACATCTATTAACACGGGATGTTCGGAAATGACTCTGAACTTCTCCACGGAGATTTTACTAATCAATTCATTTTGAAATGTTTCACAGGGCAGCTTGAAGAAAGGTGTATGGGTAACCAATTTTGACATACCCATCCAATCCATTAATTTACGCATGGATTTATAGCCATGGTAAAGCCGGATTAATTGGTCTGCAATTTCAGATACCATTGACTTGATTAATTGATTTCGATCCAAAAATGACTGGGATTTGTGTTTCCAGGATGGTAACTTCATGACGTCGATGATTGTAAAATTCTTCGTTATGGCTTTTGCAATATATTGATCATCAAAAATGATGATTTGTTTTAAATCATCCAATTCTTTCAGATTTTGAATAACTTTCCAGGGAATCCCATTCGCTAATAAGGTTTGTTGGACAGCAAAAAAGATAGGGGCCATCTGGTGCCACTTCTGCCATAATAAATCACCTGGATGGAGAATCCCAACTTCGGCAATTCGTTGCCCCTGCAGTTGATAGATGGATTGATTTTCTTCCAGCCAGTGGTGAAAATCGCCAATTATTTTTTGCTGCTCTTTGTATTCAGGGCTTGTCAACAACGTCATCTTTGTCCCATCGTGATATTCAGTGCCTTTGGTGGTCATGCTACAACCTAAGGCTGCAGCTTCTGCCATTCCTGTCAGAATTCTACGGCTTGGATATACCGGATCAAATCCGATTCCCGCATCATACGAGAGCATACTCAAATGCTTCCTGTCAGGCAATAATGATTGGGTTGAGCGGATTGTAAGCGCATTGTTCACCAAAATTCTTTCAGGGATTTCTTCCCATTTGGGGAGAGCAAAATTTTCAATCATAGTGAGATCCTGGATGGAGGCTAAAGCATGGAAATCAATCCCAAAAATTAGTTTGACTGGCCGCATAACAGGATCGTAATCATTTGCACTGATGATGACATCCGGTTTTAATGATCGAGCAAAAGACGATAGTTGTTGTATGACCTGAGTCATTTTTAGTGCCCGCCATTCAATGTAATTGAGCACATCTTTTTTTTGTAAATCAGTAAAGGTGGGTATCATCAAACCTGTCTCATTCAGATAAGTTTGTTGACAGGTTATACAATAACAACCCGCACCTCCCAACCAGGTGTTAAACAAGGTATTGGGTTGCAGGCCATACCAGAGGTTATCAAAAAATATACCATCTGCGCCACGATGGATTGCATCCGAAATGCGAGCTTTTAGATAATTTATCCACTCCTTATTTTGAAAACAAGTCATGTAACGGCCGGTATAATAATAAACTTTCTTCCCCTTTGGTGTGATCGCATACCAATTATTTTCGGTGAAGCTGCCAGCGTAAACGCAGTTTGACGATTGAATATAGGCAAACACCTTTGCACCTAGCCGATGATACTCGTTGGTTGCTGCTTCGAAGGATTGCCAATCCTCTTGCTCAACCTCCGGAGGAAAACCCCAGCTATAAGTAAGATGGATCCAATTTTGATACAAACCATTTATAACAATATCAGCACCTTTAAATTGATGCGCTTCGTGATGGACGTTTTCATCTACATCAACCTGCATAAACTTCAATTTATTCATCCGGATTGTTCCTGGTCCTGCCCAAAGGTAGATCGGTCGAAAGTGCCCTATTCGAAAATCTGTAGAATTATGCATGGACCTCCTGGAGATCGTTGAGAAAAATAAGTAGATTTACCAAACTGAAAGAATTATTATGTTGAATGCTCCTGGAGAGCCATGATTTTTTCTGTGGACTTTAATCCATGTCCTGTAAAAACAGATAACCATTGATCAATTCCAGGATGAGATTGAACCAGTTTGGGAATGGCTGCGATTGTGGCAGCAGCGGTTGGCTCAATATAAAATCCCTGACGATGTATCGCAAACATAGAAGTTTGGATTTCATCTTCCGTGACAGTTACGAAAGTTCCATTGGACCGGCGAACAGCTGCTAAAATTTGTTCACCGCGAATGGGTTCGGCAATGGCGATACCTTCTGCTAATGTTGGACTTGCATTTATTCTGGATGGTTCTGCCGCATGTTGATAATAGGCAGTATGCAGGGGGGCGCAATTTTTAGCCTGTACCGCAAATATCCGTGGAATTGTGGTAATTAATCCCGCTTTTCTTAAATCATTGAAACCAATCCAGGCCCCTAAAACCAGGGTGCCATTACCAGCTGGGACAATGATGGCTTGAGGGGCTTGAAAATCGGATTGTTCCCAGATTTCGTAGGCGAAAGTTTTAGTTCCCTGAAAGAAGAAAGGATTCCAGGAATGGCTGGCATAATAGGTTGTCCGGGCTGCAGTGAGAACCGCGTGGGCAGTTGCTTCACGATTGCCCGGGATCATGTGTAATTTGGCTCCATAATGGGTGATTTGCGCTAATTTAGCTGGTGATGTGTTCACCGGCACATAGATATCACAGGAAATATTGGCCCTGGCACAATAGGCCGCGATTGCACAACCAGCGTTTCCAGAGGAATCTTCCACTACATGTTTTATTCCCAATTGTTTTGCGATGGAAATAAGAACGGATGCTCCACGATCTTTGTATGAACCCGTCTGAAACAAATGATCCTGTTTAATCCCAATTATTTTGCCAGCAAACTCGACAGGAATGATAGGCGTAAATCCTTCAGAGAAAGAAATGATATTCTCTGGTTGATTGATGGGAAGAGCCTCGCGGTAGCGCCACATATTAACCGGTCTCTTTTGGATTTCAGCGATTGGAAAACTCGTTTCCATTTCAATATCCAACAGCGCCCCACAGGTACAGCGCCAGATGGGTCGGTCAGCGGGATAGGTTTTTTCACATTGGGTGCAGACTAATTGGATATTCTTCATGACAATCTCCGGTTACCCCAACTGGATACGCAAGGTCTTGATTTCAAATGGTTTGATATTGAGGTGGATTTCATGATCTTTCATGATGCATGATTCCTGATTTTGTTCCAGTAGATCCGTCTCCCATGCAGAAAGGATAGGCATGAATGACTTTAGTACAACCAAGCCTCGTTTCCGTTGGCTTTCGTAAAGGCGTATGATAAAACCTACCCCATCTTCCGCTTGTTTGATTGTCTCAATGACGACATTCGGGACGGATAGCGAAAACAATGATTGCTCGATATCATATATTTCGGATTTGCTGGAGGGCTCATCTTCGGTCTTTGATCGTTCAAATATAATGATCGGATCATTCAATGCGTAAGCGGCGGCTTGTGTCTGTTCACCCCATGAATTTGAATGGGGCAGAAGACTGTATTTAAATTGATGAATACCCAAATCAGCCAATGGATCTGGTACAGTTGGCCCACGTAAGAGAGATAAGTGCATCACATTGTTATGAATATCATGCCCGTACTTGCAATCATTCAAAAGGCTGACACCATAGTTTCCCTCACTGAGATCTACCCATTTATGAGCGCAGGTCTCAAACCTGGCCCAATCCCAGCTTGTGTTTCGATGGGTATTGCGCTGAACATTACCCCATTGAATTTCATAGGTGGCAATAGGCGCGAGGATATCAACAGGGAAAGCAACCTTGAGTAATTTATAACGTTCCTGCCAGTCAATGGTGGTATCAAAATCTATTTGTTTGCTATCTTTTATAATGGATATTCTTTGCGTGTAGATACTATCAGCAATTTTGCGCTTGATTGCAATGGTCTGTCGTAGAGGTCCCTGTTCCAGCCACTCAATCGATTCGGCAGGTTCAGCAAAGTCAACTTTGTCATCATAATAAATATTGATATCCCAGGCATCGTAGGTGAGGGGTCGATCTTCAAAAATCTGAAATTGATTGGCAACGGAATTCTCAGGCAGGAGTTCCCGTTCGACTTCTTTGTCAAAAATGCTGACGATATCACCATCCTGATTAAAGTGCACGCGGATGACATCATTTTCCAGGGTGTAGTTGTGTGGAGTAATTTGTAACCCCGCCTGATGATTACCAATTTCGGACGAATGCCAATGAATCGGAGTCACGCTATAGGCTGGTAATTTCCCCGGATCAATCAAAACGCCTGTGTCGGCTGCTTGAGTTGTCAATTTTCTTCCCTCTCTGGTGAAGATGCCAGCATTTTTATTGGGGATCAAGACCAGATCATTTCTTGGGAATGGGGTGGGGTTCGTTAATAAAATATCAGCGGAGAAATATTTACTGATCACATCCTGTGCATCATGTTGTAGTTGGTGCAGGCGCACGTTCAATGCCTGGAAAGACTGATTTGCTTCTTTGTAAACGTCTCCTATGCTTGATCCCGGCAGGATGTCATGAAATTGGTGCATGCAAATTGTTTTCCATGACTCGTTGAGTTCGATTGAAGGGTATTGGTATTGATCATCCAACACACACGCCAGGCTCGCCAGGAATTCCACATCATGGATCAGGAACTCACTTTTGCGATTATTCTTTTTCATTAAAGCTTGTGTTGTGTAGGTGCCGCGATGGTATTCGAGGTACAGTTCTCCATTCCAGACAGGCATCATTTTGGATTCTGTAGCGGGCTCAATCGCTTCAAAAAACTTTTTCACACTGGAATGTTGAACCTGTGGTAGGGCTGGGAAATGATCCATAATCTCCAGATTTTCCAGCATCTCCTGTGTAGGTCCTCCGCCACCATCCCCATATCCAAATGCCATTAATAAATCTTTGTGCAGTTCTTTTTGTTGGAAATTATTCCAGGTCCCCAGCGCTTCTTGCGGATTTGCCATCGAGTTATATGTACTGGCATAAATACTATCCAAGTCCCGGACTGTACTGAAATGAGTTAAAATTTGGGTACCATCCATCCCTTGCCACATAAAAGTATCATATGGCAATCGGTTATATTCATTCCACCCCATCTTGGTTGTCATGAAATACTTCAATCCAGCCTGTTTAATTAATTGAGGTAAGCTCGATGAAAACCCAAACACATCTGGTAACCATAAAACAGGAATATCAGCGTTATCTCCAAATTTTTCCTTGAAATAAGTACGACCTAAAAGCAATTGCCTGGCAAGCGACTCGGCACCAGAAATATTGCAATCAGCTTCGACCCACATACCACCCATTGGCTCCCAACGACCTTCCGCTGCCAGGTGCTGAATTTTTTTAAATAAATGTGGCTGATCTTCTTCGATGAACTGGTAGAGTTGTGGTTGGCTTTGGCTGAAATGATACTTAGGGAATTGTTCCATGTACCGAATCACATTTTGGAGTGTCCGTTCAGCTTTTCTGCGGGTTTGACCTAATGTCCATAGCCAGGCTACATCGATGTGGGCATGTCCGCTTGCATGAATGATGACATCCAATGGAAACCCAGATTTTTGAACACCCACTATCAGGGTTTCATAAGCGGGTACTACACTTTCATAGAAATTTGTTCCTAATGGGTGTGATGTTTCCAAGCGCAAGAAGGCTTCATTAATTGCATTTAATAACATGCTTCTTGCTGGATTATCGTCTTTCAGATTTTCAATCGTGGAAAGTGTTACACGTGCTAAAGCACAGAAATCACGGGTTTCAGAATGGATGTGCACCAATTGTGGTTCCCCCATCTGTAATTTCATTTTCGGATCACCTGATGCTGTATAACCTAGACCTGTCCAGCCATGCAGAATGAGGGAATGGTCGCGACCGTCTTGCCACCCTGGTTTGAGTAAAATTTCTTTATGATGTCTGTCACAGGCGGCGTACGGAATTCCATCAATATAGGCCAGGGCTTCAGGATGGCTGAAATCCCCCTCGATTCCGCCTAATGGTAAATGGATGACGATTGGTTTTTTGGAATCCCAATCCTCAGGAATTCTGAAGGTTGTGAAAAGTTGAAAATTCGTTTGCCAATTTCCCCAATATGAATTTGGATGAACGATTGTCCAGCTGGATAAATCCGGTTCAAGATCCGGTTTTGCAGTAGGGCCGGGTAATTCCTGGTAATAAAAAGGAGGGAGTGGAGATTTTTCTTTATAAACGAATGGAGTAATCAGGGCAAGTCGGGCTTTTAGTTTTTCCAATGTCCAGCGATGTTGATGATACATAATACCTCTTTTAATGATGTTTTTCTTTTCGATAATTCATTAATAATTATGACTAAGATCAGGTGATTCAATTGATGATGAGAAAATTTCTTTCATTTATTATATAAGAACTTCAATTTGTGTTCAGGGAGACTTAAACAGTAAAATAACTAAAATTCAGCATGGATCCTTAGATGCTTCATGGAATTGTTGGAATTATAGTTGGAATATATTTAAGAACCTATTATAATAATAAGTGTTAAAATAATTATAAGTCAAATGTTACTATATCGAATAATTATTGATATTAAGGAGGCGCAATGCCACAAGATAGAACACGAAAATTAGTAATTACTGGTGTCATGGGGGCAATTACGATCCTTCTTGGTGTAACCCACTGGGGGTTTATACCGTGGTTTGGCGGAATTTCCTTAACGATCATGCATGTGCCCGTGATTATTGCTGCGATTTTGGAAGGTCCTATTGTTGGTCTGGGTGTTGGCCTAATTTTTGGTATTTTTAGTATGATTCAAGCAGCAGTTGCACCAACATCACCCGCAGATGTCTGGTTTACCAATCCTTTATTGGCAGTTTTGCCGCGTCTATTCATCGGACCAGTTGCCTACTACGTCTGGAAATTATTGGAAAAAATTCCGGTGGTGGGTCTTATTGTTTCCGGTTTAGCCGGTAGTCTCACCAATACTGTGCTGGTGTTGGGGGTAATCGGGTTGATGGGTCTTTTACCCTGGCCGGTTTTAGGTGGAATCATTATTTCGAATGGAATATTAGAGGCTGGTGTTTCAGCATTTATCGTTGTAACTGTGGTGGCAGCCTGGCGTAGAATTAAGATTGGTAAACGACAGGGATCCGATTTATAAAACCAGAATCAAAGTAGAGATCAGCAAGGCGGTGACCACCAGGAAGCCGTCTTGTTTTTTAAATAAAAGCTGCCTGTAAGCGCCGCGTTTGAGGTGGTTGCCATATCCGCGTGAGTCCATAGCCATTGCCATGGTCTCCGCTTTTTGCAGGCTGGTGAGAAACATTGGTACGATAACCGGTATGATTAATTGAATTCTCTGTTTAAAATTCTGATTCTTGACACCCCATGCTGCCCCCCGCGCTGCCTGGGCTTTGGCGATCTGTTCTGTGGACTGACCCAATAGAGGTAAAAAGCGTAACGTTATTTGAACAATCATGATGAAATCTTCACTGGGGATTTTTATCCAGTTCAACGGACGCAGGAGGGATTGTAAGCCATAGATAAGGTCACTGGTAGATAAAGTGAAACTGGCCAGGCTGATCGTCAAAATCAGGCTGACAAACCGCAGGATAATTGTTCCAGCCGCAATTAATCCGTGCGTGGTGATGGTAAAAGACCAGATCGATAAAATGAGCGCATTATCACCACCAGGAGAAAATCGGAATAATTGAAAAAAAGCAATAAAAATTAGGAAGGGCAGAGGGGTACGAATTCCTCGGAGGGCATTTTTCAAGGGAATACGCGAGATCCAAAAAACTAACAAGACAATCACCAATCCAGCCAATACCATGTTTGTGTTGCGAGCCAAGGTGATAGCAATCATTAAAAAGAAAATCAGTAGGATTTTTGCTCTTGGATCACGTTGATGAAACCAGGAATTGGTGGGCAGATATTGACCGAAGGAAAGGTTTTGGGTGAATTCGAAATTAGCCATTCGGTACACCCAAGGCTTGGAAGGCAGCCACTAATTGTTGACCAATGATGATATTTTCAGGCACAATCCAGCCTTTATCATGTAAAACAGATGCCATTTGAGCTGCTATGGGGGCAATCATTTGATATTGATGCAGTAACTCATGGTTTGAAAGGAGTCTGTCCGTTTCCTGGTTACTAACTACCCGACCTTTAGAAAGCAGTGTGACATGGTCGGTCAATAACGCCAGGTCTTCCAGTTGGTGGGAAGAAACCACCAACGTTTTGCCTTCATTATGAACTCTGACCATCTGCCCCAGAATCTCACGCCTGGCAATCGGGTCGAGACCAGCAGTGGGTTCATCCAGCAAAAGAAGCGAAGGATTCAGCACCAGTGTTGAGGCCAGAGCGACTTTGCGTTTCTCACCGCCTGACAATGCAAAGGTCAAGCGGTCTTTGAACTCATCAAAATCAAGACTGACCTGCGACATTGCCAATTTCACTCTTTCCCTCAATTCAGGTCCTGTGATCCCAAGGACTTTAAGTCCATATGCAATTTCATCACCAACATATTGCTCAAACAACTGGTAATTCGGATTTTGGAATACGATGCCGGTATAACGCCGTAATTGCAATAAATCAGTTTCCTGATTGACCTCGAATGGACCCACTTTGAGGGTTCCTGTTTGAGGAATGTAAAGACCGTTCAAGTGTTGCAATAAAGTGGATTTGCCGGAACCAGTTGCGCCAATTAAGCCATGGACACTTCCCTGGCGAACTGAAAAATTGATATCTTCCAAAGCCTGGTGGGCAAGAGGAGTATTCTGTAGGTACGTAAATGAAATATGGTTGCCGATAACCAGATTCTCCTGGTTATTACGGAAGAAATGCAGGTCTTCAAGTGGCTTAAAAAACTGGGGAGAATGTCTTGGTTCAATTTGCTTTTTGAATTGCTCTACATTCAATGGGCTCTTGATGGTTGGAATCCAGGGGATGAGTTGTTGTGCAAACCAAAGCACCCTGGGTTTATCCAAATTCATCGATTTCACCAAATCATCATCAGTAAATAAATCTTCAGGTGTGCCATCAAATCGTAACCTGCCCTGATGCAAACCAATAATGCGATCAGCCAGGCTGGCTTCTTCCATAAAATGAGTGATCATAATCACTGTGATGCCAGATTGCTTCAGCGCTTCGATATTCCTTAAAACGTCTTCCCGGCCAAAAGGATCCAACATGGCAGTTGATTCATCAAAGATCACACAGGCAGGTTGCATGGCGAGAATACCTGCCAGGCCAACTCGTTGCATTTGGCCAGCTGACAAATGTTGAGGAGAGCGTTTTCTCTGGTCCCACATGCTCACCTGTTCCAATGAATGCCTGACTCTGTGTTGAATTTCTTGCGTGGACAGACCTAAATTCTCTGGCCCAAAGGCGACATCCTCCTCGATCGATGTTGCAATCATCTGTTCCTGAGGAGATTGAAATACCATGCCAACACTCTGGTGAATTTTCAGATGATTGGCACGCTCTTTTGTATCAAGCCCCATGATTCTGACTGTTCCAGAATCAGGTACAAGTAATGCATTTAAATGTTGCGCTAATGTTGTCTTCCCGGAGCCGTTCGCCCCGACAATGGCAATATGTTCCCCAGCGTTAATTTGAAAACCAATGTCTCGAAGTGCAGGATGTGGGGGACCACCCGGAACAGGATGAGAATAAGAAACTTGATTGACTTCGATTAATAATGCCATGCCTGGTTATTTCACCAATAACCTTTTCCCAATCACTTAATGCCTAAATAAAGGCTTTTTATTCGGGTTATTGTATCATAGAGCATCATTTCTTACGTTTACTGAGCTCTTCAGAAATAGCACTGAGCTGTATTCCTTTGTGTACTAATAAAACCAGAACATGGTATACCAGATCGGAGATTTCTTCCACCAGCCTCTGATTACCCTGTCCTTTGGCAGCCAGAATAATTTCAACTGCCTCCTCTCCAATTTTCTTCACAATTTCATCCTCACCAGATTGTAGTAATCTGAGCGGTATAAGAGGTATTCGGGTCGGCAGAATTTTCTGGTTTCCAAAGTTTGATAAAGTTCATTGAGTGAATTCATTTATTCTCCGCTTATGTTAATGTTATTTTTCCGATATATTGAGGTCGATTTCAGTAAAAAAACAGCTGATATTTCCTGTATGACAGGTTGGCCCGGCTGGTTTTGCCAGGCATAAGAGCGTATCCTGGTCACAATCCACAAACATTTTTTTCAAAAAAAGGTAGTTCCCACTGCTTTCACCTTTGGTCCACAGCTGACTTCTGCTACGTGACCAGAATGTGATCATACCGGTATCTAGGGTTTTTGAAGCGCTTTGGTGTTCATCCATCCCACCATCAACACTTGCCGGGAGTCGCTATCCTGTATGATGGCGGGGATAAGTCCGTTTGGGTCGAATTTAAATTTAGAATAATCCATTTTATTTCAGCCTTATTGGAAGATTTTGATTGACGAGATAATTTTTCAATTCCTTAATTTTCAATTGACCATCATGGAATAACGAAGCTGCGAGGGCTGCATCCGCTCCAACGGATAGTACATCAGCAAAGTGTTGCATTGTGCCGGCACCACCAGAGGCAATTAAAGGAACATTTACCAATTCTGAAACTGCATGGTTCAAACCAAGATCATAACCGGATAATGTTCCATCGCGATCCATACTGGTTAGCAATATCTCTCCTGCCCCGAATTGGACGGCTTCCTTTATCCATAGCAGGGCATCTATTCCGGTTGATTTTCTGCCACCATTGATGAATACCTCCCAATTGTCGTGTTTGGCATTCTGGCCTGGGATTTTGCGTGCATCAACCGCCAGCACAATACATTGACTGCCGAACATAGCGGCTCCTTGCTTAATGATGTCCGGGTTGAGGACAGCAGCTGAATTTATGCTGATTTTGTCTGCTCCTGCCAGCAGGATTTTTCGCATATCCTCGACCGAGCGAATACCACCACCGACTGTCAGGGGAATATGTATTTGATTAGCAACTTTCCGGACAACGTCAATAACAGTTTCATGTCCATAAGCTGTAGCAGAGATGTCGAGAAAAACCAGCTCATCTGCGCCCTCTTCATTATAAATTCTGGCCTGGTCGACCGGATCGCCAGCATCACGAATATTGATAAAATTTATTCCTTTGACCACGCGACCGTCTTTTATGTCCAGACATGGAATGATTCTTTTTGCTAACATTTTTTCTCCTGTACACCAAAAATGGTCTGAGGATCAATACTTCCCTCATAAAGAGCTCGACCGATAATCACACCTGCTAGCCCGGCATGTTTTACTGCCAAAACATCTGCTTTCGAATAAATACCCCCGGATGCAATCACGTCGAGCCCACTAATTTTCGCCAAGGCTGCAGTTGTTTCTAGGTTGACACCACCGCCAACACCATCACGACTGATATCAGTGTAGATGATGGTTTGGATACCGATCTGTTTCATGGTATGTGAAAGGGAGAGCGCGTCGACGGACTGACCAATCGTCCAGCCATGTGTTCGCACCTTCCCATCCCGTGCATCAATGCCTGCGATGATACGCTGTGCACCAAATTCTTGGATGGCTGTTTCCACCAACTCTGGATTCTCAACGATGATTGTCCCTAAAATGACTCGGGAGACTCCCAAATCAATCATTTTCCGGATCATTTCCAAAGAACGTAAACCCCCACCCATCTGGATTTTTATCGAATCTGATTTTATCGTTGTAAGAATTTTTTTAATAGCAGAAAAATTTTTATCGTTGGAACCATCCAAAGCACCATCCAGATTAACAATGTGCAACCATCCGGCACCGAAACTTAACCATTTGAGAGCAAACTCTTCCGGCGCTGATGAATAGATCGTCTTTTGAGATGGATCACCCTGTTTCAGACGGACAACATTGCCTTTCATTAAATCAATAGCGGGATAAATCGTAAATGTACTCATGCATCCTCGTTGGTCAGGTTAATGAAATTTGACAGGAGTTGAATGCCTACTTTTTGACTTTTTTCGGGATGAAACTGGACGCCAAAAATGTTTTCCTGATGCACAACACTACAAAAATCTATCCCATAATCGGTTGTTGCGGCGATTTCTTTTGGACGGGCAGGCAAACAAAAATAGGAATGATTGAAATAAACATAATCACCCTGATCTATGCCATGAAGGAGTGGCGATTTTTCATGAAACCATAGTTGATTCCAGCCTGTATGCGGAATTTTCAACTTGTTCAAATTGCGGAACATTTCCACATGTCCGGACAAAATGCCAAGCCCGGGATGAACCCCATCTTCTTCACTATAGTCAAAAAAAGCCTGCATACCTACACAAATCCCCAGCAGAAAGTTCCCCTTTTTGACAAATTCATTGATAGGTTCAAGTAAATTCTTTTTTTGTAAACCTTGCATAAACCCTGAGAATGCTCCAACCCCAGGCATAATGATGCGTTCTGCTTTTATAACATCTTCTGGTTTATCACTGATCACAATCTGATCGGTAATACCCAACAATGTATGGAATACAGAATGTAAATTTCCAGTGCCTGCATCGATTAATAAAATAGGAGTAGATTTCATGCGCTATCCTAAAATATCTTTTCTTTGGTAGAAGGAATCTGACCAATTCTACGTTCATCTAAACTGCAAGCCTGATTGACTGCTCTGGCCAGCGCTTTGAAGATTGCCTCACACATGTGGTGATTATCCTTTCCTGAATGCACCTGAACGAATAGATTACAACGCGCTGCAACAGCGAATGATTCTAGGAAATGCTCAAACAATGAAATCGGAATTTCTGCAATGGATTCTCCATTCCAATTACTCTGGATCACGCAATAGGGTCGACCAGAAAAATCGATTGATACCGTTGCCAAGCTCTCATCCATCGGAACAGTGGCAGAAGCCATACGAATAATACCTTTCTTTTCCCCCAATGCCTGGCAAAATGCATCTCCCAGGATAATTCCGCAATCTTCCATGGTATGGTGGGCATCAATCTCAAGATCACCGTTAGCGATGAGATCAATGTCGAACAATCCATGTTTTGCGATCTGATGGAGCATATGATCCAGAAACGGAATTCCGGTATTGATAGAGGATTTCCCTGTACCGTCGATGGAAAGGTTAATACTGATTTGTGTTTCATTGGTCTCACGAGATAGAGTAGATTGCCTGACATTGATGCTTTGTAGATAGGATAGCCAGGCAGATTCCATCCTTAACGATTTAATGGTTGTCAATAATTCTTCAGGTGGGAGCACATGGCTCAAGATTTGAAGACCTACCAATATGCCATTCAGCGGATTGTGGGTGTTCAGTATCCATTGATTGGGGATCTTAATAAAATCAAGAACCTCTTTCCCTTCATGAAACCCAAAAATTTTTGAGAATGGTTGTGAGTCTTTGACCCAGGTTAACCAATCAATATCTGTTTTTATTTTTTCGTATCCATCAGATCCCGGTAATACAAGCAAATCAAATCCAGTCAATGGTAAACCAACAACACTGGGAGTAATGGTGATGCCAGTTTCCTGCGACTTTTGAGGCAGAAAACTGCAGATTTCAAATGCAAGATCCAGATCCGAAAAAAGTTGTTTTGAAAGAGAGAGTGTTTTCACCAAACCAGCTATGTCTATCACTGAAGTTGTGGGGGAGTAGATAATTCCAATTTTCATTTGAGTTGCTCCATTGCCTGAATAAGGCGTAAGTGATCACCAGGTTTTCCAATACTAATGCGAATATAATTTTCCAACAAAGGAGTTTCATAAAAGCGCACCATTATTCCTTTTTCTAAAAGGAAATTTTTAAGGTATAAAGCCGGGAAATTATTCACCCGGCATAAAATAAAGTTCGCCTCCGAGGGAATCGGAAGTAAAAATGGTATGTTTGAGAGCAGACCGAATAACTTCTTGCGGTCTTCCCGGATTGTATGGACGTTGCCTGCAAGGAAGTCGAGAGATTGTAATGATGCAATGGCAGCCTGGTTGGCAGCCACATTCAGATTATATGGTTGTTTGGCCGACCATAAGGTGGGCATTAACCATTCAGGAAATGCGCCATACCCCACACGAAGTCCAGCCAACCCAGCCCACTTGCTAAATGTCCGTAGAACTGCCAGATTTTCATGTTTGGATACCCAATTAATCCGGCTCTTTTTTCTCCATTCATTTACAGTATTTGCGGTGAATTCAATATAAGCTTCATCCAGCACAACCAATACAGGTAATTTCAAAATCTGTCTCAGGTCATCATCGGAAATAATGCTTCCATCAGGATTATTGGGGCTGGTCAGGAATAAAATTTTTGCAGAATTCTCTAAGACCGCTTCACGGGTTTTTTGGATATTGATTGAAAAATCAATATTTCTATTGACCTCAACAACCACACCATTATTTAAGCGGGTATCAAATGGATACATTCCAAAGGTTGGAGGGCAATTAACAACAATGTCACCAGGATTGAGCATTACTCGCAATAATAAATCGATCAATTCATCAGCTCCAGCACCAACCAGTAATAAATCCTGGTCCACACCGGTGAATTCAGCCAGCATTGCCCGTAATTTCCGGCTTTCCGGATCTGGGTAGATGTTCACGTTTTTAAGATCCGCCAGGCTTTGTTTTACCGCTGATGCAGGACCATAGGGGTTTTCATTGGCGTCCAGTTTGACGATATCTTCCATTTTACGACCAAGTTTTTCAGAAAGAACTTCAAAGGGTTCAATGGGTGTATATTTTTGGAAATCAAGAAAACGTTGCGCTATTTTCATAAGCGTATCTCTGCTGCGGATGCATGGGCATCCAATCCTTCAGCTTTGGCGATAAGTGCTGCGGCTGGGGCAATTTGGGATACTGTCTGATCGTCCAAACCAATCAAGCTGATTATTTTGATAAAATCCCACACATTGATTGGGGAGGCGAATCTGGCTGATCCACCAGTTGGCATCACATGACTGGGACCGGCAACATAGTCTCCGAGCACTTCGAATGAGTTTTCTCCAATGAATATGCCACCCGCGCAAGTGATCTTTTCTACCCAGCGCCAGGGTTCCTGCACAGCGAGACAGAGATGTTCTGCTCCATACTCATTGGCTAATGCGACCGCTTCATCCAAATTCTTCGTAATGACAGCCCCACCACGATTAAGGAATGAGGAATTGATCATGGAGGTTCGGGATAATTTATTAGCTTGCGCCTTGATTTCTTCATCGACCTGCTTCGCCAACTTTAAGGAGGGTGTCAGTAAAATCGCCGAAGCCAGGAGATCATGTTCTGCCTGTGCCAGTAAATCGGCGGCAACCCAGGCAGGTTTTGCATTTTCATCGGCAATTATCATTGTTTCGGTTGGTCCAGCCAGGTTATCAATGCCTACTGTGCCAAAAACCTGCTTTTTTGCCAATGTGACAAACAGATTCCCTGGCCCGAAAATTTTGTCAACCGGGTTGATGGTTTCAGTTCCATATGCAAGCGCAGCGATGGCCTGAGCACCACCAATGCAGTAAATTTCTTGTATTCCCAACATGGAAGCAGTGGCCACAATCAAAGGAGAGATCTTTCCGGTTTTTCTGTCCGGCGGAGCCACCACTACGATTTCTTTGACTCCCGCCACTTGCGCAGGAACGGCTGACATAATGACGCTGGAAGGTAATGGAGCGGTGCCGGCTGGGATGTATAATCCGACTCGTCGAATGGGGCGGATCAATTGACCTAGGGTTCCTCCCAGATCATTGCTAATCCAGGACGATAGTGGTTGGCGTTGGTGAAATGCGCGGACTCGTTCGATACTTAATTCCAAAGCAAGTTTGACATCAGTTGAAATGGATCTCAACGATGTTTGAATTTCTGTCTCTGTTAATCGAAAACTGGTTATTGCTGTGCCATCCAAAATTTGTGTCCATTTTTTAACCGCCCGGTCTCCCTCGTTACGTACTTCTTTAATGATTCTGGCTACGGCTTGATCAGGGGTAAGATTTTCTCCAAAGAATTTCAGCATATTTTGTTGCATCGTTTCCGGAATCTCATAATCATCAATTGGTTTGCGTTTCAGGATTGTCTCTTTTGCTTCTACAGGTTGATAAATTTTTAACATCGTTCCTCACTTAAGATCTGAAATTTGTAATTTTTCTAAGAGTGTTCGGTAACGTGGCGGTTCTTCATCGAAAACGTAATTCACCGGAATTACAATCACGCCACTACCACCAATAGCTCTTAATTCACTGATAGCTTTATATAGCTCAGCTTTAGAAACAATGATATTGACGGCAAACCAGTCTTGATTCGAATTTTTCACAATTACCTGTGATATTGTGGGGCCCTGTAAACCAGAGATCGTTGTGCTTTCGAATATTTGTTGGGCAATCGCTCGTGGATTTTCACCTCTCATATTGGCAAAGACAGCCAGTTTATCCTTTGCAATCAGGTGCGCTTCAAAAAACTCAATTAGCATGCGAGCAATTTTTAATGCTTCCGGATTGGTTAATAAAGTGTTTTTGTTCCCAATTAATACTGACTGGGAATCCAATATTTTTCCACCAGCGATCATCCGTAGGCGATTGTCACTCAACGTCAAACCGGAGGAGACCACATCGCATATCATATCGGCATATCCAATTGCTGGTGCAATCTCCACGGTGCCTTCTGAAGAAACTAATTGAAGATCAAAATTGAAGGGTTGAAAAAACTGTGAAACCAGGTTTTTATATTTGGTTGCAATGCGTAAAGGTCGCTTCATCTGACTTGCATATTCTATTAAATCTGTGACTGAAGAAATGTCTTCCCAACCTTCAGGTATAGCCAGATGCAAGGAACAGTTTCCAAAGCCTAATGCATCGTGAATGATGACAAAATCCTGATCTTCCCCCAAGGATTCAGCCACCACATCATAACCAGTGATGCCAAAATCAATACTCCCATCCTGGACACTGGTTACGATATCGGACGCTCGCTGAAAAATTACCGAGACACCTGGCAAAGCTGGGATAGTGGCTTCATATTGCCGGGGATTGGGCTTGTAAATTTTTAGCCCGGATTCTTCTAAAAAATCCAAGCAATCTTCTGCTAATCTGCCTTTTGAAGGTAGTGAAATGCGGATGTTTCTTGGTTGTTCTTTTGGGTTCATTTTTGATCCTATCTGTAGATTAAAATAAAAAGCCCCCGTGACTGGGGGCTTTTGTGTTTATGTTGTTTACTCCATCAACATCAAATTAAACCGACTACCAGTCAGGTTGTAGGAAATTTGAATGATGATGATGAAGAGCTAGTCTTTGGTTAAGCATGTCTAAAAGTCTAACATTAACCTCAAATTTGTCAATAGTTTTTTTAAGTGTAAGTGTATTCAGCAATTTGCGAGATGGAATATAATTAAATAGGAGGATCATAAAGTATATTTTTTGGATTATAAACCAATACTCTAAATTAAAAAGTTCAATCTATCCAAAATCTTCGTATTTCTCTTTCGTCCCTGGTGTGTTCTGTATTTTGGTTCTTTTATATCTTTTCGTGACATTCTGTTCTTGGACATACATTTTTTATGTAAGGTTTTTTTAAACCAGGAAAAATTTATCATCTGGCTTTACAAATTTGCCTTACGAAAATCAGTAAATTATTCGAATTTCCTTATTTCTTCAGCATACCTTTAACTAATAAGAATACACCCAGTGCAATGACGACGATTGGCCAAAGGATGAATGATTCGAGGCCAAAGAATTTTGCACCACCAAAAATGAAGAACATAACCAAACTGATCGAGATCAAAGTCAGGCTGGCAGAGAGCCCATCTGGTTGTTCCTTGGGGGAAATGAGCGCTGCCAGCGCGATCCCCACACCGACAAAACCAGGGATTAACGACCAGGCAAATGACCAGGTTTCCCAATTTCCGGTTAGATTTTGATAATACAAAATTGCACCGATCCCTCCCACGATACAACCTGGAATAGCCAACCCACCCGTCTGTGTAAACACTGCTAACAAAACAAATACTGCGCCAACCCCCATGACAATCCATGGCCAATCAAAGATGAATTTTAGACCTGGAACGAGTTGATTTGCTAGCAAAAATGCACCGAAGAGGATAAGAATGATCCCCCAAGCAAAACTAGACTTCTTTTTTTCCATTTGGCTCTCCTTATCGTTTAATAATAATCTTATTCTTGTTTAAATATTCGTTCTATAGCCTTTAGTTTTTTGGTTTTAATAAAACTTCTGACAATTTTCCAATGGACTGACCTAAAAAGTAATAGATGTGAAACACACCGGGTAATGCCATCAATCCCAACAAACACAATCCGATGGCTTCACTGATGGTATCCACCTGCCAAAATCCAAAATTAATTGAACTGAAAGGAATGATTATGGGGGAAAAAATCATAGAAAATAACAATGCAATTCCGGTGACCAGAACTACAAATGAAAAAATTCCGATTGGGAATTTTAATAGGATAAATAAAACGCCTTTCCAGATATCTGGATCGGTTAAAAGGATTTAATTTTTTGCCAGATTGCTGAATTTTCGTCGTTGTTAGGCTGAGAGACTGGTATTTCGATGCCTAGAAGATGGGTTGTTTGCAGTCGCTCAAATGAAATAATCAACCAGATGGCTGGGAAGAGTAAAGCCAGAATAATTAATCCAACCCAGATGATCAATAAAGAAAATCCCAAAGAGAACCCTACTACCAGTAAAATGAAATATGCCAATCCAAGCGGGAAGGCGAGAAAAAGATATAAGAGGGTTGAATACATTTTTGGTTTTGCGAAAATAGTAAAATATTTTGTTAGATATTGATCTTGGGCCATACAACCTCATTTCTGGATGGGTGGAAAAAATTATCCACAATCATTCAATATACGATCTTTCTACGAAAAAGTTGCATTGCGAGGAAAATCTACGGTCTGCTTCAAGAAGGATTTAATAAAAGGGCTACAGAATTGGTTATTTTCCTCTTTACTAGGATTAGTTCAATATTGCCAACAACCCTGGAATGGCTATTACCAATGATGTTATCAGGTGCGCTAAGCCAATCAAGGTTGGTTTACCCTGTTTGCGAATTTCTAACCCGACAGAAACCAGTCCACCGCAAGCGGCTATCAATAAAGCAACACCGTACCAGGCATAAATTCCCTGACTGACACCAGTTGTTTTCAAATTGGACACCAGCGTAATCACCCCTACCAGGATCACTGCCAGACCCCAGGAAAAAAACCATGGGCGTAGCGCGTGGGTGATCCTCCCAGAACCTTTCTTCTCATTCACAAAACCAACCACCAACATCGAAAATCCTGCTAATATGATGATGATTGGTAAAATAATCTCCCAATCCAGCGCAAGAAGGAAAATCACACAAATCGCAATCGGGAAAATAATTCCAGCGATATTGCTGGCGAGTGAGAAGGTGAAGCCTTTTTTCAGTTGTATCTCTTCTATTGAATTATTGATTGAAGCAATGGCGGGTACCAGGAATAGCAAGGCCCACCAATTCTTCAACCATTCAAGATTGGTGCGTTGAACGATAACGATGATCAGGATCAACGCTAAAATTGTTGCCCCAGTGATTCGATTTGCTTTTTGTGTCTTCTGCCTGTTTTTTTTCAATGCTTTATAATACTTTCCTGGTTTTAGTAAATAATTGGTTTTCCTGGTTCGCTTTGGTGATATTTTCCGGAGACCCCAACACAATAACGCTGGCTTGTTTGTTTAATTCCTCTAATATTCCGGCTAGTTGCCTGAAATCTGCAATTGATGTGGATAGAAGTTCGTCGCGATATCGTTGCCGATCTTCATCGCTGATACCCAAAAGATAGCGCAGCATGGCGGTATAACCCTTCGCATCGGGTAGTTGATAGGTATCCAATTCGCCAACAGCGCCAATTATTGATTTGGTCAATTCCGACTCACTCAACTCAAAACGCTTCAGGAATTGAGCAGTCTGGTCATAATTTTCAATTGTAGTCAAGAGATTAGGATCCCGATAAGATAGAAATGTGAATAAACCAGAGAGGCGATCAAAACTGCAGAAACCGCCATAAGCGCCACCCTGGACACGTACTTTTTCCCATAACCAGGTGCTACGTAAATAATTAACAATCACATTCATGGAACCATGATCTTTATATCCGAGTGAATAGATGTCTCCTCCTTTGGCGACAAAATTCACCTGGCTGGGGACAATCAAACCCTCATTGAGGACCTGGCTTTTGCGGGTTAATGGCTTAGATTTCAATGCGGTGGCGGGCAGGACTTGCATAAAATGATTTATTTCTTTTTGAACTGAGTCCCAGTGGGGTTGGTCAATGGTGACATTCACAATAAGGTTGTTTTGATTAAATAACCTGGATTTTATGGTCTCCAGGTTGATAGTAATTTGTTCCCACTCCTGATCAAAATTGTTTATCAGATTACGAATGAAGAAGAGATAATCGATACCACTCATTTGTTCTGTCAACCAGGCTGATGGAGAATATTGAGCATGTATACGATTTCGAACAGCTCGATGGCCGGATGGTATTAACCCTGCTTCCATACCGGATTTTTCTTCCAATAAGATTTGTCGAAAACGTTCTTTGTCATGAAAATTGGGGATCAGCAAAATATCCTTCAAAATGGCTAATAATGCGGATGTTTTTTTCACCATTACCTTGGAGCGCAAAAACAGATAAGCGCTGGAGCCATTGTGGCGGGCCCGTTCAGAGGTGAAAAGCGAGGTGCGGATTCCACCTGTCTCTCTGCCAATGTTCTGGATTAACTCTACAAAAGATAGATTTTGCGTGCCCATCTCTAACAAAGCACGCATGAATAAACGCATATAGGGGAAGTGATCGGGATTTAATGATTGCAGATCAAAACCCAGATCCAGATAAAGAATTTCACTGGTGAAAAGATCATGATAAAGAATGGTTGCAGGTTCTTTTTGTATGATTATGTTAGGTAGGGCTTTTATTTTTGGATCAAGATCGTCTTTTTCGAGCATGGGAATGGAAGCCAGTGCTTCGGGAGAATCCGGGGTTTCTTGTTGTTGTTTTAGCGTGTGTGTGTCATGAACAATTTGTTCTAATTGTTCTGGTGAAAAACTGGTTTGTGCACGTTTTAGACGGCTTTTTTCTTTTTCAATGCGTTCTACCCCAATTTTAGAATCTGGGTTAAGAATGACCGTAACGCGATGCTGGTTGTTTAGTAAATGTTCAATTATTAAGGTCTCAAACCGGAAGGAACCAGCGGCTAATTTCGATTTGATTGCATCCAAAGGTTTTTGAAAGACGAGCGGTGGGATTGGATCCCGGTCATACAACCATGCGCTGAGTGCACGTAACATAACCAGTAAACCACGCGGAAATGCTCCTGTATTGTTTTCTCGCAAGCTGAATTCAATAGTATTAATCGAGGCTTCGATTGTTTTTGGATCGATCCCATTGTTTGCAATGTCTTCCAGTGCTGATATTACCAGCTTTTCAACCTTGTCCACGTTATGCGATTCAATACCACGCATGCCCGTTGAGAATGCCAGTTGACGCATTTCGTCCGTCAAACCGCGACCAACAACATCTTCGCCTAGCTCCAGATTCAGTTAGAATTTTTCGCAATGGTGATGCAGGTGTACCTAAGAGGATATGCTCGAGGATCCCTAAAGCGAGCACTAACTCAGGTTGCTCGCCTTCGGGTAAAAGCCAATTAACGGTCAGGTAAGCTTTTCCATTCTCAAGATCATCGCCACTATCGTATGGAATTACTCTGCGTATCGGTTCGGTAAATTTTGGTTGAAGGGCAGGTAAGGAATTAACCTGAATCTGATCAAAATCTTTTAGATATTCATTGACCAGTTGTAATCGCTTTTCAGGATCATCATCTCCATAAAAATATATTCTTGCATTGCTGGGATGATAATAGGTTTCATGAAAATGCTTAAATTCCTCATAGGTTAAATCGGGAATGCTTTCCGGATCACCACCTGATTGATATCCATAAGCTGTATTCGGCATTAATTGCATTTGACTTTCATCACCAAGAATATCATCTGGTGATGAATATGCCCCTTTCATTTCATTAAAGACAACCCCTTTAAAGGTCATTTCTTCCTTGGGATCACTTAGCTCATAATGCCAACCTTCCTGCATCAATGTCAGGGGTGTAATGAGTGGGTAGAGGACTGCATCCAGATAAACATCTACCAGGTTGTAAAAATCCTGTAAATTGGTACTGGCGACCGGGTAGCAGGTTTTATCCGGATAAGTAAAGGCATTCAAAAAGGTGTTCAATGAACCTTTCATGAGTTCTACAAAGGGTTCTTTCACTGGATATTTTCTTGAGCCACATAATACCGAGTGTTCCATGATGTGAGGCAAACCTGTCGAATCGGTTGGAGGTGTGCGGAAGGTGACACCAAACACTTTATTTTCATCATCGTTAATCACGGACATTAATTCTGTGCCAGTTCTTAAATGACGATACAAGATCACTTTGCTGTTTATTTCAGAAACGTCAACTTCCTTCAATAATTTAAAACCATGAAGCTCTTTCATAACCCTCCAGGAAATATTTTCGTTTATCAATCACTTAATTGATAGGTATTATATGTGCTTTTGCAGGGTGATCCCCAGGCAGCATGCATTTGGCGATTGGTTAAATCAATCACCATCGACATGATCGTTTTTTCGCTATTCAACACATTTTCATCGATCCCATGATTACAAATCGAATCAGGAAAATTGATGTGATCTTTTTGAATATTCTGTAATGTCTTAATGGTGTGTTTGTCGGTTTGTTTCAGCAATCGTAACGCTCGATAATAACGCACTCGGGCACTGATCAGTTCGTCAGGTTCATCTTCCAGGGTTCGCATCATATCATCTAAATAAAAATTAGTATGCACCAGGTACCCTTCTTCACCATATAGCATCCCAAATTGCCTGGCGGAGACTTCGATGTTGTACATTTCTCCACTTTCATGCACGATTAAGTGATTATAACCAGCAGATCTTTGTGAAACCAGAATGCGTCGGATGGCATCAGCAGGAGTAGTTGCAGCCAAGACAGCCCGCGAATATAAAATACGAGGGATTCCCAGCCGGCTATCATTTGGATACACCGAGTCGCAGCATTGGGAGATACCATTTGCGTTGAACCCAATATTCGGGAGCAACCCGCCGTAGGTCATTGCCAGGAAAGGTGGTTCATCATTAGGTTTGGCATGAATGAGAAAAACATCCGCTTCCTCTTCTGGTGTCCAATCCTCATTATGAGCAATCAAAACATTGCCATTAGCTGTCATTCTTTGATTGACAGAAAAAGAGGTGCATTTTGTTAAATGAAGCGCATCACTGGTCACTGCTTCCATTGCATTGACGACCCGAATTTCATCGTATGGTACGTTAGCCCCATCAGCGATTCCTTTCATCTCATCAACGTATTGGGGATACCGTTCTTCTGCGAACGGAGTATATTTTTTAGCCTGAATGATCGCACCGTCCCAGGTGAGCTGTAGATGGTCGTATGCTTTTTGAAATAAAACTTTTGCATTTTCGATCCCATGCTGAATTTGGGGACGCATACTCTCACCAATTTGCCGACCGATCTCATTGTGAGACCCGTGAACATGGATAATTGGCAGTTTTTCGGACATTCGTAACTTCCTTTCGATTAATCCCCCTGAGATTTTCGATTATTTTTCCTGTGGATACGTAGAAAATACAAGATCCCAAATGGGAGAACTGACACCAAATAATTGGTTAGGGTATTTATAATGATGTTGCATATGAAGGCGCTTCAATTGTTTCCAAATTCCTTTTCGCATCGGAAAGTGGTGTGTTGCATAATGCATCAAATCATAGACAAGATAGCCGGTCAAGAAACCAGCGAAAGCCGGGTACATCCATTCTCCGGCGCTTAACCATATCTCAAAAATAAGAAAAAAAAGACCGTAAAAAATCGCTGCCAGGGGAAAAGCAAGAGCAGGGGGCATCACCAGGCGGGTTTTGACTTTTTGGTTGAGCATGATGGACGCCATGAAATAAAAACGCTACTCTTTCCTGCCTGGCACTATTCGGTTTGAAGTGGAAAAGAAAGCGGTGCAGAATATATTCAGAGAAGGTCCAGATAAAAAGACCTGCCAGAAATCCAACCAGCGTGATGATCCAGCTACTTTGTGGATGAAGAGAGCCAAGCCAGAAACAAATGGCCAGAATAGGTATCCAGATGACAAGGATGGCGATGGGGGTTATATGAGTAAAAAACTCAAGAAAATTCGATTTAAATAACCTGATAGGCTGCTCATCGTGGTTTAGCTCTACATGAGACATACTTTGACTCCTTGAAAGAAACTATCGTATTGCAATAAATGCAAATAATACACTGATCAGATACAAGAGAAACAATGGCAACATGAGAATAGCCATATTGATCGGATCAATGGTTGGGGTGATTGCGGCGGCTGCTACAGCAATAAGAACAATCGCTATTCTCCACTGTTTTAGTAAAGTTTGGGGTGTAACCAGATGGAATTTTGCCAGGGCAAAGACAACAATTGGTAATTCAAACCCAACACCTAACCAGAAAATCAAACTGGTTGTAAATTTTATATAACTCAATAGACGAGGGGTGGTTGGGACACCCAAAAAATTAATCAAGTATGGAATTGCCACCGGCAGCATAACAAAATAGGCAAATGCAGCGCCACCTAAAAATAAAAATGTTGCAATGGGAATGGTTATCGAAATCCAACGTTTCTCGCTCTTTTCCAGCCCCGGAGCAAGGAACATCAAAATTTGAGAAAGGATAATTGGAAAAGCAAAAAGAAAACCTGACAAGAGCGAGATGCGCATAAAAACACCGATATTTTCGGTGATTTCGATGGATTGTAGATTTTCAATACCCCCAACAGGCACGGTAATAAAATCTAAGAGATATGGTACGATTGCAAAGCTGATCGCAGTGGTGACAGCCAATGAAATAACAGCGATAAACAGTCGTTTTCTTAGTTCATTGATATGATCCCAAATGGACATGACAGGGGATTTTTTGGCGGTCATAGCATATTAATGTTCATGAAAGGTTAAGTTTCCGAGGTTCCAGATGAATCCTCTTTTTTTATTTCAGGATTGTTTACCTGGTTTGTTTCCAATGGCTCATCTTTATTTTCTTCTGCATTATTTACCGGACTTGTGTCAGATTCTGGAGAAATATTCTTGTCTGGTTGATCTTCAGCAGGTTGATCAGGAAGAATTTTATTGGTTTTGTCTTTATCTTTTAGTGATAAATCGACAGAAACGGGATCTATCGGAACTGAAAAATTACCGACATTCTTTAAAGTATCGGTGGTTGATTTAATTTTCTTTAAATCTTCTTCTATCCCTGCTTCTCGGATTAATCGCGTGGGAATTTCACGTATTTCACGTGATGTATCCATTACAGTTGCCCATAGAGGAGATTTCACAATTTTACGAAGAGTGACGCCGAACTTCTTCGCACTTTCCACCATGTTTTTGGGTCCTAGCACCAAAATCATGATGATTAAAATGAAAATCAGTTCCATCGGTCCGATGCCGAAAAAGCTCATAAAATTACTGCCTGTTCAAAGAATTTATATGAATTCTATTTTTCGTCTTCGTCTTCGTCTTTATTATCGCCCGTTAAACCATCTTTAAAGGAACGAATGCCGCTACCCAGCTCACCAGCAATTTTACTGATACGGCCGACACCGAAGAGTAACAAGATGATCACCAGAATGATTATTAATTCAGTTGGTCCGAATCGCATTTTTTTTACTCCTTATTGTTATTATGGCTGAATTATAGCACGCAATCAAAGATTGATTTAATTGACGAATAGTATCTTATTTTTATATAATTATCACAGGGTTTGGTCACACAGGGGTAATTGTGTTCCCATTATTTTCAATAAATAGGGATTGTGTGGGGTAAGCAAATTCAATTTCATTTTCTATAAATTGATCGAAAATTGCCAGCAGAATATCCTGTTTTAAATCCATATGGAGTGTGTAATCGGAACTTTCAACCCAATAAACAAGTTCAAAATTGATTGAAAAATCTCCAAAATCTGATAAATGAATTCGATCAAGGGTCACCTGATCGATTGTTGAAAAAATATTTGTAATCATTTCTGGTATCTTTCTTAATTGTTCTGGAGTGGTCTGGTACAAAACACCTAATTTGAGCACTTTTCTACGCCGTTCCAACCTTTTGAAATTTTGTATACGTGAACCTAACAAATCAGAATTTGAAAAAACTAATTGTTCACCTGAGAGACTCCTGATGCGAGTACTTTTTAAACCAATTTTTTCAACAGTACCAACAAAATTGTCAACCTGGATGAAATCATTGATGACGAAAGGTTTATCCAAGGTTATGGACAATGAAGCAAATAAATCGCCCAATATATTTTGTAAAGCTAACCCGATGGCAATTCCACCGATCCCCAAACTTGTGATGAGGGCGGTAATCTCAACACCAGGAATATTATCAATCACAAGGATTAAAACAATGCTCCACAGAACAATTCTAAGGATGGTCTTGAGAGCATTCATGGTTGTTTTATCCTCACCATCAGACTCAATTTGGTTGCGATGATCGATAAAATTGACAACGGAATGATTTGCCCAAATTCCTATTTGGATCCAGAAAGCGACCATGAATAATGTTCTAAGATAGAGACTCGGTTTATCGGCAATTACTAACCAAACGGAAGCAATATAGATACTCAAAATGAGGACAAATAAATTTTTTGTTTTGACAAGAAACGTAAGAATATACGAATAAGTTGCTTTTTTATTTTTTTTATACATGGTATTTATACGGCTTCTGGCTAATTTAATCAGGATTGTAAGAAGGAGATATAGTCCAATAAATGTAGCCAGAGCGCTTAACCAGGAAAAAATTGTATTTCCCCATATTTCAAAATCAGTCATTATTCTCTCCTCGGATTTGTTTCCGTAATTTTAGCATACCTGAATGTATGTTTCTAATTAATAAACCAGGCTGGAGGAAAAATGGCGATAAGAATTTATTTCATCTGTTAATAGATAATTACTTAAAATATATTTTTAATGAGAATTATGTTACTATAATATTAAAATGGTCTGGTCATTTATTAGTGAGCATATCAAATTTCATTATCCTCGAATTGAAATAGATGACAAAAACAGGATTGTCACATAAGGCTGATAAAAGTAGTTCTATTCTCTTCATGCTTAGAAGACTTTTTTTGTTATACGGCCATAATATAGCGAAGACGAACAGGTTGTTACCGTGGAATCCAAGAAAAAAAAGAGTATTGAAAATTCACATTCCAGAAGAGTCACCAAAAAGGCTGACAATTTATTGGATGATACAGCGCTATCTGATTGGAAGAAAGTGAAAAATCGGTTAATGATCATCAATGAAGTGGGGCTAGCTGTCTCACAGATGTTGGATGTAGACCAAATATTACAGTTTACTGAAGATGTTTTGGTGAAAAAGCTAGGGATCGCTGAATGTTTGATTTATTTATGGAATGAGGAAGATGAAAACTATAAAATGTGGCATTCCTATGGGGTAGATGACAGGATTACCCAAGAAATTGAAATAAACAGAAAAGCGGGAATGGATTTTGTTCAGGAAATCGCCAATTCCCGTCAATCGAAGTTCGTTCCGAAAATCGAAGAAGACAACCGATTTAATTTGGAAATGAGGAAAAAATATCATGATCATTACTATTATGGTTTTCCTCTGATATCACGAAGCATGGTTATCGGTGTCATTGAATTGATTTCCCCAACGCTGCCAAATTATGATCCAGAAATGAGACCTTTCCTGGAAAGCCTGGGGCGTGAATTTGGTGTCGCCATTGATAACGCATTGCTGGTTGCGAAAGCCAAGAAACAACAAGATGACGCCATGACCTTATACCACCTTGGTACGAAAATCTCTTCGTCGTTAATCCTAAGCGAAGTTTTAGAAGCTGTAGCAGAATCTGCCAAAACAATATTGAATACGGACATTGGCGTGGTTGGATTGTATCAGGAGACCTGTCAGGAAATTAAAATATGGTCTGCAAATGGGGAGGGCAGCAAAAAGCTGGAAGGATTAATTATTAATCTTGATGAAAATAGAATTGGGAGAAGATTGTTTGAGGGAGAAATTATTTCTGGCAAACTCGATCAAAGCAATTCCACTAATTCTGATCAGCAGAGGTGTTTAGATCTTGAAGAATTTGCTTCTTACCTGGTTATTCCTCTTCATCTGGGTGAGAAATTTTTAGGAATGATTGGTGTGTTATCAAGGCAATCTCGCCAGTTTTCACGATCCGATAATCAATTGTTAAAACAACTCGGATATCACGTGTTTGTCTCCATAGAAAATGCTCGTTTACATCAACAGCTGCGATATGGAGCAGCATTGGAAGAACAGAACCGATTGGCGCGGGAATTACATGACAATTTAGCTCAGGCCATGGGATATATAAAAATTAAAGCCATTATGTCCAATGATATGTTAGTAAAACAAGACTATGAAAAAGCACAGTCTCATCTGGGTGAATTAATTAATACGACCAGTGTTCTGTATACTGATATTCGTGAATCAATTTTTAATCTACGCAACACTGACTCCGATCAGGGAGATTTCTTCAGTGCGCTGCAGGAATATTTAACGGAGTATCAACAATATTATGGCCTTGATGTCAGATTAACAGTAGACGATACTTCATCGATTGAATTTTCTCCTGAGGTGGGGAATCAATTGATCCGCATCATACAGGAAGCTCTTTCCAATGTGCGTCGCCATGCATGTGCTCATAGGGTTTGGGTTCAATTTTGGCAGGATCAGGGTGAAATAAATGTGAGTATTGAGGATGATGGCATTGGTTTTGATCTTGATGTAATTGCTACCAGAGATCATTCAAAACAAAGTTATGGATTACAAATAATGGAAGAACGCGTTCAATACATCAACGGAAAACTCAAAATAGAATCGGAGCCAGGAAAAGGTACAAAATTATTTTTGCAAATACCATCTATCTATATACGCTAAAGGGAAATAATTATGTTAAAGGTAATGCTTGTTGATGATCACGTTCTTTTTAGAAAAGGTCTGGCTTCTTTATTGGATGCACAACCGAATATTAAAGTGATTGGTGAAGCCAGCAACGGATTGGATGCGATTGAGTTTGCTAAAATACTTCATCCTGATCTGATCATGATGGATATCAATATGCCCAAATGTGATGGCATAGAGGCCACCCGTGTGATTAAACAGATTCTGCCACAGACAAAAATTGTCATGCTAACCGCTTCGGATGATGATCAATATTTATTCGAAGCCATAAAAATAGGTGCCCAGGGATACCTTTTAAAAGATCTAGAACTTTATCAATTACTGGATTTACTTGATTCAATTTCTAAAGGTGAAGCAATACTTTCCAGTGCAATGGCAACAAAAATTTTTCGTGAACTGAGTGGTGGAAACCAAAACGGAAATCAAACCCAAGAAGATCAAGATGGGTTAACAGAAAGAGAAATCACAATCCTAAAATACGTTTCCCAGGGATTAATGAACAAAGAAATTGCGGAAACTTTGAGCATATCGGAAAATACAGTCAAAATTCATCTTCGCAACATTCTTGAAAAATTACACCTGAAAAATCGCATACAGGCTGCTGTTTATGCGGTGCGTCAGGGAATAGCTGACCAGGATTGCAAAGATAAAAATTGACCCATTTAAATTGAGGGATTAGTTGTCACACCCATCAATAGCCCGGATGGGCTATACAAGATCATCCAATTGGTTTTAATAAATACCTCTTCGTAATATTTTGTTTTCGTGCTCTATTTGTTATCCTAGTTATATTACAAGTAGTAACTAAGCATTCAGATGTCAATCTGATCTTCCTGTAGATGAGAAAAAAATATGAGCACAACAGCTTCAAAAAGGTCACGTATCTATATGGGGACATCCTGAACATACCAGGATGATTTGTGTTTAAACTAGTTGCAGGTAGCGAGAAAGGAAGGGATCCCCAAAAAAAAGTGTTCTTATTTCCAAGGTAAAAGAGTTGATTAGGAAAGCCCAACATTATTTTTGATAGAGGAGGCAATAATTATGGCAGAAATAAAAAGAAGAGATGAAGCACCCAAGCCAACCAAAGAACCAAAAAAAACTGAAACTACTTCTACAGAGACGTCAGGCGTTTCTCGTAGAGAGTTTTTGATTGGTTCAGGCGCTGGGGTTGCTGGTCTCGTTATTGGTGGAGTTGTAGGAAATCGAGTCATCGGTCAACCTGCTGCACCAGTCGTTGAAGCTCCCGTTGTTGACGCACCGGCCGAAGGTGAAGAATCACCTTATAAAGCAGGCTACAATCTGGTCTTTGACGCGGTTCAATGTACCGGATGTATGATTTGTGCAGTAGCATGTTCTGAGAAATATGCTGGTCTTCTGCACCCGGAAGAAACAGCAAATCTCGTAAGTTTGGAATTCGCCCGTATTCGTCCTATGCGTTTCCAATATGTAGATGTTGTCAACGTTTGTTCATATTGTAATCTGTATGAATGGGCTGAAGGATCCAGTGAGTTCCCATGTGAAGCTGTCTGTCCAGAAGATGCGATCATTACCGTACCCGAAGGTGAAGGGGAAGAGGGTTATTACGGAATGGGCTACAAATGGGTGGATCGCGAAAAATGCCTGGGTATTGATAAGTGCTGGCGCTGTGCGGAGATCTGCGAAGATCAATTTGCCAGTGGCATGTCATTCGATCCGATTGACCGAAAAGCCCAGGTATGCAGCCGCTGTGGTGGTGACCCGGAATGTGTCAAAGCCTGCCCGGAACCTGGTGCTTTAACCTGGGTGCCCGCTGCGCGCAATGGCCGTTATTTTGCAAATGATCCTTCGGACTATGCTGAGCTACTTTACAGAAAAATCTATAATCATGTGAGGGAACTATAATGGCTGAATTATTTGGAATGACCGGAAAAATTGCTCGTGTTGATCTAACAAATGAAACTGTAACCGTTATCGAGCCGGAAGAAGAAATTTATCGCAAATTCCTGGGTGGATCAGCTATGGGAGCTTATTACCTTTTTAAAGAAGGAATTTTTGACCCGAAGCTGGATCCCCTTGGCCCGGATAACTTATTACAGTTCATGATTGGTCCTGTAACCGGAGCCTCACCAAACGCTCGTATCACACTCGTAACCAAAAGCGCATATAATATTTTCTGCGCATCTACCTGTGGTGGACATTTTGGTTCTGAGTTGAAATATGCCGGCTGGGATGGCATTCAGGTTGTAGGCAAAGCCTCTAAACCCGTTTATCTGGCTGTGATCGATGATAAGATTGAAATTCGTGATGCTGGCCATGTTTGGGGTAAAGATGTTGAAGAATCAGAATTGATTCTAAAGAGTGAGGTTTTAGCAGAGATTGAGTTGCGCGAAGGTATGCTGCGGGATGCAGATCTGAACCCGGAATGGGCAGCTATGCGGCCACCCAAACGGCTGGGTATGAATAACAAACGCCTGGCGCATGTCATGGCCATCGGGCAAGGTGGTGAGAACATGGTGTGGTATTCCTGTGTGGTCACTGAAGGTGCTCGTGCTGCCGGACGCTGGGGCGCTGGAGCTGTAATGGGCTCTAAGAACCTTAAAGCTGTTGTTGTACGTGGAACCAAAGGCCAAAAATTAGCGGATAAGAAGACAGTTCTTGCCCTTGTCAGTGGCATCCAGAAATCTGAAAGAGGAGATTACTTCTGGCGTTCTTATGGTACGGCAGGTATTGGTGCAAATTCAGCGTACGTTGAAGATGCCTTCCCGATCCGAAACTGGCAATGGTGCTCCTGGGCTGACCCACATGTCAAAGCAATCACTGGTCCATTCATGGATCAAACCAGCTTTGTGCGTAAAACATCCTGCTATGGCTGTAATTTGCATTGTCTTTACCCGGTAGAAGTTACCAGTACTGATCCTTTGATGGATCGAACTATGAGTGACATGCCCGACTGGGAAGCAATGGGTATGGTCGGTGGCAATCTGGGTTATATGGAAATGGAAGGAACAGATCCTGGACAACCCTATAAAGGTACTGTTCGTGACCAGGCAGAAAGTTTAGCCAAACTCCAATATACAACTTTCATTCATGACAACTACAGTCTTGACTTTATTGAAGGCGGTAACAACCTGGCATTGGTGATGGAACTGGTTCAGAGAGGCTTCATTGATAAGACCGATCTGGATGGTATTGACCTGAAATGGGGAGATGTCCATGCGGTTGATGAGATTGTCAAGAAAATTGTTGCTCGCGATGGTATTGGCGATAAACTGGCACAAGGAACTTATGAGACTGCCCGTTATTTTGCTGAACTGAAGGGTAAACCAGAAATCCTGAATTACAGCATGACAGCCCACCATTATGGACAACCTGCGCATGATGTGCGCAGCCCGGCAGATAAGAATGCAATGGAATATGTGACCGTCAATCGCGCATGTGCCCACACTGGAGGTGGAACTGGTGGATTCAAGTCAGGTGACTGGGCTGCTGCAATTGCTGGTCAAAATGTCAATGCTGCACAAAATTCACTGGTGCATTGCCAATTCGCTGCTGGACATTGGGCTGGTAGCAGAATTGATCTCATCAAGGCAGCTACCGGTTGGAGTGACTTCAGCGATGAAGATTTGCAATTGGTTGGTGCCCGTGAATATGCCTTGTCGCGGTTATTTGAGGTTCATATCCGTCAATTGAAAGATCCAAAAGCGGAATGGGATCGCCAAGTACCACCACGTTGGTTTAATGATCCACTACCGACAGGTTCACAAAAAGGTGCTGTTGCCTATGAAGGCAAGCCAGACGTTTTATTCAATGAAGCCTTACCGGCTTACTGGAAAGAACGTGGTTGGACTGAGGATAAAGGTATCCCGACACAGGAAACACTCAAGAAATTGGGTATCGATGATGTAGCAGGAGATGTTGCTGCTCAGCATCTGTAAACCATTTTAGGTTTCGCTGAATTCAATCGAGGCTCCAATTATTAATTTGGTTGGAGCCTCGATACTAATCGTTAAATATCATTGTCATCATTGTTGCATTATGGATAAGTTAAATCGCACGAATTCAGAATACAAATCACTGTTCGAACGAAATTATGGTGTTTTTTCTCCGGATGAACAGGAAAAACTCCGCAATGCAAACATTTTAATTATAGGTAGTGGCGGCATTGGTGGTATTGTCGCGATTTCACTTGCCAGATGTGGTGTTGAAAACATGACCATTTATGAGTTCGATTCTTTTCAGGTATCGAATCTCAATCGTCAGATTTGTTGTAATGTTGATACGATCGGGCAAAACAAAGGTGTTGTCACGAAAGAGTCAATCTTGAAAATTAACCCGCAAGCAAAAATAAATTTAATACCCAGAGAATTACTGCCGGATGAAATCTCATCTGTGATTATGCAGGAAGCCTGGAATGTGGTTATCCCAGCTGCGGATAGTTGGCCATTAAGTGTTTCGATGCTGGATGCCTGTGTAGATGCCGGGATACCGGCGATTATGTCCTATCCAGCTGGTGCGTTAGGCCGCGTGTGTTCATTCATGCCGGGTGGTCCCTATGCTTCTGAGTGTTTAACGATGCCTTATAAAGCTTCTTACGATGACCTCAAAGTCTTTATGGAAAGCAAGGAAAATCGTAGTATTTTATATTATTATCGGTCTTTAGGAGGATGGACTCAGGAGTGGTTTGAAGGGTTTTGCGAAGGCAAATTACCACATCCACAAATTGCTCCGATTGTTTGGATTTCAGGAACGTTGGCCAGCATGGAAATGATGAAAATCATTACGGGCAGATGGAAGCCTGTTGCTGCGCCAAGGTATTGGCACGTTACGCCTGATGGTGGCCGGATTGCGAAATTTAGTGCTGGACGGCGCTTATTATCCCGGGCGATGCGGAAGGATTGGGGTAGACGATTGATTCCTGCCCTGGCAAAAAGACCTGGCCTGGTTCGAATTTTTACCCGCCTGATCAGTTGAAATCTCCAGGAGACTTTTTTGAAAAAAATTAAATTTGGACTCGATCCTCTGGCTTTCTTGGCCAGCGTCTTATTGATCATCTCGATGCTTTACCCCTGGTGGACGATAGAGGTTTCTGTGATGAACAGACCAACCGATATTTATCCCTACCTGATTGATGGTCCTGCCAGTGAGTTTATTGGCTATACACGCAGTCCGCAAATGACGGTCTTATTTTCTCTCTTGTTGACTTGTATTTTTCTATTAATTGTAGGATCATTTATTAAAGGAAAAGGAATTGCAATTGCTTTATCCAGTGCTGGGGTGCTGGTCGGATTGGCTATCTGGCGGTTTCTGGTCAGAATAGGAGGAGTAGCAGCGTTGTACGAGGTTCCAATTCAAGGTCATGGGGTGGGAAGCTATGGTGGGTTTGCTTTTGTAGATGTTTATACTTTGATACAACCGGGATTATATTTAGCTATCGCTGCCACTATCTTAGGCGTTTTATCTGGGTTTTTCCATAAAAAGTTTACAGAAAAATTTAGTTTTTATTGGTTATCGAATGATAACGGTCCAAATGATGAAGAATTCTAAACAAAGAAAATGGAGGCTAGAAAAATGAAATTCACATACACATTGATTATTGTTTTAGTGCTTGCGGCGATTGTCTTAGTAGGATGTGGCTCACAAGAACCAGTCGCACCAACTCCACACCCAGGACAAGCCTTGGTTCAAACGAAATGCAGCACCTGTCATTCCATTGTTCAGGTTGACAATGCCAAGTATTCCCGCGAGATGTGGCAGTCAACTGTAGATAGAATGGAAATGGCTGGAATGCAAATAACCGCAGAACAAAAGGAATTGGTTATTGACTACCTGGCAATTCGGGATGCTGAATAATATCGAATTGAGAAGATAAATATGGATCAAAAAATAGCCGAAGTGTTAAGAATGCTTCACATGGGAGAAATTAACCGTAGAGATTTTCTCCGTGCTGCGGGTCTGCTAGGTATAAGCGTCGGAGCAGCAGAAATTTTGTCCGCATGCGCGCCTGAGAATAATCAAAATGCATTATCGGATGCCCAAATTCAATATGAGGGTTATAAAACAGTTCCTACATCTCCACATACATTCATAACACCTGAAGCAACAAATACGCCGGTGACTCCTCCAAAGATCAATACATGGTTCTGTCAGGCATGTGGAGAACGGTTCACCAAAATGGAGGACATGCAGGATCATTTATTAAACGTGCATGTCAGGTTGTTGCCCGAAATAAACCTGGTGGAAGAGCCAACATTTACGGAATATTTGCTGGATGTAAAACGGTTTGATGAAAAAAACACGATATTCTCACGGATCGCCTGGGATGAAGAATATCAAACGCGTGTAGGTAACGTAATGCCATTTGTCACCCTTACCGACCCTGAATTTCAGGAGGGAAACGCGCTTGTTGCCGGTGCAATCCAGGTAGATGATAAAGCCGGCAGCTTCCATCCATATTATCCCGGCTATTTTGGACATATTCGTGATAACGATGGATTATATGGCTGGGAGGATGAAGTAAATCCTCAAAAATATAAAATAGAAGATTCCACTGAAATGAGTGAGAGAATCAAAAAGGTTGCCAGGTTTTATGGGGCTGACCTGGTGGGGATCACAGAAATTGATCCACGCTGGGTTTATGAGAATTATTTTGAACCATTTACCGGGAATGCTGGTCCAGTAAATGAATTATAAGTATGCAATTGTCATGGGCATAGAAATGAAGTGGGATAAGATCGATCTTTCACCAGGTCCCGAAGCAAGCGCTGCCACCGCATTGGCTTATTCGAATATGGCAGAAATTTCCTCATCGCTGGCTAAGTACATTCGCATGTTGGGATACCCTGCTATTCCATCCGGCAATGACACCGCACAAAGTATTCCGCTGGCAATCAGTGCCGGTTTAGGGGAATTCGGCCGGATCGGACTGATGCTCAGCCCTGAATTCGGTCCGCGCCAGAGATTATGCAAAGTTTATACCAATATGCCGCTTGTTCCAGATAAACCAATCGATTTTGGGATTCGCTCCTATTGTGAAACCTGTCATGCCTGTGCTCAGGCTTGCCCAGCAAGGGCAATTCAATTTGATGAGCGTACAACAGAGCAAACTTCCATTTCTAATCGTCCAGGAATATTACGTTGGCCGGTGGATGTGGAAAAATGCTATATGTTCTGGCAAGAGAATGGTGGCATTGATTGTGCAAATTGTGTGGCTGCATGTCCCTGGTCATTATCACCGAGACGAAATATATTCTAATTAATAAATCCAAATAATTTTATTAATAACTACATAACAGAAAGGGATTAAAACTTATGGCAATCGATATTATCAAAGTTGAAACAATCATAGGTGATCACGGTAAGGATGAAAATGATCTTATCCAGGCAATGTTAGCAGTCCAGGAAGAATTTCATTATCTGCCACCGGAAGCATTAGAAAAATTATCTGAACAATTAAATGTCCCGATGATTAGAATTTATCAGGTTGCGGCTTTTTATAAAGTTTTTAAACTGGAACCGCGAGGGAAACATATTATTACTGTTTGTAACGGAACAGCCTGTCATGTTCGCGGTAGTAATATGCTGGTGGACCAGGTAGATCGGGTATTAAAAATAGCCCCTGGTGAGACGACAGAGGATCAGGAATTCACTCTTGAAGAAGTTTCCTGTCTGGGATGTTGTGCAATTGCTCCTGTGTTGACAATTGACGATAAAAAGTATGGCAATATGTCTGTCAGTAAAGTTGAACGTGTGATTAAAAAATCTGTAGAGAAGGAGGCTGTCGCTGATGACTGAAAGAATTTTACCTTCAGAATTGGAAAAACAACGCCAGCAAATTCTGTCTGCCAGGGATGCGTCCAAGCCTGTCATTTTGGTGTGTGGGGGAACCGGATGCCGGTCACAGGAATCGGCTGAGGTGGCGGAATCGTTCAGGAATGCCATCCATGATCAAGGATTGGATGCAAAAGTAGAATTAAAAACGACTGGCTGTCATGGATTTTGTGAACAAGGACCTTTGGTCGTTATTCACCCGGAAAAACTTGTTTATACGCATGTCAAACCTAAAGATGCCAAGACTATTATTTCTGAAACAATTGTGAATGGAAAAGTAGTCGATCGATTGTTATATACTGATCCGATCACAGAAAATAAAATTGTTCATGAGGATGAAATACCATTTTATAAAAAACAAACTCGTGTTTTATTAAAAAACAGCGGTGCGATTGATCCTGAAAAAATTGAAGATTATATTGTAGGTGGAGGATATAAAGCAGTTTCCAAAGCAATGTTCGAGATGACTCCTGATCAGGTGATGGAAGAAGTAAAAAAAGCTAACCTGCGTGGGCGGGGTGGGGCTGGATTTCCAGCAGCGATCAAGTGGGAATTGTGCCGAAAAGAAATAGCAGACCAGCGATATATTATCTGCAATGCGGATGAAGGGGATCCGGGTGCATTTCAGGATCGGGGCATTATTGAAGGAAATCCACATAGCATATTGGAAGGGATGATCTTAGGCGCGTATGCCATTGGTGCCAGCAAAGGATTTATATATATTCGCCACGAGTACCCGTTGGCAGTGAAAATGATCAAAAAGGCGATTCTGCAAGCCCGGGAATATGGCTTTTTAGGAGACAATATTTTAGGGAGCGACTTCAGTTTTGATGTAGAAGTACAACTTGGTGCCGGTGCTTTTGTGTGTGGTGAAGAAACAGCTATGATGGCATCCATTGAGGGGCGTGTGGGAGAACCACGCACCAGACCTCCCTATCCAGCTCAAAGTGGGTTGTGGGGAAAACCAACCAATATCAATAACGTTAAGACCTGGGCATGGATTCCACACATCATCAATAATGGAGCTGACTGGTTTGCCAGTATTGGAAATGATAAAAATCGGGGCACAATGATCTTCTCTTTGGTTGGAAAGATCAATAATACCGGTTTGGTAGAAGTGCCCATGGGCATCAGTATCAGCGAACTTGTCGAAGGAATTGGTGGGGGTGTCCCAAATGGTAAGAAGGTGAAAGCAGTTCAAACGGGAGGTCCTTCAGGAGGGTGTATCCCTGAAAGCATGTTTGACCTGCCAATGGATTATGACAGTCTTCGAGACGCCGGGTCCATTATGGGTTCGGGTGGCGTGATTGTCATGGATGAAGATACCTGCATGGTGGATGTTGCCCGATACTTCCTCGAATTCTGTAAATTCGAATCCTGTGGCAAGTGCAGTGCCTGCCGCGAAGGTGTGAAGCGGATGTGGGAAATTGTGGATTATATTTCCCGGGGATATGGTGAGGAAGGCGATCTCGAAGTATTGGAAGAACTTGCCAATGCTGTCAAGATTGGATCCCTATGTGGTTTAGGCCAGACAGCTCCGAATCCGGTGCTTACGACTTTGAAGTACTTCAGAGAGGAATATGAAGCCCATATTCGCGATAAAAGGTGCCCGGCAGGCGTCTGTAAAGCCTTGATAACATTCGAAATCATCGACCCAGAATGTACAGGCTGCACACTTTGTGCACGCTATTGTCCGGTTGAAGCTATTTCAGGCGAGAAAGGAAAACTACATGTCATTGATGAAAACATTTGCATACGTTGTGGTGTTTGCCGTGACGTCTGTAATTTCAATGCAGTTGTGGTCAGATAGGGAGAGAATGCGATGATAAATCTGACAATAAACGGAAAAAATTATGAAGTTGCCGAAGGAAAAACCCTGCTGGAAGTAGCTCGTGAGAATGATATTTATATTCCCACGCTCTGCCACCATGAGGACGTTTCACCTTATGGAGCCTGTCGATTATGCCTGGTCGAATCTAAGAATAATGGCCGCTCAGCCATCGTCACATCCTGTAATACACAGGTTACAAATGGGATGGTTATTGAAACCGATTCGCCTGATGTTCTACAAACCCGTAAGGTGATGGCAAATTTCATTCTCTCACGCTGCCCAGAAGTTCCTGCTGTTCAGAGAATGGCAGCAACATTAGGTGTGGAAAAACCTTCATTCCCTGCTGCTGACCCCGAAAGTGATTGTATCCTGTGCGGTTTGTGTGTTCGGGCCTGTGATGAAATTGCTGAAAATCATGTGCTTGGTTTTAAAGGTAGAGCCCCTGAAAGGGTGGTCACGACGGCTTTCAATACACACGAGGCGATCTGTGATACCTGTAACAAGTGTGTGCCTTACTGCCCAACGGGAGCAATAACCCATCTGGGTGGAACTGAAATCGGTAAGACCGTAAAAGCGAAGGATCTGGTCTGGAAACGGGTCAGAATTGTCGTTCAATATGCAGCCCTGGCACTTTTCCTGGTGCTGATGTACTTTACATTGACAGCTGGCGTTGGATCTGGTTCGGGAACCCCGATCAATTTGTTCTCACGTCTCAACCCGCTGCAAGCCCTTACAGCCATGATTGGCGGGCGCGAATTCATTGCGAATTATTGGCCAGCCTTGATCACAGTCGTGGTGACAATCTTGTTAGGCCGTGTATGGTGTGCCTGGTTCTGCCCATTGGGAGCAGTGTTGGAGCTTTTCGGCTTCAGAGGCCGCAGAATTAAAGTGCAATGGTTACGAAAAGTGAAATACGTCATTCTTTTCACTATTCTGGTCATGGCTGTTTTTGGCAGCCTGGCTTTTATGTATTTTGAACCGATTACCATTATTATTCGTGGGATTACAACCGGCGCAAAACCAGTCATGGAATACTTCCAAATGGCTGATAAAAAAGACTTCATTTGGCCAGGATTCAGCTGGTGGTTGATTGGCGTTCCTTTTTTGCTGGTTTTACTGTTAAACCTGGTAGAAAAGAGGTTCTGGTGCCGTTACTTATGCCCATTAGGTGCCTTAATTGGACTGGGATCAAAATTCTCTTGGGTCAAACGGCGCGTCAGTCAGATGAGTTGTGTTCAATGCGGCGAATGTGCAGCTATCTGCCCGATGGGTGCTATCAGCCCTGAAAATGATTTCAAGAGCGATCCAGCAGAATGCATTATGTGTATGGATTGTGCAGTTCCTTGTCCAAAACTTGCGATCACCTTTGAAAAAGGCAAGATGGGTGGATGGAACTATGAATTTGATCCCAGCCGACGAGAAGCCATTGCAACGGTTGCGACCAGTGCCATCGCTGTTGGTTTACTGGCAACCGATGTTGGTAAAGTGAAAGCAGCCAAGGCGAGTGTCATGCGTCCTCCAGGCGCAGGTGAAGATTTCCTGGACAAATGTATTCGTTGTGATCAATGTATTGAAGCCTGTCCGGGCAATATCATTCAACCTGCTGTCACAGAAGGTGGATGGGAGTCACTGTTTACCCCGATTATGGATCCATTCTCTGGGCGCTGTGAGTATGACTGCAACCTATGTGGCCAGGTTTGTCCCAGTCATGCGATACCACCTCTCTCACTTGAGGAAAAACGGAAAGCCGTTATTGGTATCGCCAAAGTAAACTTTGATACCTGTGTCCGTTGTATGGATTGTTATGATAATTGTCCGTATGACTGCTTTGAACTGGTGGAAGTTGAAGGTATACGTGGTGTATTCCCTCGGGTGATGGATGACTCAGGATGTGTTGGTTGTGGCCTGTGTGTGGATGTTTGTCCAAAACAAGATGAGTTGGCTATTGATGTATATCCAAAAGATCAGGTACCTGAAGAAACATACGCCTACAAATTGTATGTAGAAGAATAATTATTAATATCATCACAGCCTCTGAAAATTCTTCAGAGGCTGTGATACAAATATGATTAATTCCCTGAATTGTATTAATTTACACTTAATTATCCAATATTGTTTGGTTGATGGTAATTTTTGTTATACTTATTTTCAGAATCAAATTATTACGAAGTTTAGTTTGCCTGAGTAATATACAAAATAATTTTCTACGAGGTATCACTATTGAAAGATTCTATTGGTAGAACGATCAATTATTTGAGAATATCGGTCACAGATTTATGTAATTTTCGGTGCGTTTATTGTATGCCGGCTGAAGGCGTTGCGCCACGAGAACATTCCGAGATGATGAGATTTGAAGAAATTGTTGAGGTGGTTCGGGTTGCGGCGGAGAATGGAATATCAAAAATTCGTTTGACCGGGGGGGAACCTCTCGTGAGAAAAGGAATCGTTGATTTGGTAGAAATGATTCGGCAGGTATCAGGAATAAACGAAATTACGATTACAACCAATGGCTTTTTACTGGAAAAATATGCGGAAGCCTTAAAAGATGCTGGATTAACCAGGGTTAATGTCAGTTTTGATACGCTAAACCCAGATTTGTTCAAGAAAATTACTCGCTATGGTGATTTAGCAACTGTTTGGCGAGGAATTGAAGCAGCAGAAAAACATGGTCTTTTACCGCTGAAGATTAATATGGTCATGATGTCTGGTATCAACGATCATGAAATCCCTGATTTTATGAATTTAACCAGGGAAAATGCATGGCATGTGCGTTTTATAGAGCTCATGCCAATTCAAAATCAAGTTTCATGGGGAGAAGGGTTCCCTGATCCTTCTGAATGTTATTTATCAACTCGCACAGTGCTGGAACGCTACCAGCATATGAATCTAAAACCAGTTTACCAACCAGAACAACTTGGTCCGGCAAAACTTTATCAAATCCCTGATGCAAAAGGTTTTGTAGGCTTTATTTCACCTCTGGATGATGATCATTTTTGTAGCCGCTGTAATCGCTTGCGTCTGACCGCGGATGGAAATCTGCGTCCCTGCTTGATGAGTGATTTTGAAGTTCCACTTCTGGCTGCTATGCGGGCAGGTGAGGATATCTCAGAACTGATCGCCAGGGTGATCAAACTAAAACCAGCCCGGCACGAATTATTATTGAACCATTCCCCTGAAAACAGAAATATGATGCAAATCGGTGGATGATTCGAATTCAATAGAAGGTATTAATCAGGTTTTAATCCGTTTTTATTCCTGATATCTACCCATCATTAGAAATGGAGAAGTTAAATGACCGCTGTGCATGACATTGACAAGAATTCATTGATGGAATTATTTAAGAATATCGATTCAAATTTTCAAAAGATATTAATAACCTGTAGTTGGTTAGCCGCTGATGAAATCCTTCCCCTGGATTTATTGATGCATGTCTCTGGGATTGATCAAGAGGAAGAATTAAAACAAAAATTAGATTTTTTAGTTTCAATGAATTTTCTTCACCGGTCGGATAGTGGTTTTACAATCAAGGCTCAGGTCAGTTCTGTGGTCCAGGAACTTGCTAACCCTATTCAAAAACGAGAAATATTACAGTCAACCAGCAGAGCATTACATGCAATTATCCTTCCATTTGAAAAAGTCAAAGAATTTGAACCTTACGAGAGCCATACTAAAAAATTAGCCCAACAGGGACAAATTAATAAAATTTCTACTGCTGGTTTATTGTTTGGTGTTTTAGGAAGATTTAAGCTTCAAACTGGAGAAAATGAAGAGGCGGTCAAGTTTATCCGTCGGGCTTTGTTGATTGTAGAAAAAGTATCAGGGGTTGATAGTGTTGAGCATACAGAGAACTTGAATGCCCTGGGGAGTGCAATGCACCGGATGGGTCGCTTTGAGGATGCCAAGAAATGTTTTGAGCAAGCCATTATTATCGATAAGAAAATTCTGGGAAAAGAAGACCCTGCCGTGGCGATTGGTCATAATAACCTTGGTCAGGTATTAATTGACATGAATGTTTTGGATGGAGCGATTATTCATCTTGAAAAAGCGCTGGAATTAAACACGCAAAATTTCGGTAAAGACCATTACCTGGTTGCGTCTGGTCATTACAATCTCGGCATGGCTTTAATTTTGATTGGTGATTTGCCACGTGCAAGGGCTCAATTAGAGCTCGCATTGTCCAAACGAAAGAATTATTATGGAGAAAACCATCTGGATGTTGCTGAGGCTCAGCATGGTTTAGGTATGATATTACAAACCATTGGCAATGCACAAGGTGCAAAGGACCATTATTGTGAGGCAATTAAAATATTCGAGTCTGTAAATCAGACAAGCAATTTGAAATTAGCAGCTTCCTACGCCAATCTAGGCGGTATACACCACCAGGAGGGTGATACGGACAAAGCCAAAGATTATTATTTAAAAGGTTTGAGTATTTTTGAATCAGCCTTGCCTGTATCTGATAGAAGTATTCTGGATTTAAGGTTACAGCTGCGACTGATTGAGGTTGGCATGACCATGTCTGAGTTGCTGGATAAAATGGAAGCAGGAGAAGAGCTTTCCCCTGAATTATTGGAGATTTTATCCCAACGTTTCGAAGACGAGAAAACGCTCGAAAATGAATAAATTATGTATAATAGAAATACTATTTCCATAAAGAAAATTTCCTGAAGTAGGAGTGATTATGGGCCCTGAAAAACCCATACGAGTTATGCTGGTTGATGACCACGCTGTAGTGCGCAGCGGTTTAGGCGCATTTCTATATGTTTTTGATGACCTTGATTTAGTTGCAGAAGCAAAAGATGGCAAGGAAGCGCTTCAGGTTTGTGAAAAAGAAAAACCAGATGTCATTTTAATGGACCTGGTAATGCCGGTCATGGATGGCGCTGCGGCAACCAAGGAGATCCGACAAAAATGGCCGGAAATACAGGTTGTCGCCCTGACAAGTTTTAAGGAAGACGAGCTAGTGCAAGCGGCGCTACAAGCTGGTGCAATTGGTTATTTGTTAAAGAATGTATCTGCGGATGAACTGGCGAACGCCATTCGGGCAGCTTATGATGGTAAACCTACCCTTGCTCCCGAAGCAGCACAGGCATTAATTCATGCAGCTGTAAAACCTGGAAAACCTGATTATGGTTTAACAAAACGCGAAGAAGAAGTGTTGGTATTGATGACAGATGGTATGAGCAATGTGGGGATTTCTGAGAAGCTGTTTGTCAGCCGCTCGACGGTGAAATTTCATGTCAGCAGTATTTTATCCAAATTAGGAGTGTCCAGTCGCACGGAAGCAGTGGCAATGGCTCTCCAGCAAAAATTGATCAAGAAATAAAAAAAATCACTCCCCAAGAGGAGTGATTTTTTTTATCAACAAAACGTTTCTTTTAAGACAAGCCTAATATTTCGCCTGTTTCGGGGTCCAGATCCATGTCAAAATATGCTGGTCTGGTGGAAAGGCCTGGCATTGTTCTCATTTCACCTACCAATGGGTATAAGAAGCCTGCACCCACGGATGCCCGAATATCGCTGATGGGTAAGCGGTAATCAGAGGGGACACCCTTCCAGTTTCCATCATGACTGATGCTAAGATGTGTTTTTGCCATACAAATGGTCGAATCTCCAAACCCGAGACGCTCGTAAACCGCAATTCTGGCTTCTGCTTCTGGGGAGTAATCGACACCAACTGCATTATAGATTTCTTTTGCAATCGTTTCGATTTTTTCTTTAATTGTAGCGTTCAGAGGATACAAGAATTTGAAATCATGTTTTTCTTCACTGGCTTTAATAACAGCTTCTGCCAGTTTTACGGCTCCTTCGCCACCAAATTCCCAATGTTCACTAACAACAGCATCTAAGGCTCCACCCTGTTCAATAGCTGCTTTGCGGACGAGTTCTAATTCCGCATCGGTATCAGTGAAGAATTTGTTGACAGCTACAACAACAGGCACACCGTATTTCTTAGCGATTTTAATGTGGTGGAGCATGTTCGGTAAACCTGCTTCTAATAACTCAAGATTTTCTTCTACATAAGCACGGTCTAATGGCCTTCCGGCGGTTACTTTTGCCCCGCCACCATGCATCTTTAGTGCGCGGATGGTTGCCACCAGAACGACCACATCCGGGATTAATCCGGAATAACGGCACTTGATGTCAAAGAATTTTTCCATACCCATGTCTGCACCGAAACCAGATTCTGTTACCACAAAATCAGCCAGTTTCAAGGCAATTTTATCTGCCAGGATCGAGCTATTTCCATGGGCAATATTGGCGAATGGACCGGCATGGACAAACACAGGAGTCCCTTCCAGTGTTTGCATCAGATTGGGTTTGATTGCATCTTTCATTAGTATGGTCAAAGCGCCGGCAACACCGATGTCATTGGCATCGATGGCTTCACCATTCTTACTGGTACCGATCACGATGTGACCAAATCTTTCGCGCATATCGCGTAGATCAGTCGTCAATGCCAGAATCGCCATAATTTCACTGGCAACTGTGATATCAAAGCCAGTTTCCCGCGTGCGACCTTTTTCATCCGGCCCTTGACCAACAGTGATTCCTCGCAAAAAACGATCGTTTGTGTCGACTACACGTTTCCAGGTGATCGAATCCGGGTCGATATCCAAACGCACAAAGCGGCTTTTTTGTTCTTCGGTCATTAGATCTGGATCATCTGTCTCGATACCTAATTTTCGTTTGCGGTGCTGCATCCCAACGGAGAAATGTCGTTTACCCTTCTTATCTAAGGGGAATAAATTCTCAAACAAGCGCTGATCAGATTGGTTAGATTCATGGAACATTCTTGCATCAATGGCAGCTGCGAGCAGGTTATTGGCAGCGGTTATTGCGTGAATATCACCAGTTAGATGCAGGTTGAATTCTTCCATGGGGATGACCTGGCTATAACCACCACCAGCAGCTCCACCCTTTATGCCAAAGGTTGGTCCCTGGCTGGGTTGTCGGATACAGGTGATGACGCGTTTATTGAGATGTGCTCCCAATGCCTGACTCAAACCGACGGTTGTGGTTGTTTTCCCTTCCCCTAACGGGGTGGGAGTAATGGCTGTCACATCAATGTATTTTCCATTGGGAATATCTTTCAGGCGTTCCAAAACTTCCAACTTGACCTTGGCTTTGTAGGCACCGTATTGTTCCAATTCTTCCGGAAGCAAGCCTAATTCCTCGGCAATGGTAGTGATGTGTTTTAACTCCGAAGCCTGCGCAATATCAATATCGGATGGAACTGGAGTAACTCTTTTTAATGGAATTGCTTTAAACGGTCGTACATCGGGTTTATTACTCATGAAGCATTTCTCCTTTCAAACTCGCTTTATTATTAGTGGTTAATAAATACTTAGCAGTCTCTATTAAAGAGCATAGCGGAAGAAAAATCAAGCTAATTACGAATGTAATTGGACAATTAATGACATATACTTGATGAAGTTAAGCAATACTTGATTTAATATTTTTTGATTAACCGCCAAATCCAGCGATGAACTGCATGTACACTTTTAACTGGTTCGGCATACATCAAAATGCAACTCCCGGAAACAATATTCAAGCCTAGCATTTGGGCATATTGCACCGTTTCAGGTGTTTCGGATCCTTGTTGCAACCAGATTTTTTTAATCTCTGCTTGGTGAGCATCATCTAAAATTGATTTTACATTACCCTTTTTGACATTGATCAAAACCGCATCTACTTTAGGTGAAATTGCTTGAATCGTTTTATAACAAAGATCCTGATCGAAATTTTCCATGGTTTGATGAACGGGAATTACATCATATCCTTTGCTTTTTAACGCTCGGTAAACAGAATTGCCAAATTTTGTTTCAGATTGCGATACCCCCACAACGGCAATACGCTTCGATTTAATGAACTCTTTTACAAACTGATTCATAAAATTCTTTCTCCAGATTACTCAATTTTGATTATAAATGGATGATATCAGAAAATTTAAATAAAAAGTCGCAAATTTAATTGCGACTTTGTGGGGCGAGTGGGACTTGAACCCACAAGGTTATTCACCGGAGGATTTTAAGTCCTCTGCGTCTGCCAATTCCGCCACCGCCCCAGACATTTCTATTTTATCTCACTCTTCACTGACGTCAAGGTTTTCAGTGTGGTTTATTTCACAAGAATTTTCAGGTTAGGAATACTAGTCTTCAATAAAACCTGGCTCGATCCCATCGGAGCCTTTTAAGTAGGCTGAATGATTATATGGCAATCTCAAAATTATCCGTCCAGAAAGGCTTTCCAATTCTGATTTCAGCATCGCATTACAGATTAATGACACCGAAGTGGGTGAATAAAAGCATTCGGGATGTAAGGAGGTGTAAAAGGGTTTATCAGCTCCTCGGAAGATATAAATAATGGTCATTCCTTCCTGTACAGCATCAACTGGTTGTATTGTGTAGACCCCCGGACGCAATGCATAAACGAGGACGATAAAAATCAAAATAAACAAAAATACGCCCAGGGTTCGGTTCTTTTTAGGAGAAGTTGGATTTATTCTTTTGGGTGGGATGATCGTTTTAGCCATAAGCTCCTCTTGTGATGACTTTTTGAATATGATTTTCATGAAGAAATTGTATGAAAATATGCATAAATCTTTAGGATGATTCTTTGGTTGCTCATATTAATTATATGTCTCAATTGAAATTATGATCACTTCTTTTCTTAGAAACTAATAAATTATGTACATCTATCTTCGCCTGTTGTATATTTAATTATTTTAGATTAATTTAAGATTAAAACCTTGACACAGATAAAAAACTGGTGTTAAAATTTACTTATCTTAAAAAGAAAGGAAGGCGCAACATGAGCAATAAACTCTTCAACACTCTGGTCGTTCGAATCCGCGCAACCAGCTTAATCGGTGGTGCTGGTTCCGTTCCTTATCGTAATGCGCCTGCTTGTCGTTAGTTAATATTCATTAAATGACGGCCACGGGTGTGACGAACCCCCGTGGCCTTTTTATTTCCCTCTGCTTTTTGAATCAGGTCACGGGTGTTGAAAACCGGTGACCTGATTTTATTTTGAGGTCACTGATGAGAGAAAAGCAGAATGTGATGGATAGGCGATAGCCTGACTGGCAGAAAATAACGATCCGGCTGACTGAAAAGGAGGCCAACTATGTTGAGCGATATGATGCAATCAAATACACATCGAGTAGATTATCTAAATTTTAAAGCCGCAGGCACAAATGGTTCATTTGGTATTTATGTCCGCGGATGTCTAAAGGAAGACCAACCTTATTGTTATTCAGCGAAGAGACGCTTGTTTATCTGTCTGGATTATGTGCGTCGCTTTATGAAAGAAGAAAAGCTAGTGGCGGTTTATATGGACATTTTTGATTTGGAAAATGCAAATATCCTGGCCTTTCAAGAAATGGAAGCAGACTTTCGCAAAGGTATGATTGAAAAAGTCCTGTTTGCTGATCTGGAAGAAATTTTCAAAGATTCAGTTTTGAATGACAAGATGTTTGCTCTAACTGAATGTGTTGAAGATATCGAATTTTTCGATGTGGATGGAAATGTATTTGAAGCAAAGAAAGTTCCGTTAAATCAATTATTAGGTGTTTGAGGTTAGTTTATAGGAGGCAACATGATCAATGATAAATTATTTGAAAGTCAGGATTTTGTACTCACAGAGATTGATTTTGAAAAGGATCCAGAAATTGATTCCGATTTTTCTTTGAATCTGCGATATGCCCGATATTGGTGTGATAGTTTCATCAAACCTTTGTCCAAAAACGAGTTGAAGAAGAAGTATGAGAAAATTGAGAAAAAAGTTGGTGAAGACTGGAAATGTGGTCCACTTTGCCATCAGGACCAAAGTGGACCACCATCTGATTGGTTTTGTTCAGATGCATATCATGTGGAATCATGCAGTGGGATGGTTGGTTATCGCGATTGGTGATACGAAGTATTACGGAAAGGCAGATCGACAAATCATTCCACTTTTCCTTCGCTTTGCCTTTTATGAGTTAAATCTTTATCGGATTGAGGTTGATGTACCTGAATTTGAACGTGAGATTGGAAAGATATTGGAAGAAAATGGTTTCATTCGGGATGCATTGAGTAGAGGTGTAATCTATTATGATCATCGATATTGGGATGAATATTTGTATGGAATACTCAGACCTGAATGGGAAGCGATGCAGGAGGTGAAAGCATGATGATGGAAAATTATCTGGTTGGAGAAAAGGTAAGATCTGGTACCGATGCGAAGCAGAGCGAGATTCAAAAATCTTTGCGAATTGGCGCAAAAATTGTGAATATTTACGTCTGATGGATGGTGATATCGCTTTGCTTTTCTCCATTGAAAAGGTATCAAAAAATGGATGGAAGAAAATGAGTACTCGGATAAGTTTGCTTTCTTTATCATCAAAGTCCAAAGAAAATGATATTGTGATTGGAGAAATTGGATTATCAGGCTTTCAGGGAAAACATAGCAACGCCTTTGTTGGGATTTCGATTGGTGATCCGGTAAACTGGGGCAAAGGATTCGGCACGGATGCCATGCGGGAGATCCTGAGATATGGTTTTGGCATACTAAATCTTCATCATATTAGTCTGACTGTTTTTGAGTACAATCCAAGAGGCGTAAAATCTTACGAAAAAGCTGGCTTTAAGTTAGAAGGTGTTCAACGAAAATTTCTGAATCGTGATGGAAGACGTTGGGATATGTATCGCATGGGGATTCTAAAAAGTGAGTGGGAAGAAAGCACTCACACGAACTAGCTCGTGATAGAATTGAATTTTCAGGAGGATTCATGCCAGCGGATATCATTAAAGCCATTGTTTTTGATATGGGGGGGGTTTTTGTTCAAACAAAAGACAAAAATCCCAGAGGTCAATTAGCACAACGTTTAGGGTTAAGTTATGATGAATTGAGCGAGGTAGTTTTTCAATCGGAGACAGCTCGTAGGGCAACGGTTGGGGCTGTGGACGAGTCCGATCATTGGGAGTTCATCGCCAGCCATTTTAACCTGAATGATCATCAGTTGGAGCGGTTTAGGGACGATTTTTGGCGAGGGGATTATTTGGATCAGGATCTACATGAGTACGCCAGGGGATTAAAAAAAAAGTATGCACTCGGTTTGTTATCCAATGCCTGGAATGGCGCTAGGAATCAATTAACGAGCAGGTTTGACTTTTTGGATATTTTTGATGTATCCGTTTTTTCTGCTGAAGCAAAAATGGCAAAACCTGACCCAAAATTTTATCAATGGATGTTGGACAAGTTGCAAGTTGTCTCAGGGGAAACGATCTTTGTGGATGACTTTATCGAGAACATCCAGGCAGCGCAGGCATTGGGATTCAAAACAGTGCATTTTACGCAGACATCACAGGCTATCCAGGAAATTAAAGCAATTTTAGGAACTTAACCACCTTGACATCATCGACGAGCACTTGGCAGCAAATGAAGACATTTCCGCAAAGCGCAAGATTGTTTTTACTGGCGACCATTCTCAACGGCATTATTTTTAGTACATGGCAATTATTTTTTAATTTCTTTATTCTGGCACGGGGTTACGAAAAAGATTTTTGGGATTGATAAACTCAGTGCCATGGATTGCTGGTTTGTTGCTGGGCATCCTTATGGGGATGTTATCTGATAGCATTGGTCGTAAACCAGCAATGATTATAGGTATAGTAATGTCCACAACCGGAATGGGACTGCAATTGTTTGTTCAATCTCAAGTACTACTGATCCGGATGGCATTTTTAGGTGGAGTAGGTAATTCTTTGTACTTTATTAGCCAAGCACCATTCATGATGAAGGTTTCACAAACCGATAATCGTGCGCTGATGTTCAGCCTTAATTTTGGATTGAGCACTCTCGCTGGGGCGCTTGGAAATATATTTGCAGGGCAAATGCCGGGGTGGTTTGGTGGATTATGCTGAAAATTCCAGCAGATAGCGCGCAAGCATTTCAATCGGTGTTGTTGGTCAGTGTCATCCTTGGACTCTTTGCGCTGATTCCGATCTTTATTATTAAAAGAGCCCAGAGAAAAAAGATTGACAATAATTTCATCAAATCAAATCAATGGGATCTTTTAAAACAAACGATCCAAAAGGGTTTTACATGGAAATTGGTATTACCAGAAATGCTTTTAGGGTTTGGGGCAGCCATCACAATTCCCTATATGAATCTTTATTTTTCAGAGACATTTTAATATTAAGAGCAGTCCTCTTGGTGTCGTATTAGTCTCAGTGCATTATTTGTAGGAATTGGTTCAATTATTGGGCCCACGATTGGTCAAATTTTTGACAGTAAAATACGGGTAGTAGTTTTAACCCAAGCTAGTAGCATAGTGTTCTTATTGGTGCTGGCCTTTTCGCCATATCTCTGGTTAGCAGCCATAGGTTATTTATTGAGTGGTATGTTAATGAATATGGCTGTTCCGCTATACAATGCGTTTTGTATGGAGAATGTGGATGAGCATGAACAAGGGGTTGTGAATAGTCTGATCAGCAATGCCTGGACTGCTGGTTGGGCAATCGGTCCATTTCTCTCAGGATTAATTCAAATCCGATATGGTTTTCAACCGTTATTCTTGATTACAGCCAGTATTTACTGCTTTTCAATTCTTTCTACATGGTTATTCTTCAACAAATACGAACAAAAGAAAAGGGAAGATGATTTGGTAATTCAGGAAGGAACTGTATAAATTTTGTTGGAAACGAGCAACGTTAAAAAAAATGTTCTTATCGGTGTTCTTTCTGATACCCACATTCCTGACCGGGTGGGGGATTTGCATCCGGACATTATTCCTATCTTCCGTAAACAAAAAGTTGATCTGATTATCCATGCCGGTGATATTTCTATTCCAGATGTATTGAAAAAGTTGGAAAAGGTTGCCCCCGTCCAGGCTGTGCGGGGGAACCGAGACTGGTGGCGCATCAGGCAATTACCAACCGTTAATGAAATCATTATTAATGAAGTAAAGATACTGATTACCCATGGTTATGGGAATTTAATTTCATATTTCTGGGATAAATTGCCACACTGGCTGCTGGGATATCGCTTTGAGCGCTTTGTTAAGAAATTTTCCAAACTGGAGCAAGATTTTGATGTAATTATTTTTGGTCACTCACATCGATCGGAAAATCGTTGGGTGGAAGGAAAGTTATATTTTAATCCGGGCTCAGGCTATGATCACTCACAACACCAACAAGGGCCTTCTATTGGTTTGATTGAAATCAAGGCACACAAAGACATTCATACCGAGATTGTATATCTTCGACCAATGAGATGGTGTAAAAACAAGTGGATAGAAGGCAAATAAGCCAAAAAATTGATTTTCTGGGAACACAGGCTAAGAATTGCTTCTTGACCACACGGCTTGACTTTGCTATAATATCTGATTGCATTTTACCTTTAGAATGGGAGAATAGGCGGTTCTTCCATTAAGGTTAATATCGCCAGGAGAAAAACATGTCATTTTTGCCAGTTAAGTCTTATGGAAGAATTCCTGCAATCTTTGATTTACCCCAATTGATTAAAGTTCAATTGGAATCGTTTCAACGTTTAAAAGATGTGATGCTGGGAGATTTGTTTAATGAAATTTCCCCGATTGAATCATATAACAAAGGAATGAGGTTATATTTTCCGAGTCGAAACCCTGATTTAAAAGATTGGGATCTCAAATATTGGTTTGAAGAGCCCAAACATTCCATTGATGAATGTGTTGACAGAGATTTAACATATGCCTGTCCATTAAAAGTATCCGTATTGTTGGCTGGTCCTGACGTTTCCGAACCGATCAAAGAAGAAATTTTCCTGGGTGAATTCCCTGAAATGACAGAGAAAGGTACCTTCATCATTAATGGTACCGAGCGTGTGGTTGTATCCCAACTTATTCGATCTCCTGGTGTTTATTTTGAAGCACCTGTAGACCGCTCCACCGGTCATCGATTAGCAATGGCTAAACTGATTCCCGACCGTGGGGCTTGGATGGAGTATGAAACCCGCAAGAATGATTATCTGATCTTAAAGTTCAATCGCAAACGTACTGTCCCAATTACCATTTTCCTACGTGCCTTAGCAGCAATTGATGACGGTCTGGTAGATCGCCCATTAAAAGAAGGTACTGATGAGGAACTCATAGCTCTTTTCCAGGATGTAGATAATGATCCTGATCGAATGTTCATTCCGAACACTATACGACAGGAACCCGAATGGGATCTCAGCTCTGGGATCACTATCGCACAGGCTGCGTTGATTGAATTCTTCAAACGCATGCGCCCTGGGGATCCGGCTACAGTTGAAAATGCCCGCCAATTTTTAGAAGAACAAATTGTAGATCAACGTCATTATGATTTGGAGCGCGTTGGTCGTTATAAACTAAATCAGAAACTAGATCTGACTGATCATATCCCGGTTTCCCATCGTACAGTCACAGCTTGGGATGTGGTGGCACTGGTTCGCCGTCTGATCATGATCAACAACAATCAAGCTGATAAAGATGACATTGACCATTTGGGTAACCGTCGTGTGAAAACAGTAGGTGAGTTGATCCAAAATAAACTGCGAGTTGGTTTGCGCCGTATGGAACGTGTAATTAAGGAAAGAATGTCTATTCGTGACCAGGAACACGTAACGCCTACCAGTCTGGTGAATATCCGCCCGGTGGTGGCATCATTACGGGAGTTCTTCGGGTCGAGTCAGTTATCCCAATTCATGGATCAAACCAATCCATTAGCGGAATTACGTCACAAACGCACTCTCTCAGCGCTTGGCCCAGGTGGTCTTCGAAGGGAACGCGCTGGATTCGATGTTCGTGACGTTCACCATTCACATTATGGCCGGATCTGCCCCATTGAAACCCCAGAAGGTCCAAACATTGGATTGATTGGTCGTATGGCAACTTTTGCCCTGGTGAATGAATATGGTTTCATTGAAACACCTTATCGTCGTGTGATTAAATATCTTGGCAGCGACGATCCACAATTGTTGAATCGCATGGTGAAGGAAACATTGGCGGATCCAAAGACTGGTGAAGTGATTGTCAGCGAAGGTGATCGAATTACCAGTAAAATGTTGCCCCAGATCAAGAAATTAAATCGCAAGAGCATTCCGGTTGTCCCATTTGTTTCCAAAAACGTGGATTATCTGTCTGCTGATGCTGAAGATAAGTTCATCATTGCCCAGGCAAATACGCCTTTAACAGCAGAATTTGAGTTTGGCAGCGAACGTATTTCGAGCCGTCATTACTCAGATTTTATTATTTCTACACAAGACAATATCAATTATATGGATGTTGCCCCCAACCAGGTTGTGGGTATCAGTGCATCGCTGATACCTTTCCTAGAGCATGATGATGCTAACCGCGCGTTGATGGGTTCAAACATGCAGGCGCAGGCAGTCCCGTTACTGCGTCCTGACATTCCAACCGTTTCTACCGGCATGGAACGTTACGCAGCAAAAGACTCCGGGCAGGTATTGGTCGCTGAGGTAGATGGTGATGTGATTTCGGTGACAGGCAAGGAAGTTGTCGTTCGTGGAGAAGATGGTTTACGTCGCTACCAATTACGAAAATACCAACGTTCCAACCAGAGCACCTGTATCGATCAACGACCTGCGGTGGTCAAAGGGCAGCAATTGAAAAAAGGCGATGTCCTGGCAGATTCTTCTTCTACAGTGAATGGACATCTGGCTTTGGGTCAGAATGCGGTTGTGGCGTTCCTCTCCTGGGAAGGTGGCAACTTTGAGGACGCGATCCTTATCTCTGAGCGATTGGTGCAAGATGACCGCTTTACCTCCGTTCATATTGAAAAATATGAAGTGGAAGCACGTGACACCAAATTAGGCCCGGAAGAAATTACCCGTGATATTCCCAACGTAGGAGAGGATGCCATCAAAGATCTGGATGAATCCGGAATTATCCGCATTGGTGCTGAAGTTGGTCCCAATGATATTCTGGTTGGAAAAATCACTCCCAAAGGTGAAAAAGAATTAACACCTGAAGAACGTTTGTTACGTGCAATCTTCGGAGAAAAATCCCGTGATGTAAAAGACACCTCTTTAAGAATGCCCCACGGTGAACGTGGCAAGGTAGTGGACGTAAAAGTATTCACCCGTGAAGAGAATAATGATCTTTCAGCAGGTGTGGATATGATGGTACGTGTTTCCGTAGCACAACGACGAAAGATCACTGCTGGTGACAAGATGGCAGGACGTCATGGTAATAAAGGCGTTGTCTCCCGACTAATTCCGGTGGAGGATATGCCTTTCTTGGAAGATGGTACACCGGTTGATATCATTCTCAATCCATTGGGTGTTCCTGGTCGTATGAATATTGGCCAGTTATTAGAAGTTCATTTAGGCTGGGCTGCTCTACGTCTTGGTTTCCGTGCCATTACACCCGTTTTTGACGGGACGAATGAAAGGGAGATTGAAGCTGAATTAGCAAGAGCCTGGATGATTGATCAGTCGTGGAAAGAGACTGGCATTAAAGCCTGGGAATGGATCAAAGACCAAGGTTATTCTAAAGAAATGATCCGCGATGATGATGAAGTAAGAATGCTATACTTCGAACAATGGTTAGGTGATATGGGATATGATATTTATCGCTTATCTTCCGATCTTCAATATGCAAGGCAATCTGTATTGGAAGGGTGGCTGCGCGAAAAAGGTTATGATCCTGATAAAATCATTGCTTTTGAATCAGTAGAAACAATGGGCGAGAAAGTTGCTCAAATGCGCGATACGAATGCAATTAACGCGTGTTTGAAACTATGGCTGGTAGCAGAAGACCAGGATGTCTCTGATGTAAGCGATGAAAATGTACGAGAAAGAGCGGTTGCTCACTTGGCCGCGAGTGGCTCTCCTGTTCCGATTTACGGAAAGATGGTTCTCCGCGATGGAAAAACAGGAAGGCTATTTGATCAACCAGTTACCGTTGGTGTGATGACAATGTTGAAACTTCACCATCTGGTTGAGGATAAAGTCCATGCTCGTTCAACTGGCCCATACAGTCTTGTTACCCAACAACCCCTGGGTGGTAAGGCACAATTTGGAGGCCAAAGATTCGGTGAAATGGAAGTGTGGGCGTTGGAAGCCTATGGCGCTGCTTATACCTTGCAGGAAATGTTGACTGTAAAATCTGACGATGTTCAGGGTCGTGTAGCAACTTATGAAGCTATCGTCAAAGGTGATCAGATCGAAGAACCTGGTCTCCCAGCATCATTCCGTGTATTGGTGAAAGAATTGCAATCGCTGGGCCTTTCAGTAGAAGCTGTAATGGATAATGGTGATAATGTACGCTTCGGAAAGGATGAAGAACGTGCTAAACCACCAAGATTGGAAACCGGTTTATTAGGACTTGGAGGAGGATTTGGAGGCCTGGGTAATAAATAGCATTCCTTGACTGAGAATGTCGCCCATGATATAATCTGCCCTCGTTGCCTATCGGACATTTATAGTTCGTTAAACCGGCGTATTGTCGAGGCCATCATCAAGAGCGATGGCCTTAATTATTGAAAAAATCAGAGATTTTAATTTGGAGGCGAGAGAACGTGCCAACTATCAACCAATTGATCCGCAAAGGTCGCCAGACCAGAAAAGGCAAGAGTAAAGCTCCTGCTTTATTGTACACACTCAATAATATGAAGCAGAACCGAACGAAACAGGATAAAGGTTCACCACAAAAACGTGGTGTCTGCACAGTCGTCCGAACGATGACTCCCAAAAAACCAAATTCCGCGTTACGGAAAATTGCTCGTGTTCGTTTAACAAATGGTTTAGAAGTAACAGCTTATATTCCTGGTGAAGGTCATCAATTACAAGAGCACTCTGTCGTTCTGGTACGCGGTGGTCGAGTGAAAGATCTACCAGGCGTGCGTTACCATATTGTTCGAGGAACCCTTGACAGTACTGGTGTATCCAATCGTGGACAAGGTCGTTCCAAGTACGGAACAAAACGACCAAAAGCTAAGTAATTAATCAAAGAACGGAGAATGACAAATGCGTCGTACTAGTCCGGAACGGAGAATAACTCCTCCCGATATTAAATTCAATAGTATTTATGTCCAGACCTTCATTCATCATATTATGAAGAATGGCAAGAAAAGTGTCGCAACAACACTTGTATATGATGCGCTTGATATTGTTCAACAAAAAACAGGCAAACATCCTATTGAAGTCTTGGAAACTGCAATGAAAAATGTTGGTCCTATGATGGAAGTTCGCCCCCGTCGGGTGGGTGGTGCTACCTATCAGGTCCCAATGGAAGTTTCTTCAGATCGCCGTGTTGCTCTAGCAATCCGCTGGATTATAAGCTCTTCCCGCTCACGCTCTGGCCGCTCATTTTCTGAAAAATTTGCAGCTGAGTTGATGGATGCTTCAACCGGTCAGGGTTCATCTGTTCGTAAGAAAGATGAAACTCATAAAATGGCTGAAGCCAACAGAGCCTTCTCCCATTATCGCGTATAGGTATCAAGGTAATAATGCAACGTACTTTTCCACTTGAACGAGTCAGAAATATCGGCATCATTGCTCATATTGATGCAGGCAAGACCACAACAACCGAACGAATTCTGTATTACACCGGCAAGACGTACAGAATTGGTTCCGTGGATGATGGTACTACCGTTACCGATTGGATGGCTCAGGAACGGGAACGGGGAATCACAATTGTATCCGCTGCTGTAACTGCTGAGTGGAAAGACTATCAGTTCAACATCATTGATACTCCTGGACATATTGATTTCACCGCTGAGGTTCAACGCTCATTAAGGGTTTTGGATGGCGGTGTGGTTGTTTTTGACGCAGTACAAGGTGTAGAACCGCAAAGCGAAACCGTTTGGAGACAGGCTGATCGATACCTGGTTCCCAGAATTTGTTTCATCAACAAGATGGATCGGATGGGGGCTTCATTTGAACGCTCAGTTCAGTCAATTATTGATCGCCTGGGTGCCAATCCAATTCCTATGCAGATACCAATTGGGGAAGAAGCCAATTTCATTGGCGTTATTGACCTGCTGGAAATGAAATCCATTGTATGGGAAAATCCTGATGGACGAGAATTTTTAGTTGGAGATATTCCGTCAGAATATAAAGAAGCAGCCGAATTTGCACGTGAGCAGATGCTTGAAAAAACAGCCGAATTGGATGATGCACTCATTGAAAAGTTTCTTGAAGGTGAAACAATTACCAATGAAGAGCTCAAAACATCCTTACGAAAAGCCGTGCTGGATAATAAAGCTACTCTGGTTTTCTGTGGATCATCTTTGAAGAACAAAGGTGTCCAACCGATACTGGATGCAGTGATTGATTATCTTCCTTCACCTCTGGATATTCCGGCGGTTAAAGCTACCTCCCTAGATGGGGAAGAGATCATTGAATTACCAACTTCTGATTCAGAGTACCTGAGCGCCCTTGTCTTTAAAATTGTGAGTGATCCTTATGTGGGCCGTTTGGCTTATTTCCGTGTCTATTCCGGAAGAATGATTGCTGGTGAATCGGTATTGAGTCCTACTAAAGGCAAGAAAGAACGTGTTGGGCGATTAATCCGTATGTATGCCGATCGTAGAGAAGATGTTGAATTCATTCCATCAGGCGATATCGGTGCTATTTTGGGTCTTAAATTTACATTTACTGGTGATACATTATGTAATCCGGGTAAACCAATCGTATTAGAAACAATCAGTTTCCCTGAACCTGTCATTTCAATCGCTATCGAACCAAAAACAACTGCGGATCAGGATAAGATGGGTGAGGCTTTACGCCGTCTTTCAGAAGAAGACCCAACATTCCGTGTACAAACAGACGAAGCGACCGGTCAGACGATTATCTCAGGAATGGGTGAACTTCATCTGGATGTATTAGTAGACCGAATGATGCGGGAATTTAATGTCAAAGCCAATGTTGGTAGACCGCGCGTATCTTACCGGGAGACAATCCAAAATCCAGTCAATGAGCTGAGTTATAAATATGTAAAACAAACCGGTGGTCATGGTCAATATGGTCATGTTGTTATCAATATGGAACCATTAGATCGTGGTGGTGGTGTTGTTTTCGAAGAAAAAATTGCTGGTGGAACGATTCCTAAAGAATATTTCAAAGCGATCGAAAATGGTATCAAGGAAGCGTCTCAATCAGGTATTTTGGCGGGTTACCCAGTCACTGACCTAAAAGTGACTTTGGTGGACGGATCCTATCATGAGGTAGATTCTAGTGAAATGGCATTCAAAATGGCAGCGGTCTTTGCGTTCAAAGAAGCCTTTCAAAAGGGGAGACCCACATTACTGGAACCAATCATGAAGGTTGAAATTGTTATGCCGGAAGAATATTTAGGTGATGTATTGGGGCAGATAAATGCTCGTCGTGGAGAAATTCAAGGTACAGAATTACGGCCTGGAAATTCACACGCAGTAAGAGCACTGGTCCCATTGGCTGAAATGTTTGGTTACGCTACAGAATTACGCTCTGCAACCCAGGGTCGTGGTGTTTTCTCTATGGAGTTCCACCATTATTCGCCTGTTTCAGACTCTGTGGCTCATCGTATTTTAAATTATTAATAAAATCATCAGGATTTTTAAGGAGATGTGACTCGAATGGCGAAGGAGAAATTTGATCGCAGTAAACCCCACCTGAATGTGGGAACAATGGGACATATTGACCATGGGAAGACGACGCTGACAGCAGCGATCACCAAGGTCAGTCAGTTAATGGGATTCGGTGAATATCGGGCATACGACTCAATCGACAATGCACCGGAAGAAAAAGCACGTGGGATCACCATCAACATTGCACATGTGGAATACCAGACAGCAAAACGGCATTATGCACACGTTGACATGCCTGGTCACCGCGACTACATTAAAAACATGATCACCGGTGCCGCGCAGGTAGATGGAGCGATTCTGGTGGTAGCAGCGCCGGATGGTCCAATGCCGCAGACACGCGAACACGTGTTGTTGGCACGCCAGGTGGAAGTGCCGAGCATCGTCGTATACCTGAACAAAACCGACCAGATGGATGATCCTGAATTGATAGAACTGGTTGAATTAGAATTGCAGGAGATGTTAACAGAGTACGGCTTCCCGGGAGATGAAACCCCGATCGTAAAAGGCTCAGCGCTGAAAGCATTGGAAAGCACCTCAACCGACCCGATGGCACCCGAATACGACAGTATACGAGAACTATTGGATGTGGTGGACAGCTATATTCCGCAACCAGAACGTGAAATGGACAAACCGTTCATGATGCCAGTGGAAGACGTGTTCTCGATCAAAGGTCGAGGAACTGTTGTGACTGGCCGTGTCGATCGTGGTATGATCAAAGTAGGCGAACCGGTAGAAATCGTAGGTTTACGCGAAAAGAGCATGAGCTCGGTCTGCACGGGTGTGGAAATGTTCCACAAACTGCTGGATCAGGGAATGGCAGGTGACAACCTGGGCTTATTAATACGCGGCATCAACCGCGATGATGTAGAACGCGGCATGGTGATTGCCAAACCAGGCAGCATCACCCCGCACACCAAATTCATGGCAGAAGTATACGTATTACGCCGTGATGAAGGTGGACGACACAAACCATTCTTCCCGGGATACCGACCGCAATTCTACATTCGAACAATGGATGTAACCGGATCGATCACCCTGCCAGAAGGGGTGGAAATGGTAATGCCCGGAGACAATGTCAACATGATGGTCGAACTGATCGTCCCGGTTGCGTTGGAACAGGGTTCAAAATTCGCAATTCGCGAAGGTGGCCTGACAGTAGGCGCTGGCGTGATCACTAAGATACTTGAGTAGGTGTTAAATGGCTAAACAACGTATACGTATTCGTCTTAAAGCATATGATCATCGAGTTCTTGATCAATCAGCAAAACGCATTGTCGATACAGCTGAACGGTCTGGTGCAAAAGTAGTGGGACCAGTTCCACTTCCTACCAAAAAAGAGCGGTTCACTGTGCGTCGTTCAACTTTCATTGATAAAGATTCACATGAACATTTCGAAATTCGGACCCACAATCGTCTGATTGATGTTTTAGAACCAGATTCAAAAACAATTGATATGTTAATGCGATTAAATTTGCCTGCTGGCGTCGATATTGAAATAAAAATTTAGTTTATACCCAAAAAGCACTTTAAATTAGCATGACAAACCGAGAAGGATGGCAAAGCTATCCTTCTCAAAATGTAAGAATCATGATATATTTGTAAGGTTGTGGGTTTCTCGAAACCTGCTTCGTTTAGGCTGAGTAAGAGTGGTCTCGTGCGCGGACTGGAAAAGATGCGGAGTCTTGCAGCGAACAACTTACTGCTCAGTATACGGGGATGATGCAGCTTAGCCCAAGCTGACAGTCCTGGCAACTCATAAAACAAGGAGAAAACTGATATGTTGAAAGGGCTAATTGGCAAGAAAATCGGTATGACCCAGATTTTCGATGAAAATGGTGCCGCTGTTCCGGTGACTGTTATCGAAGCTGGGCCTTGCTATGTAACCCAAGTACGAACAGAAGAACGTGATGGATACACTGCTGTACAACTAGGTTACGGTGAGGCAAAACCAAAACGCTTGACCAACGGACAAAAAGGGCATTTGAAGCGCGATAACCTGAATTTACCTCCTCTCAAGTTTTTGCGTGAATTTCGCGTTAAAACCCCAGTGGTAAAAGAAGGCGATAAATTGTCTGTAGATGTCTTTACAGTTGGTGAGTTTGTTGATGTAGTCGGTACCTCTAAAGGTAAAGGTTTCGCGGGCGCTGTGAAACGTTATCACTTCCGAGGTGGTCCCAAGACTCATGGTCAATCGGATCGACACCGTGCACCAGGTTCTCGTGGTGCAGGTACGACTCCAGGACGTGTCTTTAAAGGCTCGCGAGGCCCAGGTCATATGGGTGATGAGCGGGTTACGTCGCAAAACTTGAAGGTTGTTCTGCTAGACGCAGAACGCAACCTGATAGGCGTGCGCGGATCAGTGCCTGGACCACGAGGTGGTGTGGTGCTGGTTAAAGAGGCACGAAAGAACTAAGGGAGCTGAGAGACTATGAAAGTAGATGTCTTAAACATTGAGGGTAAGAAAGTAAAAACTGTGGAATTATCACCCACAATTTTTGAAGCCCCAATCAAAATAGATTTAATGCATCAGGCATTCCTTCGTCAAATGGCGAACGCAAGGCTTGGTACAAGTGACACCAAAACTCGACATGAAGTTGCTGGTGGTGGTCGTAAACCGTGGCGTCAAAAAGGCACAGGTCGTGCTCGCCAGGGTTCAATTCGTGCTGCGCAGTGGAAAGGCGGAGGCCGCATCCATACTCCCCATCCACGTTCATACGCTCAGGCAATGCCGCGAAAAATGCGCCGTGCCGCTTTGCGTTCTGCGCTGTCCGTAAAAGCATCAGAGAATGCTATCGTTATTATTGATGATTTGAAATTACCCGAAGCGAAAACCCGTGTAATGGCTGGTGTTCTGAACAACCTGGTTGGACAGGAAACCGTATTGATTTTCATTCCTGAAAAAACAGCCTTTGAGGAAGTTATTCGCACAAGCAATAACCTGCCGGGAACGAAAGTGATTTTAGCTAATTACATCAATATCCGCGATCTAATGAAATACAAGAAAGTAGTATTCCCATTAGCTTCTCTGAGTTTAATAGAAAGTTTTCTAGGGTAGGTAGGAGTAAAAAATGACATCAATTTATGAAATTCTCCGCCGTCCTTTGGTGACTGAAAAAACAAATTACCAGGTAAATAAATTACATCAATACGTCTTTGAAGTAGCAGGTGAATCAACCCGTACCATGGTGAAAGATGCAATTGAACAGATCTTCGATGTAAAAGTGGTGAGCGTGAATATTATCAACGTTCCTGCAAAACGAACACGAAGAGCCCGTAGCAGAAGATTAGCAGTTCGCAACCCTGGTTACAAGAAAGCAATTGTCACTTTGGCACCAGAAGACAGTATTGCGATTTTTGAAGGGGTTGAATAATGGCTATCAAGATTTATAAACCAACCAGTCCTGGTCAAAGAAATATGACCGGGTATGGCTTTGAAGAAATCACCAAATCAAAACCTGAACGCTCATTAATTGTTATTCGTAAAGCTCATTCAGGGCGAAACTCCTACGGCCGCATTACTGTTCGGCATCGTGGTGGTGGGCATAAACGTTACATCCGTTTGATCGATTTCAAACGTGATAAACGGAATATTCCCGCTACAGTCAATGCTATCGAATATGATCCGAACCGTACGGCTCGTATCGCTCTTTTGAATTACGTTGATGGTGAGAAACGCTATATCTTAGCACCCGTTGGGTTGAAGGTTGGAGATACTGTTATTTCAGGATCAGAAGCAGAAATTCGCCCTGGTAATAGTTTGCCCATTTCACGAATTCCTTTGGGAACAATGGTTCATAATGTTGAACTCAAAGAAGGGCGTGGTGGTCAGATGGTAAGATCAGCAGGGACTGCGGCTCAGTTATTGGCCAAAGAAGGGGATTTTGCTCAGGTTCGTTTACCCTCTGGTGAGGTTCGATTGGTGCGACAGGTTTGCTATGCAACTGTCGGTCAGGTGGGTAACCTGGATCATAAGAACATCAAATTAGGTAAAGCTGGACGCAAACGCCATCTTGGTATCCGCCCATCAGTACGTGGAACAGCTATGTCTCCGAGAGACCATCCACATGGTGGTGGTGAAGGTCGTTCACCGGTTGGTATGCCCGGACCAAAAACTCCGTGGGGTAAACCAACTTTGGGATACAAGACCCGCCGGAATAAAACCACGAGCAAATACATTGTTCGTCGTCGTTCAAGCGGTAAACGCGGATAGAAAGATGCTAAAGGTTTGAGAGGATAATTATGTCTCGATCGTTGAAAAAAGGGCCATTTGTTGAGCCAAAATTATTAAAGAAAATTGAGCAAATGAATGCACGTGGAGAAAAAAAGGTGGTTCGTACCTGGAGCCGTGCAAGTGTGATTTTCCCGCAGATGCTGGGACACACGATTGCAGTCCATGATGGTCGCCGGCATGTTCCGATTTATATTACCGAGAACATGGTAGGGCATCGATTAGGTGAATTTGCACCAACCCGAACTTTCCGCGGCCATGTTGCTGAAAAATCTTCAAAAGGGAGATAAAAAATGGCAACTGACATTCGTGCAAAATTAAGCAATTTACCGATTTCTGCGCAGAAAGTTCGCCTGGTGGTGGATACAGTGCGTGGAAAACCTGTGGTGGAAGCGATCAATTTACTAAAGTTCTTGCAAAAAAGTGCAGCAAAACCTGTAGAAAAATTGTTGACCTCAGCAGTTTCCAACGCAGAAGAAAATTTCGGTGTTAGCCGGGATGACTTATTTGTTTATATGATTACCGCAGACGAAGCACCAACCCGACGGTGGCGTCGATTTGGAGCGCGTGGTAGGTTCAAGCCGATTTTACGCCGAACATCACATGTTAATGTGGTCTTACGCGAACGGCAATAAGACCCGGTGGATCATTTGTCAACAAAGGAAATGTAGGAGAAAATATGGGTCGAAAAGTTCATCCGATAGGTTACCGATTGGGCATCATACAGCCCTGGGATGCTCGTTGGTTTGCAAAAAACAACAATTACAGCGAACACTTGAATCAAGATCTTGCCATTCGGAAGATGTTGAAGGAATACTCTGCGAAAGCTGGCGTATCTCGAATTGAGATCGAACGCTTCCCTAGTAAAATTCGAGTGATCGTTCACACTGCAAAACCAGGGATTTTGATTGGTCGAAAAGGTGAAAATGTCAAAAAAGTCCGCAGTGATTTAGAAACTTTAACCGGGCAAAAAATGGATTTGGATATCAAAGAGATTAAAAATCCTGATTTGGATGCTTACCTGGTTGCCATTAATATTGCTGGACAGATTGAACGTCGTGTTGCATACCGTCGTGCTATGAAACGCGCGATAGGTCAGGCAATGAGGCAGGGCGCAAAAGGCTGCAAAATTCAGGTGTCTGGCCGTTTGGCTGGCGCTGAAATGGCACGCACAGTCTGGTTGCGGGAAGGTCGCGTTCCATTGCAAACCTTACGTGCAGATATTGACTTCGCCCGTTATGAAGCCTTGACTACTTACGGTCAAATCGGTATCAAAGTATGGATTTACAAAGGCGACGTTTTGCCCGAGGCGGAAGAGAAATTCGAACGCACCGAAGGCGTATACGTTAGTGAGTAGTAAGGAGAAATAATTGCTATGTTGATGCCAAAACGTGTTAAGTGGCGAAAGCAAATGCGTGGTCGTATGCGCGGAAAAGCATTGCGAGGAGCAGAGCTGCTGAATGGTGAATTCGGCTTACAGGCCCTTGAACCTGGTTATGTTTCAGCCCGTCAGATTGAGGCTGCCCGTAGATCGATCGTGCGTTATATGAAGCGACGTGGTAAGGTATGGATCCGAATTTTCCCTGATAAACCATATACCAAAAAAGCAGCCGAAACCCGTATGGGTAAAGGTAAAGGTAGTGTGGAGTACTGGGTGGCGGTGGTCCGACCAGGTCGCATAATGTTCGAGTTGGCTGGTGTACCGGAAGAAGCAGCCTTGCATGCTCTGAAGCAAGCGAGTTACAAGTTTGCAATCAAGACTAAAATTGTGGGCCGCACTGAAGAGACTGTAGGAGAGCAAGAAGAATGAAAACAGCTGATATTCGAAACATGTCGGATGAGGAAATTCGAAGCCGTATCGATGATACACGCCAGGAATTAATGAACTTGAGATTTCAAGTTGTGACTGGACAGTTAACAGATACGAGTCGATTAAAAAGGGTTCGACGCCAGATTGCGCAATTGGAGACAATTCTTCATGAACGTGAATTGGTGCGAGCGGAGGAAGGTGAAGCATGAATAGTCGACGTCGATTAACAGGTGTTGTCACCAGCGATAAAATGATGAAGACCGTGATTGTTGAAGTCACCAGCACTTTTCGTCATCCCCTTTACCAAAAAGTGGTTCATAGCAAAAAACGCTATAAAGCACATGATGAAATAGGATGCAGTGTTGGGGATAAGGTCTCAATTGTAGAAAGCCGTCCGCTTTCAAAAGAAAAACGCTGGGTTGTGCAATCGATTATCCGTCGTACCGGAGAACCAGCCGATGCTGGCAAGATTGTTGAAGGAGAATAGGTATGATCCAGCAAGAATCCAGATTAAAAGTTGCTGACAATACCGGAGCAAAGGAACTGCTGGTTATCCATGTGATGGGTGGTTCAGTCGTTCATTATGGCAGAGTAGGAGATTTAGTTGTAGCAACGGTTAAATCTGCTGCCCCACACGGTTCAGTGAAGAAGAGTGACATCGTCAAAGCAGTTATCGTGCGTTGTGCAAAAGAATGGCGTCGTGAAGATGGATCTTCGATCCGGTTTGATGATAATGCCGCCGTAATTCTTGATGGTGAAACGAAGAATCCACAAGGGACTCGTATCTTTGGGCCGGTTGCACGGGAATTACGTGAAAAAGGCTTTATGAAGATCGTCTCACTGGCTCCGGAAGTACTTTAGGAAAATGGTAGGAGTATAGCCAATGGGTACAAAAATTCGTAAAGGTGACACAGTAATTGTCGTTACAAGTCGCGAAGAAGATAAAGGGAAAAAAGGTGAGGTCATTAAAGTTTTGACTGATGATAATCGTGTTGTCGTGCAGGGTGTAAATCTGCGCAGCAAACATCAGAAACAAGTTCAGTCACAAGGTCGAACCATCAACCCTGGTATGGTGCGCTTCGAGTCATCGATTGATATTTCTAATGTAATGTTGGTTTGCCCAAAATGTGGAAAACCAACCCGCGTTGGAAAATCAGAACAAGGTGACAAGAAGTCAAGAATTTGTAAAAAATGCAATGCCTTAATTGATGAATAGGCCGGCGGGGAGTTAGCGAATGAATCCATTTAAAGAAAAGTATATAAACGAAGTTGGGCCTGTCTTAATGAAGGAATTGGGTTATAAGAACCCGAACCAATTACCAGGCATTTCAAAAGTTGCTGTCAATATTGGATTGGGTGAAGCACTTGATACCCCGAAATCATTGGATGCAGCAGTAGGTGATTTGAGAACCATTACCGGGCAACAACCTGTTGTTACCAAAGCTTCTAAAAGTATTGCTGCTTTCAAGCTACGTGAAGGTAGGGAAATCGGTGCAAAAGTAACTTTACGTGGAGACCGGATGTGGGCTTTCCTTGACCGCCTGATCAACATCGCTCTTCCACGTGTACGTGACTTTCGAGGAATCTCCCCTGATTCATTTGATGGCCGTGGGAACTATACCCTTGGTTTGCGAGAACAATTGATTTTCCCTGAAATTGATTTTGACAAAGTGGACAAAGTTCGTGGACTGGAAATCACAATTGTTACTACTGCAGAATCCGATGATCAAGCCCGATTATTATTAGGCTTGTTAGGCATGCCATTCAGAAAGGAATAATATGGCAAAGAAGTGTATGGAATATCGTGAAAAACGTCGAAAATTCTCTGTGCAAGTGCGCAATCGCTGTAATCGCTGTGGTCGCCCGCGTGGATATATTCGTCGATTTGGTCTGTGTCGTATTTGCTTCCGCGAGCTATCGTTGGAAGGTCAAATCCCAGGCGTAAAGAAATCATCGTGGTAGTTCTCAAGTGGAGGTATTAGCATGAGTGTTAACGATCCAATTGCCGATATGCTGACACGTATTCGCAATGGTTTGATGATCCAACAGGCAGCAGTTGCAATGCCAAATTCAAATGTGAAAGTGGAAATTGCAAGAATCCTGAAGGAAGAGGGCTACATTGAGGACTTCGAAGTTGTTGAAGGTGAAAAGCCCTATTTGGCTACATTGAGAGTCAAATTGAAATATGTTGGTGAACGTCGTTTCAGACGACCGGTGATTTCAGGGATCGAGCGTGTAAGCCGCCCAGGTCGCCGATACTATACAAAGAAACAAGACATTCCTTGGGTTCTCTCAGGGATGGGTATTTCCATTCTTACCACACCAAAAGGTGTGATGACAGGACAACGCGCTCGGCAATTAAATGTTGGTGGCGAAATCCTTTGTAAAGTCTGGTAAGCCCGGATGTCAAGGAGGTAGGAAGTGTCGCGTATAGGACGTTTACCGGTAACCGTTCCGGCTGGTGTGGATGTCAAAATAAAAGGCCTGCATGTTCAAGTAAAAGGACCCAAGGGTGAATTAGAATATAAATTCAACCCAGAAGTAAAAATTGAGCGTGAAGGTAATGAAATTATTGTGACCCGTCTGGCAGAAGATGCTCCATTTAGAGCTTTACATGGAACGACCCGGGCATTAATTCAAAACATGGTAACAGGTGTTAGCGAAGGCTTCACCGTTGTCTTACAGGTTCAAGGTGTTGGTTACCGCGCCGAATTGAACGGTAAGAATCTGGTGCTTTATGTTGGATATTCTCATCCGAAAGAAGTAGAGCCACCGGCAGGTGTTAGCTTTGAGGTTGATACCCGCGCTGGCTTGATCAAAGTGATGGGATACGACAAACAGCAGGTCGGTCAGGTTGCGGCAAATATTCGTAAGATCCGCCCAGTAGAGCCTTACAAAGGTAAAGGTTTATTCTATCAGGGTGAGCGGATTCGCCGTAAAGCTGGTAAATCTGGAAAGAAATAGGATAGGTGAACGTAAATGGCAAAGCTGAGTCGTAAAGAACAACGTTTGCGGAGACATGCACGTGTGCGTAAATATATTAGTGGTAGTGCAGAACGCCCTCGTTTGGCAGTTTTTCGCAGTAGTGAAGAAATTTACGCCCAGGTGATTGATGATGTTGCAGGCCATACATTGGCATCTGCTTCAACAATTGATCACGCATTGCGTGATCAGGTTGATGGTAAAACCAAGACTGAAAAATCTCGCCTGGTTGGTAAGCTGGTGGCAGAACGTGCGAAAGAAAAAGGAGTCACTAGAGTCGTTTTCGATCGTGGTGGTTTTCGCTACATCGGCCGAGTTAAGGCTCTCGCAGAGGCAGCCCGCGAGGCTGGCTTGGAGTTTTAGGAAAAGAAAGGGCCTGACATATGGAAAAGAAAGAATTTCTAAGTATGGAACAACAATATGATGAACGTGTAATTGAAATCGCCCGTGTGGCAAAGGTTGTTAAAGGTGGTCGTCGATTCCAATTCCGTGTTGCGATTGTAGCTGGTGATAATAATGGTCGTGTTGGCCTTGGTGTGGGTAAAGCAAATGCTGTACCGGACGCCATGCGAAAAGCAACGGAAAGGGCTCATAAAAATATGAGAACTGTTGCAGTTTACAGCACAACCATCCCACACATTGTTAATGGTAAAGTGGCTGGTGCTAAAGTAATGTTGAAGCCAGCTTCTCGTGGAACTGGTGTAATTGCTGGTGGTGGTGTTCGTGCAGTTTTGGAAGCTGCTGGCATTCGGGATATTTTAACCAAGTCACTAGGAAGCGCTAATATTCTCAATGTTGTAAAGGCTACATTCGACGCTCTGGATCAATTAAAATCACCAGAAGAAGAAGCAAATCGCCGCGGAAAATCCGTGAAAGAAATGTTACCTTTCTGGGAACGGAGGAAGGATGCCTAGGAAAAAAGCTGAAGCAAAGAAAAAAATGCTTCGAATTACATTAGTCAAAAGCACAATTGGCTATTCCGAACGTCATAAAGCAACCGTTCGTGCATTAGGCTTACGAAAAATGAATCAATCAGTGGTTCAGGAGGATAACCCAAGTGTTCGAGGAATGTTATCCAAAGTGAATCACCTTGTAAAAATTGAAGAGCAGGTGGAAGAATGAATTTGAATGATCTTATTCCCAATGAGGGATCCCGAAAATCTCGCAAGAGAGTAGGGCGTGGTATCTCAGCGGGCCAGGGTAAGACAGCCGGAAAAGGAACAAAAGGTCAGAATTCCCGTTCTGGTGTAGGTGGTAACCTGTACCGACAGGGAGGTAACCTTCCATTCTACCGCCGTCTGCCGTTCATGCGTGGTGAAGGTTTCACCCCACCAAATCGTGTTGAATACAATGAGATTAACCTCAGTCAGTTGGCAAAATTTGAAGCCAATACTGAAATCACCCCCCAGAAATTAGCTGAATTGAACATGTTACATAAAAACAGCCTGCCAGTTGTTGTGTTAGGGCGTGGCGAAATTTCAGTTCCTCTGACATTGAAGGTTCAACGGGTATCAAAAACCGCTCGAGAAAAAATTGAAGCGGCTGGTGGAAAAGTGGAACTGATCGCTTAAAGGCGATCATTAAAGGAGACCAACAAATGAAACGGTCCGCTTGGCGCTATTTATTCAAATCTGAGGATATTCGAAGAAAATTACTGATGACATTGCTGTTTCTGGTAATTTACCGGTTGGCAGCCAACGTTCCGGTTCCTGGGATTAACCGCGAGGTGATCGCAGGCTTAGTAAGCCAGGGTGGGGCAGCTGGCAATCTGTTAGGGTTGCTAGATTTGCTTTCAGGTGGAACAATTTCCAACTTTTCCATTCTGGCTATGGGTGTTTATCCTTACATTACAGCACAAATTATTCTCCAATTATTAGTTCCGATCATCCCAGCTCTGGAAGCCAAGATGAAAGAAAACCCACGCGAAGGACAAAAGTGGATGGAACGCTGGACAGTTATCCTGACAGTGCCCATGGCTTTGCTCTCAGCTGTTGGTCAGATCAACATCTTTAATTCCATGGCTCAACAAATGGGTGGTCAATCGGTGCTTACATTTCAATTTGGTTTTGCCCAAGGAAATATGATTCCCACGCTGACCATTTTATTAAGTATGATGGCCGGGACAATGTTTGGTATTTGGCTGGGTCAATTAATATCTGAGTATGGTATTCCGAAGCAGGGTCTTTCTCTGATCATCTTCGCGGGTATCGTTGCTCAAATTCCGAGAAACCTGGTGAGTTTATTTGCTGATCAAGCAAATGGTTGGTGGTTATTCCTGGTAACAATTATTATTCTGGTGTTGACTATCTTTGCTATTGTATTTGTGCAGCAAGGCCGCCGACATGTACCAGTACTATTTCCTGGAAGACGAATTGGCAGTCGTATGTCAATGCCGGTTCGTAGTAACTTACCATTAATGGTGAATATGGCCGGTATGATCCCGTTGATTTTTGCGCAATCAATCATTACCTTCCCAGCAATTTTGGCTTCTTATTTTATGAATAGTAAAGCAACCTGGGTAGCTAATTTCTCAACCGGGATCTACAATCTTTTCAATGGACAAAGCATTGCTTACGCAATTATGTTCTTCCTAATGGTAGTACTGTTTACTTTCTTTTATACGGATGTACTATTTGCACAACAAAACTATGGTGATAACCTGAAGCGTCAAGGCGCTCAAATACCAGGCGTATTGCGTGGCGCACCAACTCAAAAATATCTTACAAAGGTACAGCGTCGTATCACATTCCCAGGTGCTTTATTCCTTGGTCTTGTGGCAGTATTGCCTTACATTGTCAGCCTTCTTCTGCCCCAAAGTATTGGTGGAGCAAGCTTGTTCCTCATCAATTCTGCTGGTTTACTGATCGTTGTCGGTGTCGTGCGTGATACTTTCAATATCATTGAAACTGAATTGAAATTACATGGCTATGAAGAAAGTTTGATTAAAGGGTAGGCAAGGAAGCAATCTGATGGCAAAATTTATTGTACTCCTGGGACCTCCTGGAGCTGGAAAAGGAACACAAGCACAGATCATATCCAAGACATTGAATCTTGCCCATATATCATCGGGTGATATTTTTCGAGAGAATCTGAAAAATAAAACAGAACTTGGAAAATTAGCCCAGACGTATATGGATCAAGGTGCCCTTGTTCCAGACGATGTGACCATCGCGATGATTCAAGACCGCTTAAGTCGTCCAGATTGCAATAATGGTGCTTTATTAGATGGTTTTCCTCGTACACCTACTCAAGCGAAAGCGCTTGACGAGTTGTTAAAAAAGACAGACGAGAAAATTGATTGTGTTCCCTATATCAATGTTCCAGCTGAGGTTTTGATTGAAAGATTGAGTGGTCGATGGACATGCCCGACTTGCGGATATGTCTATCACGAAAAATTTAATCCTCCAATTGAACCTGGAATTTGCGACAGAGAACAAAATGAACTTTATCAACGTGTAGATGACAAAGTAGAAACGGTAAAAAAGAGAATTGATGTTTATTGGGAACAGACATCGCCATTGATTGAGTATTATCAGCAAAATAACCTGCTTATGGAAGTTGATGGTACACAATCTATTGAAAATGTATCGTCTCAGTTACTGAAGTCAATTCAAAGGAGAACTTCCTGATGATGTCATGGGAACGCCAGATTACCATTAAATCCAAAAGAGAATTGGAAATAATGCGAATCGCGGGCATGATTAACGCCGAAGCACTACAGGCAGTAGCGGATTTAGCAGAACCGGGAGTTACAACTGCAGAATTAAATTCAGCTGCTGATGCTGTACTCAAGAAACATGGCGTTTATTCACCATTTTTTAATTATCCGGGAGCATATCCATACCCCGCCAGCACAACCATCAGCTTAAATGAAGAATTAGTGCATGGTATTCCTGGTAAAAGAGCTTTGAAAGAGGGTGATATCGTTTCGGTTGACTGTGGAACTATGTATGAAGGATTTGTTGCAGATTCCGCCATCACAGTTCCAGTAGGCCAAGTTTCCGAGCTAACCCAGAAGCTTTTAGCGGTTACTGAAGAAGCATTGTATGTAGGAATAGGCTTCATGGCACCGGGTAATCGGGTTGGAGATGTGTCCTCAGCAATTCAAACCTATGTTGAAGACAAAGGTTTCTTCGTAACCAGAGAGTACACAGGGCATGGCGTTGGCAGAGAAATGCATGAAGGACCACAAGTTCCGAATTATGGCATTGCGGGTAGAGGGATTCTACTTCGTCCCGGCATGACCATCGCATTGGAGCCTATGGTGCTGGTGGGTACTCCGGCAACACGTGTTTTGAAGGATCAATGGACAGTAATCTCGGCTGATCGTTCCCTGACAGCGCATTATGAACATACCGTTGCAATTACCGAGGACGGACCTGTCATTTTGACAATGTTGGAGGACGGAAGTAAGCCTGGACGAAAAAAGTAAGAAGAGGTATAATTTTTGTTTTGGCTGTAAAATAGCAAGCTATTGAGGAGTAGTGATGAAAGTATCACCATCGATTAAGAAGAGATGCACAAAGTGCAAAATTGTAAAAAGACATGGCAGATTGATTGTGATCTGCGAAAACCCAAAGCATAAACAGCGACAAGGCTAAGAGGACTTATGGCGAGAATTGAAGGTGTAGATTTACCGCGCAATAAGCGCATTGAAGTGGCCCTAACCTATATTTATGGTGTTGGTCCTACACGTGCTAAACAAATTTTGGCACTGACCAGGGTAAACCCGGATACACGTGTGCGGGATCTCTCAGAGGACGAAGCAAATTTGCTCCGCGAATACATTGGAAAGAATTTTGTAGTCGAAGGTGATTTGCGCCGCGCCGTGCAGATGAATATTAAAAGGTTAGTTGAAATTGGCTGCTACCGTGGTTTACGCCACCGACGTAGCTTGCCAGTTCGTGGTCAACGAACACGCACTAACGCGCGTACCCGCAAGGGTCCAAAACGCACAGTAGCGGGTCGTGGTCGACGAAGAGGCGCAACAAAGAAATAGTCCTGGTTGGATCGTTGGTTGGGAATGGTATATTACCCCTCTTAAGTACCGCGGCACCCCAATTGATGAACAAACAGGTTATTAAATTGAGAACTGAAAAAAGAGGTTAGTGAGGAAAAATGGCTCAAAACGTACGAACAGCTAGACGCTCTGCTTCGGCTCGGAAAGTGAAGCGACAATTATCCACCGCTGCGGTGCATATTTTTGCTTCATTCAACAATACAATTGTGACTGTATCAGATTTGCAGGGTAACACAGTATGTTGGGCGAGTTCTGGATCAGCGGGTTTTAAAGGTTCTCGTAAAAGCACACCATTTGCAGCACGTTTGGCTGCTGAACAAGCACTCAAAACTGCACAACAAATGGGAGTACAGGAAGTGGATCTGATTATCAAAGGTCCCGGTCCTGGACGTGAATCTGCCATCCGTGCTATTCAAGGCATGGGAATTAAAGTCCGTTCAATCGCAGATATTACACCGGTACCTCATAATGGTTGCCGGCCACCGAAGAAACGCCGCGTCTAAATAAAAATTAAGAGAGGGTAGTTATGGCAAGATATACCGGTCCGGTATGTAAATTATGTCGGCGCGAAGGAGAAAAACTCTACCTGAAAGGGTCGCGCTGCTTCAGTCCAAAATGTGCAATGGAAAAACGCAATTATGCTCCTGGCATCCATGGTCGTGCTCAATCAGCTCGTTCTGATAGAGGATCCGACTATTCAAGGCAGTTACGTGCAAAACAGCGTGCCCGCCGCACATATGGTGTGTTGGAACGTCAATTCAGACGTTATTACTCAGACGCTTTGAGAAAACGCGGTTTGACAGGTTTGAATTTGCTTCAAATGCTGGAATACCGTCTCGATAACGTTGTTTATCGCCTGGGATTGGCAGATAGCCGCGCTCAGGCTCGTCAACTGGTCAATCATGGCCACTTCACCGTCAATGACATTAAAGCTGATTTTCCTTCAATGATCTTAAAGATCGGGGATGTTGTAACATTAAAAGAAAGATCAGCGAAACTTGATTTCTTCAAAGACATGGCTGAAGTTGCAGAAAAAAGAGCGCCATCTTTGTGGCTCGAGCGGGATTTAGAAAAAATGAGTGGCAAAATCACTCGTTTACCCGAACGTGCTGAAATTGATGGCACCCTTGATGAACAGTTGATCGTTGAGTATTACTCACGCTAATGAGAATTAAAAATGATCCCACTGAATTATCTGGAAGGGGTGAAACGTGTGCGCCTTAAGTAGTATGGTAACGCCGAAAGTAGAACGAGAAGCCGAAGCGAGAAATTACGGTAAATTTATCATCAGTCCCCTTGAAAGGGGATTTGGTGTCACCCTTGGAAATACATTACGCCGAGTATTGCTTTCCTCGCTAGATGGAGCAGCGGTCACTTCTGTACGTATTTCGGATGTCCTGCATGAGTTCAGCGATATTCCGGGGGTACGGGAAGACGTAATTCAGGTTATGCTTCAAATTAAGCAATTACACTTAATTCTGCATGATACTGATTCATCTCATTTACATCTGGAGGTACGTGGCGAAGGTGTTGTTACCGCAGCCGATATTCAAGTACCCGCAGAAGTAGAAGTTGTCAATCCAGAGTTGTATCTATTTACTGTTGATGATAATCAAACTCGATTAGAAATTGACCTTTCAGTCGAACGTGGACGGGGGTATTCCCCAGCATCTGACCGAAGTGGTCGTTTACCGATTGGTGAATTACCTGTAGATGCGATTTACAGTCCGGTTCGACGTGTGAATTATATTGTTGGCTCAGCCCGAGTTGGTCAAAGCACGAATTTTGACCGTTTGGAACTGGAAATTTGGACGGATGGAACTGTGGAACCTGAAAAAGCGCTTGGGGAAGCTTCAAAAGTTCTGATTGACCATTTGCGTTTTATTTCTGGTATTTCAGAAGAAACATTTGTTGTCAGTACGGAGCAGGAGCCAACTGGTGGAAGTCGATTAACCAGTGAAGCTGCTGAAACACCTATTGAAAACCTTGATTTATCAGTCCGCGTTTTCAATTCATTGAAACGCACTGGTGTAACTACCGTTGGGGATGTGCTTGATTTGCTGGAAAAAGGTGAAGAGGCAGTAATGTCCATTCGTAATTTTGGCGAGAAAAGCCTCGATGAGCTACGCCAAAAAATGGTTGAAAAAGGTTTCTTACAACAAGATGAAGAAGAAGAAGATGAGACGGAGTAAGCAGGTATGCGTCATCGTGTAGCAGGTTACAAACTTGGTCGCACAAGCGACCAGCGCAAAGGACTTCGTCGAACCATGATTCGGCAGCTTTTTGATCACGAGCGAATTCAAACGACTCGTGCCAAAGCTGCTGCCATTCGTGGAGAGGCTGAACGTCTTATTACTGTTGCGCGCAACAGCGCCGAAGCTAGCGACATTGAAAAAGTGAACGCTCGCAGATTGGTAGCAGCGCGGCTCGGGAATGATCCCGAAATTGTGAAAAAATTATTTGATGATATTGCACCTCGCTTCAGTACCCGAAAAGGTGGCTATACCCGTGTTCTTAAATTAGGACCTCGTTTGGGTGATGCCGCTGAAATGGTTTTATTGGAGTTGGTGGAAGAATAATCCCTCCGGGATTTCCGGATGAAATGGCACGTTACCAACTAAAAATAGCTTATGATGGGTCCGAATTCTTTGGCTTTCAACGCCAGGGAGAGACTCGCACAGTGCAACTTGAGATTGAAAATTCCCTGAGATCAATCGGATGGGATGGTCAAACAATTTTTGCAGCGGGCAGGACTGATACTGGAGTACATGCCTCTGGGCAGGTTATCGCATTTGATTTTGAATGGAAACATTCAGAAGAAGCGCTTCTAAAAGCGTTAAATACCAATTTGCCAAGGGATGTTGCAGCACATGCGGTAAAGGTGGCAGATGATTGTTTCCATCCCCGTTTTGAAGCAATTTCACGTTGCTATCATTACCGCATTTACTGCCAACCCACTAGAGATCCATTGCGTGATCGCTATCGGTGGAGAGTATGGCCTCCAGTATTCATCGAGGATCTGGAAATTGCAGCTCGGGAACTGATAGGTACGCATGACTGTGCGGCTTTCGGTTTACCTCCTAAAAAAGGTGGCAATACAATTCGTACAATATTTGCAGCGAATTGGATGCAAAACCGGGAAGAACTCATTTTCCAGGTAAGAGCAAATGCATTTCTTTACCATATGGTAAGAAGAATTGTTTTTTTGCAAGTAAAGATTGCACAAGGATTTTGGACAGTAGATCAATTACATGCAGGAGTTCACCATCAGTTAGATCAATTGCCAGGATTGGCAATTCCAAATGGGCTAGAATTGGTACAGGTTCAATATCAAAATCAAATTATTGAGGATTAAAAAAGGATAAAACCTTTTTGTATAAGAGAAAGGATGACCGTGGAAAAGACGTATGTCATAAAAGGCACACCCGAATCAAACTGGTTATTGGTTGATGCCAAGAATCAGAAGCTCGGACGCCTGGCCACGCAAATAGCCAGTTATTTGTTGGGAAAACATAAACCGACATATACGCCAGGTGTTGATATGGGCGATTTTGTTGTTGTGATTAATGCAAAAGATCTTGACATTGATCAAAAACGGTTGGATACAAAAATGTACCACCGCCATTCATCTTACCCGGGTGGTTTGAAGAGCGTAACCATGCGCCGCCAAATGGAAACTTATCCGGATCGTGTTATTCGCGCAGCCGTGTGGGGGATGATTCCACATACCAAACAAGGGCGAAAATTAATCAAACGCCTGCGAATTTTCTCCGGTGCTGAGCATCCTCATGAAGCTCAGAAACCTGAATCCGTAGCGTAAAGGAGATTGATTGATGGCACAATTTTATGAAGGTATTGGCCGAAGAAAACAGAGTACAGCTCGCGTGAGACTCACCTCCGGTTCTGGTAAGTTCCTCATTAATGAAAAACCACTGGATGTTTATTTTGGCCGTTTAGGTGATATGGATTCCATTCTTTCACCATTCAACGTAGTAGATCAAGATAATAATGGTTTTGATGTAACCGTTAAGGTTAGTGGTGGTGGTGTTAATGGTCAGGCGGAGTCAGTACGATTGGGATTAGCTCGCGCATTTGTAAAAATGAACGAAGACTATTTGTCCTCACTTCGGAAAGCTGGTTTGTTGACCCGAGATGCTCGTGTTAAAGAACGTAAGAAACCAGGTCTGAAGAGAGCCCGCAAAGCACCAACCTATACAAAACGTTAAATTCTATACTTTATAACAATAAAATCACAGAACTTGAGTTGTGTCACAATCAGGTTCTGTGTTGTTTAAGAAAACTGCGTTAGAATTTGTTCGAAGGAAATAACCAATTAAGTAAAAAAATGTCAGGTGGAAAGCGTGGAAAATTTTAAAGGAATAACGATTATTGGTCTCGGGCCAGGAAACATAGATCTCATAACTAAACAAACCTGGGAGTTAATTAATCAAATAGATGTAATTTATCTACGGACAGCACAACATCCGGCTGTTGGAGGTTTTCCTAAGAGTTTACGGATTGTTAGTTTTGATGAGTATTATCAGAAAATTAATGATTTTGATCAAGTTTATGAAAAGATAGTTGAATCGATTATTTCGTTAGCTTTGGACGGAAATTCAATAACCTATGCAGTTCCAGGGCATCCCTTTGTGGCAGAAAGCACAACGCCGCGAATATTTGAAGAAGCCGGGAAAACGGGAATACCCATACGAATTTTTGAAGCAGTTAGCTTTCTGGAACCCACTTTCACTGCTTTAGGGATAGACCCATTCACAAGTATCACACTGATGGATGCATTTGATGTGGGGAATGCCAATTTTCCACAATTTCCGCCCAACCGTCCGGTACTGATTTCGCAAATTTATTCCCGGATGATTGCTGCAGAAGTGAAACAAACTTTATTGGAGGTGTACCAGGATGAACACCCGGTGAAACTTGTTCATTCCGCAGGTACTAAACAACAAAATGTTGAAGACATTCCTCTATATGAAATGGATCGTAGCAAACAAATTGGAATATTAACTTCTTTATATATAGATCCACTGGAGAAAGACACATCATTTGAAGAATTCCAGGAAATCATCGCACACTTGCGTGCACCTGATGGCTGTCCCTGGGATCGCGAGCAGAATCATAAATCTCTGCGCCCACATCTCCTATCAGAAACATATGAATTATTATCGGCATTGGATGAAGAAGATCCAGAACATATAAAAGAGGAGTTAGGTGATTTGCTGTTGCAAATTGTGCTTCACTCCCAAATTGCATCTGAATATGGGGAATTCAAGATGGCGGATGTAATAAAAGGAATTAGTGAAAAATTAATTCGACGGCATCCGCATGTTTTTTCCCAGATTCAGGTGGATGGGGTAGAACATGTATTGACCAATTGGGAAAAAATAAAAGAGTCTGAACGGGCTGAAAATGGAAAAAAACAGGAAAATGGAATTTTATCAGGCGTACCCCAAGATTATCCAGCTTTAGCGCAATCACAGGAAATTCAAAATCGAGCTGCGCGTGTTGGTTTTGATTGGGATACGGTGGAACCTGTGATCGATAAGATTCACGAAGAAATTAATGAGATCGTTAATGCCACAACAAAAGAATCACAATTAATGGAACTGGGAGATCTTCTGTTTGCAATAGTAAATCTGATCCGGTGGTATGATGGTGATGCAGAATCAATCTTGCGAGAAACCAATCTGAAATTCAGAAATCGTTTCAATTTCATTGAGACACAAGTGAAGGGTATGAATAAATCAATGAAAGATTTTTCATTGGAAGAATTGGACCGATTTTGGGATTTGGCGAAAGAATCTGGTTTATAAAGGTTTGAAACGGGCTGTGAAATGTCTTAGCAGTTCAGGCGCATAGGTAAATTCAAAACCACCATATTTGTTTTTTTGGTCGTGAACCTGTTTCGCAGTTTTTACCACAAAATCTAGATGACTCTGGGTATACACCCGTCGTGGAATTGCCAGCCGCACAAGTTCCAACCTTGGGTGGATCATTTTGCCGGTAATGGGGTCAGGATATGCGAACATGACCGACCCAATCTCCACCCCGCGAATAGCCCCTTCTTCGTATAAAGCAACTGCTAAGGTTTGTCCGGGAAATTGTATCGGTGGAATATGGGGCAATAATGCGCCAGCATCCAGATAAACAGCATGCCCTCCGGCAGGTTGCATGATTGGGATACCAACTTTGATCAAAGCCTGTGCCAAATAAGAAGTCTGACCTATTCGGTAAGCTAAATATTCTTCGTCCATGCCTTCGCGCAATCCTACTGCAACAGCATCCAGATCTCTTCCAGCCAAACCACCATAACTGATAAAACCTTCTTTGAGAATTAATTCATTCGATATTTTTTGATAGATTGAATTGTCTCTGACTGCCAGAAAACCACCGATATTCACCAAAGCATCTTTTTTAGCGCTCATCCAGGCGCCATCAGCATAACCGAATATTTCCTGAGCAATACTTAAGATCGAACGATTTTGATATCCTTCCTCTCTTTGCTTGATAAAGTAGGAATTTTCAGCGAATCGACAGGCATCTATAAAAAACAGGATACCAAAATCGTGATAAATCTCTGCAACCTGACGAATGTTTTCCAGGCTAACTGGTTGACCGCCTCCGGCATTATTTGTGATGGTTATTGCACCAAAAGGAATGTTCTCTGGTCCTGTATCCTGGATAAATTTCCGCAGTTTTTCCAGATCCATATTTCCTTTAAAAGGATCCAAATTTGAAGGATCGAAGGCATTTTCATTCACTAAATTCACAGGAATCGCTTTTTTGGCACGAATATTTCCTTCAGTGGTGTCAAAATGCATGTTGGATGGGATGAATTGGCCGGGATTAACCAATATATTGACAATAATGTTTTCAGCAGCGCGCCCCTGGTGGGTAGGAACGAAATATTCGAACCCAAAAATTTCCTGCACGACTTCTGAAAATCGAAAATAGGATTTTGCTCCTGCATATGATTCATCGCCCGTCATCATAGCAGCCCATTGGTTCTGACTCATTGATCCGGTTCCAGAATCGGTTAGTAGATCAATAAAGACATCTTCCGCTCGTATGTTAAACAGATTATATCCGGCAGCTGTAATCGCCTCCAGTCTGGCTTCTCTGGATATTAAACGAATTGGTTCCACCATTTTTATTCTAAAAGGTTCTGGTAAATATGCCATTCAAAAACTCCTGCGCAATGTTATCTTTACCCTAAGTTTACTTATTTTTGAATTTATTCAAAACATTTATTGGTTTTATTTATTATTTTTAAATTTTTTATAATCATTTATCGAATATTAATAAAATTTATATATCCATTAAATATATTAAAGATACTATTGACATTATTTAGAATTATGCTAAACTTATTTTAGAAATCATTTGATTGGAGATAACTATGAAAAAAGCAATCTTTAAAGATGTGAATTCTCTCATGATTAATTGCAAGAAAAGTGTTTTTGTACGAGGGTGGGAAAATGAAGAGGTCGAGGTTCGATATCCTGAAAATAAAGATTGTTTTCTAGATATTGATCAAGGTCACCTTGAAATTGATGCGAAAAGTTATTGTATTGTTTCCATTCCAGAAAATGTGAAAATATCCATTGAAAAAATAGACGGGAATTTTGAAAGCGCCGGTACTCTTGGGTTGCTGAATATTGAAACTATCGGCGGAAATTGTACGGTTCAATCTGTAGAAGGTTTGTCCGTAGAGAATGTGGGTGGAAATTGTAAGATTGGGTTTATCGGGAATAATGCGAAACTTGAAAAAGTTGGAGGAAATCTTAATTTCGTTGTTGAAAATGGTATATTGAAGATCGATGGCGTTGGTGGAAACTTATCCGGACAGGCAGAGAATATTAGCCTTATCACTTCAGTAGGCGGAAATATAAAAATTATAACCAATCGCATGAACGGTGGAGAAAATCAATTACGAGCAGGTGGATCCATCAAACTCAATATTAAAAACCTTGAGGATGCGACCATCAATGCCAAAGCGGGAGGCGTCGCTACGATCCATTACCAGGAAAGTTCAGAAAAATTTACCAACGGTAAGTTTGAGAAGAAATTCGGTACCGGTGAAAAGGTAGTCCAATTAGAAGCCGGTGGAAATATAAAAATCAGTGACGAGGAAGTAGATTTTGAGATTAATCAGAACTTTGGATCTGCAGATGACGCCTATGTGGATGAGATGGAACAGAAATTTGAAACCCGAGCCTTACAGAGCAGTGGTTTTGATATTTCTGTTCTATACGATATTGATGGTGAAATAGGCGAAAGAATTCGAGAAAAAACACACTTGGCTGATGAAAAAATTCAAAGGGCAATGGAAAAAATGGAGAGAAAGTTTTCCTTTAAAGAAGAATTCGGTAATATTCCGCGTCCTCCTCGGCCACCAAGACCACCTGTTGAACCACAACCCGGCACAACGAAATCATTCCCCATCAGCAAAGAAGAAAAAATCATGATTTTGAAAATGTTACAGGATGGAAAGATTAATGCGGAAGAAGCAGATCGATTATTAAGAGCATTGGAACAATCCTGAAGAAAAGGAAGATTCATGGAACAGAATCGCTTAGATGTTTTAAAGAAAGTCGAATTGGGTGAAATTTCTTTGGAAGATGCTGCAGAACGTTTGGCTGAATTTGAAGAAAATAAAATTGAAATCAAGGAACAACCTGAAGTTATCATAAATAGTCCAATAGCTGATGAGCAGACCTCACAAACAGCTAAAAGAGAAAAACCAGCTTGGTCCTACGTTTTTTGGGTAATTCCATTGATATTAGGTGTATTATTGACAGTCTTTTCTTCAACCTGGTTATATCAAAATTACGTTTCATCTGGGTTAGGTTTTAGATTCTGGCTCACCTGGATCCCATTTCTCATCGGTGTGTTTATGATTTACCTAAGCTGGGGTTTACAACGTGCCAGGTGGATCCATATTAATATAAAACAACCAAAAGGGGAAAGTCCCCAAAGGATTTTTATAGCTTTTCCCATACCCTTTCAATTGATGGGATTTATTCTTAAGTTATTCAAAGGAAAATTGCCTGCAACCGTTTCAGGGTTAGATCTTGAAGAGTTAATGGGAACACTAGACCAGCAATTAAAAAAGGATGAACCACTATTTGTACATGTGGATGACGAGGATGGAACCAAGGTAGAAATCTATATAGGTTGAGTTTCATCATTTCAAATTGCATCTGATTTTCAGGTGCAATTTTTGATTTAATCTTGTATTCAAACCAATTTGAGATCACCTAAAGAATGACCATGACAGATATAATTAGGGAATGCGATTTGGTAAGAAAACAATTATTCTAATATTCATTCTTTTGGGTTTCCTTCTCTTGCAGATTTTTATTAATATTCCAAATGCACGATTAAAAAGTAACGTAAAAATCATGAGAGAAAAATCACCCCAATTTATTGTATTTTTAGATCTTCCCCAACAAATCTGGAATGGTAAAGACGAATATATTATCTTACAATTCATTAAGGATGATCTTCAGACTGAACTGAATACAGCCGACCCGGGAAAAACAAGCTTTGAAGATGGAAAAATACAAAATTTGGAAGTTGATTTTGTTTTGACTGGCGCAGAACTCAATCCACCAGGGATTTTCATCACGCCAATTCTTGATGAGAGAGACATAAAAATGAGGTGGATGATTAAACCTCTTTCAGCCCAGGATATTATAGGAACTGTGTGGGTTTATATTAATTCCAATCATAATGCACAGGAAAAAGAAAATCAAAGAGAGTTGATTTTTACCCGCAAAATTATTATTAAAAATAAAGTAATTTTTGGTTTGAAAATTAACACAATTCAATGGTTGTTGGCTGTGATGATCATTTTTGATTTATTCTTATTGTCAAAATCAATAAAAAAGACCCCCGTTTTTAGAAGCATTCCAAAATAATAACCTATAATAATTAATAATTATCATTGATAAGAAAATCCCAAAAAGAATAAAAAGTAATAAATTTCCTTTGTGATAAAATGAACTTGCATTGGCAGGTTGGGCGAGATTTATCAACGGCTAAGAATTAAATGAGGAGAGTCTATGCTGAACCAATGGCTGTATATCGGAATTTTTTTCATCATCGCACTTTTTTTACCAGCTGTCGCCATCTTTCTGGCACGTGTTTTATCACCAAAAAAACCAACAAAAATTAAGAATTCAGTATACGAGTGTGGTATGGAGACCTACAAACCCACCTGGATTCAATTTAAAATCCAATATTATTTATACGGTTTGATTTTCTTAGTTTTTGATGTGGAAATTGTGTTTCTATTCCCATTTGCGGTTGCATATGAAAAATTAGCGTTATTTGCAGTTGTTGAAGCGGTCATTTTCATATTGATCCTGTTGGGCGGATATTTATATATATGGCGAAAAGATGCACTAACCTGGCACTGATTCCAAAAGAGAGATAAAGCATGAAGATACTCGAATTTATTAAAGATCCAATCATAGGAATTGAACAATGGATTTTGCAATTATTTGAAAATTGGGGGGTTGCGCCAGAGTGGCAAACCTTCCTTTTGTATTTAATTGGGGCAGCCATTCTTGGAACAGGTGCTCTCTTGATTACACTGATTCTCATTTGGGCTGAACGAAAAATTATCGGAAGGCTGCAAGATCGTTTAGGACCAAATCGTATTGGTCCTTGGGGGATTTTTCAACCTGTGGCAGATATGCTGAAGATTTTTATCAAAGAACATATTATTCCAGATGGAGTGGATCCAATTCCCTATCACCTGGCACCTATTATTTCAGTGGCGTCGGTATTATTGTTATGGGCATTGGTGCCATTTTCAGATCAAGTAAGAGGGTCTAATCTCAATGTAGCCTTGTTGTTTATTCTCGGCGTGGGTGGTCTGGGAGAGCTGGGAGTTATACTGGCCGGATGGGGATCCAATAATAAATATGCAATGTTGGCAGCATTCCGCGCCTCTGCGCAAATGATTTCATACGAAGTGCCGATGGCAATCATCCTGCTGATAACGGTCATTTTTTCCGGGTCTTTGTCATTGGGCGATATTGTGAAATCCCAAAATATTGCATATATCTTCTTCTTGCCCTTAGGAGCTTTCATCTTCTTTATCGCATCAATTGCTGAAAACGGCCGCGCACCTTTTGACCTGGCTGAGGCTGAATCGGAATTGGTGGCAGGTTTTAATATGGAATATTCCGGTCTAAAATTTGGGATGTTCTATGTAGCTGATTTTCTCAGAGCATTTACATCGTCGGTGATTTTTGCGTCTATTTTCTTGGGAGGATGGAGAGGACCAGGCGCAGAGCAAATTCCGATTTTGGGATTTATTTATTTGATTCTAAAATCGGTTATCGTTTGGTTCCTTGGCGTTTGGATTCGGGGGAGTATGCCGCGTTATCGTGTGGATCAAATGATGGCTATTACCTGGAAATTCCTTACGCCTATGGCATTCACTTTGTTTATTGTGGTTGCTTTTGTGGCTAAGCTGATTGAAAACACGAATCAATGGTTGCAAATGATCATTTTACTGATGATTAATGTGGTTTTATTTTTGATTGGTTTCACGATCCTCAAAAAATTAGAAAAAGAAAAAGAACGCAAGATCGTCTCAACAAAAAAGCGAGTTTTAGCCAAACCCAACAATCCTTTTACGCAATCGGAAACAGGAGGTTAATGTGACACCATTGCAAATTGTTTTCATCTTTGTCTCGCTGGTCACAATCATCTCCGCGATTTTCGTTGTTAGCCTACGAAAAATCTTTCATGCTGCCTTGTGGTTGATTGTGACGTTGATGGGTGTTGCCATTATTTTTGCGTTACTAGAAGCAAGCTTTTTTGCAGCTGTTCAAATTCTAGTTTACATTGGGGCAATTGCGATTATTCTGATATTTGCCATTATGTTAACCAGGAATATTATGAGTGATGAAGAGATTCAGATCAATCGATCATGGGGGATTGTTCTGATCCTGGTTTTATTATTTTTGGTTATATTCATTAGTCAGCTTTCCAGTAATGAAATATTTACTACAACGTTAATGCCTTTAGCATTTCAAGGGCAGGAGAACATCAGCAGTTTGGGGGAAGGCTTACTCAACCCAGCCGGATATGCTCTACCTTTCGAATTGGCATCCTTATTACTCCTGGGGGCATTGGTCGGTGGGGTGTATATTGCGATGGATAAAAGAGGAGGAGAGACCAAATGATCCCACTTTCCTGGTATTTGATCTTAGCCGCCGTCCTATTCAGCATCGGTATGTTTGGTGCTATAGCCAGAAAGAATGCCGTGGCTGTATTGATCAGCATTGAGTTAATGTTGAATGCCGTCAACATCAATATTCTTGCTTTCTGGCATTATCATTCGCAATCACTGGGGTATGCAGAAATCAACGGGATGGTTTTTGCGGCAGTTGTCATAATTGCAGCAGCAGCAGAAGTGGCGATCGGCTTGGCCATTATCATTGCTGTCTACCGTTTGCGAAAAACAGTGGTTGCATCAGATCTGAATGTACTCAAAGGTTAATGGAGGATATCAATGAATTATGAACTCATCACCTGGTTGATCCCATTACCTCCTCTGTTAGCCTTTTTTGTGATTTTTTTGGCTACTTACAAAAATAATAAGCTCAGTCATACAATAGCGGTTGGTTCCGCAGCTATATCCTGGTTGTTCAGTATGATCATTTTTGTATTTGCGCTGAGTAAACCGGAGATGATTGAAAAAGGGTTAATCAGTTCGATTTCCTGGCTGCCGACTGCACAAA
>CALOAF010000001.1:0-124153 GCA_942491385.1 uncultured Anaerolineaceae bacterium | reverse complement strand
GGTCATATAATGTAATTTCCTTTTCTCTTCTCATGGTAATTAATCTTAATATCTGCTCTTTTTTTATTTGCTTTACCTCCTTTAAAATTTCTAGATTTTTAGAATCCTTCAATAAAGAATACTCTGACTCATTAAGAAGATACACTGCATCAGGGCTCACAATAGCATACGAAATTTCCTTATTAATCAATTTGAATACCAGGTGCTTCATTTTTTCGATTCAATTCTAATTTTTCTATTGCTCAATTTATTTTTTACCTCAAAAATAATTTCTACAGGATATTTAGTATTAAATGCCCACTAATATGTTTATGCCTGTATAAAAGTAACGGTTTATCAACCAAAATTCCAGGTAACGGAGAAGTTTATGTTGTTTTCTCAGCACGAGTATTCTGCACGCGCGATGTTGTCCCCGCACCCAAAGACAGCTTCAATGGTCATCAGGCTGGTGCAGGCGATCAGTGTTTTACAGCAGCTGCCCCTTTGATTTTATTGGTTTCCTGTTTGTTTTGTTATGAAAATACCTACTCTTTATCTAAACCGTCAACAATTACTCCACCTATGGATGCTGGGAAAGTAGATAAAATGATTCTCTCTTTAGTAGCAATTAGGTGGCTCATCGAATAATGGCAATCTGTTGAGGGCCATCAAAATAATAAAAACAGCAATCAGGGTAATTCCATAATCGATTATGATGCGAAGAACAAAGTGATAATAACGATGTTTGACCTTGCCTTGAAAGATTCCCTGAATGGAATATAACCCGATGAATAGCAAAGAAAAGCAGCAAGAGCAGGATCACATTTATTAAGGGGAGCGTTTCGCTTAGTTCCCATGATTCCTCAGAAAAAGCCACAGGAACCGTTAAGGCTGAGGCCCCAATGACTACCTGAATAATATCTTCTGAATTGATAGAACTTCTACTCACTTATTTAGTATTTTATTTCTTTTCTGGTTTACCTAGAGGAAGGACTTGTTTTTACTCGGATAAGATAGCCTTTTGCCAGGCTATATCAAAGTAATCCAAAACTTTATTTCGGTTTGCCAGGAGCAGTCTCTTGCGCTATCCAGGCCTCATAAGCCTTGTTGGCCTCTACCTGGAAATGAATAATGCAGGGAACCTCATAAGGATGAATAGCTTCGATTTCCTTGCTCACGATCTCCCTGTTTTCATTGCTGGTTTTCAAAATAGAAACTACCTCGCCGGCCCGATCTATATTGCCATGCCACCAATAGGCAGCTTCCATGGCTATCAGGTTGGCGCAGGCGATCAGTTTTTTGTTCAACAGGTGGTCTGCGATTTTATTGGCTTCCTGTTTATTTTCGTGCGTTACGTAGAAGATTGTGAAACTCATAAGCTATTTTGAAATTTCGTAAAGGTATCTGGTGTATTTGTCATCCCCCCAGTTAGCATAACGTTTGGCTTCCCGGTAGCGGTATTCCCAAAGGGCTTTATTACCTTCTGCTGAAATGTCAATGCCGGTAAACCGGCCCTGGATTTGGGTGGAAAGGTACTCGGTGATTTTACCGTTGCCACAACCTATGTCGAGTATGTTTTTAAAGGATCTTTTTTTCATTTTGTCAATGAGCAATTCGAGTTCCTGCTGATCTGTGAGTCCATGTTGAGAGAGGTCGTTGCCATAAACTTGTCGGCAGAATTGCTGATGGGCCTGGCTGTTTTGTTCCAGGCGGAAGAAATTATCGTATTCGTATTTGAAAAAGGGCGTTTCGGATTCCACTGCCTGTTTGAGTTGGTTGCCCTTTTCGGTGAAATCATAACCATTTTCCTGAAAGGTTAAAACTCCTTTGGAAACCAGGGATTCAAAGCTTTCGCTCCAATCCGCCCGCAATGCTCCTATCCAGAATTGCCCAAAGGACTCAAGGTTCTCTTTGCTGGCCGGGCGATTCAGGTCCAGATCCAGGAACAAAGCATAACGCGTTCTGAACCAGGAAAGGCAGGAGATGATTTGTTTTTCTGCGGTGGAAAGTTTCCTGTTTGATTTCATTGATCCAGCCTGTAAATATATTCAACAATTTCCTTGCCTCTGGCATTGGCAAACCAGGTGCTTTCTTCGATCTTTTGAAATCCGCTTCTTTCCAAAACCTTTTGGGAACCGATGTTGTCAAAGGCCACTCTGCCATAGATCGGGCGCGTTTTTTCTAAACCCAGAAATTGTTGGACTGCCCGGGGTGGTGATCCCTTTTCCCCAACAGGATTTGCTTACGGCGTAGGTGATCTCGGCATTCCCTTCCATGACAAATTTTACAACGCAACCTACCACTTCATCCTCCAGAAGAATGCTTTGCATATTAATGGTTTCATCCTTTAGTAACTTCGACCATTTTTCCAGATAAGCTACTTTGTCAAAAGGATCTTTGGGTGTGAAGGCAGCCATATGGTTGGCCTCCTCGTCCGTTTGGTTGTAGAAGAAGATTTCCAAATCGGATTCGATGGAATTGCGCAGTTGAATATTCATTGTTCTATTTTTTGGGCGCAGCGTGCCACTGAGTATTCGTAAAGTTACGCAAAGGGATTATTATTCTCCGAGGTACTCCGCGCTTCCTTGTGGTTCTCTGCGTTACCGCCCTCCATTAATTCCGGATATTAGCCAGCTCATTTTCCAGCGATGCCTTGGCCTCCGATGCTTCACTGGTCAGGTTTCCATCCAGTAAATTGATGGTCTCATAAGGGTCTGTTGACAAGTTGTACATTTCCTGTGAACCATCAGCGTCGGCGATGATTTTATACTGTCCGTCACTGATTGCCCAAAGGTCCCGGGTGCCGTCATCCATTTCAGAATACTGAAATTGACGGTGGGAACCTGAAGCCGAGAACAGGTTTTTAAAACTCTTGCTGTCATGGATTTGGTCAACCGTTACGCCTGCCAATTCGGCGATGGTCGCAAACAAATCAGTAGCAGTGATCAGGTTGTCATCTTCCATACCAGCCCTGTCCACACCCGATCGCGACACGAACAGCGGCATATTGATGCCGCCCTGGTATAAGGAGCCTTTAACCGTTGAATTGGAATAGGGTGTCTGTGCAACCTGGTTCGGGGTGCCATTGTCTGCAAGATAAAGGATGATCGTATTGTCTTTTTCATCCTCAGGAATATTGTCCAGCAATCGCCCGATTTGGTAATCCATGGCTTCAATGGCTGCTAAATAATAGGGTAAGGGGGATAGGCCTTCTGTATAATCGGGCAAAGCACCCTGGCTATGCATTGACGCAGGCGGCGTATGGAAGGGTGTATGGGGAGCATTGTAAGCCACCCATAAGAACCAGGGTTTATCCTGTTCGTTGATCCAATTGATGGACAGGTCCGTTATTTTTTCGGTTATATAGCTCGTTTCGGTTGTCCTTTGGTTATTTTCAGTCAGGTCCCAATCGTAGTAATCCTGAACGGCACCTCCGAGTAGTCCGGCGTAATGATCAATGCCCATATCTTCCGGGTTGTCCAGCATTATACCGGGGCCTGATAAGTGCCACTTGCCAATCAGGCCGGTAGCATAAGTGTTATTCGTTTCCTGAGAAATGTATTTGTGTAGGGAAGTTTCACCAGTACTCAGTTTATCGCCGGCCCATTTAACGCCGGTCCGGTAACCGTATTTGCCGGTCAGAATAGCAGCCCTGGTCGGGGAACAGGTAGGGTTTGACCAAAAATTGTTAAAAGTGATGCCCGAATTTTTCAGGCTATTGAGGTGTGGGGTATTGGGTTTATCGTTTCCTTCCGGAAACCCATCCGTAGCATCTTTGCCCATATCGTCGGAGATGATGAGTAATATGTTTGGGGAAGTCTCGGTCGATGGCGTGTCTGCCGGTTCATCTTTTTTGCACCCGGAGCCTACGATCAGACTACAGGCCAGAATGATCTGGAAAATATAGGAAATGGATTTCATCGTTTTGATTTTGAATTAATAGACACCACTGACTAAAAATCTTGCAAAAAACACAAACAGTACTTTGTAGGACAAAACAAAAACAAAAAAAACAGAAAACCCAGAGCAAAAAACATTACAGCCCCCCACACGAGATTTCCCGTTCGTCCCCCCGTTCCCCTCCACCCCTTTCTATTAACTCACCCCACGCCCCCCTATTCCCCCCTTTTAACTTTTTACCCCCCGGTTTTTCCCCTACCCCCCCCCCCGTCCCCCCATTATTTTTTTTTTTCTCCCCGATTTCATCTTTCTTCCATCCCTCTCTGTTTCCTTCCCCCCCGGCCTCCCCCCCCCCCCCCCTCTTCCCCTCCCCGCCCCCCCCCTCCCCCTCCCCTTCCCCCCTCCCCCCCCTCCCCCCCCCCCTCCCCCCCCCCCCCCCCCCCCCCCCCCCCCCCCCTTTTCCCCCCCCTCGGGCCCCCCCCCCCCCCTAGGCGTCAAAGCAGGATAGTTTAATCTGTAAAAAGGAGAAAATTCTTTAGGTTTACTTCTTGGGTAAATACAAGGAGACAGCCCCCGGCTTAAACTCCACCCTGTCCAGGTGTCCCATTTGCTTTTCATCTTTGGTGATGAGATGCATATGTAAAAAGGAATCGTGATGGGTGAAAACGGCTTGATGTTCCGTAGAGAAAAAGCCCACGATTTCCACGGCTTCATCCGATAGAATATAATCAACCTGTCCCTGGTGAGCTTCATCCGGGGAGGAAACTTTGCTGCCTTCCGCCAGGTTTTGGACATGGATGACGGCTTTGGAAACCTGTCCTGTAAGTTTAAAGGCAAAGGGGCGCTTCTGATTTTTGGTCATTTGATCGATATGGATTTCCAGATCTTTGATGTTGGTTACGGAATCCGGAAGGGTGGTGCTTGTCCATGTTTCCACATTGGCATAAACCAAAAAGGGTGCTCCTGTATCAAAGGTCTTTTCAACCGTCATGGAAGAATCCGGTAAAACCCGGGAGACATATGCTTCTCCATTATTGATGAGGATCTCCCCGGTGAGGTAACTTTCGGGCCCCAGGCCGTAAAGGCCACTTTTGTTGGTGATGGTGTCGAGGTTTATTTTCGAAAATAGTTCTCCCTGCCACATGACTTGTTTCATAGCCCCTGAAATCTGAACATCCGGGTAGGTGGTTTCCGGTGGCTGGTTGCAGGCCAAAATGCCGATGAGCAGGAATACCGGAAAAGTAAATTTAAACATGGCTGTAATTATTGTGTTGGTAAATTTTTGATGCTTTTGCTTTGCGTAACACTGCGAGATCCTGGCGCAGCTTTGCGGTACAATCAAAGCACCTTTCATTCGTAATTAGAGCACATTAGTCTAGAGGGTTAATGTACTTTGCTTATTAAACCTGAGAAATTTCTTTCTCCCTAAATTTCATTTCGAAAAGCGCACCATGGTCATTGGAGGTTTCACAGGTCGCCCTCAATTGCCTGACCATACTTTTGATGAGCAATCCACCCATGCTTTGGGGAGTGTGTTTTAATTTTTGGTCAGGATACCCCGGACCGTTATCTTTATAGGTGAAGAGGTAATTTTCCCCTTCCTTATGGACGGAAATATCCAGGATCAGTTGTTGATCAGGAATCCGGCCGTATTTCAGCGAATTACTGATCAGTTCTGAACAGATGATGCCGAGTGGCATGACCGTTTCAAGGTTGAGGTGTAATTCCTCCGTTTCTAAGTTTACCTGAAAGGATTGATCATCGCTTTGCAAGCCTTTGAAGTGGGTAGTGAGATCTCTCAGGTAGCTATTCAGGTTGACCTCATCAAATTCTCCGGCCTGGTAAAGCTGTTCGTGGATGAGCGCAATACTATGTACTTTACTGGCGAGGTCATCAAAATGGATTTGAATACCTTCCTCTGGCAGTTTGCTTCCTTTGAGTGTCAATAAACTCATTACTAACTGGAGATTGTTTTTAACCCGATGGTGCACTTCTGAAAGCAGTGTGGATTGCTTGTGTAGGGCAACATTTAATTCCTCGTTCTTTTTAGAGATCAGGTTTTTTTGCCTGGCTATGAAGCGTTTTTTCCTGACATTATTGATAAAAGCGAGGATCATTCCCCCCAGCAGTATAACTACAAGTACCAGTCCCCAGCGCAGGTAGAAGGATCGTTGCTGTTCAAATTGTAATTTGGCCTGTTCCTGTTCAATGGCGAAGGCGATTTCTTTTTGGTTGATCTCTTCCTGGTTGACCCGGCTACTGGCCAGGCGTTCCGAATCCGTACTTTTGACAAAATAATAATGGGCCGAATCCTTCATGCCCTGGTGTTCAAATAAATTGTATTTGAATTTATGCAGGTATTGATAAACTCTGTGGTAATTGGGGTAAGTTTCAGACATTTTGTCCGCATAACTATAAGCGATATCAATTGCGCTGGAGGCTTTTTCAATAAGTCCTGCATCGTAATACCGGCGAGCAATATTGAGTTGCTGAAAGGTTGCCCCGTAATAAGACTTTCTGTCGAGGTCAATATCAACGGCTTCCTGGAAATGTAATACGGATTGATCTAAATCCTCGGTAAGCATGCCCATGAGCAGGTGACCATCTAATTCTGATCTTTGTACTTTGTGTTTCCTGCCATAGCCAATGGCCTTGGTGGCATAAATGCGGGCACTGTCTTTATTGCCATAAATTCTGTGGTAAGAGGCATACCGAACTGCAAAGCGGGAGAAGGTGGCTTCCAGGTCATGCGCTTCAATAATGTCAAGAGCATTCATCAGGTTACGCAGACAATCTTCGGGCCGACCAATGGGTTCGTGCGCACGGGCAATGGAAATATAAGCTTCGGCAACAAGTTTCCATTCCTCGATTGCTTCAGCCTTTCTAACTACGTTGTAATATAAACTCAGCGCCTCTTCCGGCTGGTTTAAAAATTCCAATGCCTCCCCTTTTTCGTATTGTATCCACAGATAAACGGGGCAGTCTTCTTTCCCTTTTTTTTCAACAACCCGAATAAGAGAATCTGCTAATTCAAGGGCATAAACGGCCTGTGCAGCATCGATGCTTTTATATAACCGCTCATAGGAAACGTCTATTTCCGGCAGGTCACAGTTGTTTCCTGACAGGGTACTCCAGCATAACAATAGCAGGAGCAATTGGCCATATTTTTTTAAAAGCGGTAAGGGCAACAGGTTGATTATTTTTAATTTAGTCATTGGGAAAACGAACAAGTTACGGGTTTTTATTATGTCCGTCAAATCCGATTTTTGTGTCTTTAGGTGAAAGGTACTCTTAAAAAACCAAAACCCAGCCTTAGGGTAGATTTTTGTTCTGAGTGGGGGGATTGGTGTTCTGAATGGTCAATTCCGGTACTTTTTTACCATTCAGAACACGAGAGCTACCATTCAGAACATTGGAAAGGTGAAATTCACACAGTGGATAAATTAGAATATAGCTTTATAATTAAAATCTATATATCCAATAAATTATTAAACAATTCAATATTTTTTAACCTAAAATTCAAAGATTATGAACCAATTGACCTTAGAACAGACTATGCGTTTATTTTTGAAATGTTTTTTACTGATACCCTTATTGTTCTTTTCATACATGTCATTTGGGCAAGAACCTCCCTCAGGAATGGCAATGCAATTTGGGGGACCCAATGATTTTATTGAATTAGGACAAATAGACTTGGTTTCCGATGATAATCCTAACGGAAACTGGACCATTGAATTATGGTTCAAACGAAGTGAATTACAAAATTATGAAAATTTAGTCCATACAGATTTTGATTTTGCTCGCGGATCTAACAGAGGGGTTAGGGTTGAATTAAATCAAGGTGTAGGAAGATGGGGAAGCTTAGGGAAGTTATATATCGGAGGAATGCCTGGGACTCCAAAATTTTTAAAATCTGATGCTACCTTTGAAGATAAATGGTACCACATTGCTATGGTAGGGGATAATACCAATTCTACTTTTTCCTGGTATTTAAACGGAGAAAAAGTCTCTTCCCTCAATGGAAGGTCTCCCAGCAGTTTCCCGAAATTTGTTCTTGGTATTGGTTTCACCAATATTGCTGATAGGGATTTTAATGGTCTTATTGACGAATTCAGGGTCTGGAATAAAGCCAGAAGTGGAGCTGAAATTCAAAGAGATTTCACAAAAAAACTAAGTGGGAGAGAGTCTGGGTTAATTCGTTATTATGATTTCGGACAGGCAGGGGTGACAGCAGGAGGAGTTAATAATGGAATCACCAAAGTGATTGATAAATCTGGTAACGGAGATGGAACATTACGGAATTTTACTTTGAATGGAGAGGTTTCCAACTTTGTCAGTAATGGAGTTCCTCATTCTGCTGATTGCAGTGTGCCTGCCACTTTATTTAGTGCAGGGGCTTATACAGGAGAAATGGTCCAATTCCAAAGTTCTGGTGAACAAAAGTTTGGAAACAGCGAAATTTCCAGTGTGCAATCCGTGGAGGTAAGCCCGGGTTGGCATGTGGCCATTTCTGAGGACGAAGGAGAAAAAATCCAGTTTGAAGATAATATGGCTGAAACTGATGAAGCTGTTACCTCAGAGACTAATGTTCTATTGGCAAGAAGGCTAAATACTTATGACGAAGACAATTCTTGCATGAATTATGTCTATTTAGCCGTAAATTCAATCATTCGAAACAATATTATTGTAAGTCGTGTGAAAATGGGCGACCCCATGGCCAAAGTGATTGGGACTATACCCAGTCATACCAAAGGATTGTGGGTAGCCGCTGCAGATATGGGGGATATCTTGACTTTTTCTTTTGCTAAGGAAGAAACAGATTTTAAAATTCCATCGATTCCCGTATCTGATTATGTAGATGAGATATATGAATTGGTTCCTGAAATTCAATGGAAGGATGCCAGATCAAGGTACCAGCGGGTTTCCAATGCAACAGCAAGTAGATCTTCATTTGATGCCATTTATATTCCACCAGCCTTTATTGATAAACCACAGGCTGAGGGAGGAGGTATACGTGGGCAAATCTTTAATGACTTGCGTGAGTCGGATACCGATTGGAGAGCCATCGATGGTGATATTGCTTTGAAAAATCAGTTTTCACTCATGGTCATTAATGAAGGTTCTGGCAGCAAAGTCTCTAAGTCTGTATACAGTAAACAAAACTTTAAAGAATCTTTTTCCTTCAATATAGGTGCGGAAGTCACTGCGCCCATACCGCAGGTCCCCGCTGTAAGGGCCACTCCAAGTGGTAGTTACGGTTATTCAGAAAGCACTGAAAAAACCTGGGAGGAAAATCATGTCTATACATTTTCCAGAATCTCTAATAAAGTTTACAATATAGATCTTGTGCCCCAAAAAATGGATTTTAGTAGGGATTTCATCAGTGCAATAAGGAGACTACCTGTACCTGGAGAAGCAAGCGTAACTTCCTTCGAAGCAGCCAAAAATGATCCTGCCTGGAATGCTTATTATGATACATTTATTAAAACATGGGGAACCCATTATCCCGCCCAGGTGACTTATGGTGGCTTTTTTGTTGGTGTTGCTCATGAGTCTTTGGAGAGTTATGCCCAGAAAGATTATTCTAAAGAAGAATTTACCGCTGGGTTGGAGTTAGATGCAACAGCAGAGGTCTCTGCGGGTGCAAAAGGAGTGGAAGTTTCTAAAGAAGTAGGGGCTAAAGGTTCTGTTTCTGGCGGTGCTGCCTGGGAGGATGAAAAATCAATGCAAACCAGCAACGGTCAGGTAAGTTATAATTTCCTTTTCCGTGGTGGAGAAGGCAGTTCTTTTGATAATTATGCCGTAGGAGATGCAGTTCAACCAACAGATATTCAGCTTAAATCTTTAGATAATTTGTTGAAGGATGAATATTTTAAACAAGAAATTCCAGGTTTGGCCTTAAAAGCGAAATTTTTAGCATTCGCCATCAATGAGTACATAAAAGATAACAGGGATAAGGGGACAAAGCCGTTACCATTGGCAGAGATGTATGAAATGACAGTCAGTGAAATTGTGGTTAATAGTTGCGACGGTGATGGTACCGGAGATGAAGATGTTGAATTCACAGGAGAAGTATGGGCCAGCCAGGGTTCTGTGAGTTCAGAATTAGGGGATGGACAAAGAATCTGGGATGAAGATGAAAAGGAATTTGACTGTGAAGATGATTGCCCTAAAACATTTTCCTTGAATAACCGGAAATATATGGTGTATGTTACTCCTGATGCATCCGGCAATATGGACAGAGGAGATAAGGGTTTTCAGTTGAAAGCCAAATTTAAGGAAGAGGATAGTGGATTTAATCCAGATGATGACCTTGGAGAACAGTATAGAAATATTAAAGTTGCTGATATAACTTCAACTTCTCTTCAGGACTTCAACCTTCAATTTAACCGTGATGGCTTTGATATTACTGTCAAAAGTAAAATTCGAAAGATCCCTTTGTCGGAATTAGGAATAGACCTTCATTCCAATAATGTTCAGATAGATTAAAGTTGAGATGAAAATTTTAAGGTCGGCTGCCATTTAGGTGGCCGATCATTTTTTAATATTCGGTCTAATAAAATTTTTCGGTTCGAAGCCCATTGTTGAATTTTTATTTACCCTTTTGCAGTAATTCCATCAACATATCTCTCCTCGACCTACTCACCGGTACCACATCCCCATTCACCAGGGTAACAGAATTGTTATCCCAGTCATTGACATGCAGGGTGTTGATGATGAAACTCCGATGGCATCGAAAAAGCAGCTGGCTTTGAATGTGTTTGAGAAATTGGCTCAAAGGTTTTCGCGTGACGATCTTGCGGCCGTCCACCAAATGAACATTGGAATAAATGTGATCGGATTTGACACAAACGATCTCCCGCTCATCAACCTTGTATTTTTTTTGCCCGTCGAAGAGGGTAAAGGTGATAATGGGTTTTTCACCTTTTTTAAACAATTGATAGGCTGTTTCCACAGTCGTCCAGAGGGATTCCTTTTGGATGGGTTTGGCCAGGTAACCGTGAGGACTGGTTTCCAGGGCAAGATCAAAAATGCGGCGGTCATGTTGGGAAGTCAGAAAAATAAACGGTGTTTTTTCTGACTGATCCTGCAGGAAATGGGCATAATCAATGCCTGAGTTGGCTCCGTATAGCCGGATATCCAAGATGATCAGGTCGGGTTTATTTTTGAGATAACTTTCCACAGCTTCCTCATAGGAAATACAGATATCCTGAACCTGGTGCCCTTGTTCTTCTAGATACAGTTTTATGGTCTCGGCGATGAGCACTTCATCCTCGACAATCAATATACGAAGGGGCATGGGTAGATTGTATGGTTTAGTTTTTTCTTACGAATTTTTTAGCAAACAAAGTAAGTGGGAATTTGACTCATTTAGATCAGAGAGATGCTTTTTTATCTTGTTTGTTGACGAAAGGTATAAAATAAATATTAGGTTTAAAAAATAATTATCAAAGTTGTTGTTGCGCATTGATTGGAATGTTGCTGATATAAGCTCCCCTATCCCTCCCGACACTGTGTGTGCGGGATGTCGCGTTGCTCCATTATTCGCTAATCATTCCGACCAAACAGCCAACTCATTTCGGAAGGGTCCAAAAAATGAAACCTGCGTCCGCCGGGAAAAGAGAAGATTGCTTTGGAAATTCGACCACCGGCTTTTTCAACTTCCTGTTGAATGAATTCGAGGTCGTCGTGGTAAAGTATGATCAATACCCCATTGACGATCTCCTCTTCCGTCAGTTCAAAACCGCCGGCCAGTCCGCTGTCGGTAAAAGAGGAATAGGTGGGGCCGTAATCAATGAAATTCCAACCGAAAACTTTGGAATAAAATGCCTTAACTGCTTCAATGTCTCTGGCTTTGAATTCTATGTAGTTTATTTTGTTGTTTTCCATGTTGCTGATTATTGGTTTGGTCTCAAATTGTCCCGGCACTCTGTGCACGGAATCTCCTTTCAGTCGATTTCAGGTGGTTCCAGAGTCGTTTCAAATGGTTTGTCATCCCTTCTACACTCAACACGCTGCACTTTCTACTCCAACTTCAATTCATTTTTCAACACATCAATAATATCCATTTCCCGCAAATCCCCAAAGGTTTCCTCGATGTATTCCTGGTATCCAAATACCTCCAAAAAGGTTTCAATATCTTTGGCTTTGCAAGCTCTGAGATGAAAACGCAGGTCTTCTGCCATAATCTCTCTGTTAACGAACGTTGGCGGTCCCATGTAGTCCAGAATTTCAGCAGGAGAGGTTTGTTGAGCATTAACCATTTTTCCAGTTGTTGGATCAATCATATCTTCCGGTGGCGGTTCGCTATCAAGACCGTAATGGGTAACTTCTCCGTGGATCTGTTCGATACCGTCCTTATCCTGGATAAGTTTGAGCCATTTTTGTTTGTCCGTAACCATTACAATAGTTGTCCGGATTAATCTAGGCCTGGGCTCGCTTTCTTCAATAAAAGAGAAATCCTGCTTTCGGATGGTCAGTAAACTGTCTTCAATGACAGCCGTTTTGTAAAACAGCCCCTGATCGGTTTCGTGCAAATAACCTAATTCTTCCCCGGTATTCAAGTCAGGAACTCGAGCATGAAAATGTGTTTTATCCAAAAAAGTTTCCCGGAAACCACGCTGGTTAAAATAATAGTTGGGATCGATTACAATGTCATTTTCCGAAGTGGAAAGGGTCCTGATTTTCGGAAAAAACTCTTCTTTAACAGCAACCAAAAATTCATTGTCGCTTTCAGAATCTATCCCGGGATCAAGGGTGTATAACCCTCCCGGGCCGGAGAATTTCACATAGTCATCTTTGGAGGTGAACCGTAGTACACCCTTCATTTTTATCTTGTCTTTCTTCTTTAGCAGCTTGTCTTCGTAATATACTTTGCCTTTGACCACGGCAACATAATAACTCTGTGCCTGAATGCAAACAACAGAAGATATCCAAAAAATAATCAGGTACAACAATTTCATATTCACAAAAGTCAGGTTTTCAATCAATCAATGATTACAGGCACTATGGAGCCGTCGTAACGGGAGGTAAGTTTTAGATCCTTTCTCAAAACATCATCAATGTCCGGATATTCGCGCAGGTAACCATAAGTGTCGAAGATGTAGTCCTCAAATTCATAATCCTCCATAAAGGTTTCTATATCTGTGGCCTTACATTTCCGTAAATGAAAACGCAGGTCTTTGACCATTTTTTTACGGTTGACAAAACTTGGAGGGCCCATAAAATCAAGTATTTCTGCTGGTTTGGGGGTTTCTTCGATTTGGGTGACCTCGCCTGTTTCGGAGTCAATGTCCATTGTAGGCCCTTGAGTATCTGCGATAAAGCCCCAGGTATAACGATCCACAAGCGGCTCAACCTGGGCAATACTGTCTTTATCACTGATAAGTTCCAGCCATTTGGATTTGTTTCGGACCTGGACGATGGCCGTTTGTTTCAATTCAGTATTTTTCTTAAAAGAGAAGTCCTGCTCCCGGATGAGTAGGTGCTTTTCGTTTGTTTGGGCTGTTTTATAAATCAATCCACTGGAAGTTTCATGTAGGAATCCCAGCTCTTCGCCTTCATTAAGATCAGGTATTTTACGGACCAGGAAGGTTTTATCCAAAAAATGGCCACTTCGTCCTTTTTGATCGAAATAGTGCTGGCTACTCAAATTAATAGCAATATTTTCCATAGAGGTGGAGTGGGGTCTGATCTTTGGAAAGAATTCTTCTTTGACAGCTACCAGGAATTCATTGCCGCTATCCTGGTCAATGCCCGGGTTGATGGTGTACAGACCACCAGGCCCGGATACTTTCAAATAGTCCTGTTTCGAGGTAAACCGCAGCACGCCCTTCATTTTAATTTTATCCCTTTTTTTGAGGAGCCTGTCCTCGTAAAATACTTTGCCCTTGACAACAGCCACATAATAGTTTTGCCCTGATGCAAAAGGTACAATAATGATCAAAAAAGATAATAGACAAAAAATTCTCATAACGATTCTAATGTTAGGTGAATTATGCTTGTTCTTTAGCAGGGAGGGGTTTAAAGATAAAGCGCTTCAGGATAAATGTAACGATCTTCAGATAAATTAACAAGATCAGAATATTGATGTGGATGTTGAAAATGAAATAGGACAAGACCGTTCCGATGGCCAAAAAGAAGGTGTCATCAATACTATCGGCCACAATTTTGCCCACGGCCGTCTGGCTGTTACTCCACCATTTGCTGTGTTCCATGCGTTTTTCCTGTTGGTAAATGCGCCACGACATCCAAAAGAAGAGGGCAAACAACAGTAACAGCCACCGCACCCGAATCAAACTCTCTCCATTGAGTAAAGTAAGGTAGGCATTGTGAACAATTATAGAGCCGGGTAATTTGCCAAAAACGGTCTCGTGAACATCGTTTTTATAGTCCCCGATAATGATGGTTTTTCCTTTGAGCAGGGTTTTGATATCTTCTTCATCCCAGAATTCCCATTCAAAAAGTAAAGTTCCCATGGAACGGATATAGAACGATTCGGATTTTAATTTACCGTCATAGTTGAGATCAAACGGCCGGACTTTAAAATCAATGATGGGATTTATTAGGCTGGGAGATTTGTCTATTGCAGGCCATAACCACTGCTTTGAATATTCATGTCCATGAGACATATGTGCGGCTACCAATGGGAGACTTGGCAAGGTGTCCCGGAGGTAGAGCGGGTATTTCATAAACTGGTTGTCGGAACTCAGATAACTGGCCACGCCGGTGGGTAATTGGAAAATAGCAGGAGCCAGTTGCCCGTCGTCGAGTAATCTTTGGGCGCCCAGAATGGGGAAAGGGAATTGGTCTATGGCCGCCTGAAGCAGGCTGTCGTTTGGACTGGCGGACTCAAAGGTGAGATCGAGGATGACGATGGGAATATCGTTTCCATACATCGTAATATATTGCAGGAAAGCCGCCAGGTGTTCCCGGTTAGAGATGACGGTTTTCTGGTAGCCGGTGACTTCTTCGTAAAAGGGATCTTCGCTTTCAAGCAGGGATTTGCTGCCAGAGATATCAACGTATAAAACGGATTCCGGGTCCGGTTTCTGGTCGATGCCCGCCAAGGTCTTCTTGATCAGGCTGGTCCATTTGATGAAAAAGGCTTCATCGCCAAAAGTTCTGGGCAGACTCAGCCAATAGAGGGCCAGGGCCAACATAATACCGGCGTTAAAAAAGCTGAAAGCGAAAACTTTGAAGAAGTTTTTTTTCATGTAGTGGTTTTCGATTTTCTTACCTTTGGAAATCGAGTATAAACCTACTAAATATTATGGACTATCATCAGGTAATAAGGGCAGTTTAAGCGTTATGCGTTCTCAAAGGGGAGCATTATTCATTGTTGCCAATTTGATTTTTCGCCTTTTGGGTTACTTAAACTATTGCTTAAAATTGTATATTGGTGCAGCTATTATTATTTTTTCAACAAACACCAACACCTGATGAGACCCATCTTTTCGTTCTTCTTCTGTTTTGCCGTTGTGCAACTATTTGCCCAAAATGCCTACCCCGTGATTAGCAACCTTTCTGTGCAAATAGACTCAAACGATGAAATAGTTACCGTCACCTATGATCTGACGGACACTGATGATACTGACCTGGAAATTACCTTTTTGGTTTCGGACAACAACGGCCAAAGTTTTGCCATCCCTACCGGCAACGCCACGGGGGATGTCGGTTTTCCCGTCCAGCCGGGCATAAATAAAAGCATTACCTGGGATGCCACAGGTTTGTTAACAGGAGCCATGGATTATCAGGTAAAACTGGTCGCCGATGATTTATTCGAATTGGATATCCAGGCAATTGTAGATCAGGTAGACAGCAACAGACTACACAGTAACCTCGATTTTATTGCATCACCACGAAACCGGTTTACCAGCCCGGGGCATTTAGAAGCAGTTAAAGACAGTATCGAGCAGGCCTTTATTGCCGCGGACCTGGAAACCTATCGGTCAGCGGTTCCGGACGGGAATTATACGGGCCAGAATATCATTGGTCAGCTGGCGGGAACGACACAGGCCGAAACTGTTTTTATAATTGATGCACATTTTGATTCGGTAAGTAACTCTCCGGGAGCTGATGACAATGGTAGTGGGGTAGCAGGGGTACTGGAAGTTTTAAGGGTTTTAGCACCTTATCGTTTTAGTAAAACTTTGCGTTTTATTGGTTTTGATCTGGAAGAAGAAGGTTTGGTGGGGTCAGCCCATTATGTCCAAAACAGCATTACTGCTGAAGAAACTATCGAGGGCGTCTTTAATATGGAAATGATCGGTTATTATTCGGGGGAACCCAATTCACAAGATTTCCCGACCGGGTTTAATATTTTATATCCTGATCAATATGCCGCCATTGAAGCAGACGAATTCAGGGGAAACTTCATCAATATTATCGGTGACCAAAACTCAACTACGCTACAAACGGGTTTCGTCAATGCTGCGGAACTTTATATCCCCGAATTAAAGGTGATTTCCCTTACAGCACCTCCTAACTGGCTGGCGATCACACCCGATTTTGGAAGAAGCGATCACGCCCCCTTCTGGCTGTCCGGCATCCCGGCTTTAATGCTCACCGATGGTTCTAACTTCAGAAACCCCAATTATCATACTTCAAATGATGTGTTGGAAACACTGAACTTCACCTTTATGAGCAATGTCGTAAAAGCAATTGTTGGCGCAGTTGCCGAAGCAGCAGGCATTGAGCACAGCACAACTGCATTAGCTGATTTTTCGGTAACCACCGGGATAGAGAAGCCCCTGGATTGTGAATTTCAACTGTCACCAGTTCCTGTAGATAAGCAATTAAGACTGAGTTTTGATCGCTGTGATTTTGAAGCCATAAAAGTGGAGATCTTCGATCTGGCGGGAAAACGGGTGTTTGAAACCTTTGCACAGCCTGTTATTGAGAAGACCATCGATCTGGATATGGCAGCCCTGGAGGCAGGAATATATCTGCTGAAAGCCAGTAAAGGTGAGCAGTCCATAAGCCGTAAACTGGTCGTGTATTAAGGTTGTAGCCAGGTGATTTTACTGGCTTGTCTGTCACTTATTCCTGCTCTGCTTAAGTACTTTGTCCGATGCCAGTTTTCCGGTTAAAATAGAAATGGGTAAGCCAGAAGGACTATACACCCACTGGCCTGCCTGGAACACATCCGGTAAAAGGGTATTGGCGGATTTGGCGACTTGCAGCGTTTTGTTGACTGCCGGCATAAGGGGATTGGTGAATGCCCAGCCGGTGATCCCTCCTTCCGTATTGCTGGTCATTTTTTCAATGGTCACAGGGGAGGAGGAAAAGCAATAGAGAACCTTGTCTTTTATGCCTGGGAATAATCCTTCATCCATAATTTTGATGAACTGTTGTTCCAGGACTGTTTTGATTTCCTTTGTCCAGCCTATGTCTTCAATTTTTTTGGCTAACCGATAGTCGTATAAAAAACTCAGGACAACTCCTGTTTTGCCTTCCGGTGCCAGGTCAGGATCGCGCAGCGCAGGGATGGCGATTTCAAAAGTATTCAGGTCACAATAAGCTTTTAGATAGCCGATCAGTTTATCCTTTAAGGAAACATCGTCGGGATCAACGGTTTCTTGATGTATGAAAAGGTCCAGACCTTCCGTATTTAAACTGGACAGTCCTTTTTTGCTCGGCGTGTAGAAGCTGTGACCGGTGCAGATCTTTGAAAACCAGGATTTGTCCTTTTCAATGGCCAGGTAAACCGAAAATACAGAATCGCCGCCCTTAAGCGGTTTGAGCATTTCCCGTTGTTCCCTGATTTTATGGATCAGGTTCTGGTCAGACATATCGTCAAGCGCTGCTCTTTTGTACAATTGTTTTTGATCAGCGGCCCATATCATATGCCGGTAAGTCATCCGGTTTCCATGCTGGTCGATCACGTATTTGGCTTCCGGATTGTAACTGGCGATGGCTGTATTTGTTTTGATTTCTCCACCCTGGCTTTTAATATAATCAGCCATCTTGTCAATGAGGGTGGCCGTTCCGCCTTTGGGGTAATGGTAATCCAGGTAAAGGCTGAAATAACTCAGGGCAAAAGAAGCCGGCGTATGTTCAAAAAAGTGTTGGGCTATCATGTCTATAAGGGCCTGGTTTTTGGAGAATCGTTTGAGATATTCTTCGGCCGGTTCCTGGAGGCGGTCAATTTTTCTGACCGTTAAAATGAATTTCAACATCCAGGGCAAGAGTTTTCTGAAAAGAAATTTCCTGTCCTTTTTCAGGTCCATAAATGTCGGGTTGTCAATACCGTAAAGTACATCCATGTACCCCATGATTTTGCGTATTTCCTCAATGATGCGTCGAACGTCTTGTTTGTCATCAGGGAAGTGTTCGATCAGAAAACGTTCGTAGGCATCGACACTTTGCTGGCCTTCGAGCTTAAGTACGGAATTTCCGATAGCGATGGATACAGGACTTTTGGTCCATTCGATCTCAATGCCTAATTGTCGGAGCATAGGGAAAACAATACCGGAATTTTCAATAGAACGCAGTCCGCCGTCGAAATAAATACCGTCACGGGCAAAGGTCTGAACCAGCCCGCCAACCTTACTTTGCTGTTCAAAAATGGCTACCGATTGTCCGGCCCGGGCAAGATAAGCAGCCGCAGTCAACCCGGCGATGCCGCCGCCAACGATGATGGTATCATAATTCATAAAATTCCTGCTTGTCGAGTTGAGTTAATGCTTTACTGATATGATAGACCTTTTTCCCAAGTTCCCGGTCCATGGCGTGTGGCGCGGGTACTTCTTCATTGGTCAGGTTAAAGAATTTTCCGCTTACTTTTTGAAGGTCAGGGGAGGAGGCCAGGTAAAAAATTGCTTCGCCGGAAATCTTGGTTGGTTTTAGTAATGGCTGAATCATATACCTGGAAAACAGGTTGTACAACTTCCCGTTATTGTGTCCGATGTTGGATTTTACTGCTCCGGGGTGCATGGCATTTATGGTAACTCCCGTCCCCCGGAGTAAGTCATGGAGTTCCCAGACAGTCATCAATTGGGCAGTTTTGGAAGCACCATATCCCTGAAGTCCCCGGTAGTTTCTGTTCGCCCAGGTAAGGTCGTCTAATTTTAATCCATTAAAGCGATGTCCTTCCGAATTTACCTGGATGATGCGGGAAGGAGCGCTGGCCACCATGCGTTTGAGTAAAACGACAGTCATGAGGAATGATGCCAGGTGGTTGACACAAAAAGCCGTTTCATGCCCGTCTTTGGTGAGTTGCCTGGTCGTCATATGTACCCCTGCGTTATTGATCAGCACATCGATCTTTGGATATTGCGACAGGATGGCTTCCGCAGCTGATCGAACCTGTTCCAGGTCAGTAAAATCGGCCAGAAAATAATCGGCCTGATGTTTTGAAAGGGAGGCGATTTCTTTGCAAAGATGTTCTGCTTTTTCCTTGCTGCGAACGACGATCACGACTTTGGCATCCGCTTCAGCCAGTTGCCTGGTCGTTTCATAGCCTACTCCGGAAGTGGCCCCGGTGATCACACATACTTTGCTATCCATTGATTCCCGGGAATATTTTTGCGGAAGCCGGCTGTTGGTTATGAATTTGAGTTCGTCAGGTAGTTCAAAATTTAGCTTCATGGCATTATCCGAATTTCTTGATTAAAAACCGGCGGTACATTTTTCCGAACCTGGGAATATTGTTGAAAATATCTCCCCACATATCATAGTAATCCCTTTGCCGGAGGATCAATCCGTCTTCACTGATCACCAGTTTTGTAGCTCCGTACATGGGCGTGCTGGGATATTTTTTGAACATCATCGTCATTATCCAGTCGAAATGGATGGTGTTGTCTTTTTGAGCAATGGAGACGATTTCCATGTTCAGTTGTTTGGTGCGTTTGGTCAGGCGGTTACACATTTCTATGAATGCCTCGATGCCTTCAATGCGCTGGATGCTGTCCTGGAAGATGATGTCTTTGTGGTAGTATTTGAAGATGTGCGACCAATCGGGTTTACCTTCGGTATTATAAGTTTTGGACCAAAGCTCCCTGACGGTGTCGATGTTGAGCGGTTTTCTCTCTGTAGGTTCTTCGTTTTTGTCTTGTTCCTGAAAAGCCATAATTATTGGTTAAAATTACTTATAGTTGGAATGTTGAGGTAATCCGATGACATGGTCAGGTAAGTGGGTATTCAAAGACAGTTATATGGCTTGAAATTACAAAATTTTCGGCAGAGCGCTCCAATTATTTTGTCAAACGTATCAATTATCTTTTTCTGCTATCACAGTTTTTTCTCCAGTCTTAAAATCGTATTCCAGTTTCTGGTGGTGATGTTCTCCTTTCGAAAAGCTTTCTCCAGGATTTCCATGGCTTTTGGCGTTTTGGACAGGGCAAGGTCCAGTACACTTAAAATGGTTCTGTCGGTTTTTTCTAATATCTTGAAAGAGCCATCCTCACTTACCCAGGGAATTTCCAGGTCGGTTTTGACATCTTGCTTAAGGAAGGAAATGTACAGCCGGATATCTTTGGTGACGACTATGTTTTTTGAAAGGATCCTTGTTTGCCAGGGTGTCAATCCATGCAGCTTTCCTGACAATGGTGGGTATCGGAAATCCGAAAACCTTTTCCAGGTGTCCGGCAACCTTGCTTTCCATATTTTGGGGATCATCAGTGTTGGCCTCAAACAGGATGTTTCCGGAATTTAAAAGCGTTTCCACCTTTTGGAATTTTAACTTTTCCAGTTCTTTCCGGAGTTCAGCCATGGGGACCTTGTGATGTCCGCCCACATTGATACCCCGGAGGAAGGCTACATATTTTTCAGTCACGGTGCTTGTTTTTTAATTCAAAGTGATCTCGATTGGCTAAAACCTTATCTGTTGGCACAACTCCCCGCGATTTTCAGTGGTGATCCATACAGGTCCGGAATCCTTTCGAAAATTTATGTTTTTGGGATGATAATCATTGGTGTCCTGATGCTGTTGGCTTCGATAAGAGCTGTAAGCGTTAAAAGGCATTAACTAACTTTGTTGCCTCCGTTTTGCCAATGCAAACAATGGTGAACTTTTCCATTGTTTTTACCGTAAAAAAATCAGGCGGCTATTAAATGCGTTTTTGAACAATTTCTTATTACTTAATATTGAACACCGGTCATTTCTTCGGACATCTCCCAAAGTCGCCTGGCATTGGTTTCATTATGGGACAATTCATTGGACTTGACCACCACTGGATTACCTCTCATCTCCATAAATCCTGCAGGACCATAGTAATCTCCGGATCTTGCATCAGGGTCGATGGCTGCTCTGAGGGTCGGTAAAACGCCATCTTTTACTGTTTGAGAAAAGAAAGGGTTCAGAATCCTGAACATTAAAGAATGTCGTTGTAAATCTGTTTTGGTCCATCCCGGATGTGCAGCAGTTACTACTGGTGCATCGGGAGCGCCTTCTAATTTCCTGGCCAATTCATAGGCAAAATAGAGGTTGGCTATTTTGCTGTCACCATATGCTTTGTTGGTGTTGTAATTTCTTTTTTCCCAATGGATATCATCGAAATCGATGTTGCCGGTACGATGGGCGATACTCGAGGTGGCAACGATTCTCGAGGCTTTGGTCTTTTGGAGTAAGGGCATTAGGTGGCCGGTCAGGGCAAAATGACCCAAATGATTGACGCCCATCTGAATTTCAAAGCCGTCTTCAGTTCTAGCAAAGGGACAGGCCATCACCCCGGCATTATTGATTAGAATATCCAGCCGGTCATATTCTGAAGAAAACTCATCCGCGAAGGATTTAACAGACTTCAGACTGTCAAGATCCAGTTTTTTGACGTCAATATTTGCGTCTGGAAATGCTTGTTTAATTTCCTTAATAACACCCTCCGCTTTTTGGGTGTTCCTTACGGCCATCACTACTGTAGCATTTTTTTCCGCCAACACCCTGGTGGCTTCTTTTCCCAGGCCACTTGTTGCTCCGGTTACAATAACCACCTTACCCTTTTGATCGGAAATATTATTGCTATTCCATTTCGCTTTTGCCATGATTTTTATAGTTTGATTGATTTGAAAATGAATTAGAGCGTGTCTAAATTTTTAAATATGCTCTTATTACTTTTTGCGGCTTGAAAGATTTAAGCCTATTTTCCCTCCGATCCATGCCATTGGAATATAGGCGAGCACAAGGTCGGTCAGGATAAACCAGGTTGGTGCCGGTAGCATATAGCTGACCATGATTCCACCAATGAGGAATAAAGCACCAACGACCAATGCCATGCTCATTTTATGGGTTGCCGCGATCATATAGGCAATTACAGCACCGGCCAATGTTCCTAAGGCGTGGGCTAAAAAAGGAAAGATGAAAAACTCAAAACTCAAAGTAGGCATTGCCGCAGCAAGAGCTTCCATATCGTTTGGGTCAAACCCTTTCATGGGAAATATCCATTGACCAACCTTGATGAGTCCCATGTTAATCAGACTGCCTCCGAACCAGCCGGCAATAACGGCTAAAATATTTTTGATTATTGGATTCATAATTATCTGTATTGATGTTTAATAATATCTTGTCATCCTGCATGAAAGGCCGTTTATTTTTTTGCCAATTCAATCATAGAAAGGATAAATTTCCTTGCCCTGATTTCTTTGAGTGCTGCATAGGCTTTGTAATGGTGATTACTTTCTTCGGCAATTTGGCATTTTATTTTTTCATAGGCTTGTCTTGCCGATTCATTGGCTCTGAGGTAATCCCTGAATAACAGGTGTCGATTGAGTTCCGGGCTGTCGATTGGGCATACATAAAGATGGTGGTCAATTTTGTCTAAAACGATATGGTTTACGGAGGGCTCTTTTCTTTTAAACGCCTCCCTGCCTGGAATTCCCTGGTCCCCATTGTGGTAATATCCTATTTCAGTCAACCTGGATTATATTTTTGAACCAACATATATTTTAGATGATAGCGTTTTGAAATGGTAGCATTTTCAAAGATAATACTTTTCTGTTTGGCAGGTTGGCATTGGTTGTGCCGCGGTATTTTTTAACAAAAAACTGTTTTTACTGTTTAAGCAATATGAATATCCAACAAATGTCAACCGTATTAAAGATAGCAGCCATTTATAACCTTATCTGGGGAGCCTGGGTAGTACTCTTTCCCAATCATTTTTTCGAATTGGTAGGCATGGCCCCTCCGACGCATACCATGATCTGGCAGGGGATGGGCATGGTCATCGGCGTGTATGGTTTAGGGTATTGGTGGGCTGCCAAAGATCCACTCACGCACTGGCCTATTGTGGTGGTCGGATTTCTCGGGAAGATTTTTGGGCCGTTAGGGTTCTTCATGAATTATTTCCAGGGGAAAGTTTCTTTTGCATTTTTTTACACGTTGATCACCAATGATTTCATTTGGTGGATCCCGTTTTTTTTGATCATTAGAAAAGCACATAAAGCCGGTAAAATACAATGGATATAAAGAAGATTAGTTTGTATGTTTTGGCGATGTTTTACATCGTTGCCGGGATCAATCATTTTGTCAATCCCGGGTTTTACCTTCCCCTGATACCTGAATACTTCGTTTATTTAGAGCTCATTAATTATCTGAGTGGCATTGCAGAAGTGGTTTTGGGGATTGGTTTGCTTGTTAATCAATCTCGCAGAATATCCAGCTACCTGATTGTTTTATTGTTGGTGGCCTTTATCCCTTCTCATGTATATTTCATTCAGATAGGGAGCTGTGTCGAAGGCGGCTTATGTATTCCGGAATGGGGGAGTTGGTTAAGGCTGGTTGTGATTCATCCATTGTTGATTTGGTGGGCATGGTCAACGAGGAATTACCACCCAAAAAAGAAATAGCTCTGCTTAAAACTATTGATCCGTCTGGATCATTTCGTGTCTCGAATTTCAGTGACTTTTGCACCATTCTTTGAGAAAGTAAAAAAAAAGAAGCGACAAGGCTGCCGCTTCTTTCGGGATTTTATAAAAAAACTAAATTGGAATTTAAATTGGCTGGGGTTAATTCGGGTTGCCTGTTTTAAAGCTGTTGGTTGTTTTTCCCTCGCTATCAATAATCATGGGCATATCACCATCGGAGATGATGATTTTGGTGTTGGGTGATTTCGAGAGCTCCTTAAAAGCTTCAATAGATTTGAATTGGAGGATGTTGGGATTAAGGCCTTCCGAAATGATCTTTTGGGCGTCTCGGATACCTTCCGCTTCAATGCGTTTTTGTTCAGCTTCCCGTTTGGCTTGTTGCAATACGAACTCCATACGTTGTGCTTCCTGTTCAGCTTCCAGTTTTAGTTCAATGGCTCTGGCCAGACTGCGGGGCATTTGAATGCTTTTCAACAAAACGGATTCTACTTCGATTCCTTTACCTTCCAAATGGATCATCATTTGGTCTCTTATGGCTTTTTCGATTATTATCCGCTCACCGGTATGCATGTCTTTCGCATAGAACCTGGAGGTAACATCTGCTACAGCGGAACGGAAAACAGGAAGAAGAATATTCTCCTCATAATCTGTTCCAATGGTTCTCAGGATGTAAGGTACTTTTGATCTTTCAATGTTGTAAAGTATGGATACCTCTGCGAGAATGTTTAAGCCTTCTTTGGAAGGAATGTTGAGTTCAACCTCCAGGTTCTCGGTTTGGGTAGATACCTTGACAATGGCAGAAGCAAACGGGTTGAATACTTTGAGACCTTCGGTATAAGGGGTGTTTGAATATTTACCAAAGGTTCGCTTTACACCCACTTCTCCTTCACGAATGGTCGTACAGCTGGAAAGGAAAACTATTCCAAAAAGGAACAATCCGAATTTTACAATATTTGATTTTTTCATGTTTAAATGTTTTTGGATTCAATGATATGATAGTAAAACTATTATTTTAGAGTGTTATACAATTAAAACCAAAAACAAATTGGAAAGTTCAGCGAAATGGTATTTTTTTTAGATTATCTATAATTTTTTTTACCAATACTATTTATTGTCCTTATTGTAGATCTTTTAGGGATATTTCTATCCTGTATGCATATCAGTTGACGGGTTGACTGATGGCTTCAGCTTAAAATAAAAAAGCTGACTTTTTAGTAAAAGCAGGAAGAGGAGGTGAAATGCGCTTGTAAGCTGTTATGCTCAGGTAATTCTTATTTGAGGTATATGTTAAAAAAACAAAAGCCGTCTGCACAAGCAAACGGCCTTTTATGTTGGATAACATTGCAATTCAATATGGATCAGGCAATACTTTTTAACAATTCTGACTTTTTCATTCTGTGTTCGTGGAGGGCATTGAAAGAATAACCGGCAGCGGAAAGGTATTCCAATACCTTAGGCAGGGTATTTTTCAGGGTATCCCACGCTTTGAGACTGTCGTGAAAAACGACGATGGAACCGGGACTTACGTTTCGGATTACGTTTTTGTAACATTGTTCAGGAGTGATGTCAGGATCAAAATCACCACTCAGAACATCCCACATCACAATGCGGTAATGCCTTTGCAGGAACATCGCCTGCTGGGGCTTTATCCGACCATAAGGCGGACGGAAAAGATCGGTACCTACCTGACGCGCACATCGGCGAATATTGTGGAAGTACGGAATATTTTCATTTTGCCATCCATCAAGGTGATTGACGGTGTGATTTCCGGTTGTGTGACCCTGATCTTTCACCATCTTGAATATTTCCGGATATTTGCGAATGTTGTCGCCTACGCAGAAGAAGGTAGCCTTGGCATCGTATTTGTCCAATTGCTCAAGTACCCACGGAGTTACCTCCGGAATAGGACCATCATCAAAAGTCAGATACACTTTCTTCTCGTTGGTCGGGATTCTCCAGGTGAAGTTCGGGAACAGACTCTGAATAAAATTTGGCGTCTTTACTAAATACATGTTTTTTGGTTTAATGCGAATACGGTTGAGGTATTCAATTATGTTCATGGATAAAAAATTAAAATCTACTTAATCTAATAATCCTTTAAGGAAAAATGTTCCCTCAAAAGGATAAATTTTATAACAGGGTCCGATTTTTTTGAAATATGCTTTTTTATTGCAAAAAGCCTTTTGTATTTCCCCAAAAACAGTTCGGTAATTTTTCACGATAAAGTCATCAAAAACTTTTGGTGAAAACCGGTTTTGGAAAGGAGATAATTTAGTTAGGTATAAGGTTTAATATTTAACGCTTAAAACACTGAAAATGCTGCGTTTAAACCAGTGTTTTTTGCATTTTTTTCATTTTTTTTTGAAAAAAGTGGTTTTTACCTGAAAAAGGAACATTTTTTTACGTAAAAACGTTGTTTTGGAACCTTGCCGAAGCAGACAATTTTCCACATTGTTGAAAATTGAGAGGTCATCCTTTGACGGGGATTCGAATACATTGAATTTTTTTACCTTTGCGACCAGATTATTTGACCTCAATTTTTAAAAAATAAACATGAACAAAAGCATCAGAGTAAGATTTGCACCAAGCCCCACGGGTGCCCTGCATATCGGAGGGATCAGAACAGCCTTGTATAATTATTTGTTTGCCAGAAAACATGGGGGAACCTTCATTCTGAGGATCGAAGATACAGACCAGACAAGGTACGTTTCCGGGGCAGAGGATTATATTATGGAAGCGCTGGAGTGGTGTGGGCTTACTCCTGATGAGAGCCCGGCAGCCGGGGGAGATTTTGGTCCTTACCGGCAATCAGAAAGAAAAGGCCTTTATCGTCAATATGCAGATCAATTGTTAGATTCCGGTAATGCTTATGTCGCTTTTGATACTCCGGAAGGGCTGGATGCCAAACGCCAGGCCTATGAAGCGGAAGGGAAAACCTTTACCTACAATGCAGTCACGCGCGGGGAAATGGATAATGCTTATACCCAAAGTGCAGAGGATGTTCGAAAAAGAATCGAGGCCGGAGAGGATTACGTGATCCGGTTCAAAATTCCCGACGATGAAGCCTTATCACTCCAGGACATCATCCGGGGAGATATGACTGTTCAGACCAGTGAGCTGGATGATAAGGTACTGTTTAAGTCTGATGGCATGCCCACCTATCATCTGGCGAATATCGTGGATGACCATCTTATGGAGATCAGCCATGTGATTCGCGGAGAAGAGTGGTTGCCGTCTTTGCCGCTGCATGTTTTGTTGTACCGCGCTTTTGGATGGGATGCCCCTCAGTTTGCCCATTTGCCATTGATCCTCAAGCCCAATCCTGCCTCTTATATCAACAAACGTACCCGTCAGGAATTTGCAGAACAGTTTTCGAATGCGTTTTTGGCGGCCCATGCAGATTATGCAGACCAGGCTGGCAAAGTGACAAACTTTATTGTTCAGTTGTTGCAGGACGTAAAAAGCCTTACCGATCGCCTGAAGATAAAAGATAATGATTCCAATATGCAAAAGGATATCAAAGCTTTTATGAAAGGTGTATTGTTTGGAAAACTCAGTAAACGTGATGGCGATCGATTAGGCATTCCTGTTTTCCCCCTGGCCTGGGAAGGAGATACACCTGAGAATTCATTCACCGGTTTCCGCGAATTTGGTTTCCTGCCCGATGCTACCAATAACTTCCTGGCTTTCCTGGGCTGGAATCCCGGTACAGAGCAGGAAATTTTTAACATGGAGGAACTTTGTGAAGCCTTCTCCCTGGAGAAGATCGGAAAATCAGGAGCCCGTTTTGATTTTGATAAAGCCAAATGGTACAATAAACAATACATCATGGCAACCGATAAGTCGGCCATGGCCAATATGGTTCGCCCTCTTTTGGCAGCCGAAGGGTTGGAGCCTGACCAGGATTACCTGGAAAGCGTTTGTGAATTGCTGAAAGAAAGATTTACCTTCCTGACGGACTTTCCGACACAGGCCAGACCTTACTTGCAGGATAATCTGAATTATGATGAAAATAGCATTCAGAAAAAATGGAAACCTGAATTCCGCCCGCTGTTTGAACAACTGAATCAAAACCTGAGCAATTTGGATGACTACCATACGGAAAACATCCAGGCGGCTGTAGAAAGCTTTATGGAAGAAAACGATTTACCAATGGGCGATGTGTTCCCTTTGCTTCGCATTGCGCTGTCGGGCGCTATGCACGGCCCCGGCGTTTTTGATATGCTGGCAGTCATAGGTAAGGAAAAGTCTTTGGAGCGACTGGAAAAAGCGTTGGTCGTTTTTAAGGATTAATTTTAAATCGGCAATCCTGCAGGGGGCAAGGTCTTGTTTTTTTATTCAAATGGTTGGGACAAGGGATCTTGCCCTTTCTTTTTTGAAGAAAAATAATACCCAGAGAATAGGGCCCTTGAACATAAATTAATTCACAAAACCAATTGTATTTATTAAATTTGGAGTGGATCATATTTTCAAGATAGAATTTTCATCCTAAAAAAACACATATGAGTTCCATTAAAGAAAGCTTCGAGGAAGGCAAAAAGAAGATCAGTGAAGAGATCGATGAAAAGACAGATCAGATAAAAGACTCCGTAAGTAAAGGAGTCAAAAAGACTAAAAAATTTTTCCGAAGGCTCTTTTTGTATTTGTCCCTTGCTGTTGTCGTGGGTGGCGGTCTTTATTTACTGTATGCTAACTGGACCTACAGTGAAGGCACAAGGACGGGATACCTCGTTAAAATTTCGAGAAAGGGTTATGTCTTCAAAACCTATGAAGGGCAATTGAACCTCGGGGGCTTTAAGGCCGATGAAGAAACTGGGGTGATCGGTAATATCTGGGAGTTTTCCCTGAAAAAAAAGTCACTCTATGAACGTTTGGGTAATCTGGAAGGCCAAAAGGTCACCCTGAAATACAGGGAGGTAAACAAAGCCATGCCCTGGCAGGGAGATACCAACTATTTTATTGTGGATGTGGAACAAAAATAGGCAGGGAATCCCTTCTCCATCCAGGAACCTGTTTTTTCAAAACGATCAACGGATACCAACATGAACCTTAGCAAAACTGCCAGCCTGTTCATCATCATCATAGCCATTGTTATTACCCTAATTTACGGACAAGGGCTGCTTATCCCATTTGTGCTGGCCATGTTGCTTTGGTTTGTTATGCGCATGATGAAAATGACGCTGGATAAAATAGGCTTTGTTCAACGTAAATTTCCTTCGTGGTTAAAAACGGTGATTTCCACGACCATCATTCTGATCGTGGTTGGGGTTGTGGTTGAAATCCTTTCCGCCAATATCAAGTCTTTGTCGCAATCCTATGAAAAGTATCAGGCTAATGTAGAATCTGTAGTCAACCAGATCAATGCGACCTTTGATCTAAATATTATCGAAAATATCCAGGGGCGTTCGGGAGATTTTAATTTTGGGGCAGTTCTCGGCAATATTTTTAATTCCCTGTCAAGCATCATTGGCAATACGTTTATGATCCTGATTTATACTTTGTTTGTCATCCTGGAAGAGAGCAAACTTCAAACAAAGCTGCGTATGTTATTTCCGGATGAAGCAAAGTTTATGGAATTCCGGGGAATGCTCGAAAAAATAGAGCAATCTGTTTCCCGTTACCTTGGTCTAAAAACCCTTTTAAGTCTGATTACCGGAACCCTGAGTTTTTTCGTTTTACTAATCATCGGCGTTGATTCTCCGGCATTCTGGGCCTTCCTGATCTTTGTGCTCAATTTTATTCCAACTATTGGCTCTTTGATTGCCACCGTTTTCCCGGCTGTTTTTTGCCTGTTACAATTCGGAACAATAACTCCGGCCATTATGGTTTTGATTTTTGTGGGTATCGTTCAAGTCATCGTTGGGAATATCCTGGAGCCCAGGATGATGGGCAGCTCAATGAATATAAGTCCATTGGTAACCATCATTTCCCTTTCCTTCTGGGGGGTCATATGGGGCGTGGTAGGCATGGTGTTGAGTGTTCCGATCACCGTCATTCTTATCATTATTTTCTCCCAGTTTGAATCCACCAGGCGGGTAGCGATTCTATTATCAGAAAAAGGTGTCGTGGATGCGGCCAGGGATTAGTCTTTAGCAGCTCTAGCGGTTGTGTTACGGCACTGCGTGCCGCGGATGTCACTCCGTTCCATTGGAACTACTTGGGAAACCTCATTTTTTTACAGCCTTACCGTTCCAGCGTCTTCTCCCAAACTTCAAAGGCAGGCCTGGCATTTCCATTTTCATCCATCAGACCTGTATCGCGCCAGATTTTTCCAAGATCCATGAGTTCAGGAGGGAAGCTGCTGATCAGGGCGTCGTAATCGCGATGTGCCCACCAGATGATGAATGCGTAATCCTGTTTGTTGGCATTGAGGAACAAGGTTTCGAGGTAGGCTTTTTGTTCGCATGGAGTTCCCTGGATGAAGAGATTCAGGGAAGGCAGCGAAATATCGGCAGCATTATGGGCTGTTTCCACAAAAGCGATGGGTTTGCGGACTCGTGCATGGACAAAATCCAAAGCTTGCTGAAAATCATCTTCCTGGTGCAAGTCCTTTAAAAAAGGATAAAAGCTGATAGCCACAAAATCCAGCTCATTGACAAATTCAGTGATTTCTTCCATATAATCCTGGGCACCAAAAAAGCCGGGTTCGTACCAATTGTGCAGTGTGACAGATTGGGAAACCATCAGGTCCGGATAGGTTTGTTTGATCCGGAATTGGATGTTGAGCATAAGTGCTTTAAAGTTGGCCCATTTGGCATGGGCATTGATCCAAAAATCGTTTATTTCAAGGCCCAGTACGAGGTAATCCGGCTGAAATTGTTGGATCAGGTATTCCAGGTGTTTGACATAAGCATTCTCGATGTTCCGATTGTTAATATGGGCGTAATGGGGGGTGTTACCATCGAAGTCTGCTGCCAGGTCGTCTCTGGAAGTATTGAGGATGCTGACAGACAGAAGCAAAGGTTGATCAGCTGGTTTTTGGGAGAGCCTGAAGGCAATGTTTTCCGTAAAAGCATCCGGGAGTTTGGTGTCATTCATCCAGGCGCTCCATGGAATATGATCGTCGATATGTTCGGCATAAATGTCGCCGTGGGAGTGGATGAAATCGTAAGTGGCGGTAACATCGTTTACCGCCGGACCAAAGGGCCATGAGGTGAATCCCATTTGGAAATGCCGGGAGGAGATACTTTCTAAATCCGGGTTGTCCGGACAAGGTTTGAGGACTTCAGGTACATCTTTGGTGCATCCGATAAACAGGAGAAAAAAGAGGGCTAAAAAGGTTCCGCGAAGCATAGATTGAAAATTTTTCTTCGGTTGATTTGTAATAAATACACCACCGAATCCCTTTACCCTTAGGGGTATTGATCTTTTTTATTTTGTTACTTTCTGAACCGCTGTCCATTATTATACTAAAACCAAACCCAAATCTATGAGAAAGACACTTTTGGCTATTTGTACTCTTTGTTTTTCCACTTTGCTTTTCGGACAGGCTCCGGTGATGACCGAAAGAACCATTTATCAGGCGGAAGTTTATTTTGATTTTGGAAAAGATACCATTCGTGCTGATGCTGATTCTGTATTGAATGAATTAATTGTTTTTTGCGAAAAACAGGTTCCTTTTTACCTGAAAATTACGGCTCATACCGATGCCGTGGGCAGTGATCGGAATAATCAGCAGCTCTCCGAAAGGCGTGCGGCATCCGTTATGAGTTTTCTCCGGGAGCGGGGCATTCCGTCCGATAGCACGACGATCGGTATGTTTGGAGAAAAACGCCCGGTGGCCGAAAACAACACAGACCAGGGAAGACAAAAAAACCGTCGGGCTACCATTGAGGTGATAAAGGTGAAAAAAATGGTACCGCTCGAGGGCGATATTTTAGACAAGGAAACCGGAAAGGGTATTGTCGCTGATGTGGTGATCAGGACGAGAGAAACCCGGGATTCTCTGCAAACAGATGAAAAAGGCCATTATGAATCCTTGGTTCCCCTGGGCGAAGTCATTGGTGTGGATGTATGGGCCAGGGGTACTTTTTGGAAACTAAAATGATGCGGGTGACTCCGGGGGAAAAAATGGAACTGGATGTTCAGCTCCCTCCTGTGAAGGAAGGAAAGAAAGTCGATATTCAAAATCTTTATTTTGTAGGTAACCAGGCAATATTGTTGGAAAAATCAGAACCTGAACTACCCAAGATTTTGAAGTTTATGGAAATTAACCCCCACATTAAAATCGAAATCGCCGGACACATCAATCGTCCCAAATCACCTCCGGTTGGTATTGAGAGCTGGGATTACGACCTTTCCCGCCGCAGGGCTTTACTCGTGTACGATTACCTTATAGACAATGGTATTGCCAAGGACAGACTGACTTACAAGGCCTACGGTAACTGGGAGATGCGATTTCCCAATGCAACCTCCGACAACGAACAGGCTGCCAACAGGCGTGTGGAGATCCGGGTGCTGGAAGTGGATTGATGTGGATTGGGATAAGTATGTGGACAATAGTAGCTTCAAGGTCGTTTCAAATGTTTAACACCTGCTCGCCATTTCCCAAATCCTTTTTACCTTTATAAAAAAAAGCGTTATGGACGATGATAAAAAGAAAAATGAGGAAACTTCGGAGGAACCGGATGAACAAAAAGAAAAACTCGAAGGATTGGAATTAAAGATCAACAAACTCGGAGAGATTACCACCAGCCTGGATATGGACAAGATCAACAAATTCCTTGATGAAAATGTTGAAGATAAAAAGCTGCCGGGAGCCGAAGATCAATGAGGGAAATTTAATTTTGATATTTTTTGTTTGCGGCTTGTTTTTACAAATTCTGTGTGGATTTTTTTTTAATTATTAAGATTTGTTTTGTGAGCGTGCAATTGTACTGAAAAGGCTTATTTCTGAGGGTTTTTGAAAACAAGACTGCCAAATGAGGAATTCAACGCTATTCGGTTTTAGGAAAATAGCCCTCAAATCCTTACCTTTTCTGATCAGATAGCCGTATTTTTGCAGTCTAAATAAAATCAATTATGGCAAAGGTTGAACTCATCATGCCCAAAATGGGCGAAAGTATCATGGAAGCTACCATCCTCAAATGGGTCAAAAAAGTAGGGGATAAGGTAGAGGAAGATGAAACCATTCTTGAGATCGCAACAGATAAAGTCGATTCTGAAGTGCCTTCCCCGGTGGAAGGGGTGATAGCAGAAATCCTTTTCAAAGAGGAAGATGTAGTGGAAATCGGTAAAGTAATTGCCATAATTGCTACAGAAGGAGAAGATGTCAATGTCGCCGCAAGTCCGGCAATTGAAGAAAAGCCTCAGCCTGAATCTACGGTGAACGGAAAAGTACAACAAGAAGCTGAAGCTCCGAAATCCGCACCTGTTCCGGCTACTGCCAATGTCGGTGCTGTTCCTGCTGCAAGCCCGGCTTCCAATCGGTTTTATTCACCATTGGTTAAAAATATTGCCAAAAAAGAAAATATAGGTACCGGGGAACTCGATACCATCCCGGGTACAGGCGCTCAGGGGCGTGTAACCAAAAAGGATATTTTGGCCTACCTTGAAAACCGCACAGCTGCACCTGTGGCTCCTGCACCCGTTCAAACACCGCCGGCGCAAGCTACTAACGGAGCACCAAAAACAGCACCAACGGTTTCTGTCAGCGGTAAGGACGAGATTATTGAGATGGATCGTATGCGTCGCCTTATCGCGGATCATATGGTGATGTCCAAGCATACTTCGCCTCATGTTACTTCTTTCGTTGAGGTAGATGTAACCGATATAGTCAACTGGCGCAACAGGGTTAAAAATGAATTTGCATCCAAATACGGTGAAAAGATCACCTTTACACCGATCTTTATGGAAGCGGTGGTTCAGGCCATCAAGGATTATCCCATGATCAATGTTTCCGTGGATGGTACCAATATCATTCGCAAGGCGAACATCAATGTCGGCATGGCTACAGCGTTGCCGTCGGGAAACCTCATCGTTCCGGTAATCAAAAATGCAGACAACCTCAATCTCCTGGGATTGACCCGTGCAGTAAATGATCTGGCAGCCAGAGCCAGAGATAATAAATTACAACCTGACGAAATACAGGGAGGGACCTTTACCCTGACCAATGTCGGCACCTTCGGCAATGTCATGGGTACACCCATCATCAACCAGCCCCAGGTAGCGATTATGGCTGTCGGCGCCATCCGCAAAAAACCAGGGGTGGTGGAAACCGAATACGGAGACCTCATAGCTGTCAGACATATGATGTTCCTCTCCATGTCTTATGACCACAGAGTTGTGGATGGCTTCCTGGGTGGATCATTCCTGCGTAAAGTTGGAGATTACCTGGAAGCTTTTGATCCCAACAGAGGCATATAACTCAAGTTGCGATGCAGCTGACCATTTACAAAACACAATTTCCAGCTAACGAGGGGATTGTGTTTTGTCTTTTAGCAATATTGTTGAAATTTAAGCCATTGGCAATTTAAAATAACTTCCGGGTCAAATAGCCTTAAATCATGCGAAAAAAACTATTCTATGTTTTATTATTTCTTGTGGTGATACCTTTTCAGGTTGATGCCCAGAAATCCCGGCAAAAGTTAAGTCAGGCCAAAGAGTTTTTCTACCACGAAAAATACGTTGAGGCATTGTCTATTCTCAACAGTTCGAAGAAATTATCCAGGCTGGATAAAGAAGCCCGCCTGTTGATAGCTGTCAGCCATTATCAACTCAACCACCTGAATGAAGCGCTGGAAGTACTGGAGGCCATTACGGCGGAAAAAAAAGAACCCTATCCTGAGTGTTGGTTGTACATGGCAAAGATCTACCATGCCAGACATCAGTTTGAGGAGGCTGCAGATTTCTACAAGCTTTACCTGCGGACTATTCGCCCGGATCACCCGCATCGCCAAATGGTGAGGGAAGAAATCCGGCGTTGTGCCAATGGTATTGATATCCTTTACAGACAATCACTGGCCATCGTTGAAAACCTGGGGAAAAATGTCAATACCGAAGGAGATGAATTTGCTCCGGTTCCAAGCCGCAATCTTTCCGGTAAGCTATACTTTTCCTCAGCCAGGTACGGTACAAGTGGCGGTCCCAGAGATGACCAAAACCGGACGGATGACCGTTATGGGCATTATCTGAGTGATATGTATAGCTGTAGCATAAATAATGGTCTGTGGAGCAATGTTGCCCCAATGCACTATTTGCTCAATAGTCCACAAAATGAGGTGTTACTGGATTTTAATTCAGACGGCAATGTGATGTATTATTTCAAGGGATGGAGCCAGCTCAGGGGACAAATCGTTGCAGATACTTTTAAGACCATTGAAAACAGAACCCTAAATTCCACGCCCTTTCTCGCACCAATGGATGTGGCCAATGGCGATAAAGAACTATTTCTGTACAATGATACGCTGCTCATTTTTTCGAGCAGACGCCCCGGAGGATACGGAGGATTTGATCTTTACAAAACGGTCTTTCTCAAAGGGTATTGGACAGCCCCGGAAAATATGGGGCCGATCATAAATTCTGCTTACGATGAGACCAGTCCGTTTTTGGCTCCCGACGGAAGATCTTTGTATTTTAGTTCGAATGACAGCCGAAAAAGTATAGGCGGTTATGATATTTTCAAGTCTGTTTTCAATAATAAATACCAGCAATGGAGTGAACCATTTAATATGGGTTTACCCCTCAATTCGGCAGGGGATGATACCGGGTTCAGGCTTGGCAGAGATGGTTTTACGGCTTATTTGGCTTCTTCGCGCAAAGACGGTTTTGGTGGAAGAGACCTTTATGTAGCTTATTTCCAGGAGTATCTTCCGGAGGTTGAGCCCCCGGTGATTGCCTACGCTCCGCCGCCGACTCCTGAGGTTAAAGAATATGAAAAACCAATTATTATCAGTCAAACCTCCGGGTTTGAGGAGGAAGAATCCATGGTTATTGAAAAACCTGAGACGCCGGTTTTTACAAAAAATTCTCCGTACGAAGCAATTTTGCTGGAAGATAATTCCAGGTTTACCAATAATGGAATACAAGTATTATCCAATGTCGCCAGGACCCTGGTCGATAATCCTGCATTGACCGTAGTCATTACTGTTTATACCAATCGCCCGGGTGCTGTTCCTGAGCGATTGTTTCGGGCCATTCAATATGCCGAGCAGGCTGCGGAAGTTCTGCAGGCGCAGAGCGTATCTCCTAAGCGTATTTTTATGCGCGCCCTCGACGGTAGTGGCCAAGGGCAGGCACAAGCCTTTATAATGGAATTTTCCTTTTTCGGTCCTGCCGGATTAACTGCCATAGGGGAATGGCCTGTTTTGGGTGAAAATTTCCAATCCGAAGTACCCGGAATGGTTACCGGCAAGGGACTATTTTATAAAATACAGATATCTTCGGTGACCAAAATTCTGAATAGATCCATCCTTTCTGAACAACCCTACCCGATGATTGAAAAAATGCCTGATTTTGCTTATTACAGGTACACACTAGGGGCTTTTGAGAAATTTCAGGACGCCAAGGTTTTTGCCAGCGAAATGCAACGCAAAGGCCAAAAGGGGGCTTATGTCGTTCCCTTTATCCATGGCAAACGGGTGGATAAAAATGAAGCCAAAAGCAATGTTGGCGTCTTCCCGGATTTGAGTAATTATCTGAAGGGATAGATTGTTAATTACGAACCTGCCTGATGATATTTCATGAGGCAGGTTACGAAATCTCTGGAGGTGCTTAATATTGACCGTTCTCAAACCTTTACCTGCAAAATAAAATGCTTTCCTTCACCCATTCCGGCATTCTCCCATTCCTGCGTTTATTCATCTATGCATTCTGGCATTTTGTCTATCGGTAAAATGCAGTAACAAAAAAAACGTATCTTTACCAGCCTTACAATGAAGTGACATGAAGCGTAGAATACAGTTTTTTCGGGAGAGCTTAAAGCATATGAAGACGACTGGGTCCGTAACCCATAGTTCCAAGTATTTGTGCAGGGGAATGATCAAGCCCGTTAATTTTCAGGAGGCTACATTGATCGTGGAACTGGGAGCGGGTGACGGGGTTATTACCAGGCATATCCTGAGAAAAATGCGGCCGGACGCTACCTTGCTGGTTTTTGAAGTAAATGGGAAATTCTGCCAAAAGGTCCGGGAAAAAATTAAGGACGACCGCATGATCCTCATCGAAGATTCTGCTGAAAATTTACCGGAACACCTTGATCGACTGGGGCTTCCCAAAGTTGAATTTATTGTTTCCGCCATTCCTTTTGTAGCATTGCCTAAAGAGGTGACCCTCAAGATTTTGAAAGTGTGTAAAGAGAATCTCATACAGGGGGGGCTTTACATACAGATGCATTACTCTCTCGTGCTTAAAAAAACCTACGAAAAGATCTTTGGCAATGTCAAAATTGATTTTATACCAGTCAATGTACCACCGGCCTTTGTGATGGTGAGCCGCAAAGAGTAATATTGTCTTCCTGTTTTGGGAAATTCCTGTCATAGCAGAAAGTAGTTTTTCCTCTTTTTTGATCTTTTTCCGTACCTTGATGTTTACAAATTTGATCAAACTGGTAATTGAAAAACTATCTTTATGTCACGTCTATTTTTATTATTCAGCCTTTTCTTCATTTCAAATATCAATCTTATGGCCCAGGATCGACTTACCGGGCTACCCTTTGCGACCCGGTCAGAAGTCATTGCCCAAAATGGGATGGCCTGTACTTCCCAACCCTTGGCCAGCATGGTAGCTATTGACATACTCAAAGCCGGAGGTAACGCCATTGATGCAGCCATCGCTGCCAACGCAACCCTGGGTTTGATGGAACCCACTGGTAATGGTATGGGTGGGGATTTGTTTGCCATCGTATGGGATGCCAAAACTAAAAAGTTGTATGGTTTAAATGCCAGCGGACGTTCGCCCAAGAGCCTGACCTTGCAGTGGTTTAAAGACAACGGTTATGAAAGCATTCCTGCCTATGGTCCTCTGCCGGTATCAGTGCCCGGATGTGTCGATGGATGGTTTGAACTGCACGGCAAATTCGGAAGCATGGAGATGGAAAAAATCCTTGCCCCGGCGATAGATTATGCCAGAAAAGGTTTCCCTGTTTCTGAGTTGATATCCTATTACTGGAAACGGTCGGCTCCCTTCTTGTCGAAATACCCTGGTTTTAAAGAGATCTTTACCATTGACGGCCGTGGTCCTGAAAAAGGAGAAATTTTTAAAAATCCTTACCTGGCGAATACCCTCGAAAAGATTGCCAAAGGGGGCAGAGATGTTTTCTACAAAGGCGAAATTGCCCGGGTCATAGACCAATACATGAAGGAAAATGGCGGTTTTTTATCCTACGAAGATATGGCTGCCCACAAATCGGAATGGGTGGAGCCGATGTCATCCAACTATCGTGGATATGATGTGTGGGAATTACCGCCGAATGGGCAAGGTATTGCGACTTTACAAATGCTGAATATTCTCGAACAATACGACATTGCCGGTATGGGTTTCGGCAGCAGTGAGTATCTGCACGTGCTGACAGAAGCCAAAAAGCTGGCCTTTGAAGACCGGGCCAAATATTATGCTGACACTGATTTCCATGATCTCGATTATGATGTTTTGATCTCAAAGGCATACGGAAAAGAAAGACAAGAACTGATCGAAGATCGTGCGGCTCGTCGTTATGATGCAGGCAAATTGGAAACCAGTAATACCATTTACCTGACCGTTGCTGATAAAGACGGCAATATGGTTTCCCTCATTCAAAGCAACTACCGTGGCATGGGTTCGGGCATGACACCCACCGGACTTGGATTTGTTTTGCAGGATCGCGGGGAATTGTTTACACTGGAAGAAGGTCATTACAATGTTTACGAACCCGGCAAAAGACCTTTCCATACCATTATCCCGGGGTTTGTTACCAAAGACGGAGAGCCTTACCTGAGTTTTGGTGTCATGGGGGGAGCCATGCAACCCCAGGGACATGCTCAGGTCTTAATCAATATGATCGATTTTGGGATGAATATCCAGGAAGCCGGTGATGCTCCGAGGATGCGTCATACAGGATCTTCACAGCCTACCGGAGAACTCATGACCGATGGAGGTACCCTTTTCCTCGAAAATGGTTTCAGCGACCTCGTTCGTCGCGAGTTGATGAGCAAAGGTCACAAGCTGGGCAGCTCCGTTGGTGGCTACGGTGGTTATCAGGCGATACTATGGGATGCCCAAAACAAGGTGTATTATGGCGCTTCTGAGTCCCGTAAGGATGGCAGTGCTATGGGGTATTAGCGTGAAAATGCTGTCGGTATATATGTCTAGAACTTCTGACTTCTAAATGTATTATTCGATATTGTGCGGTTCTGTTTTTTGGCTCTGGTATTAGAATTCATATTTGAAAAAAAGCAGGAAAAAAATAGTTCGATTCGGTTTTTAAGCCTTCATTCACCTACTTTTAAGAACCGGAGAATGATGAATTCCAATGCTGAATTTCGAAGTGATAAAAATAATTTAAAAGGAATCCACTTCTGATTTTTACAAATACTTGTCAATAACTCAAGTGCATTCGGGTGTCCTCCCATTACGTAATTTTAATGACAATTCACCCGATAATCAAAAAAGGGGCAAAGGTTTTTCCAGAAAACAGGTTAAATTCATCACCTGAAATTAAAACTTCCGGAAATGAAAAGATCTGCCTTTTTAATGTTAATAATGGTACTGGCTGCCATCCCTTCTGTCTATTTTTTCTTCCCAGATTTTCAAGTTCAAGAGGAACAACCGAAGAGGATATCCGGGGCCTATGAAGCCCTCAGCTTTATGGGAGACCGACAGGTTTTTCCAGACAACAAGCTTCCGGAAAGGTCCTATTATGCTGCCTGGGAGGCTGTTCGTGAAATGACGGAGGTAACGCTTTCCATGCGTGATGATATTGATCCCTGGGAATCGATGGGGCCTCACAACAGGGGTGGAAGAACTTTGGCTTTGGCTTTGAATCCGCAAAACACCAATACGCTTTTGGCCGGTTCTGCCAGCGGAGGTTTGTGGCGCAGTTATTCGGGAGGTGCCGGCATTGATGCCTGGGAGCGGGTGCCGATTGATTTTCCTGTATTGGGGGTCAGCAGCATTACCTACGCACCGGAGGATTCCACGACCATTTTTATTGGTACGGGGGAAGTATATAATTATTACGCCGCAGGTACGGGAGCTGCTTTCAGGAACACCCGGGGTAGTTTTGGTATCGGCATTTTGAGATCGACAGATGGGGGAGAGACGTGGGAGAAAAGCCTGGACTGGAGTCTGGACCAGAACCACGGTGTATGGGCTATCAGAATTGCTCCAACCAATCCTGATATCATTTATGCGGCTACTACGGAAGGTGTTTACAAATCTATCGATGGTGGAGATTCCTGGGAGCAAAAGCACGATGTGATCATGGCCAATGATTTGCTTGTTCATCCCGATGATCCGGATGTAGTGGTAGTTGGCTGTGGTAATTTTGCAACACCAGGCCACGGAATCTATAAAACAACCAATGGCGGTGATACCTGGACCAAAATCAGTTCTGAGCTGCCCGAAACTTTTGAGGGAAAGATTCAATTAGGTATGGCACCTTCCTCACCGAATATCATTTATGCCAGTATTGGTAATGGTTTTAGTAGTTCGAATGGTGCCAGTTGGTTGTGTCGTTCCACCAATTTTGGCAGCACCTGGGATTTGAAAAGTACCATTGATTATTCTCAATGGCAAGGGTGGTTCTCTCATGATGTTGCTGTCAGCCCTGATGATCCCAACGAGATCACCGTTATAGGTATTGAAGTATGGAATTCTACGGATGGGGGATCGATTCTTTTACCAAAAACCACGGGAGGTATCGGTTATGTCAGCCCGCCTATTGAAGGCCCGGATGGTCCCGGGAATTTCATCCATTCCGATGCACATGATGTCATTTATGACCCCACCAATCCGGATATCGTTTATGTAGCCAGCGATGGCGGTATTCACCGGTCTTTGGATGGCGGGAATAACTATGCCAGCTGTAATGGCCGCTACCAGACAGCACAGTTTTATAACGGTTTTTCCACCTCCATGCAAGACCCGAATTTTTGTATGGGTGGTTTGCAGGATAACGGAACGATTTATTGGAACGGCGACCTTACCTGGACGCGGCTTTCAGGGGGTGATGGCAGCTGGACCGCCATGCATCCTACCGATGACGATGCGTTTTATACTTCCTGGCAATATTTGAATATTTTGAAGACTGATGATGGAGAACCCATGTGGCAGGTGGAAGCACCCAGTGCGTGGCCTACTTCCTTTATCGCACCTTTTATGGTAGCACCGTCCGATGGTGAAGTGGTTTACGCTTCTTCTTCCGTTATGGCCAAATCTATGGACGGATCGGCTTCCTGGGCTATTACCAATAATGGGAACACAGTAGCCGGTAACGGAACGCCTGTCTTAAGTATGGCCATTTCTTATCAGGACCCCGATGTTGTTTATGCGGCAACGGCCCCTCATGACGGTTACCCTTCACAGGTGGTGAGAACGGTAAACGGAAATATCTGGACCAATATCACCCAGGACCTCCCCAATCGTTACCCAATGGATATGGCGGTTGACCCGACAGATGATGCTGTCGTTTATATAGCCTACTCAGGATTTGGAACAGGTCATGTTTTCAAAACTACCGATCATGGTTCTTCCTGGACAGATATCTCATCGGGCCTTCCGGATGTGCCAACCAACGCAGTGATCGTAGACCCCTTATTTCCCAATACGGTGTATGTTGGTAATGATCTTGGTGTTTTTGTGTCCCGGGATGGTGGAGATACCTGGGCAACATACCAGGATGGTTTACCAAATGTCGTGATGGTCTTTGATCTGAAAATTTCTCCGGTTAATCGCAAACTAAGAGTGGCTACTCATGGTAATGGAGTTTACCAGAGAGATTTGATCGATGCGGTTAATGTTAGCCAGGAAAATATGGTATTGAATTCTAAAATTGTAATATTCCCGAATCCTGCATCAGCTTTGGTCAATGTTTCTATAAAAGAGATTGATGCTGAAAAGGTGACCATAACATTGTTTGATGCAAAAGGTAGTCTGGTTAGAAACTTTGGGGAGTATAATTTGATCGACAACTCAACTATTCCGCTGGAGTTGGATCAGCTTGTAGCAGGTAATTATTTGTTGCACCTGGAACTTGATGGCCGGATTGTTTCGAAAAAGTTGACTGTTCAATAAGTTTTTACGTTGTTAATCAGTATTTCACAAAAAAACAGGAGACCGGCTAAGTAAGGATTTACCTCGCTGGCGGGGTCAATTTTGACTAACGAAAAAGGCATCAGGAATAATTTCCATGTCAAAATTGGAGGTGGACTATTTCCCGGAAAGATTCCACCTCCGATTTTACTCAAAAAGGATAAACTTATTATGCCTAAAACCTATCCCGCCAGCAGGGTAAATAGATTTTCTAAAAGCCTTAAATCTGGATATCCAAATATCTTTATTAGGAATATTTAGCCAATAACGCTTTCATCTTTTTGACCATGTCCACCGGATCCTCCGCTTTAAAAACACCTGACCCCGAGACGACAATGTCTGCGCCGGCTTCTACGATCTCGGCCATATTGTCGTATTTGGCACCACCGTCAATTTCAACCTCGACCTGATCTTCTAAACCACGATCTTTCAGCATCTTATTTAACCTGCGTAATTTGTCCAGGGTATTGGGAATGAAAGATTGTCCGCCAAAACCAGGGTTGACAGACATGATCAAAATAAGGTCCAGGTCACCCAGAACTTCCTCGATGGAAGATAGCGGCGTGTGTGGGTTGAGGGAAACCCCGGCTTTGGCACCTTTGGATTTTATATGTTGAATAACGCGGTGCAGATGTGTTGCTGCTTCCACATGCACCGTCAAATAATCCGCTCCGGCATCACAATAGGCATCGACATACGCTCCAGGATTGGAAATCATCAAGTGCACATCGCAAGGAACAGCAGCGATACGTTTGATGGCTTTTAGAATGGGAGGCCCCAGGGTTAAATTAGGAACAAAATGCCCGTCCATAACATCAATGTGCAGGAGGTCTGCTCCCGCTTCCTGGATCATCCGGATATCTCTTTCGAGGTTAACAAAATCTGCAGATAAAATGGAGGGCGCTAGTTTTTTTTGTTTTGACATGAGTGGTCTGGTTACTGTTTACAAGTTACTGGTTGTTTTAGAAATGCTATTCTCTAAATAAATAGAATTTCTTATCTAAGAGCAGCCAACGGGTACTGCCAACTGAATCAATGCTCAAAATTAAGCTTTCTTTTGAATTGGTGGATACCTTTTATGTATCGAATGGATCCGGAGAGAGACCTGATAACGATGCTTTCGGTGGTAACACCTCCGCTGCGGTCGAAATGCACTCCTTCCAGGAAGTTGCTGTCGGTAATTCCGGTAGCGGAGAAAAAAGTATTATCGGAATTGATCAAATCATCGAGTCCCAAAATTTCATGGAGATCTACTCCCGCTGCTTCCAGGGCTTCCTTTTCCTTATCAAGCTGAGGAACTCTTCTGCCTTGCATGCCTCCACCCAGGGCTTTTACGGCACAGGCAGCGATGACACCTTCGGGAGTTCCGCCAATACCCATAAGAACGTCTATACCGGTTCCGGGAGTGGCGGCCATCAGGGCACCCATTACATCACCGTCGGTATGCAGGCTTATACGCGCTCCGGCAGTTCTGATTGCTGCGATAAGACCTTTATGGCGTGGTTTATCCAAAACAAATACCGTCAAATCATTGATGTTGCGGTCAAGGGCTTTGGCAATCCTTTGAAGGTTTTCGGCAGGCGACAAACGGATATCGATTACATGGCTGGCTTTTTTTTCTACAACCAATTTGTCCATGTAAAGAGAATCCCCGGGCTTCCACATACTGCCCCGGTCAGCAGCTCCGATAACGGCGATGGAGTTTGGACGACCATAGGCCAGCAGATTCGTTCCTTCAACCGGGTCAACGGCAATATCCACTTCAGGGCCAAAACCGGTTCCGACTTCTTCACCGTTGTATAACATCGGGGCTTCATCCTTTTCTCCTTCCCCAATCACTACGACCCCTTTCATGTCCACGGTTTTCAAAAAGGCACGCATGGCATCCACCGCAGCTCCATCGCCTCCGTTTTTGTCTGCCAGGCCCATAAAGCGGGCTGAAGAAATGGCAGCGGCTTCTGTAACTCTGACGAGTTCCATCGCCAGGTTTCGATCCGGATTAGAAGAAGTTTTTCTGGACATAATTTTAGTTTTATCGTGGTTGAGCTGAAAGGATCGGGTTGCCGGGAACAGTTTTCCTGCCCCAAAAGTACAAATTTGCCTTTGGGTTTTATCTATCGCGAGAAGGAAGTTTTTGGGTGTAATTAAAAGCCCCTGTTTTGGAGGAACTCATTGGTGAAGACAGAAAATCAAACCTTGCTGAAATTAATTTCCTACATTTGTTCCCTAAATAATTCATTTACTTTTCAAATAAACAGTATCCAGGATGTTGGATGATTTTCCTGATATTCCCACACAAAGATTAGCCATAAAGGTAAAACCTGCTGCCGAAAAAGCGATCCGCAAAGGCCATCCCTGGATTTTTGAAGAAGCCATCCGAAAGCAAAGTGCTGAGGGAGAAGCGGGCGATCTGTCTGTCATTTATGATCAGAAAAAGAACCAATTCCTGGCATTGGGCCTGTATGATCCGGATTCTCCAATCCGGATAAAATTATTGCAGTTTAAAAAACCTGCCCGGATCAATGCCGACTGGTTCCTGGAAAAAATCAGACAGGCCTTTGAGCTTAGGAAACCTTTGCTGGAAACGGATACCAATAGTTATCGGTTTATTCACGGGGAAAATGACGGCCTTCCAGGACTCATTGCAGATGTTTATGCGGGCGTATTAGTGGTTAAACTTTATTCCCGGATTTGGTTGCCTTATTTGAAAATGGTATTGCCTGTTTTGATGGAAATTAGTCAAAGTAAAACGTTGGTTTTACGGCTCAGTCGGTCAATGCAGCAAATTTCCCACCAGTTGAATGGATTAAAGGACGGACAAGTACTTTTGGGTGATTTGTCGGAGGAGTCCGTCATTTTCAAGGAGTACGGGTTGAAATTTTCGGCAAACGTCATCAAGGGTCACAAAACCGGATTTTTTTTGGATCACAGAAATAACCGCTATAAGGTCGGGAGTTTATCCAAGGGCAAAAGTGTACTGGATATTTTTGCTTACGCCGGAGGTTTTTCTGTTCATGCCCTTGGTGGTGGTGCCCGGGAGGTTATCAGTCTGGATATCAGTCCTCACGCCTTGAAAATGGCCCAAAAAAATGTAGCGCTCAATTTCGAAAAGGCGAACCACAAAATAATGGACATCGATGCTTTCGAAGGCATGGAGCAATTGTACCGCCAACGAAAGACTTTTGATATCGTCATCGTCGATCCGCCTTCTTTTGCCAAAAGGGACAGCGAGCGGCAAAAGGCTATGAGCACCTACGCTCGATTATGTCAATTGGCTGTCAACCTGGTTTCCCGGAACGGTATTTTGCTGATGGCTTCCTGTTCCAGCAGGATCAAAGCTGAGGAGTATTTTGAACTCATTCAAAGGCAGCTCGAAAATTCCGGAAGACAATTCAAGGAATTGGAAAAAACTTTCCATGACATCGATCATCCCATTGGATTTCCGGAGGGAGCTTATCTGAAGAGTGTGTATTATAGGGTGGGTTAATAAAATAGTTGTAAAAAAAATGTCACACTCGGGTATCTCGTGGCTTTTATATATGGGGGGCAAGCCAGACCTCCGAGGTTTTCAAAACCTCGGAGGTCTGGGCGTTGCACATTTCCCCTTTTTCCCTATTTTTGACCAGCATTTTTTACCAACCAACTTTTAGAATTAAAAATTATACCATGAACAGATTATTCCTGACCGGACTATTAACCTTAATGGCCATTTCACTATTGGCCCAAAAGAAAGAAGACAAAAAGAAGTGGGATGTCAACAATCCTCCCGGAACATATAAGGACATTGAACTCGATCTAGATGAAGGTACCTGGATGAATCTGGACATCAGTCCTGATGGAAAAACAATGGTGTTTGACCTATTGGGAGATATTTACAAAATGCCTGTGGAAGGTGGAAAAGCCACGGTGTTGAGGCAGGGGCTGGCCTGGGAAGTACAACCGCGATTCAGTCCGGATGGGAATAAAATATTGTTCACCAGTGATGCCGGAGGAGGGGATAACATCTGGGTGATGAATGTGGAGGGAAAAGAAGCGAAACAGATTACCAGGGAGTCTTTCCGGTTGTTGAATAACGCAGTATGGATGCCGGATGGACAATACATTGTCGCCAGAAAACACTTTACCTCGCAACGATCACTGGGCGCCGGTGAAATGTGGTTGTATCATATCTCAGGAGGTTCAGGAGTTCAGTTGACCGAACGTAAGAATGATCAACAAGATGTCAATGAACCTTGTGTCTCTCCCGATGGCAGATATGTTTATTTTAGCGAGGATGTATACCCGGGAGGATATTTTCAATACTACAAAGATCCCAACAGCCAGATTTTTGTGATCAAACGTTATGATCGCGAAAAAGGAAAAGTAGAAACTATCATTAGTGGACCAGGTGGCGCTGTACGGCCACAAATATCCAACGATGGCAAGAAACTGGCCTTTATTCGGAGGGTACGTACCAAATCAGTCCTTTTCGTCCATGACCTGGAAACAGGAGAGCAATTTCCCATTTTCGATGGATTGACAAAAGATCAGCAAGAGGCCTGGACCATCTTTGGCGCATATACCGGTTTCGACTGGATGCCTGATGATAAACATATCGTGATTTGGGGAATGGGTAAATTGTGGAAAGTAGACGCCACTTCCGGGAAGGCGGTCAATATCCCATTTAGGGTCAAAGCCAAACACAAAATGGCGGAAACCCTGCAGTTTGAAAACCCTGCTTTTACGGATAATTTTGATGTGAAAGTAATCCGCCATTTGCGTACCTCTCCCGATGGAAAAATGGTCGTTTTTAATGCGGTTGGTTACCTGTGGAAAATGGACCTCCCCAATGGCACTCCTGAACGATTGACAGGTAGCCCGCTCCTCGAGTTTGAACCGGCCTTTTCCCCGGATGGCAAATATATCGTTTACGTCTCCTGGGACGACGAAAAAATGGGGGCTGTTAATTTGTTAAAACTAGATGTTAGCGAAGGAGAGGAGATGATCTTTAAATTGACACCGGATAAAGGAATATACCGTACCCCATGCTTTTCTCCCGACGGTAAAAAAATTGTTTTCCGGAAAGAAGGCGGAAATGGACACCAGGGGTTTATCCACAGTAAAAAGCCCGGGTTGTATATAATGAATCGCGATGGCAGTGATCTGAGATTTATAACCGAAAATGGTGAAAACCCAACGTTTTCCAAAAATGGAAAACGCGTGTTCTATACAACAGGAGGTTACCCTTTTGGAAGTTTGAAAAAGTCTTTTGAATCGATAAAACCTGACGGAACCGACAAAAAGGTGATTTTTGCCAGCAAGTATGCTACCCAGTTCACACCAAGCCCTGATAACAGATGGATTGCTTTTTCCGACCTGTATAAAGTATATATAGCTCCTATGCCGCTGCCTGGGAAAGAGATGGATTTATCTGCCAAAACAAAGGCAGTGCCTGTAGCCCAGGTCGCCAGGGATGCCGGTGTCAATTTGCATTGGTCAGCTGATGGTAAGCAACTTTTCTGGACTTTGGGCAATGAATATTTCAGTGATGAACTGACCCGGAGGTTTACTTTCCTGGAGGGTGCTGTAGATAGTGTGCCGCCTGTAGACACGGTGGGTTTGGAAATCAATCTTCAGTTGCCTTCTGATACTCCTGAAGGCATAATTGCCTTTACCAATGCCCGGGTAATTACTATGGATGGGGATAAGGTTATTGAATCCGGAACGGTATTGGTGGAAGGCAATCGCATAAAAAAAGTAGGGGAGAATGTAAGGATTCCCCAGGATGCCAAAGTGTATGACCTGGCAGGTAAAACCATTATGCCGGGCATGATCGATGTACACGGACACCTGGGGAATTTCCGTTTGGGGCTGAGTCCTCAAAAGCAATGGGAATATTATGCCAACGTAGCATATGGGGTAACTACTGCTCACGATCCTTCCTCCAATTCGGAGATGATCTTCTCGCAAGCAGAAATGATCAAAGCCGGTGAGATGGTTGGCCCAAGACTATTCTCAACCGGGGTGATCATTTATGGCGCAGATGGTGACTTCAAGGCGGAGATCAACAGTCTCGAAGATGCCCGTTCTGCATTGAGGCGTACCAAGGCATATGGCGCTTTTTCCGTGAAGAGTTATAATCAACCCCGTCGGGAACAACGGCAGCAGGTCATCCAGGCAGCCCGCGAACTGAATATGCTGGTGGTTCCGGAGGGCGGTTCTTTCTTTTATCACAATCTTTCCATGGTAGCTGATGGGCATACCGGGGTGGAACACAATATTCCGGTAGCTCCTTTGCATGATGATGTGTTGAAATTTTGGGCAGCGACAAATACCCATAATACACCAACGCTGATCGTTAACTACGGTGGGATCAACGGTGAATATTTTTACTATCAGAAAACCAACGTCTGGGAAAAAGATCGACTGCTGACTTTTACACCAAGAGCTATCATTGATGCCCGCGCCCGCCATCGTACCATGGTGCCGGATGAAGAATACGAGAACGGACATATTCTGACTTCCCAATCCTGTACAAAACTCCAGGAGAATGGCGTGAACATCAACCTGGGAGCCCACGGTCAGTTGCAGGGGTTAGGAGCACATTGGGAGTTGTGGATGCTTGCCCAGGGTGGCATGTCAAATCACCAGGCTTTGAAATGCGCCACGATCAATGGTGCCAAATATCTTGGCATGGATAAGGATATTGGTTCTATCGAAGCGGGGAAACTGGCTGATTTGATCATTTTGGATGAAAATCCGCTGGAAAATATCCGCAATTCGGAATCCATTCAGTATGTCATGCTGAATGGTCGGTTATATGATGCGGCAACCATGAACGAAATTGGGAATTACGATAAAAAACGTACCAAGTTCTTCTTTGAACAACCTGGCAGCGGCAATGCCTGGCCCATGGATAGCCGGACCCATGGATTTATGCATTCGCAGTGTTCCTGCAGGCATTGATGAATAAGGGGAAAGGGAAAAAGGGAATGAAATGTCTTGTTATGTCGTTTTACCCCATTATTCATTGTATTGATTTTTTATAAGATACCGAACGAAACCCCATTGATTGGGACCATCCACAGGGTTAAACTTGAATTTTCAGGATAGGCGATGAGTTTTCCATGCCAAGCTGAGGTGCAAATATTTGGTATTGACAGTATTTACTTTTGCTGATAAAACGATTCCGTTTTGTCAATGCAGATGTCAATACCAATAACGCCACTTTCTTTCGGAAAAGAATGCATTGCTTTGGGAACTTTAAAGTTTCGGCAGTCAATGCCAATACCAATGGCATGGAAAACTGCATATCCCGGGAAGTTGTCGCTTATTCTGGTAGGGAAGACCCGTGAGGCCGGTTGTTGATATTTGGCTTGTGATGCCCAGGGGCTTCCTGACTTATATGGCTGCTTCTGCCCCTGTTTTGAGTACTTTGGTAATTTTTACTTTTTACTTCCAAAAAAGTGGATTAAACCGCTGATCTCCTTTGGGGAAACCCCCAAATAAAAAACCCGGTGCTGAAGTAGATCAACACCGGGGAGTTAGAGCTTGTCTAAATTTTTTAATGACTGATAATCAATATTTTACTCAAGACTGATTGCTTGCCGCAATACTGGAAAGCTGGAAGGACTGGAAAATTGGACGAGCAGAATACCTTTCCACCTTTCCTTTCTTCCATTTTATCCGTTTTTCCTGTTGAATTAGAATTCCTTTGCGGAAAAATTAAGGAGTCCAATAAAATTTTTAAACATGCTCCTGGCTGGTTATGTCATGGTTAAACTATATTTTATCGCTTGACGGCGAATTTGTCCTGGTTAAGTTTTGCCAATGATTTGAAAGCGTCAAAGTAAAAGGCGTGCCCTTTATAACGGATTGAAATGGCATGATCTTCCGGGTTTTTTCCGGCAAAGCTGAAAACCTTTTCAATCTTCGCCTGGTTGTCAAACTTTTCACTGTAAATAACCTCATGGTCCTTTCCGTAAACAACAACCTCCGCATCCTCCGCATCCAGAATCATTGCTGACAAGAATACCTTGTCGCCTTTCTGAAAAACAGTTGGTTTGTAAACTGTTGATTCTTTGGTATTGTCAATAGCCAATTCTTTACCGGCTATCTGGATAACCTGAGTATAAATACTCATGTGATCTTCGATGCTCAAAAAGTAAATTCCATCAGGCAATTTTGCCAGGTTGAATTGTTTGGCAAATTGTTTGGTATTCTCTACTTTTTCCTGGAATAATACCTGGGAAGCTTTATCCTTTAAGGTTATTTCAAAATCCTTAGCCGTCTGATAATCCATATAAAGAGCAAATGACTTTTCAATTCCTTTTTTCAGATTTACCACAGGGTTAATTTCCGTAGCCAATAGCGTTGTGCTGGAGAAAGTTACCATTACAAAAAGGGCAACTACTTTTACCAGCGATTTCAAATTAATAAATGTCATGGTTAAACAGTTTTTTAAGATTAAATTAAATCGATCTTTTCGATCGTATTATTGGGTGTAAAAAAAAAATTCTGGTCTGGAGTCTGAATTAGAATGCAGAGGAATGAATTACGTTTCTGCAGTCTTCAATTATTAATCTTAAGCTTTGGTTTGAAAACCAAACGGTCTTATAAACAGACTTTAAAACACTGTAATTTTTTCTCTGTATTCAAACTCAAAGAACTTTTCCTGAATTCACAAGACAAAGATATGGGCGGTGTAGGGCATAAACTACCTTAGAATTTCCCGATTTATGTGTTATTTTAACCATATAGGTGTCCGGTTTGGTTAAAATGGTTAATTTTGCACGTAAATGGGGTAATTTAGCATAGGTTTTAGATTTGGGACCTGTCTAATTTTGCTTTTTAAAAAAATGCTAAATGAATATGAACAGGCTTAAGCCGACATTTGAAAAGATCGATCCAACCTTTGGAAGTTCTTTTTCTATAAGAGTTTTTAATGAATCGAATCAGAACTCGCCACGATTCTACCATTTTCATCCGGAGTTGGAATTGATCTATGTAAAAGGTGGAAGTGGCAAACGACACATAGGCAATCATTTGTCCTGTTACCAGGACGGTGAACTGGTCCTGATGGGATCGGGTTTGCCACATGCGGGCTTTACAGATCGCATGACGCGCAATGAATCAGAGGTAGTGGTTCAGTTGAGGGAGGATTTTTTGGGGACTACTTTTTTGGATATACCGGAGATGAAAGACATCCGGCAATTATTCGAAAGGTCAAAACTGGGTATTTCTTTTTACGGGGAAACCAAAAAGGTTATCGGAAAGCGATTGGAAAAACTGGCGGGAATGGACCAGTTTGAGCGATTGATTGAATTGTTGTCAATCCTCAAGCAAATGGCTGAATCCGAGGAATATGAATTACTCAATGCCATTGAATTTGCGCTGGAGGTGAAACCTCAGGACAACGACAGGATCAATGAAATTTATGATTTTGTACATTCCAATTTTACCCGGGCCATTCCCCTGGATGAAATTGCCGAGGAAGTGAATATGACGGTTCCGGCTTTTTGCCGATACTTCAAAAAGCAGTCCGGAAAAACATTTACCAAATTCGTGAATGAATTCAGGGTTGTGCATGCCTGCAAATTGCTTACTGAAGAACACAAGAGCATTACGGAAATTGCTTTTGAAAGCGGATTTAATAATTTTTCCCATTTTAATAAACTGTTCAAAGAGAAAACAAAAATGAGCCCTTCCGATTACCGCAATCGGTTCAAACAGATTTTAATGTGATCTTCTTTGAGTTTAAAGGGGCTTCCATTGGCTAAATGATTAATATCAGGGCTTAATCAGCAAGGATGACGGGGTAGTTTTAGAGGCCATCAGGCTTTTGGGTGTTCTCATTAACCTGGGCAGTGGCCGTATAACTCTTTTCCGGCGGGAGTGGTGTTTAAAAAGTCGCATTAAGCCTTTGGTGTCATAATAAATTTCATACCTGCTGGCTAATAGTTCAGGGGATATTTTGGAATGGCTGATGAAAAAGCTTTCGTATTCATAATTCTCAAAACCAAGCCCTTTCCTGGCTGTGATGATGTCGGTTTCTTTTTCATATTCAGATCGGAACTTCCTGTTGAAGACATATTTTATACCATCCCTGATTATGGCCAGATCTGTTTGAGCTTCATATCTTGCAACGTGTGCCAATTCATGGCCAAAACAGCCTGTCAGGGCCGAAAAACCGGCATTGAGTGGAAAAGCTTTGTCGGACCGGTTTTTGTTGACCAGGATTTTGTATTTCCTGCCTTTTGAAAATACGCTGACAGGTTCCGGGCGACAGAGCATGGAGGAACTGACTTTCCCGTACCTCACCACTATAGAAGCATCTTTGAATTCCGGGTAAAAACTCAGCGCACAAAAAAAAGCGGTTTCCAGCTCTTCCGCCTCGACATGGCAATTAGGAAATGCTGCCTTCAGTGAATCGAGTTGCGCTTCGTACAAGGATTCGCTGACTTGACCCGGAAGCAGCGTGACACTAAATATCATTGACAATACAAAGGAAAAAATTACTTTTTGTAACATGTTTAAAAATACTATTTTTATTCAGGTTGACTGATTGCAGAATCTATTTTTATTGGGGATTCAACGGAGTTGTTTGCAGTCCGGAAACAATAGGGACATCGTCCACAAATCGTCGATAAGGTTTTTGGGAAATGATTTTTTAACAGATTCGGGTACTGTATTGTTCCGATTGAAAGGCAGAATTATTTGATTAAAAGATCCTTTTAGAAACCTTCCAGTCAGTAACAAATCTTTACCTGCGGAAAAACCGGTGATCTTCCTTAAGTATTTGGAATCGGGAAACAACAGGTTGAGCACCAATTTAAAAAATCATTACATTTTTTAAAAGATATGCAATATAAAATGCTTCAAAGAATAATTTTCCGGATGTTTTTCCTTGAGTTTGACAAAAATTCCGGTAGAATTGATCCTCCGTTGATTCACTGCTGCTGACTTTGTTTTGAGTGCTGATTCCAGGTTGTTACGGTCTCTGCGATCATAGCACCTCCCATTATCAGGAGCCCGAAAACTACTGATATCCTTATAAAGGCATGACGATTGATGTTTGGTGGAAGATTTTCCACCAGGATCATACCGGAAACGATGCCCAGGATAAAAATTTCCAATCCAAAACCTAAATTACCCAACCATATCCACCAGGGGATGGTTGCCTTAGAGGTATCTGCCTCGTCAATATTCTCAAGAGATATATCCAATATGTTTTTCTCGGAAAAGGTCCTGGACTCGAGCGTTTTCAATGTTCTGTATTGAAAAACAAAAGCAGGAATACTGAGTAATAATAAACTGACAAGGATGAGCAGGGAGGAGTCCTCAAAGGTATACCATCCTTTTCGCCTTATTTCATCAAACAAGACAAACATACTGAAGAGATCAGTTGCCGCCAGAAAAAGAATAAACAGTATTTTGAATATTTTGTGCATAAAAGCATCATGTATGTTTTATCTATACCCCAATTTTTCCGTAAGCCCCATTTTGCTTTTGGTGAAATGACCACTGCCAAAAGCCACTTCCTTACCATTTTGGTCAAAAAGGGTGGCTTCCGCAATAAAAAAACTTCGGGACTTGAAACGAATTTTACCCTTGGCAGTCAATGTCCCTTCTTTAACGGGCCGAATGATATTAATATTGAATGAAGTCGTCAAAACGAATACATCTTTTACAATTGACTGAACGGCGAAAAAGGCAGCATCATCCAGTAATTTGAAGTAAACCGCACCATGAATAGCATCCAATGCATGGAAGTATTTGTCAGCAACGACCAGTCCGATGCTCGCCTGACTGTCCGATATCTGAATAGTCGTACCCTCGAAGGTGTCCTGATTGATCCTGGCAGTGAGGTACATTCTTTCGAGTTTTCGGAAATGTTCCTGGTTCATGATTTAAAATTATTGGCGAGTAAAAATAGACATGTTCTCCAAAAAAATATTCAAAAAAATGTCACGTTTCCCTGTTTCACGGCTTTTATAAATGGGGGTAGGGGGCAGGGTCCTAGCGGAAGGAGGCTTTTTAATTTTTTGTAAATCGGGAAATATAGTGTTTATCCCTGGTGTGTAATTTGATTGTATACATTCCCTTTGGAAGGTTGGAAATATTGATAGCATCACCATGTTTTACCCTATGAACCATTTGCCCTTTTGCGTTGAAGAACCGTATGTCTTTAACTTCCACATCTTCCGGCGTTTTTATATTGATTTCATTTCCGGCGGGATTTGGAAATATGGTTAGCTGGTCTTCTTTTGATATAGTTTCGTTTTGAACGATTTCCAGGGAGGAACCGTTCAGGATTACCAAGGTATTGTTCCGTAAGTCCAGGGTATCCGTCATTGTTCCGCTTCCCGTCTCAATGGTTATCCTGTACTTGCCTTTAAATCCGCGCAGGTCATATTCTCCGGATTCATTGGTATATCCGCCATCCTCCGTCCACCATTCATCATAAACCAGATCGATGAAGGTTTGTCCGGCAGGTTTAAGGGTCCAGTCATGGTAAAACAGTGGCGCATTATCATGCCAGTGGGCCCCGTCCCAGAATCCCCACATCATAAACCCGTTGGTACTCGGATGGCTGAAAACCATGGTTAGGAAATCGCGCATATAATTGGCGGCCAGTTCATCATCCATCGCTTCATTGGTGTCATATTCCGTGATTTTGGCTTTGAGGCCAAAGGTGGAATAAAAATCTTCAAGGATGTCATAAACATTGTATATGGAAGTCGGAAATCCCCCAATGTGCCCCTGGAATCCTATCCCGTCCAGTTGTACACCGGCGTCGACAAGTTCGTGGATGAACTGTTTTTTAAGGTCATAAAGTCCACCGCCGGTATTGCCCTGGCTAATGGTGACATAATCGTTGACATAGGTTTCCGTAACCGGATCCACTTCCTCCAGTTTTTCAAAAATTTCCCGGTACACTTCTCTGCCGGTCGGATAGCCCGGTTGGCCCTGGAAAGCATATTCCAGGTCCCGGTTGGTCGTGATCTCGTTCAGGACATCCCACTCGGCCACATTGCCTTCGATGCCGGGGTAAGTGGTGATCGCTTCAATGTGTTCGTTAAAACGGTTGCGGATGTACTGGTGGTTGTTCTGGTTTTGTTCTATGTCGTTTGGGAGATTGTTCCATCCCGGCCATACGAGGCAGTGTCCCCGCACCTTGATGTCATGGTCCCGAAGCCATTGGGTAGCATTGGCGGTTTCGGGTTTGGTGGCTACCCAGTTATTTTCCCAACCCGGCCATTTCATCGAATTCTCAAAAACTACCCAGTTGAACCCATGACCTTCGCCGTCCAGATCGAGCAATTTGGATTCATAGGTATCATTCTGGCTGTTGTTGCCGGCAAAAAAGCGGGAGACCACTGCGGTTCCGAAGGCGTAGTCGTGTTGTAACATTTCCACGTCGACCTGGGCATCCTGAATGGGATTACCTTCTCCATCCAGCACCCGGACAATAAGATCAGCTTTCCGGATAGCTTCGATCCTGTTGGCGGCTTCCGCTCTCCAGGGGGCATCAGTTTCCCATCCGCCGTATTGTTCATTATTGAGCGCACTGGGCAGGTCATTCACATCATACAAATCGTAATTCAACATGGTCAAGCCGCCGAGTTCAACCGTTTGAGCCTGCCAGCCCAGATGTAATCCTGTAGTCAAGGATCCAGGACTATAATTGTTCCCGGCTTCAAACGGGATCAGGTATTGAACCCATTGGTCTGACAAGTCAACCGTGAGAATGACTTCTTTTTCGTAAGTCGTGGCATTTTCCACAAAAATATTGACTTTCCCTCCTCCAGGTGCCCGCAGCCAAAGTACGAGCAAACAGGCGTCGCCACCATCTATTGTGCCAACATTGGGAATCCCGTAGCCTGCATCCCAGGGGTTCGCTCCCCCTGCTTGGACTTCAAAGTGTAACTTTTGTTCAAAGGTCTGCATGGTTGCATCCAGAGTCGTCACATTCATATTCCCATAATGGTAATCGATATTGAAGTTTCCGGCTTCGCTATTATTAAATACCCAGTTGCCATTGGGCAGGTTAAAATTGCTTTGCAGGTAATTTTGTAGGGAGGTGTGGTAGGTGTCCTGGGCGTTTGTTAGAAAACCAGAAAAAATAAACAAACACAGGAGGTAAATTTTGCCTTTCATTTTGCCATCTTTTGTTGATTGCTTAAAGATAGGGTTTTGCCCTGATTATGGAAGGCAAGGCGGATGCAAATCAGTAAAGCTTTTTTTGATATGTCATTTGACAGGATCTATTGTGATTATGGTGGCATTCGGTTTAATGCCCGGAGGATGGTTTTGGAGTAGGGTGAAAATATTTTCATTTTTTTTTGAAAATTTTAAAAATAAACATTCCCTTTAAATGCCTGGCAGTCAATTTATTAAAAATAAACACGGGAGGTGGTCGGCAAGGTAGCTGACATTTTGTTTAATAAAAATTAAAATAAGCTAAACAAAATGAATGTTGATCTGTTTTCTTTATATGATGACAACAAACGACTTTTACCAGCAACTCGACCGCAACAAACCCCTCATACAGGGGCTTGCCAGCAAGCTTGTCAAAGATTTTGACACAGCCCGTTTTCTCTATCATGAGACGGCCCACCAGGCCATTCAAAACAAAAGTAAATTACAGAAAGACACTTTTGATGAATGGTTGATGAACACCATGAATAAGGTCTATTTAAAATGGAGACAAGGTAGATCCTGAATAATAAGTAAAGTTAATCCTGGTCCATAAGATCATTCTTCAATCTCTGTGCATCTCTTTCAGAGCTGTCCTCATCATTCTTCTCGTTGCTGTCATCCGTTCCCCGTTATTCTCTGGAAAAAATCTATTAAAATTTTTATACGAAAAGTTACGACAATATTATGTTAAAAAAACTGACGATCACTGATCTTATCATGTTGTTCCTGGCTTTTGCCAGTCTTATTTTTGCGGAAATATCCTGGTTCAGGGGAGAAAAAGATGCTGCCCTCTTTGTTGGACTGTGGGTGCCCTCTATTCTTGGTTTTGCTATTTATCTAAAACTACTTAAAATTTCAAAAAAATGATGGACCTTATTCCTTACCTTGGCGGATTTGTGACCCTTTTGTTTGGCTTTGCGTTCTATGTTGGTTTGCAGGAAGTCAGAAAAACAGTTGATAAGGATATCAATGAACGTTAAGTCCGGTCTTTTAATTATCTTAAGGTCAGATAAGCCGATAAAATGAATATACAACTCAAAACCAAGGTTGACGGAAATTACAGAGATATCATGCGTCGGTTTGACCGACAATTATTCGAGGCATTGAAACCGGCAGGGGCAGATATGGATATTATTGCTTTTACCGGTTCTGAAAGAGGGGACAAAGTACACCTCCGATTCAATAGACCTGTGAAAGCCGAATGGATAAGTCACATCACTGATCATGGAGCAAATGACCGGGAAGCTTATTTCATTGATGAGGGAGTCAAATTGCCGTTTCCTCTCGCTTATTGGAAACACAAACATATCGTTCAGAAAATCACGGAAGACACTTCTTACATCATTGATGACATGACCTTTAAAGGCAGAAATTTCTTTTTTACCCTTCTGTTGTATCCGGGTATTTTCCTGGGCTTCTATCCCAGGAAAAAGATATATCAAGAATACTTTAAGACTACCTGATTCAACGGCGGGCAAGCCAGTTTCACTTACCTTTTCGCCTCCGCTTTTTATAATTCAAACCGTAGCCATAATGGAATAATGGGGTAATAGATTCATCCCAGAAATTAGGTCCGTATTTACCATTGAAGTCTTCTGGTGATTTAGGCCAGGAGTGGGGAAGTTTTCCGGTAAAATCATATTTTCCGAACAATACTTCTGCAACGCCTCCTCCTTCAGAACCAGGCAGCCAGGCAGCTACAAAAGCGTCAGCCTGTTCGATCTGTTTGGTCGTAACAAGGGGTCTTCCTGATATTAGGATGATCACGATTTCAGGGCCTTTGCCAGCATACGCATCGATATAACCCTGGTGGGCTTCACTCAAATTTAAGGTGTAGTTTCCGCCTTCCGTCTTTATATCGCCCATGAATTCTGCATAAGGAGTTTCGCCAACGACAATAATGGCTACATCCGCATCTATATGATTACCAGTGGCATCTGCATCGTAGACCACTTCCCTTCTGGCCATTTTTTCAATGCCCTCCAAAATGGTAGTGGCTCCGGAATAATTTCCGGAAACTCCCTGCCAGGCTATAGACCAGCCCCCGGATTGAAGGCCGGCATTATCGGCATGTTCTCCAACCACCACTATTTTTTTGGTTCGCCTTTTTATGGGTAAGGTTTCAGACGCGTTCTTTAATAAAACCAGGGATTCCCGGACTGCCTGCCTGGCTTTGTCCCGGTGCCTGGAAATACCTATCTGATCGATAAGGCCGGGATCCGGATATGGATTGCTGAACAAACCGAGGCGAAATTTTTGACGTAATATCCGTTTGACGGCATCATCCAGCCTTTCCCGGGAGACTTCACCGCTCAGAACGGCTTTTTTTAAACCTGCCTGGAAAAAATCAAGGTCTCCATCTACCGCCATCACCATGTCCACGCCGGCATTGATGATCTCATTTTGCCCAAATCTCGAATAGCCTTTCCAGTCGGTGAGTACAATTCCGTTAAAACCCATTGCTGTTTTCAGCGTATCTGTAATGAGCGCTTTATGGGCATGCATGGATAAACCGGACACGGAACTGAAAGAAACCATTATGGCGCCAATGCCTTCCTTTACCGCTTCCCTGTAGGGGGGTAACAGGCGTTGGCTTATCTCCTGCATGGTTAGGGAAGTGTTTCCGCCTTCTTCTCCAAAATCAGTAGAACCGTCCCCGATGAAATGCTTGGCGGTAGCCAGGACCGTGTAGTTATCAGAAAGATCACCCTGGTGCCCTCTGACTGAGGCTCTGGCCAGGTGGCTTGTCATTGCGGAACTTTCGGAAAAGGCTTCATAAACCCTTCCCCATCTTTCGTTATAAGGGATAGCGATACAGGGAGAAAATACCCAATTAAAACCTGTAGCCTGGACTTCTGTCGCTGTTATCATGGCAGCTTCTTCCACCAGCCTGGCATTACCTGAAGCCCCCAGGCCAATATTGTGTGGGAAAATGGTGGCACCGGCATAGGTGTTTTGTCCATGAACAGCATCTACTGCAAACATCAGAGGAATGCCGAGCCTGGTGGATAGTGCTTTGTCCTGTAATGCCCTGAAACGGGCCTGCCAGCCTGCTGCACCTACACCAGGCTCGGGTCCCTGTGTATGGATGACGGAGCCGATAAACTTAGTGGTAATGTCTTCATCAGCAATATCGGCAAAGTGCCTTACCTGGGACATCTGCCCGATCTTTTCCTCCAGGGTCATGCAATTGACCAGGGCATTCACCTTTTCTTCAATGGTACTTAATGTATCTACGCCACATTTGTCGTAGATAATGGTTTGCCCATTTACCTGAAAAGCAATGCAAAGGAAAAGTACTACCCCCAGATTTTTAAAGGCGTAATTAACGATATTCGTCAACTCCGTCATAGTTTTTAATGTCTAGTTGTTGATTTTTACAAGTTTTTTAGAGTAAAAGTTGCCATCTTCCAATCGAATCACCAGGATATAATATCCGTTGGGCAAGTCATCCAAAGCAATAACTTCGTCAATGACGGAAACCTCCTGTAATGTCGTGGAACCTATAAGTCTTCCATCCAGGTGGGACCATTCGATGAGCACATCCTGCTTTTCAGCCAGCTCTGCCTCGAGGTTAAAGAAACCATTTCCAGGATTTGGAAACACTTTTATGTCCTGCAGTGGTTTCTCTTCTGGTGCCGATGTCGAAGTAACCGGAGAGAATTCAAACCAATTTAAGTTGAAGGGAGACTGCGTTATCAGGATTCGAATTCTTTGTCTGCCTGCGGATAGCAGTATATTGGCATCTGTCGTTTGCCAGGTTTGCCAGCCTCCTGTGGGAGAAAAGCTAATGGATTGCAAAACGGTTGCGTTTCCTGCTGCATCAATGCGTTGCAATTCCAATCCACCATAACCGTTTAAGGAAGCCGTTCTGTAAGCCACGTTATAAACTCCGGTGTTCTCTACGTTAATTTCATAGTCCAGATAATCACCAGGGTCCAAATATCCAATATTTTCTCCGCCGCCGGTATCGGTTGTGGTTTCCAGTTGTACACCCACCTGGGAAAAGTAAGCTTCCGCTTCTATTCTTCCTGGTACAGGATTTACGACGAATAAGGTGTTTTTCACATTTTCATTGGTAAATGGAACCAGGGGTGTTCCGTCGGTTGCAGTAACCTCATTACCTGTATAGGAAATTTTGATATTATGGGTTGACTTTAAAAGAAAATCCAAAGTGAAATAAATGATCCTTGGGTTATCCGGATCGACGGTCAGAGCAGAGATTGGGATTAAATTGCCACTGATTCTGATTTCAAAACCACCCGGAGCATCCGGTAGAGGGAGATCAAAATCTTTATTGCAATTCAGCTGAATGGTATATTCATCTACGGTTACTGCCGAAACAAATTTGGCCGGGATCGAGGTAGTCGGTTCTCCGGTAGGAATGAATTCAAAACTGCTCAAGTTATATCCTTCGTCGTCGGCATAAAATATCAGCTTTTTATCGTCCGTATCTAAAATCACATCAGGAAGAACCACGGTAGACCAACTTTGCCACCCTCCTGTGGGAGGAATATAATAAGGAGTGGAAATATCTGCACCATCCATGGAGAAATGGAAAAGGCCACCCGATCCACCGGAAGCAACGCGCAAATGTACATCGTAAACGCCCGCCTCTGTGACGTTCACATCGTATTGCATCCACTCATCGTTGTACAGCCAGCCAACATTATAACCATTCGTATTGATATTGTCCATGCAAGGTTCAATGTCTACCGCATCATTTCTGTAGGCCCAGCCAGTATTCCAGGGAGTGTAATTACCTGTTGACACGGAATAGTTTCCTGATTCATTATCGTAATAAGCCTCTCCGATAACGCCCATATCAAAATCAGAAGCATAAACAACACCCGGGATATCCTGGGTGTTATAGGGAATGGTTTCATTGGAATATACCTGCCGGAACATGGCATCAATGACATCTTTCTGAAATACACAATTTTCTGTTTTCAAGCCTTCGGCTATCTCCATCAAAGCATCTGTCCCAAATTCAGCACTGGGCATAGGGCCGTTACCGCTCCAATAATCCAGTAAGGTCTGGTATCCTTCGGTTTTGACGACGGATAAAGGACCGGCAATGGATTCGATTTTCTTCATTGGCCACCAGGCCCAACCGATATCATTGTCTTCGAGTAAGCGTATGGCATCGCGGAACCAGACGTTTGAGTTTTCTCCACTTTCTCCCAACCACAGAGGCACATTGTATTGATTCCTTATGTTTAAAACCCATTCTATGGAACCCTGATCATTGTTGGACCAGTATTTATGCGGTGAGTATACCAGTTCATCATCCCAGGGAGGGGTCAATCCGGTAAAGTCATTGGCAAACCAGTTGCCCTCTATAAATATGATGTGATTTGGGTCAACAGTACGTATACTGTCGGTCACTTCCTTGTATAAATTTTTCAGGGCAACATTACCGGGCAAATCCCAGTTGGGTTCATTGAGCAGGTCATAACCGGCCACCCATTGCTCATCAGCGTATCTTTCGGCGAGGTTTTTCCACAGCGCCACCATTTTATCGCGGTTTTCCTCACTTTCCCACAGGGAAGGTTTGGAAGCGTCGTAATCAGAAATGGCAGCATCATAACCCTGACCACCGGGAGCAGCATGCAAGTCGAGGATCACATACATTTCGTTTTGTTTACACCAACTGATTAAACTGTCCGTCAATACAAACCCTTTGGTGAGCCAGGTGTTTTCCCCGGGTATTGGTTCTTCCTCAATGGGTAAGGTGAACAGGTTGTAATGCATGGGCAATCTGACGGAATTAAATCCCCAGGATTTCAGGGAGTCAATATCTGATTTTCTGACGTGGTTGTTCAGCCATGCTTCGTAAAATATATCGGTGTTTTCTTCTCCGATCAATGCCTGAATGGTGGCCCGGATCTCATGTTGCGGATTGGCGAAACCTGCCGTTTGTAACATGTAGCCTTCCTGCACCATCCAGCCACCCAGCCCCATTCCCCTCAAGAGGATCGTGTCCTGGTTTTCATTGACAATGGCTTTGCCGTTGGTGCTCAGGAAATGTTGGGCGTTGGATTGAAAAGCATAAAATTGTAAAAAGGAAATTAATATAGCTGGTAATAAAGTCTTGATTTTCATGGATAAAGCAAATTTCTGGTTATAAAAATTAAGGTGCGGCTATTGTGCCATTACAGGTTGTAATGTCGGCGTTAAAAATAGCCCATTATGGTAGAATGCTGAAATTATTATCCCATACAAAAGTACGACAGTTGTTTATTTCGCTGGGAAAAACCTCTTTTTCAAGATCACCAGGGGGATATATGGGCAATTGGCAAAACCGGGTAGGAAATATTCAAACTGAATTACCAATCTAGATTCTGACAATTACACTTTTCGGCTTCGAACTCAAAACGTCGCATTTCTCATGTTTCCCGTTTTCAGTCCTGAGTGGAACCCGTTTTTTTTTATTGATAAATACCATAGAAAAATGTAGCTTTGCCTCATGAAAAGACGCCTCGGCCAGATCGGTAGTATTCTCCTGAGTGTACTCATATTTTCGAGTACGCTTGCCGGTGTTTTTTCCTTGTCGAAACCTGTTGCTCCCATTTCGGATTTTATTACCTCCGGGCAGGAAAATCCGCAATGGCATTGGATATTTTCCTTTGATATCGGACAGGAAGGTTCTGCTGAAGATGCAGCGGACAGTGGTGAAGAATGGTTTTCGCCTTCCACTGCCTTTAAGTCGTTTTCCCGTTCCGGAATAGTTTCGGCTGCTGACTTCGAAAAATCATCCGATCATTCAACCGAAAATGATTGCTGTGACAGTCGTTTGTTCCTGTTGTTTAACTGCTTGAGGTTAGACCCTTTCTAGTGTTTCTTTCCCGTTATGAGGCAAGTATTATCCTTACTGCCGCCTGAATGCATTACATTTTAAAACAACTTCATTAACTGGCTACCTGGTGGGACACTTCCTGTTTCCTGGTTAGGATCTTTGGTGTCCCGTCAGGTATTTGCCTGTTCAAATTTTATAATCATGAAAGCTGATACCAGTAAAATATCCTTTTACTTCTTTATGGGAGTATTGGGTTTAGCTATTCTTTCCGGAATAGTCTTTTTAATTGCCGGTTTATTGTAACCGGAGCATGCAGCTGTATTTGTTGCGTGCCTAGCTTGAACATATAGACTTCCTGGTTTTCCGGACGGGCCATTTATACTGAAAATCAATAGCTTTTGATGCCGTCAGCTGGAAACTGCCAGGAAGTTTTTTTTATTCTAAAATTTGTGTGATTTTATTGGAATATCGAAAATCCTCAGCGCAACTCAGCGCAACTCTGTGCCACTTTGCGGTAAAGCTAAAAAGCTCCATAAAGTATAGGTTTCCGGTAAAAGAATAGATTAATACAGCAGATAACCGTCAAGGCCAGGCGGAGAGCACTGTGGCAATAATTTAAACACTAGACTGCTTCAATACCGGAGACCTAATCTTGTTTGTTCAGGAATTGGATGACCAGGTCGTTGAAATCATCCGCTCTTTCTACATTAACGACATGGCCGCAGTTGGGGATCACTGCCAGACGGGCAGAGCTGTGTTTGGCTACCAGGTGGCGGATGGGCGATAGAAACATATGATCTTCGGAGCCCATGATATACAATGTCGGCAAACCACTGTCTTTGGATTGGAAGAATGCCAAAAGCGGCTTCAGTTGGGAAACGAGGGTAAACCAGCGGTTGAATTCCTTTTGAGCCAGTTTACGGGCTTCATTGATGAATAATAACCGCGATTCCCTGTGGCGCTTGCGCGGCATGATGATGAAGGCGAAAAATTTATACAATATCAGGTAGGGAATTACGGACTGAAAAATTACCCCCAGCTTAAGGAGAATTCTGCTCCTCAGGTTCAATTTCATGACGGCACCTCCCAGGATCATACTTTCAATCTTTTCCGGGAAACGTTCCGAAAGTTCCCGAATAATGATGGTCCCGAGAGATATCCCCACAAAATGAGACGATTTGATTTTGAGGTGATCCAGAACCTGCATCACTTCGTTGCCGATTACCTCGAAGCTGTACTGCCGGATTTTTTCGTAAACGGGGACTTTTGGATTTTCCATGCCCCCGCAGATCGATCAACAACAGGTTGAAATGAGGACGTAATGCCCGGATCTGCCGAAACCAGATCGCACTGCTGCCGCCGGCACCGTGGATGAAGGTTATCCAGGGGGCGTTCTCGTTTTTTCGATATGTTTTGAAGTGGAGCACTAAGTTTTAACAAACAGACTTTTGTTAAGTTCTAAAGTACCATAATTACTCCGGAGAAAAAAATTGAGCCAAAAATATTTCTGATCGGGAACTAATTTTCCTGGTCGATTGTAATAGGGCTGTAACAAAATACAAATCATGCTTTCTACAATTCATCATAACAGTTACGTGCTTGTTGTTCCGCCCGGGGCAGGGAGGTTCAGATGATTGTTGCAGACGAGTTTGCAATAAACGAAGGAGCCTTTCTGCCATATCGGAAAGGCTCCTTTTGTTTTGCATGAAGTCCTTTCCCTTCAGCGCTTGATCAAAGCTCATTGAATTCAATATTCCATAACCATCAAAGTGCGGAATGGCCATAGATATGGCAGGGTAATCCTGTCGATATTTTTTGAAATATACTTCAAAATTTATCTGTGGCAATTCCCCTTTGCAAAATTCAAAATCATGTTCACTAAAATAATCGGCATTTTTCTGATCGTTGCTTTTTCATTCATCATCCTGTTTGGAACCATTAGCTTTGTTGGTATTCATAAAATGGGACTGTTTAAATCCTTCATGCGGGGTAAATGGTTGTTGGGTCTCCTGACCACTGCTTTTATGGGCATTTTTATGGCTTGCGGCGTTGGGTTGATCAAGCAAGCATCCTGGGCGACTGGGTTGCTGTTTTATACCATCATTTTATGGCTGATCTATGTGTGGCTCTACAACCTGAAGATGTTGTTCAATATGTATGTACTGCTCAAGTTTGACAGAGGCTCCAGTATTTCCCACTATATGGGACGTTCCAAGTTTTTCGACGGCTTGATCCACAAAGCCATTGAATTGAGTAATAAGGGGCCATATGCTGCTGCGGAAGCACCTGAAGCGCCCCATGCGGTAAGGGATGGATCACTGGATATTTTGTTGAATGACGAAGAAACTTTCCAGAACTTATTGCCCATCGCCATTCGCAAGAAAATGAAAAAGAAGTTTACCGGATTGCTGGTACATACGATTGTATTTTTGGTGATCTTGTTGTTGATCTAAAAAAAAGCCCGGACACTTTCAGGTGCCCGGGCTATAATTATTTCGTGTCAATATAACTTTAATTTATAATCAACATCCCTTTTTTCTTGCCCCCTGTTTTTTCAGGTATTTTTTAACGCGGCATCCTCGTGCCACCTTCCTCACCCGCTCTTTATTGCCGGTACAGGCGTTCATGTCTGCTCCGGAGTCAACCATGAATTTTACCAACTCCCGGCTATCTTTGTTCCTGGCTGGTTTTACGGCCATATGCAGGGGTGTCCAGCCCTCATTATTCACAACCTGGAGGTCAGCCCCGTTTTCGATCAGGACTTTGGCCAAAGCATAATCTCTACGGGTTTTTTTCCAGGCGAATTTCCCGGTAACTTCCCGTATGGCCTTTCTTAATTCCTCGGGACGTGTTCTTTTTCGTTGGCTTACCATATGTAATAAAGAATTGCCTGTTCCTTGTTCGATATAAAGATTGGGATCGGCTCCCTGAGATAACAGGTACTGGGCAATTTCAGCGTGAGAACCCTTTCGCGAGAATTCAACGGCTCTGAGAATATAAGCCTGTTTGGTCGCATCCATTTCCAGTTCTTCTACCAGCATTTTGAGAATGGGCAGTCTGGCATATTCAACGGAAGGTAACATACCTTCTTCCGCAGCATCGCCGAATTCTATGAGTTTTCTGACCAGTTCAATATTGTTGTTTTTTATGGCCGTTCCGACCAGGCCTACGGGAATGGCGCCATAAACGTCCAGCAGCATTTCGGCGATTTCAAAATGATTGGCATCAACTGAAGCGACGAGTGCTTTGACTTCATCGGCACCATAGTACATACAGGTGATCACTGCCTCTTTATCGTTTTTCCTGACGGCATGCTCTACTACATCATCTGCGGCGATACCATTTTCCAAGCATAGGGTGAGGATGTCGATATTTTTTTGGTCAATGGCAGTGATAGCCGGTTTTGTATCTGTAATGGCCACCCCTTTTTCGCAAAGTTTACGGAACATATTGGTGTTGTTCAACTCTGCGCATTTGACGTAGGTGGCTTGTTCAGGATTGGTTCGCTTTAATAAGTCTTCGGCCATTGCCCATTGTTGTAAACCAACAGCTTTGGTCAGGTGTTGCGGGTTGACGGGAACGTCAAAGATCAGCAACACTTTCATAGCTTTGGTATCTTTTTTATCGAGAGCAATGTCGAGATCCGAAGCTAAGGGTTTAATTCCATTTTTCATGATATTACCCGCTACGCCATAGGCATTTACCTTCAAGGCATTCACCAAATTTTCATGGGTGACTTCAGCGCCGGAAGTAACCATAACGTCTGCAAGCCATGCTGCATTATTTTCAAGAGCGAGGTCAACGTCCCTGGATTGTACCTTTTGATCGGGCTTGAGCATTTCAAATACCTGAAAGACAAATTGGGGATCGTAACTGGCAGTGGTATCGGTTGCAGCTTCACGAACCTCATTAAGGTTAGCTTTTATTCCTGAAATACTCAGTAAGCTAAGCATTTTAGGATCTCGTTTTTTGACGGCAGCGAAAACGGCCCGATCATTTATGGCTTTTAAATCACCCCCATTTCTAATGTTTTGCTTGACAGCTTCAATGTTTCCGGTCTGGATGTTCGTTAAAAGTACATCACTCGTTATTAAAGGATCAGCTTTTATAGTATAGTGAACGGTCCAGACACCATAACCGGGAGAGCTTTCCGGGTCTTTAACTTTAAAGGAGTGTCGGAAAGTACCTCCTGAAGGATTAATGTCGTACAAGTAGATTTTATCTGGTTGCCCTACCATGTGATCATCTGAGTCCGGCCAGTCATCTTCTTCCCATAATTCCTGTTTAAGCTGTACCCATCCTGATGTATTATGCTTAAGATAAAGGTGCTTCGTATTGTTTACATTAATAGGTGTATTTTTACCTACGTTTCCTATTTCTTCAAATTCAGAGAGGCCAAAAATATTTCTGTTTGTTCCTGGAGCCCAGAAGGTATAGTCTTTCGGAGAGTCGACTAAAATTCCTCCAAACACGTCATCTCCATTGTTTTCATCAGGCATATTCACTACGATTTTATCCAGCGTTATTGCAAAATGCCGATACCCTGGAGGATTCGCTCCCAGTGGGGCACCATTTTTGGGGGTGTCATACATTTTATCAGTAAAAGGATCTTCAACAACTATGCCAATTGATTCAAACGCATCACCTACTTCACCAGCCAGGGCAATAAATCCTTCACCAATGAATTCCACTGCAGCCACTGCAGCTTTTGTCGCCGCCGTGAATACCATGCCCGCCAGATCACCAAAGTTTTCAACGAGCTCAAGCCCCATAGCGCCGACCAAATTGGGAATAGCTTCAACAAAAGTTTCCGGTTTACTCAAATCGACATTAAGTTCAACCTCCACATCAAATTCCTCCCTTTCTCCGAAAATGCCAGCGATAAAAATCACTTCTGCTTTCATGCCCGTTTTAAATTGGTCAAGCCCTCCCGAAAGTTTTATTTTTTCAATACTCAATTCTGGAATGATCGTGTTGGCAATTTCTGCAGCAACAACTCCTACTTCGTTATCGAGGAATTCTACTAAAGCTTCTTTGATGGCAGACATGACACCCATTCTGATCTCTGCCTCAATACGCATAGAAGCCGTACTGAAAAAATTCCTACCCTGTAGGGTGAGAGTAGTACCCAATACATCCGTTCCTGATTTTGCCTCTGCCATAAACCCGTTTTTATCAATCAGGAATTCCGAGCTGCTAACATTCATCCCGAAAATCTTCATCTGCCCGGTAAAATTGATACCCGGGTCATCCCCTTTAAGCATCACTTTAAACCCCGGGCCTTTACTGGCATCATCTTTTGCCGTCAGTGAAAAGAGTTCCATGCCTCCGGGCGCTAAACGAATGACATCCAAACCTCCTCCGGCTTCAAAACCGGAAGCATCGGCCGAAATGTCTATATAACCTTTAACCAGCGACATGAAAACGGCGTTTCCCTTAATTTTAAATGATTTGCCTCCGGGGTTAATATCGATGAAAGCTGTATCAATTCCTGTATTCAGAAAATTGGCTACCTCCCCCGGGATGTCCAAACCATCAGTAAGGGCCTGGATAATTCTCAAAAAATTCAGGTTGACAACTTCAGAGGTAATGCGCGATTGAGCGATATCTACATCGAGGACTATATTGGCATCTCCTCTTACCCTCCTGTCCATCTTTCCTGAAGGAATCTTTCCTAATTTGAGCCCACTTCGTAATTCAACACGGTCGATAAGTGTTGAACCGCTTATGGCCAGTGCTCCGCCAACATTGGTAAGGCTCACCAGCGGAATACCAAAAGGTTCCTGCCATTCGGTAATTTCCCCTTTGTCATTAACAGATTCCAGGTCAATACTGCCTCCGAGAGAAACAGAGAGTGGCTCGCCAAATAGTCCCAGCCTAAAGCGTAATAATGTTTCATCAATGGGGATGATCATACTGCCATTGATCCCTAGCATGGGACTTCTTGCACCCATTTTATAATCAAAAAAGATACCTGCTTTATCAATTTTCCAGCCTTTACCAAGGTCAAGATCAAAATTGAGGTCAGCCGCTAAAGTGGTATTTAAAGACCCATCAATACTTCCAAACAAACCAATGTCCGGAAAAACTTTTTGCTGGTTCTGATCCAGGGAAAATATCTTTTTGAGCAGGTCGTTGGGTTTTAAACCTGCGGTTATTTCCAACCCGGGGTTACTTCCTTTTGCTTTTGGTCCTGCTTTTGGTGCATTGGTCACCCCGATTTTGAGATCTTCAAAGATGTTGGCATCATCCATAAACGCAAGGCCGTCATCGATGTCTGTGAATTTGAAATCTACATCAGGGGTATAATTAAAGCTGAATTTAAATTTGCCATTTTCTTTTTCAACGTCCAGGCTTTGTTTTCCTGAGACATTGGTGGTGTACAGGGAGAATGCTTTTTTTTGCGGAAAAATCTCAAAATCAAATGCCGGAACCTGGAAGAGATCCAACATGGGAGCAGGTACCAATCTTCCGAATTCCTCTTGCAATTCATCCCCACCGACGATTTTTAATATTTCCCCCAGTTTCAATTCTTCGGGATGACTGCCTTTGAAGGAAATGGCGTCTTTGTCATTGCTTATTGTACCTGAGAGGTTAATTTGCTGTTCACCAAAGCCCACTCCCCCTGATATGGTACCAGCCGGCACTTTTTTGTTGTCAGCCTCCGTTACCTGGAGCAGAAAGATGACATCTTTCATTTTGAGGCCGCCAAATTCGAGCAGGTCAAGGGCGTCGGTCTTTAATTCGGCTTCGAAGGATTCCGGACTATTACTGCCCTCGGCCATGGTAATGCTGAATCGATTAATGGAAAGCCCTTCCAATTCCAGGATGGCGTCCGGAACCGCTGCTTGCAGCCTGGCGGGGGAGATGACCTTGTCCAGCATCTGAACAGGGTTAAACCCCGTTCCTTCGGGGAAGGTGGCTTCAATGCTTTCAACTTTGTTGGCCGCAGAGAGAATGGCTTTGAGGTTTACTCCGGATTTATTGAAAAAGGTAACATCTCCTGAGGCGGTGAGGTGTTCGTCCTCAGGTGCCACATCGAGGTTGGAAATATTGAAATAATCGTTTTTGAAACTCTTTTCAAGGGATTGTTTAACTGCTTTAATCTGGTCGGTTGAAGCAGTACCGTTTTGGGCTTTAAGGCTTAGGTTTGATGCAAAAAAACAAGTAGTTAAAATGACCAGGAATAGCCATTTTCTTAGGGTTAGGATTTTCATACCGTAGGTCAGTTTTAGGTGTTAAACTTTTGGGAGGATATTTAAAGGTAAGAAAAATTAGTAAATATTTGTAAATTTTTGAGGTTTCAGGCAGTTTTGTATTTAGGACTTATTTAAAAACGTAAGATCTTTTTTGTAGGGGGGGAGAACAAAAAAAGCCCGGAAGTCATCAATATCTCCGGGCTTTTCAAAAGAACATTATTGAATTTTATTCATCAATTTTATAGCATCACTTCTCCAGTAAGCCTTATATCCCGTGAAGAACTTCCCACCAGGATCTCAAATTTCCCGGGTTCCAAAACCCATTTGTTTTGAGTATCGTCGAAATAACTGAAGGCGTCATTGTTAAGCTCTAAAGTCACCGTTTGGGTGGTACCAGGTTCGATAAATACCTTTTGGAATGCCTTGAGTTCTTTTTCCGGGCGTTCCAAAGTGGCTTCTTCGTCCCTGACATATAACTGGACGACCTCTGCACCGGCAACTTGTCCGGTATTCGTAACCTTCAGTTTTACCGAAACCACCTCATCGTCTTTCTCGACAGAGAGATCTTTATATTCAAAAGCGGTGTAGGATAAACCATGACCAAAAGCAAAAGCTGGTTCCACATCATAAGTATCATAATATCGATACCCCACATAAATTCCTTCCTTATGATCGATCAACAGGTTTTCATCAGGATATTGTGCGAGTACCTGGGTTGGACTGTCTTCCAGTTTTTGCGGGAAAGTCATCGGTAATTTGCCGGAAGGGTTGACATTGCCGAACAAAATATCCGCCAGGGCATTGCCGCCTTCCATACCCGGATACCATGCCTGAATGATGGCTTTGGCATCTCCTTGCCAGGCACGCATATCAATGGGGCCGCCACCTGCCAAAACGATGATGGTATTGGGGTTGGCTTTCAAAACTTCCTTGATCAATTTGTCTTGTCCAAAAGGGAGATGCATAGATGGCTTGTCCACTTCCTCTGCATCAAAGGCATTGTCGTTCCATTCATCGGAATAACCGTGAATCCATCCACCGACAAAAATGGCTGTTTCGGCTTCACTAACCGCTTTGACGGCTTCCTGGATGAGTTTGTCATCTGCACCTGCATCTTTTTTAATGACATAACCCGGGGCGTAATCAATAGCCACATCATCCCCCAAAAGATTTTGCAAACCTGCCAATGGGGTAATTTCATAAAACGCTTTCACCTGCGAACTCCCCCCGGCACCGGCATGTTTCCAGTTGGCATTGGCACCAACGACTGCCAGCTTTTTTAATCCTGTTTTTTGTAACGGCAGTACGTCTTCATTTTTTAATAAAACGATGGCTTCGTCGGCAATTTTGCGGGCGATGGCCTGATGTTCTTTGGTGTTGTATTCTCCTGGCGGGCGTTCATCGAATTTGTGTATTTTAAACATGACTCCAAGTATCCGGCGGACTTTTTTATCAATAACCGATTCTTCAACAACGCCATTTTGAACCAGCGTTACAAGGGTATCTCCCAGGTGGAATTTGCTATAATCAATTTCCACATTCCTGCGCATCATGTCGAGGTCGGTTCCCATTTCAATATCCAATCCGACATTTACAGCGCCCATGGTACTTTTTACTGCATTCCAGTCACTCATGACCAGGCCTTCAAAACCAAATTCTTCTTTTAAGATCTCATCCAGCAGGAATTCACTGTGAGAACAATAGGTACCCCTGAGTTTGTTATAAGCGGACATAATAGAAAGCACTCCTCCTTCCTGGACAGCTGCTTTAAACCCCGGCAAATATATTTCCCGCAAGGCCCGGTCGCTCATTTCCACATTGACCTGGTCCCGTTGGTATTCCAAAGAATTGGCAATGTAATGTTTGGCGCAAGCCGCAACACCTTGTTCCTGTACACCTTTGACATATCCTACCACCATTTGTGCATTCAGGTAAGGATCTTCGGTGAGGTATTCGAAGTTACGGCCATTGAGTGGTGACCGGATGATATTCAGTCCGGGACCGAGGATAATATCCTTGCCTCTGAAATTGGCTTCACTGCCAAGGACAGTTCCGAATTGATACCCCAAATCAGGATTCCAGGTAGCCGCCAGTGCTGTTCCCACGGGCAGGTAGGTACTGCTGTCATAGACATTTTTATCTTTTTCCCAATCTCTGCCATGTTCGTGACGTACGCCATGAGGGCCGTCTGACATGACCAGTTCCGGAATACCTAAACGTTCCACGCCGCCGCTGGTGAAGGGGGAACTGGCATGGATCATGGCGATCTTTTCTTCCAGGGTGAGCTGGCTGATCAGGGACTCGATTTTGGCTTTTACATCCACAGTTTCGGTTTTATTTTCTGCTTGTTGACAACTTGATGCTAATATCATAAAAGCAGCTATTAAAAAAAGATTTAATGATTTCATAATTTAATTTTTAAGTTCCAGATTCAGGTTCCAGGTTAAATTTTAACCAGTAACCAGTAACCAGTAACCAGCAACCAGATTATTTATTTCCCATTTCGACCAATACATTCTGAATACCTTCAGCTTTTTCAAATGGGATAATATTGTTGTTTAATGATGTTCCGTTTAAAGTGATTCGTTTAATGCCTTTGGACACCCTTTCTGGATTCTTTATGGTTATCCGGTAATGGTTGCCTCGAAAAGTACGGTTGACGGTAAATCCTTGCCAGTCATTTGGAATACAGGGGTCTACTTTTAGGCCGTCATATTGAGGTTGGATGCCCAGAATGTATTGGCTGATGGCATAGAAATTCCATGCAGCCGTACCGGTTAACCAGGAATTTTTAGCTTCTCCCGGTTTGCGGGCATCTTTTCCTGCGATCATTTGCGAATATACATAAGGTTCCGTTTTATGCAATTCAGAAATATCTTCCAAATAGGCTGGTGCTATTTTTTTGTAATAATCAAAAGCCCTTTCCCCGTTGCCTGCCAAAGTCTCTGAGATCATAATCCAGGGATTGTTGTGACAGAATATCCCGGCATTTTCTTTATAGCCTTCCGGATAGGTTGTGATCTCCCCCATGTTCAGGTAATATTTCGTAAATGGCGGGTTGTTCAATACAATGCCGAATTCACAATCCAGGCGTTCTTTAACAGAATCCAAAGCTTTCTGCGCACGGCCATCTTCCAGGCCAATGCCTGCCATTACGCAAAAGCCCTGGCTTTCGATGAAAATTTTGCCTTCTTCATTTTCATGGCTACCGATCTTGTTGCCGAAATGGTCGTAAGCACGAATAAACCATTCACCGTCCCAGCCATGATCATCGATGGCTTTTTTCATGTTGTTAATATATGTTTGGGCTTCCTCCGCTTCCTTTTCCTTGCCCAATCTTTCACACAGGTTCACAAACTCCTTTCCATATAGCACAAACATTCCGGCGATCATGACCGATTCAGCTTTGCCACCTTCTTTGTTTTCGGTGGTTTGAAAAGGTTCGTCAGGGTTGGTGGAGAAACAATTCAGGTTAAGGCAATCGTTCCAGTCGGCCCGACCAATGAGTGGTAATTGATGTTCTCCCAGGTTATTGACTACATGGTAAAAGGAACGTTTCAGATGTTCAAAAAGGCTTTTGGCTTTGCTGTCATCATTGTCAAAGGGGACCTGTTCCTCCAGAATGCTCCAGTCGCCTGTTTCTTTGATGTATTCGGAAGTGGAGAGGATCAACCATAGCGGATCGTCGTTGAAGTTTCCGCCAATTTCGTCGTTGCCTTTTTTGGTCAGGGGTTGGTATTGGTGATAGGCGCCGCCATCTTCGAGTTGTGTGGCCGCGATGTCGAGGATTCTTTCACGAGCTTTGGCGGGAATCTGATGTACAAAACCGATGAGGTCCTGATTGGAATCCCGGAATCCCATGCCCCGACCAATGCCGGATTCGAAAAAAGAGGCACTTCTGGAAAAGAGGAAGGTGACCATGCATTGGTACTGATTCCAGATATTGACCATGCGATCCAGTTTTTCATCATGGCTGCTGACCTGGAAAACAGAAAGCAGATTTTCCCAGTATTCTTTAAGTTCCTGTAGCGCTTTGTCAAATTGTTGAGTGGTTGAAAATCGGTTGATCAATGCTTCAGCCGGTTGTTTATTGATCACCTGGGGACTTTCCCATTTTTTTTCTTCAGGATTCTCAATATAACCCAGCACGAAAATCAGGTCTTTAGCTTCCCCGGGTGCCAATTCCACTTCCAGGTAATGTGATGCTATGGGAGACCAGCCGTGGGCTACAGAATTTTGAGAGTGACCTTTGTTGACGACTTCCGGGTTTTCAAAACCATTGTACAAACCAACAAAAGTGTCCCGGTCAGTATCAAATCCCTGGATTGGGCTGTTGACACTGTAAAAAGCGTAATGATCGCGGCGTTCCCGGTATTCGGTTTTATGGTAGAGCACGGAATCTTTGATCTCAACTTCCCCGGTGGAGAAATTCCGTTGGAAATTGGTCATATCATCGAGTGCATTCCAAAGGCACCATTCCACAAAAGAGAACAATTTTATTTTTTTCGTATCGGAGCTGTTATTGCGCAGCGTCAATTTTTGAACCTCGGCTTTTTCTTTCAGCGGCACCATATACAAAATCTCTGCTTCCAGTTCATTCAGGCTACCCTTTATTTTGGTGTAACCTAAACCGTGCCTGCACTCGTAGTTGTCCAGTTCTGTTTTAACCGGTTTCCACCCTGGAGACCAGATGTTTCCATCATCGTTGATGTAGAAATACTTTCCTCCGGTATCTATTGGAACATTGTTGTAGCGATACCTGGTTATTCTGCGTAGTTTGGCATCCTTGTAGAAGCTGTAACCCCCCGCGGTATTGGAAACCAGGCTGAAAAAGTCTTCCTGTCCAAGGTAATTGATCCATGGGTAAGGTGTTCGCGGGTCGGTTATGACATATTCTTTGTCTTTATCGTTGAAATGTCCGTATTGCATTGTTTTAAGAATTATGCTGTTTTAATATTTTCCACCTTTCCTCTTTCCTACTCACCGGTAAAGGTTTCGCTTTTTCAGCCCTCCATTCCCGTGCAAAGGCAAAACCTTCCCTTTTCCCATTTTCTAATCTTCCAATCTGTCGTACCACGATCTTTTCATGATGATCCCGGTGATTACGAGGATAACGATGGTCACGATCAAAGAAGTTTGTTCCTTAATTACGATATAAATCGGTAAAGCTACCAAAGCTGTCTGGCCGATGATACCGATAACGATGTTGAACATATCCCTTTTGAAGTTGGTGTTTTTTTGAAAGTCGGGATGTTCGCCAACCACCTTATTGTGAATTGGCTTCCAAAAACCCCAGGGCCTGACTTTTCGGTAGAATTCTTTTAGAATTTTCTCATCGTCCGGAGGTGTAACCAGGCTGCCGATAACACATGCCAAACCTGAGATGAGCATCAAAAACGGGAACAGGTACAATGGTAAAATATCTGAAGCGACTGAATCAAAGACTCCTGCGAATAACCGAGGGAATACAATAGCGCCGAGGATGCCGGCCATCATACCCCAAAAATAGCCGTGACCATTGAAGCGCCACCAGTACCACTTTAATACGTTTGAGGCCACATAACCTCCCCATAATGCTGATACGATCCATTGCAGGATGCTGTTGATGCTGGAAATGTAAAACCCAATGAAAATACTGATCAAAACCACCAGGATGGAAATCAGGTAACTGGCGTAAATGGTTTTTTTTCGGCTTGCATCGGGATTGATGTAACGCAAATAAATATCGTTGACAAGGTAGGCAGGTGCAGCGTTTACGGTTGACGCAAAGGTTGACATAAAGGCCGCCAGTAATCCAGCCATCAGTAAACCGAGGAAACCTACGGGTACAAATTCAATGATGGCAGCAGGCAGGATGTTTTCAAAGTCAATTTGTCCGGCAACCAATAGATCCAGGTCTTTATAATAAACAATGGCCAATACAGCGAAACCGGCAATCATGAAATACCGGGCAGGCATTAAAATTACAGAAACAAAGCCACTCATCAAAGCACCTTCTCTTGGCGAACGTGTAGCAAGGATCTTTTGCATGTCGTAGTTGGGTGCCGGCCCAGCTGCACTCAACAGGATGCCTTTGAAGAGCATCATCATTACAAAAACAGAAAACAGGGAATAGCCATCACTGGCAATTTTATCATTGACTTCCGGAATGAGGTATGACCAATCCATATTGAGACTCCAGCCGAAAAACGGACTCAACCATCCTTCCGGCACTACGCTGGCCAGCATGTCGGGTGTTACCTGTTGCATCGCGATAATACCGATGACGAGGGCGGAAATGGTCATGATGGTAAATTGAAGCACATCTGTCCAAACGATACTTAGCATACCCCCCATTACCACGTAAAAGGTTGCAATAATGGTAAAAAGAATGCCGTAAAAATGGGGGACGTATTGGGCGGAAACTTCAAAAGGAACATATTGGGAGACAAATTCCCAGGGCATGAATATCTCAATGAATTTTCCGACACCGATAAATCCGTATGCCAGGAATCCCAAGACACTGATCACTGCAAAAATGACGACAATGATGTGCGATAATTGTCCGCCTCTGCCATCACCGAAACGGGTTCGGATCCATTCTGCTCCTGTCAGCACATTAGACCTTCTTAACCAGATGGACAGGTAAACCATTAGGAATACCTGGTTGAATACTGGCCAAAGCCATGGGATCCAGATACTTTTCAGCCCGTAGACAAAACATAGGGTTACGAGCCACATGGTACCTGAAATGTCAAACATGCCTGAAGCATTTGACAACCCAAGCATATACCAGGGGAGGGTTTTTCCTCCCAGAAAATACGCGTCTAAATTTTTTGCGGCACGTTTTTTCAGGACAACCCCGATCACAACGGTTGCCAGCAGATATATACCTATTATGATCAGATCAATGGAATGAAGTAGCATTTGAATTGGTTGTTGGTAAATAAAAAGGGAGAACCAAATATATAAAAAATGGAACTCCCTTTTAGTCAAGCGATTTGCATGAAATTTTTCGGTAAAAAATCAGGATAAGCGGAGGACAACCGAAGCTAATTTCATAGCAAATGAATTTCAAAATTAAGTGGTTGGACAAACCTTAAATACAAATTGATTAATCAAATCGTATCGTATCAAAATGGTTATGGTTTGTATTTCGTTGGTTTTAATTTGTCCGCCCACTTAATTGTAATGAAAACTCTCACTAGTTTATTTTTGGTAATAATTACCAACCCGGGTTTTGTTCCAACAGGTCATTGTTATTGATTTCTTCCAGTGGAATTGGATACAATTCATGTTTTCCCGATTGGAAACCATCGGTACCCAGGACGCTAGGACCCAGGTCCCAACGAATGAGATCCAGAAAACGAACACCTTCAAAAGCCAGTTCCAAATTACGTTCGGTAACAATTGCCGTAAACAAGTCTGCACCGGAGGTGGTAACATCATCAAGCCCTGCTCTTTCTCTGACTTTGTTCAATTCAATACGTGCCTGGTCTTCATCACCTGCGCGGTAGTTAGCCTCGGCAGCCATGAGTAATACATCTGCAAAACGAAGTAAACGAAGGTTGGTGCCATAATTTAATTCAGCAACGGCATCCGTATTGGTTTCCGAAAGTATTGTTCCGTATTTTACCCTGAAGTATCCTTCATATCCCCAGGCTGATTCGTTAGTCCATGAACCTCCCATCGCTTCCAGTTCTTCCTGAGACATTACGGTTGCATTTCTTCTGATCACATCCCCTGCATCGACATAAGCCTGGTAGATCCTCTCGGTTGGGTAGTTGAATCCCCATCCTCCAACGAGGCTACTTTCTCCGGCATTGAAGAAGTCCCCCCTGGGGCCCATCAGCTGCCAGTGGATGTTGTTCTCCATGGAGCGGTTGCCCCCCCACTGGAAGGTACCCCAGTCGTATCCTTCTGTATTGATATACGAAACCTCAAACAATGATTCTATTCCAAATTCTGTCTCTTCCAGGAACAATTTATCAAATTCAGGTTCCAGGTCAAATTCATTGGATTCGATCACATCACTTAAAACATCTGCTGCCTGCTGCCATTTTTCCTGGAATAAGTAGGCTTTTCCCAATAGGGCCTGCGCTGTTCCTTTGGATACTCTGAACTTGTCTTCAAAGGCGTACTCGCTCTTTAATGGCAGCTCTGCAATAGCGTCTGAAAGGTCTGCTTCAATTTGTGCATAAATGGTACTTACTTCTGCATTAGGCTGTTTGTATTCACTAGGAGCTAATTCCGTAAGGATGAGAGGTACTCTGCCAAACATACTCACCAGCTCAAAGTAATAGTATGCGCGGAGGCATTTGGCTTCTGCGATGATATCTTTACGAAAATCATTGATCGGGTCAATTTCATTGATCACCTTATTGGCTCTGAATATGCCATAGTAATTCGACTGGTAAGTCGCAGCAATTGTTGGGTTACCTGAAGAATAAGTGTAGGTGTTCAACTCCTGGTAGGGAGGCTGATCCCCTGCATCACCACCACCGGTGTTAGACTCATCAGAAGGCAGTGTTTTGACAAAATAAGCACTGTTCCAGTCACGGGCATTGGCCCACTGAAGGATATCATATGTAGCTATCAGGGCCATCATGGCATCCTGGTCTGTTTCGTAGAAATCAGATTCCGCGAGCTTCCCAATAGGCTCGACTTGTAGAAAGTCTTCAGAACATGCAGACAGCATGATTATCAAAACGAAGACCGAAAGTATTTTATAAAATTTATTATTTTTCATCTTTAAATATTTTTATTTTAAACAATTCAGTGAGTCACCTGATAGGATTAAAAGGTGACATTTATTCCAGTCATCATTTTGCGAGGAATAGGATAAATACCTCTGTCGATGCCCTGGCTCTGGTTGTTGCCGCTACCCGCTTCAGGATCAAATCCCGGATATTTCGTGAAAGTGAAATAGTCGTCCAGGGAGATGTAAATTCTCGCTTTGGAAACGGACAACTTACTCATCAAATTATCTGGCAAAGTATATCCTAACTGAACTTGTTTGATTCTCATATAGGTACCGTCGAATATCATAAAATCACTTCGGTAAGCAATAGGGCTTGACATATCTGCCCGGAACCAGTCATTAGTACTTCCTTCTCCTGTCCAGCGATCTTCATAGAAGAACAGTGGTCTGTTGGAAGTGATACGGTCAACGCGATTCCATCCTAAAAGGATATCGTTACCTACGGAACCCTGGAGGAATACATTGACGTCAAAACCTTTGTAATTTGCATTCAAAACTGCACCGAAAAGGAAATCAGGGTGTGGATCACCAATGTAAGTCATGTCATCTTCGTTGATTAACTCATCGCCATTGGTATTCACCACGATTGGATCACCGGGAGCAGGAGTGTATCCTGTCAGTCCGTTATCTGCAATGTATTTTTCAATTTCTCCCTGGTTTTGGAAGATGCCATTGGTTTCATAACCTCTGAAGAACCAGACAGGGTATCCTTCTTCGAAGAATGTAGCTGTCCAACCGGTACCTACACCTGCACCATTTACACGGTCAAGCAGAGGGTTGAGGTAAGTAACTTCATTTTTAATCGTTGTAAAGTTCAGGTTGACATTGTAGTTGAAGGCTCCGCTTCTTTTGCGATAGCCTAATTCAAATTCAAATCCTGTATTGGTCACATCTCCGGCATTCACAAAAGGAGCACTGTTACCCACGGAAAGCGGAGGAGAAGATGGAGTCAATAAATCTTTCGTGATCTTTTTATAGTAATCTACTCCCAGGAGTAATTTGCCATCAAAAGCAGTCAAGTCAAATCCGATATCGGTTTGTTCACTGGTTTCCCATCTCAATTCAGGGTTGGCCAGCAATTCCGGTTCTGCACCGGTGTAGAATCCACCACCTGGTTTAGGGTATTTGATACCTGCAGTTGTGATGAGGGAGCTGAACTGGTCATATCCTAGGTTGGAGAGGCTACCATTTTGTCCCCAGCTACCTCTAAGTTTGAAGTAATCGACAACAGCTGAAGGCCAGAAGGCTTCTTCGGAAAGTACCCAACCAACAGAAACCGATGGGAAGTTGGCCCATTTATTACCAGGAGCCAGCAATGAAGAACCATCACGTCTGAAAGCAGCTTCTAACAAATATTTATTTCTGTAGTCGTAAGAAACCCTACCGAAATAAGAAGCCAGTGTTTTTACTTCCAGGTTTCCATTGAGTTTGCCGTCAATTTCCACGACTCCATGCTGAGCAAAGGATTCCTGCTCTTTGAACATTGGTCCGGAAAGTGTTCCCAGCCATTTGTGTTCAAAACGCTGAGCGGACACACCGCCTAGAACAGTGAAGTTGTGGTTGCCAACGGTTCTGTTGTAGCTTGCGTAATTTTCCCAAAGCCATGTAGACCAGTTGTCCCAGTTGTCACGGGTGGTAGGGTTGGTATTCTGATTTTCAGATGAGAAAAAGAATGTAGGGTTCCAGGTATGGTAATTCTGTGTAGCATAATCAATACCTATGCGGGAAGTAATGGATAAGCCCTGGATTGGTTTTAGGGTAGCGAAGAAGTTACCCAATAATTTGTCTTGTTCGGTCTGCCCTTTAGCCAAAGCGATCTTGGCTACGGGATTTACGATTTCTCCACTAACGTATTCTGACAGCCCGTAGTATTTGCCATTTTCGTCCTGTAAAACTGTTTTGCCATCGTTGAGGGCATTTTGTACAATTTCCGGCGTTCCGTCAAAAGTTACCGGTGTTAGTGGATCAAACATAAGCCCCGAAGAAATGATTCCTCCAAATTCATCATCCTCGGCAATGGCACTTCTATTGAAATGTGCATAGGAAATGTTACTCCCTACTTCGAGCCATTCCCTGATCTCGTGTCTGGAGTTGAAACGGGCAGTTGCTCTGTTGTAATTTGCTTTTTCACCACCGACAACACCGTTTTGATCAAAGTAAGAACCGGAAACGAGATAGGTGGATTTGGCATTTCCTCCGCTGAATGACAAGTGGTGTCTTTGCATGGGAGCGGTTTCTGTAATTTCCTCCAGCCAGTTGGTGCTTATACTGCTGTTGGTTGGAATGGTTACCCCAACGCCTGCTTCGTTCAGGTACTCTGCATATTGAGCGGAGTTCATTACCGGAGGGAGATTGGCTGCATTTTGCCAACCAAACTGAGAATTAACAGAGATTTGTGTTTGTCCTGCTTCACCGGATTTGGTAGTGATCAAAACAACACCGTTGGCACCTTCGGCTCCGTAAATAGCGGCAGAAGCTGCATCCTTGAGGATCTCGATGGATTCGATATCTCCCGGTTCGAGGTAAGCAATATCTCCGGTACGCATACCGTCAACGATATAAAGTGGTTCTGAGTTGCCGTTGGTTCCCGTTCCACGAATTCTTACTTTAAGTCCGGATCCCGGAGAACCAGAGTTTGGCAATACGGATACACCGGCAGTTCTACCCTGAATGGCTTGTTCTGCCCGGTAAACGGGTAAGTTTTGTATGGCTTCTCCTTTAAGTTGCGAAATAGACCCTGTCACCAGGCTTTTCTTTTGGGTGCCATATCCGATGACTACGGCTTCTTCCAGTAAGTTGGCTGAGACTGCCAGGGAAATTTCAAAAAATGTTTGATTGCCTATTGTGATTTCCTGGGTGACGAACCCCGTATAAGAGAAAACCAAAACGTCTGTTGGTGCTGCGTCAAGGGTGAATTTTCCGTCGAAGTCGGTAATCGTTCCGGTCGAAGTGCCTTTGATTAAAACATTAGCACCTATTAAAGACAGGCCATCTTCTTCGGCAACCACAACACCTGATATTTGTCGGGTTTGGCTAAATGCTATCGTGACAGAAAAGATGAAAGTCAAGGTTAATAATGTCTTCCATCTTCTCAGCATCACTAAACTTTTGGATAGATTGTTTTTCTTCATGATGTAAGAGTTTTATTGATTATTATTTACCTCACAAATGTATTTGGACAGAAACTCCGACTGGCATGAGAAATGTTCCAAAAAAGCAGGGTATATGGGTCAAAAACGGAGATTCTGGGATAATCTTTGGTGTTTTGGGGACATTTGGCCTCTCCGGAAGTGCTCTTGTCCGTAAGTGACATTAGGTGCCTACAGCACCGAGGGAAGTGGTTCCGGGGGGGGAGATACCGGGATTTGATGCCTAATGGCATCATTGGGAGTTATTTCCGGAGAGAGGAGAGGGTTTTGCCGTAAGTGACATTAGGTGCCTACAGCACCGAGGGAAGTGGGTTCCGGGGGGGGTACCGGGATTTGATGCCTAACGGCATCATTGGGAGTCATTTCCGGAGAGAGGGTTTTGCCGTAAGTGACATTAGGTGCCTACAGCACCGAGGGAAGTGGGTTCCGGGGGGGGTACCGGGATTTGATGCCTAATGGCATCATTGGGAGTTATTTCCGGAGAGAGGAGAGGGTTTTGCCGTAAGTGACATTAGGTGCCTACAGCACCGAGGGAAGTGGGTTCCGGGGGGGAGATGCCGGGATTTGATGCCTAACGGCATCATTGGAGGTTTTTAGAGAAAAGGAAGTATCAAATGTGCGCGTCGGTTTCATCCATAAACCTGGAAGGAGTGACCCCATATTCGTTTTTGAAACAGTCTCTGAAATACTGGAGGTCGCTGAAGCCTACTTTATAGGTGATCTCTGCGATCGAGAAATACCCGTCTTTCAGCAGTTGTGTTGCGCGAGCCAACCGAATTTTTCGGGTAAAAATATTGGGGGACATTCCCGTAAGGGCTTTTAGTTTTCTGTAAAGCTGCGTCCGACTCATACCCATGGACCTGCAAAAGTCTTCGATTTTAAAAGTGGAATCATCCAGGTGGTTTTCAATGGTTTCGAGGGCTGTTTTTAGAAATAAGTCATCGGGTGTTTCCGCCGAAGTATTTGCTGTGCCCAGGTTGATCAGGTTACTTATTTTCCATTGCTCCCTGAGTTTGGATTGAGAAAATAAAATGTTCCGGATTTGTAATTCCAGTAATCTGGAGTTGAATGGTTTGGTAACATAATGGTCTGCACCGCTTTCAAAACCTTCAGCCTTATTATCGGGACCTGCTTTGGCGGTCAGCAAAACGACAGGAATGTGGGAAGTACGGAATTCATTTTTTACCTTTTGACACAATTCTATACCATCCATTTTCGGCATCATGATGTCAGAAATGATGAGGTCCGGGATATGCTCCAGAGTCATTTCCCATCCTGTTTTTCCATTTTCTGCTTCCAGTATGCGGTAACTGTGGCTTAAATACTCTGCGATATATGCCCGGACATCTTCACTATCTTCCACGATTAAAATGAGGGGAAGATCGATGGCTGAGGCCCGAGGTTCAGCGTTTACCGATTCCTGGGTGATGATGCGGCTGATTCCGCTGGTTTTATTTAACTCCGGGGTAAGATTTATGGAAGGATCAATTGTCGGAGGAACTCTTAGAGGCGATTCAATAACTTCCTTATCTGAAAGGTGTGCCCTGCCCAAACGGAAATAAACTTTAAAGCAGGCTCCTTTTCCTGCTTCTGCTTCCACGGAGATGATGCCTTTTTGAAATTCTACAAGCTCTTTCACCAGGGATAATCCGATCCCGGTTCCCTTGTGTTCCCGGGCTTGGCTGCCTTCCACCTGGTAGAAACGATCAAAGATGAATGAAAGACTTTTTTTATCAATACCTATACCGTTGTCTTTAACTTCCAATAAAACCCATTCTTCTCCCGGGTCACTGGTTTTTAGGTTGGGGGGATCAGCCTTGCGTTCTGAAAATTGTATTTGGCCATTGCTTGGTGTAAATTTAAATGCGTTGGCTACGAGGTTGACCACTATCTTTTCCAGTTTGTCCTCATCAGTAAATAATTCTAAAGATTCATCCTCGAAATGATAGGAGTAGTTGATCTCCATTTGACGGGCCAGGGAGTCAAAACTTTCCACAACAGGTTTTAGGAAATGTGCCAGGTTGATTTTATACAATTCCAGTTGGATTCCGCCGGATCCTAATTTTGATAAGTCGAGTAACTGATTCACCAAACGCAGCAAGCGTTCTCCGCTTCGGACAGCTACCTGTAACTGACTTTTGGCATCACCGCGGTTACGGCCTTCTATCATTGCTCTGATGGGATCAAGGATCAGGGTCAAAGGCGTTCTGAATTCATGGGAAATATTGGCAAAAAAACGAGATCTCAACTGGTTGAGTTCCTGCATTTTTTCCAACTCCATATGTTCGACCTTAAGGTTACTCTTAAGCCGCTCCTGCACGAGGAGGTTATTCCTGTACCAAAGCAAAACGCCAAGGATGGCGAGTCCGTATAAAAATAGAGCAAGGTGGGTGCGATACCAGGGTTTTCCAATAAATACCTCTATTGAAGCGGGATACACACTCCATTGACCGTCATTGTTACATCCCTTGACTTTAAACGTATAACTGCCCGGGGGCACCTTAGTGTAAAAGGCCTGTCGGCGGGTTCCCACCTTCTGCCATTCTTTGTCGTAACCTTCGAGGATATATTCGTACTGGTTTTTTTGTGCCTGGGAGAAGTTGAGGGCGGAAAATTCAAAGCTGAAGTTATTCTCTTTGTGGGTTAACCTGATTTCTGAAGCCTGAGAGATAGCTGTTTTTAGCGGGCCATTTTCATTGGGCCGGACGATTTTGTTGTCAATAGAAAAACGGGTAATATAAACTTCGGGGAGATGGGGGTTTTCTTCAAAATTTTTCGGATAGAAAGCAATGAAACCATTGTTGCCTCCAATAAGGAAAGCTCCGTCACTTGTCTTGATTCCCTGGTTGCGAAAGAAGTTGAGCCCCTGGCCCCCTTCAGACAGGTTGTAATTCTTGATTTTCTGGGTAGCAAGATTAAACCGGGACATTCCCTTTTTGGTATTGATCCAAAGGTTACCGGTATCATCTTCCAGAAGACCATTGACAACATCATCGGAAAGTCCGTCTCTTTTTCGGAAAGTCCGGAAAGTCTGCTTTTCTTTGTCAAAAAGGTTTAACCCGCCTCCACAGGTTCCAATCCACATCCTGCCCTGAATATCCTCATAAAAAGAGAAAATAATATCATTGCTTATACTTGAAGTATCTTCCAGGTTGTTTTCAAAGTGTTCGAAGATAAGATCTCCATCGTTCCACTGTATGCGGTCGAGGCCGTGGCCTTCCGTTCCGGCCCAAATGAAACCGTCGCTGTCTTCGTATAATTTGAGGATTAGATTGTCACAAAGGGTGTTTTGGCTAAAAGCATCAGCCCGGTAGTTTTTGAATTGTCCGGTAGCCGGATCGTAAATATCGATACCTTCAAAGAATACACCGATCCAGATGCGCCCGTTTTTATCTTCGATTATGGAGGAAATATGATTGCCGCTGATGGCGTTTGCGTTGGATTTATGTGGCAATAAACGTTTGAACTTCCCTTTTTTTCTGTCCAGCATATTGAGGCCGTCCCAGGTGCCGACCCATAGGTTGCCCTGGCTATCTTCCATTATGGAAAGAACGGCATCACTGCTAAGACTTGAAGGATCATCAGGGTCGTGACGATAGGCTTTAAAAGTGTTTTTTTGCCGATCCCACAGGTGTAATCCGCCACCGTCGGTTCCAATCCAGATTTTCCCGGATTCTTCTTCATAAAAACAACTTACATTGCCACTGGGAAGCTGTCTATATTGTTTGAATTGTGTGTGGTATTTGTCCAGTTTGTTTATGCCTTTGCTGTAAGTGCCAAACCATAGTGTGCCGGTCTTATCTTCAAAAATGGACCAGACAGAATTACTGCTCAATCCGGGTTGATTGGTCTGACTGGAAAATTTGGAGACTTCCCGGGTGTTAATGTCCATGACAAAAAGGCCGACATTTTCTGCCCCAAACCACAACCTCCCTTTCCTGTCTTCAAAAACGGAGAGGATTGCATATGGGAATTCAGGAAATGCTTCTATCTGAAAACCTTTGTCCGGGTCGAAGTAAAGCCGGTTTAGCCCTTGTTCCGTTCCAATCCAGATGTTTCCGCTTTTTCCCTGGTGGCCACAACGTATATACAGGTCTGTCAGTTGTTCATTTAAGTTGTCGTCTGTATGGAAAGCCAAAGTTCCATTTGGTTCTTCAACCAGTTGTAAAAGACCGCCCCCCCGGGTACTTATCCAAATATTACCCAGGGGGTCTTCTGTAATAAAGTTGACCAACCGTTTTCTGATATTACCCGACTGATAGTTGGGTTGGAAGTTTTGAAAACTTTCTTTTACCGGATCAAACAAGTCTAAACCGGCCGTTGTGCCTATCCAAAGTCTGTTTTTACTGTCCTGAAAAATGGTCCACACAACATCACTGCTAATGCTGTTCGGATTTTGTTTTGCAGGACGATAGGAAATGAAACGGTCGCTTGCTCTTTCGTACTTATTGAGCCCGCCTTCCAAAGTGCCAATCCACAACTGGCGATTATTGTCTTCAAAAATCTTTTGGATATAACAGGAAGGAAGGCTGCCTTTTCGGAAATTATCACATTCGTAGGAAGTAAATTCAATACCATCAAATTTATACAGGCCACTACGCGTGCCAAACCACATAAAACCCTGGTGATCCTGGAAGATAGCCGTAATTGAACTTCCCGACAGGTCGTTGTTTAAGTGAACGATCTGAATATCTTCTACCTGCTGTGCAGCTATACTTAACCACAAGAGCATAAAGTTGAAAATCAGCTTGTAACGCCAAAATAGCTGTTTGTATTTTTGCATAAATTTGATACGATACTCAACTGCACAAGGTATTGTTTTTTTCGAACAACTTTTTTATATAAACAGGACTAATTGGAGAAAGTAGCAGTGGCTGGCTGTAGGGAAGATAGACGTTGTTTTCTGCCTTAGGGCAATGTTGGGGGTAAAAGATTCTGAATAAAAGTGGGGAAAGCTTTGTTTAGAATTGAACCATTGCCAGGTAGATGTAATATTACAAAACCCTTTCTGAATCAGGTTGGTCCAAAATCATCAGGGGCCCGGCAATACCAAGCCCCTGAAACATTTGTTCAGCATGTACGGGGTTATATTTTTTAGCATCCTGACAGCAATTCGATCTCATGATGCGGAAGGGAATACTTCTGATCTACGGTCATGATGATAATACGGTCCCCTTTTTCACATTTTTTCAGGATATCTTCCAGGAGCACTTCACGAAAAGTATCTTCTGAATACATCCAGAGGGTATTGGTGCGGTCATTTTTTACCGCCACCCGAAAGTCGATGTTTTGACCAACCTTGTTGCATTCTCCTAATTGAACAGCTGCTACTGAAATCAAACCTGTCATCCCCATTTCCAGTTGGCATTTCCCTTCCGGCGAGTACTTATCGACCAAGACACGGCCATTGTAAATTATGGCAGCGCAGTCATTATAAGTTTTTGCGCAGGTGTTTGATTTGAAAATTAAAGGAGAAAAAATATTGGATGACTGAGACTGTGCCCCGGAGGTAACGGAGGCGGAAACGAATAACAATGCGCCAATGATCAGATTTAAAAATTGCATGGGTATTGAATTTTATGGTTAAAAAATATTAATGATAAAAATTCCTTTCTGGTATTTTCGAATACTACAAAGGTGGAGCAGAACCATCGGAGAAACCATAAATCCTTGTAAAACAATGTAAACGAAATGTAAAAGAGTTTTTATTAAAGGTAAATACCGGTAAATTTGTGTTCATGAAGCAAGTAATTATTTCTTTGTTGTGCCTGATACTGGCCCTGACTACCTTGCGCGCCACCACTCCGGGCGGCAGCGATAAATTTTCAGAAAAGGTAAATCTGGCCTTGCGCCAGGTGGGGCATCAACTATTACAAATAGCAGGGGATCATCAATCGCAGGTTCCTCCGGTGGAAGTAATCGGTCAGGGTGAATTTTCCCTCAGGATGGAGCACTCCTTTAATTACGATACATTGCCGACATTACTCCATCAGGCATTTCTGAATTTTGAAATAGAACAAGATTATCACGTGTCTATCAGCGAATGCGGGGATAGTATTATTATTCTTGGCTACAATAGACTTGCCTTTAATTCCGGCGCAGTTGCGTGTAAGGGGAGGGATACATGGTCGGGTTGTAATAATATCGTTTTGACCATTGAAATGCCTTCACAGTCCGTTCCCAAAAAACAAACTTCCATCATATCAATGGTCGTACTACTGGTGGTCCTGACGGGTTTTGGTATCTATTGGCGAAGGAATAAAGGCCCGGAAGCCGATGCGGATATCAGGGATGGATATGCCGCCCTGGGACGTTTTGAATATGATCCTCAAAACCAACAACTCCTGCTGGATGGGGAAGTAAAATCCCTCACGTTTCGGGAGAATAAATTGCTGAATTACCTGGTCAATCATGCCAATGAAGTAATCACCCGCGATACCCTTATCGCAGAAGTTTGGGGCGACGAAGGCGTTATTGTCGGCCGCAGCCTGGATGTATTTATCTCCCGCTTAAGGAAATTGCTCAAAGCTGACGATAGCGTGCAAATTAAATCCGTTCACGGGGTAGGGTATAGGTTAGAAGCCTAAAAAGGAGGATGTTTTTCCTGTTTGGAATAAAAATCTTAAAAAGGATAACCAATCGCCAGGTGGAAAACGATATTTTGAGAACGCCACGAGGCACTGGCAAAATTCAATTGGTCAAAAGTCCATTGAAAACCGGTATCTTCAACTGGCTTCCGGATAGGGAAGGCCCCATCCAGGCGGATGACGAAATATTCGAAATCTACGCGCAATCCGATCCCGGTTCCTACCGCGATCTCTTTGTAAAATGTAGAAGGAGAAAACTTGCCATCAGCATTGGCTCCGATAGTATCTTTGATCAACCAGATATTCCCTGCATCAATAAAAGCCGCTCCTTTTAAATAGGAGGCTATATTGAAGCGGTATTCTGCATTGAATTCGATTTTTATATCTCCAGTCTGATCAAAAAAGTTCTGATTGTTTGCTGCCGGATTGATGTAACTTCCGGGACCCAGTTCCCGAAGTCGGAATGCTCTCAGACTGTTGGAGCCGCCAATATAAAATTGTTTGGCATAAGGGGCTACTGTTGAATTTCCGTAAGCAGTGATCATGCCCGTACCTAAGCGAAATGCCCAGGTATGTGATCTGCGTTGATGATAATACCTGAAGTCAGTGTATAACCTTACGAATTGCGCAAAAGGCACGCCCAAAATCGTGTATTCAGATTGATTCGGATTAAGTGTTTTGGTTACCAGGTCAGGAATATTTCCAGCCAATTCAAAGGTGCCTGACCAGGAATAATAAGGTTGTATTTTTTGAATTTCCTGGGTGGAATGGATGAATTGATAACTGCCACCGGGGATCAGTATATTGTCAAAACTTTCCCGGAGTCGCCTGTCGGCATCCAGCTCTGTCTGGAAAGCTTCTGTAATATTGAAGGTATTGGTCTGGATAATGGAGACCGGGGTAAACAAATGTTGCCATTTTTTGCTCGACCGCCAGTCGTAAGTAGCTTCTGCCGTGAGGGTGTTGGTCGTAAAAAAACCATTCCGGATCTGGTAGGCATCCGATAGTGTGAAGCGGGTTCGCGGTACAGCGTCTTTGTAAAGTCGTTTTATTTTAAAAGGCACTAATAATTTGGGAAGCGAAATGGATGCCGTGGCGGAAATCAGCAGGGTGTTGATGAATTTTGTGGTGTTGCCCAACTGGGTTTCCCCTCCCACAGAAAAGCTCAAATCCAGTCGTTCTGCTCCCCCCAGCCAGTTTTTATGGGCATAATTAACGGAAGTGGATATACCCAAAAAACTCCCGGACCTGGTATTGGTCTCAAAATCAAAACGCAAATCCCTGACTTGAGCAGGCATTAAATAAAAATAACGATCGAGAAAAAGCTGGTCACCGATGGCTCGCTGTTGATAACGTAAATTGATTAATTTATAGACTTCCAGGTTTTGCAGGTAATTGATGTTGCCGAGTTGTTGCTGGCCATTATACAAATCACCCTGGCGTCCGCTGATCGCTCTGTACAGCAATTGGTTTTTAAGAAAGTAATAATTTTCAATGATCGTCAGGTCGCTGTACCGGATAGTATCAGGAGATTGATCTGCAATATTCGTCAGTGCATGGGTGGCAAAAACGGTGGTTGTTCCGAGTTTGTATTGTTTGATGTCTTCCTCCTCGCCAGATCGCTTCCATTCCAGGTAAATATCGACCATTTCCGGATGTTGAGTAGTATCAACATAATAATAAATATCGTTTTGTGTCAGGCCAAAATACCCATTCCGTGTAGCAATATTGACCAAACGGGTTCTTTCTGCATCGAGGTTTCGGGTACGGTATATACTTCCCTTTTTCAAAAAGGATTGTTGTTGATTATTCCGGGTCAGGGTATCCAATACCGTGTTTCCGGAGGGGAGAATAATTTCCCGGATTCGATACCTTTTGGGTGCAAAGACGGTATAAACCGTTTGTACACTTTTTAATTTATCAATAGTATCCAGGTTCACCCGGGCATTGAGGTAGCCGTTGTCACTCAGATATTTCTCCATGACCAGCTTGCTGCGGTTCGATAGTTTGTAATCAAAAATAACAGGGGGTTCCCCAATTTTATATTTGAGTAAATACTTTAACCCTTTTTGTTTTTTGGGTTCTTTCAACTGGTTGAAGATCCATAACCGAAACGGGCTGTTGGCTTTGGGACGAACCTGGTAGACCAGCTCTTCTTTCAGGGCTTTTTTATTTTGTATGGCATTGGGTTTGGCCAAAGTAACGGTGGACCCTTCAAATAATTTTGACCCTTGTTTCAAATGGCGCGCTGGGGTACAGGCTCCCAGTAGCACGACCACTAATAGCAGGATGATAAAATGAAGGTGAGTTATGGTATGTCCCTGAAGCGCCATTATTTTTTTCGTTTTCGCTGCTTGTTTTTAAATTTCTTTTTGATAGAAATACCAGCTCCTGTTCGGGTAACATTACCTTCATTGACAGCATCATAATCACTTTGCCGGTAAACCCTGAGTACATAATTCCCGGAAGGTGTTAAAGAATATTCCAGAGCGAAGTCACTGGTGAAAGCAGTCAGTACCTCTTCGTTTTCCCTGGAGGCACCTACATTGAGGTTGCCGCCAACTTTGATCGCTAAACGGTCGTTAAACACTCGTTTGGATACCCCGAGTTGTACTTCTGTGGTGACTCCTTCATTAAGGGCTCCTTCTTCTGTAGGTTTATAAGCATCTACGCCAAGTGTAAGGTCCACACCTTTGATCAGTTTGTTAGCAAAATTATTCAATTGATTGGTAATCAATTTACTTACACTGGATAACAATACTGCTTCCCCGGCATTGGAAACAGAGCCATTATTATTGGCACTGCTCAAAAAACTATTGAAAAGTAATAAACCAAAAACCTGTGTATTCAATTCTGTTTCATTGTTTCGGATTTGCTCCAGGCGGACTTTTGCCGCCTCAGCCAGTGATCCCTGGACGTTGCCGGGTAAACGGATGTCAAAGGTCAAAACCGGTTTTATCAAGTCTCCTTTTATGTTCATTTGTACCTGTACATTGGCACGTTGATTAAGCGTTGAGGTATAATCCGGAACCAGGTCAGTGAGGTTTACCCGCGTTTCATAAGTGGCTGTCAGGTCGAGTTTTGCCTGGAGCGGATCACCGTTAAACACAATGTTGCTCCCTTCTGTGATGTTAAATTCTCTTTTTAACAACTGTTCATAGTTGAAGGTATATTTACCGGAGGTGATATTGTAATCGCCAATAAGGGATACATTACCTGCCCTGTCCATTTCAAGAGTGATCGCTGAGCGGCCGCTGCAAATGAGTTTGTCACCGGTAACGGGATCTATAATCACCTGCAGTTCGGCATCAGGGGTTAATTCCAGGTTGAGTTGGAGGTCAATGCCGGGAGCCGTGATTTTGTAGTTTTTTAAGTAACTGGTATCTCTGCCCAGACTGTCCAGTTCCGGTTTGCCAAATACAATGAAATCTTCCCTGGAAATGACCTGTTCTTCTGTGAGGGGGACCACAAAAAACCGGGTTCCTGGTTCTGTGCGGGCATTAATGTTGAAAGCAGGATTGGCTACCGGACCGGTGATGAAAATATCTGTTTTCAAAAGCAGGGAGCCATAGAAAAGTTCATTGTCCTTGGCTGTGGTGTTCAGGAATTGAAACCGATCGGTTTTAAACCGTAAATCCATATTTATTTCATCGAAAAACTGGTGTTTTACCTTGCCGCTCAGGGTGGCCTTTGGGCGATGGTCGTTTACTGTTGGAGCATTGATCCTGTTGGTAATATCCGTCATCTGGATTGTTCCAAAATCAATTTCTTTTTCGTTTAAAAGTATGGTTCCCGAATCAATGTTGTAGGTAGTATTTACATAATCAATGACGGTTTTTAGCTTGTTCAATGATAAGGTGCCGTTTAATATGGGTCTTTCCGGACTTCCCCTGAGATTAAATTGTCCATTCAGGTATCCTTCGCTGTCATGGATCAATCCCTCAACAAAAGGATCCAGGACCCGCATTTCCAGTTTTTCAACCTCGGCGATAGCATCAAATTGCCTTTGATCAATATCATATTGGCCACTGGCACGAATGGTCGATCCCGCCCCGCCGAGACTGGCCTCCATTTTGATCAGAGGGCGATGGATTAATTGGGTAGCCTTCAAATTGAGGTTGCCAATAAGTACTGTATCGAATGTCCATTCCCGAAGGTCCAGATCTGCTTTGTAATGTAGATTGGTCTGGATGTCACTCAATGTTGCTTCCCCATTCAAAATTCCACCGACATGTCCATCCGGATATCCCAGGAGCATTCCCAGGTAATTGAGATCAAAATTGTCAAAGGAAACATTAGCCTGGCTGGTACTGTCGGCGATATTTCCCTGGCCATCGATATAAATATGTTCTTTTTGTTTGTTGAGATTTAAATGACGGATACTCCATTCCTGATTTTTTGCGTAGGTTATTTGATTATTTTCATCGATGGCCCAATTTTCTCCGCCGATCATAATTTGTTCGTCAAAATGAAAAGTGAGTGTTCCTGTTTCCTGAGTGATATTACCGCCGATAGCCGAAAAAACAGAATCCGGTACGGAAGAAGATACCTTAATAAACAGACTGTCATTTTGCAGCGCCAGCGCCAGCCCGGGTTGCAGTAGCATCCTGTTGGGTCCTCCCTGCAAACTGTCGGCCATCAATATGGTTTGTAATACCTTTGCATTTGCCATGGAGTTTAACTGAATATCGTTTATTTTGAAATCTTCATATTCAAGGTTCGCTACCTGGCCGTGAATATTCCAAATATCACGTTGGTTATCGAATTGCAATGTCACATCGAGGGCATCAATTTTTTTGAGTTGGGGCAAAAATATACTCGTCAATTCAGTTGGATCGTCAAGGTGAACAAAAGCGGTAATATTGGTAGGCGGGGCAGCTAAAGTATCTGCCCCGGGAATATTTTTTTCGGATGTCTCCGAAAAGAACAACTTGGAGCTGAAAAAATATTGATCCAGCCATATGGTCCATATTTGCGGCAATTGGCTTAACTCATAGTTGCCGGAAATGCCAAACGACAATAGATCACTTTGTCCGAGTAACTGCCTGCCCTGCAATGTATCCAAATGGCTACTGATCCTTATAGAGTCTGTTTGATAATAGGTGTCGGCATTGCGGATGGATAAATGATCAATAACCAGATCGCCTTCAAGTTGATCCACATCGGCATTGGTACAATTGAGCTCCATTCGGGTACTTAGGCCTAGCGTTTCCCGGGAAAGGCCCAGTGCCTTGAAATCGATGGTATCTACCTTTAAGGTAAAGTGGTAAGCAGGTATGGTATCTTCCAAAGAGATCAGACCTTCATATTCAAAGGTTATGTTTGGGTCCTTTAATACAACAAGACCATCAAAAACAGAGGACTTCAACCGGCCATCCAAATGAAGGCTGTCATAGGAATAGTCTTTATAGGCCAGGTCACTGATGATAGCAGATATTCGGGTGTCCCAATCTTCCGGTTGAATCCCTTTTCCGTCAATGTCCGCCTGCAAGTTAACCGTTCCCAGCAGGGTGTCTCCGGTCATCATTCCCAGGTCAAATTGCTTCAATGTAAGATTTCCACTATAGGAGCCATCGGAGTAATCCGGTTCGAAAATGAAATTTGCCTCGGTGTGTAACTGACCTGTTTCAGATGTTAACAGAAGGTTGGTCCTGAAATTCGTCAGGCTGCCTGTATAATTTCCTTTGAGGGTCATCCGACCCAGGCTGTCCACAAATGCAGGTAAACTTTCAGTGATGAAACCTTTCCAATGATCGGGGTGGGTCCGGAGGTTATTCAGTTGCAGTTCAAACAGGGCAGTTTTATATTCCGGCAGGCCTTTAATCCGGCTGCTGAAATTGACTTGTGGACCACTGTCTGTTTTAAGAGTGATAGTGTTTAGTTGACAATCAGATAACCGGCCCTTCAGCAATCCCGTTAATTCCATACTTCCCCATTGTTTCAGGGCAGGAGGTAAGGTGCCCGCGGGTAAAAATGACCGTAGTTTTTGATAGTCAGCTTTTGAGTTATGAATGGCCAGATCAAAATGTAACAAGTCAGTATTCCATAAATGATTGACTTGTCCGCTGCCTTTCAGGCGCAAGTTTCCATCCTGGTTAATGTCAAGGTTTTTTATCAACAATTGATCCGTGGAGCCTTCCAGATCTGCATCAATGGCGATGGGTTTGTTGTTCTCAGCAGGTAAGGCACCAGGCAGGACTAAATTGATATCCTTTGGGTCAATATGACTATCTGTAATCTTCCATTTTACCTGTGGGGACGCAGTGGTATTATTTTGATTGGAAAAATTGATCAGACTGTTAAAATCAGCATAGGTAAGCTTAAGGGACTGTTTTACCTGTGAATCAATGGTCTGCAGTTCAAATTGATCTAATTCTGCCATATTGTCTGTAAAACGAATCTGGCTGCTCAGGTGATTGACGGTTAAACCTGAATGATCTCTTAATGTCAGGGATTTTAAATTGGCGCTCATTGCCTTCGGTCCCACTTCAATTTGGCCAACATCCAATTCTAAATCTTCGATGGCAATATTTTGCACGTTAAAGCCGGAAACGGTTTTGGTGTTGCTTTTTTCCCGGTATTGTATTACGCCACTATGAACCTCAAACGTTTTAACCAATATCTCCCAACCCAGATCAGGAAAGTTGATGCTGTTGTCCGGTGCAGTAGGTTTTACCACAGCATCAGGTAGTGCATAGAAAAGGTAATGTAATTCAGGTTGCTTCAAAACGAGCTGGTCCACATCAATTTGTTTATTTTCAAGATTGAGGTCTTTGAAAACTGTAGTAAGTGAATCGATTTTACTTGTCAGCTGTGTTCCCGTTTTTTTATCGAAATAGCCAAAGCGTATACGGTTCAGATTTACTTTTAAGGGGTTTATCATCCAGGTACCGGGAGTCGAAACGGTGTCCCCTGAGGGAAAAGCATCCAGGATGTACTGGAAATTTAGGGCACCGGTTTGATCGGCCTTTAAATTTACGGAAGCATCGGTTAAGACAAGATTCGTAAGGATGACTTTTCGGTGAAATAAAGAGAACGGTTTAAACTCCAAGACCCCATGGCCGATAGCTGCCAGGGTATCTCCTTCCAAATCGAGCAGATGAAAATCTTTTATTTCCAGTTTTTTAAACTTACGCCAGCGAAATTCCTGCAATACAACTTCGGTACCTGTTTTTTGAGAGAACCATTGGATCGTTTTCTGTGCCACAGCATTTTGCACCGATTTTATTTGGGATAACAGGACCAGTGTCACCATCAGTACGAAGAGAATGATGAACAAATATTTGATGATCCTGTAAATGCGTTTTTTCAAAAGAATTCTCTGGTTGTTGCAGGCAAATTAATGCAAAATACATCGAATAAGACTAAGGTAGGGAAATTTCAACTGGGAAGCCTCCATAACGAAGTACGAATGATGAATGACGAATTTGTAGAAGGGAAAACGCCTGATTCGTTATAAAAAAACCTCTATTCTTTTATTAACCGCAAAGTAAGATAACCATCCCCTGATCTGACTTTCAAAATATAGATTCCTTTTGGTAACGCTGAAATGTCTATGATGGAAGAAGGCCGATCCAGGGAACGAACTGATTTGCCGGCAGCATCAAAAAAATCAATCCTGTCAATAGGAATTCCACTCAATTCAATAGTATTATTTGCAGGATTTGGAGCCATTTTTAACGGAAGTGCTAACGGATTCGGGTTGTCCGAGGCCGATAATACCATCACCACGAAATCCTGAGAAGCACTGCCTGTACAGCCATTTTGATCGGTATAGCTATAGGTTAGGTTGTTAAAGCCCGCTGTCAGAGTATCCCAGCTAAAGGTCATCCCATTTCCGTCATCGGTAATTTCTCCGTAAAGGTCTGTGTAGACCCCGCCTGCTGGTGAACCGCCGCCGAGATTTATTGGTGGTGCTCCGTCATTATAAAAAATGGTATCCGGGAAGGACAGGGACACCAGTGGTGTGTCAAAAACTTCAATCGTGCCGGAGGCACTATCGTTTTGAAAAGTATAGGTAATGGTATGCTCTCCTGGTCCGGCCATGACGGGATCAAAAGAATAGGTCATGCCATTGCCATCGTCATTTACCCCGGAGCCGCTATAGATACCACCCGTTGGCATTCCGCCTGTCCAGCCGCTTTGAATACCCGTTTCCAGGCAAATGTTTTCCGGGGTGGCCAAAGTAATAACCTGTAGCTGACTCACTTCCACCGAGGCTGTGATTTCACAGCCATTAGCATCTGTCGCGGTCACGATATAATTTCCCTGGCTCAATCCGTTAGCTGTGGCGGTCGTTTGTACAGGGTCTGTATTCCAGGCATAAGCGTAGGGTGCTGTTCCACCCGACAAGGAAGCTGTTGCTGTCCCGTCTTCGTTGGCATTCGTTTCCGCAGAGGAGGATACACTGATCATCAGGGCTTCAGGCTGAGTGATGACGGCAAATCCATTGGGGAATTCACATCCGTTGGCATCGGTAACCGTAATCGAATAGGTGCCTGCCGGCAAGTCACTTGCTGTAGCTGAATTCGCAGAATTCGACCAGGCATAATAATAGGGAGGTGTTCCTCCGGAAGCAATAACCGAGGCTATGCCATCTGCCGAACCATAACAGGAAACCTGGGCGTCAATAACACTTGTAGCCCCCAATGTCGTAGGTTCCGGAAGATCGATGCAGGTCAGATAGTGGATGCCGTTCAAATCCGTTATGGTGACGCAATAAGTTCCGGCAGCCAGATTGGTTGGATTATTGCCCGTTACTTCGGTATTATCCCAGGTGTAGGTATAACCGGGCGTCCCCCCCGCAGGTTCCACCAGGATAGCGCCGTTATTATCACCATGACAGGCAGGCGGCGTGAGGGAAACTTCAGCGGTGACGGGAGCGGGGTAAACGATTCCAGCTTGAATGCCAACCCCTTCCATAACTGTGTAATAGGCATTTAATTCGGGAACAGTAATGGTCTGAACCCAGCCAGACGGCCAGGCGACGGACATTTCGGTAATTTCCGAGGCACTTCCCAGGCCAATATTCACCACATGGCTATGTTGACTTGCCCACCCTTGTCCGGCAACCAATTCCCTGTAATGGATACGGTCGAGGTTATCCACCAGGGTTATTTTGGCCCCGATGGCGTCCCTGTTGCTGGTCGTACCGATAAGGTTGATGCCGAGCCAGTTGTTTGGGCGGTCGGCATTTTCAAATAATTGAATCCCGGCTCCTGCATTTTTATTGGCCACCAACAGATCTACATTTCCATCCAGATTATAGTCGAGGGTTGCTGTACCATAGCTGTTGTCAAGATTACAAACAGGGCTGTTTTCTTCCGCTTTGTCAAAGGTCAAATTGCCCGAATTGCGATACAGAACATTAGGGTAAGGACTGAAAGCGTATTCGTTGGCCACGTAGATGTCCATTAGTCCATCATTATCGTAATCGAGAAAAGAGGTTCCCCAGCCCATACCGAAATCCTCGACATTAGCGGATTCGGAGATGTCACTATATTGGCCATTGCCATCGCTGAGGAGTAATAGGTTGTCTCCCAGGTTGGTAATATAAATATCCATCCACCCGTCATTATTGACGTCTCCAATATCTACCCCCATACCAAAACTCGCGGTATTCACACCTGTCGAAGCAGCTACTTCTGAAAAGACAGCTGTACCATCGTTTTGATACAAAAAATTAGGTTCGAAACCATCATGTACCAGGTATATGTCTATATCGCCGTCTTTATCATAATCGAACAAAACGGTGCCCATGGCTAATCCGGTATCCATTGCCTGAGAGGAAAAGCTGTGAAACGCAAAGGTATTGTCCTGATTGTTCAGGTAGACCCCATTGTGGGCCATTGAATTAGAGATGTAAATATCTAAAAACCCATCATTGTTCAGGTCGGCCATATTGACTGAAATGGGATTTCCGGTTTGAAAAATACCTGCCGAAAGGCTTATTTCTTCAAATTGCTCATTGCCGAGATTTAAAAACAAATAATCCTGGGTATTTCTGTTGCCTACAAAGAGATCTGGCCATCCGTCATTATTAACATCCCCCCAAACGGAAGATCTCGATTTTATATCTTCTGAAAGAGCAACCCCTGCGGACTCTGCTATTTCCGTAAAAGTACCATCGCCCATATTTTTATATAACCGGTTTTTCCCAAAAGGGACTGTTACAAAAAAATCATCGTAGCCGTCCTGGTTAAAATCTCCGACCGATACGCCTTCCGATCCGGTAAAGGGCGTTATTCCCGCTGCTTCCGTTACATTGGTGAATTCCGACTGGCTCGTACCTTGGACAAGGATCAGAAAGCAGTATGCAGCAGTCAATAGTATTCTCATGAAAATAGGCTTTTAACAATAACATCCAAATTTAGGAAGATTTTGATATCTTATGGAGAACAACGCCGCTTCAATTCAGGGAGGTTGTTTTGGTAGAGGAAACCTTTTCCATAAAAAACAAAGGGGGTGCCATAAGACAACCCCTTTGTTGGTTTTGAGAATTTGACATCAAAAGCTATTCTTTCATTAACCGTAAATTAATATAATCAACTCCCGATCTTATTCTTATGAAATACATTCCTTTCGGTAATTCTGATATGCCTATGGTCGAAGGAGGTTGATCCTGCCATTGGACTAACTTTCCCGAAGTGTCAAAAAATTCAATTCTGTCTATTTTTATCCCGCTTAGTTCAATAGAGGAAGTTGCCGGATTAGGGGCGACTTTCAGTTGAAGTGCCAAAGGGTTATCAAGACTGGTCACCATTACCACCAGAAAATCCTCTGTAGCACTGGCAGTGCAACCGTTTTGATCCGTAAACGTATAGGTCAGGCTATTGAAACCAAGAACCAGGGTGTCAAAACTAAAGGTCATGCCATTACCATCATCGGTGATTTCATTATAAAAGTCTGTATAAACGCCACCTTCCGGCGATCCGCCGCCAAGGCCTGTTGGCGGAGTTCCGTCATTGTAGGCAATGGTGTCCGGAAAGGATAGTGACACTACAGGTGTGTCATAGACCTCGACCGTTGCAGTCGCGTTATCATTGCCAAAAGTATAGGTGATGATATGGATTCCCGGGCCGGCTACTATAGGGTCAAATGTATAGGTCATACCGTTGCCGTCATCGGTAACTCCCGGGCCGCTGTAAACGCCTCCGGAAGGTGTTCCACCCGTCCAGCCTGTCTGAATACCGGTTTCCAGGCAAATGTTTTCAGGAACCGTTAAAGCGACGGAAATATTTTGACCGATTTGTATGCTGCCGGAGTTGGAACAATTATTGGCGTCGGTGACTGTCACTGTATATACACCTGCAGGCAGGTTGGTGATGGTCTCCGTTGTTCCTCCATTGGACCATAGAAAGGTAAACGGAGGAGTTCCGCCCCCTGGGGTGGCTGTGGCTGTTCCGTCCGCATTGGTATTCGTTTCATCCGTTCCTGACATACTGATCGAAATAGGAGTTGGTTCTGTAATAATCACATTGCCCATGTTCTCACAACCATTTTCATCAGTGACGGTTACGGAATAACTGCCGACAGGCAAATTTGAAATGGAAGCGGTTGTTGCTCCGTTGGACCATAAAAAGGAAACTGCACCTGTGCCTCCCTGTGGTTCAGCAGAAGCGGCACCATCTGAATCACCGGAACAACTGACATTGGCATCGACGGAAGCAACTATATTCAAGAGGGGAGGTTCATTAACATCAAAGCAAAGATTAAAGGAACCTCCCCCCATATCCGTTATGGTTACACAGTAAGTTCCGGCTGTCAGTTCGGTTGGGTTATTGGTATTCGGTAAATTGTTGTCCCAGCTGTAAGTGTAGTCAGGAGAACCGCCAGTGGCTTCCACCAAAATACTGCCATCGCTTCCTCCATTGCAGGAAACGTTATTACTAGCCCCTGTTGCTGTCAATTCGGCAATGACAATATTGGTAAAAGGCACCGTGCTCAATGGCATATTGCCCTCCGTTTCAGCAACGGTATAATTTGCCGGATCTTCTATGTCATCAAGGTTGACTGCTCCGGATCTTAGACTAACCATAAATTCGCGATGGTCTCCCAAAAGAGAGAACCCATCTACAACCACAGCATCCGGGTAATCGGCTGAGGGATCTTCGTCGGCAGGAATAAAACCTTTGCTATACAATACTGCGTAAACCTCCGTTACGCCATTAGTCGGATCGTTATCTGAGTCGGCATAGGCATATACGCCCTCTGCAGTCGTGCTGGCGAGGGAAATAGATCCACCGGAATCATTGAGGAAGGTTCCACAGTTACCTGTATTGCAGGCTACGGCCAAAACATTCGTACTGGTGCCCGTTTCTTCAAAAGTAATGACATCGCCTTTGGCGTGTCCGCCGGCTGGAGTGGTGTAACTCCAATAGCCTTCGTCTGCCAGAAAAGCATTGGAGACATCACTATATGCCTTGTCTGAAAAATAGATCTTGGTATTTCCGGGAATATCTTCAAGGGCAACGATGGAGCACCCGTCCCCGGTGCTTCCGTTATAGCCCACGATGGCTACGGTCTGCGCAGTTGATAAGCTGAAGGTTAAAAATAAGGCAGGAAAAAACACTAAAAGGCTTAAGGTATTCGATCTTTTCATTGGTGAGAATTTTGTTATGAAATTTTACTACCCGTAAAATTAGCGTATTTGTTTGAGGTTATCTACAGGTATTTATACGGGAAAATTGGTTGATATTTTAAAAGAAAAAGAAAAATAAGGAACCAATTTTGGAAGTTGGCTGTTTGGAGGTACGATAGCTAAAAAATACAATAAAAACCAATGATCATAGCCAACACCATATCTTGCAGTTGTTCCAGTTCTTCCTCACCGGGAGGTACAGGGGCGCTGTATTGATATATGCATCAGTATAACTAATAAACAAAGCCTTTGTAGATCCGTGCAAGGGCTTTTTTTATGGGATTAAGGAAAGTAAAGCCGGGAGGTCCGGCAACTGCCTGCTAAGCAGCTTGTACACAGACGTTGTATGTGGTTCGAGTCCACTGCTTTCCGCAATAGCCCGTATACCCAATGGTGGCTTTGGGGCAGGTCTGCAAAACCTGTTTAACATCAGTTCGATTCTGATTATGGGCTCGGGAAGCAGTTTCCAATGGTTTCACTGCTCACTTTGTTCGCTGTTTCAAGTTGTTTCAGGTTGTTATTGCCAACTGCAGACTGAGAACTGCAGACTGAAAGGAAGGTAGCATGCAATGGTGCATAAGCGGTCTTGAAAACCGTGCCATCTGTTGAGGATGAGGGTTCGATTCCTTTACCTTCCGCAATTATTGATTTAGCGCACTTTGTATTTTTCCTTTAGTTTATTCAACTCCCAGGAAATAGTCGATATGAACCGGTCTCCCCTGGATCGGGAAACCTGCATTCTGTAATAAATAGTACCGGGCATTTCTTCCAGTTCTTCCGGATCGCCTTTGGAGAGCAATATGCTGTTTCCGGAATCTTTTACCTTCCAGTGGTAAGTATCTTCCAGGGGGATCAACTCAGCTTTTGGCGACAGGGCGATCAGTCTGTCGCTGAGCAGAATGTTGAGCCTTTCCTGAAGTTCGGGGTGGATTTTTCCTTTGCGGGCATATTTCCAGTAAATGTGATTCAGGCTGCCGAGATCTTTTAACCTGTTCAGCACTATTTCAAGCGGTTGAATAACTTGTCTGTCTCCTGTTTTTACCAAAGCCAGAGCCATTTCAAAGGTAATTTGGTTGCTGGTGCTATGTCTTCTCAGAGCTTCAATAAGTGGATTGACCGCCCGTTTATCTCCTAATTCAGCCATTTTCCTGGCAGCATGAATCCGGACCTGGTCATTTTCCCTGTAATTATTGATGGTTTGGATGAGTCGTTGAATTTGATCGCTGCCACCGTCCAGTTCAAGCATGGCTTTTCTTTTGGTGTGGTGGGCAATCAATTCTGAAACTTTTCTCCTGAAATCCAGATCGCCCTGGTTTCGATATTGCTGCAAAACTTCCAGGATTTCAGGATTGCTCAGATAGAGTATTCTGTAAGCTTTGGAATAATAACTGCCTCCTCCGGTAATCATCCGGTTGGGGCCTTTGAGCTTGTCTAAAACAAAAGGAGCGGAAATGACACCTAATTCGGCCAGGGCTTCTTTGGCCTGTGTCCGATTCTGAGGGTCATTTTTCAGGATGAGTTTCCATAAACCCTGAACATCCTGTTTGGATTTCAGGTTATCAACGGAGGGAGGTTCGAAAAGGCCAAATAATTTTTCTAAAAAACCCATGCCTGTTGTTTTTGATGGAACAAAGGAGTCCGTGCCTTGATACTCAAGTTTCAAATTACGAAAAATTCAGGAAATATTTTAGAAAAGAATAAGGTCAATTGAACTTTTTGGCTTCTCGATCAGACCTAATAAAAAACATCAAAACAATATCCTGTCAATGGTCTCATTGATGATACCTGCCGTTTTGTCCCAATAAAACTGGATCCGCTGGAGTTTTCCGTTTTCAATCAAATTTTGCCTGAGTTCGGGTTGGTCCCAAATGTTAAACAATGCTTTTTCGATTTCCCTGGTATTGTTGGGATTGACATAAAGTGCCGCTTCTCCGGCTACTTCGGGCAAAGAGGAAACATTGGAGGTAATGATCGGTACTTCGCAATGCATGGCCTCTAAAACGGGTAATCCAAAACCCTCAAAATTGGAAATATAGGCCATGGCAAGTGCCGAAGCGGTCAGGCTATTAAGGTCTTCTTCGGATAAATATCCCAGAAAGAGGATATCCTTTTTATGAACAGCTTTAACAAAGGCATTTTTAACAGGTCCGGTCTGCCAGGCAAAACGACCGCCGATCAATAGTTTTACATCCGAGTTGTGTTTTTGTTTGAAACGGTCAAAAGCCGAAATGAGGCGATGGACGTTTTTGCGAGGATGTACTGCTCCGAAATAAAAAAAATACGGGCAACCACTGGCAAACCGATCACGGATAACTTTTTGATCTTCTTCCGTTAAAGGGTGGAAAATATTGCGGCTGCCGTTATGTGCCACCGTCATTTTTTCCTGCGGAATGCCATAAGCTTCCTCGATATCTTTTTTAGTGAAATCCGAAACGGTGATGATGTGGTCTGTTTTTTGGAGGTAGCGGGGAATGAAATAATTATAATACCAACGGGCTAAGGCAGGTACTTGTTGGGGGAAATGATGGTGAGCAATATCATGAGTCACCATTAACGTGGGAACATCCGATTTGAGGGAGCAGAACCCATCCGGAGAGATCAGCAGATCAGCATCCTTTTTTTGGAGTATTGCCGGGAGTGACCACTCAAACCACCAATACCAGAGCAGGGGGTGCCGGGCTGGCGGGAACAATTTGACACCTTCCACATTTTTTCCAAAAAGAAATTGCGGATCAAATGGGCGGTCAAAAATGAAAATAAATTCGTCCTCAGGCCTTAGCTTTACCAGCCGTTGCATTACCTCGTAGGTAAACCAACCGATGCCTTCGAGTTTATCTCTCAGCAAAAATCTCGTATTGACGGCAATCCTCAAAGTGTCGTTTTTGTCTCCAGGTAATTGGCAGCAGCATCCAGCTCTTCATAAAATGCTTCTCCGTATTTGCGAATGATGGCTTCTTTTAAAAACCGGTATACAGGCACTTGTTCTTTATTGCCTAAAGTGCAGGCATCGGAGCAAATATCCCAGCGGTCGTAATTAATGGCTTCGAAACCTGTTTTTTTATTCTCTTTTATCCTTATCGGGTACAAATGGCAGGAAATAGGTTTCTTAAAAGGTACTGCCCCTGCGTAATAGGCCAATTCAATCCCACAGGCAATCACGCCATCCTTCCAGACGCGGTAGGCACAAGGGCCACCATCGATGAGGGGAGTAGTGTATTCTTTGGTTTCTTCAACATACACATAAAGCCCCTGAGAATCCAGGGCTTTGAGTCCGTCCGCTGCCAGAAAAGGCCGGACATTTTCAAAAATATGTTCGAGGGTATTTAATTCTGCTTTTTCGAGGGGTGCGCCAAAGTCACCTTCCACGCAACAAATTCCTTTGCAGGCCTTTAAATTGCAGATGAAATTTTCCTGCACAACCTCATCGCTTACTAAAACCTCCTGTATGACCAGCATAATTATCCAATTTGGCGGTGAAATGACAATTACTTCGTATCAGAAACAAATATAGTGAGTAATTTGAGGTGCAAAATTATCAATTTTTGTACTTTAGCGTGCAATATCAATTATAAAAAACAAACACATGAGAAAGGTATTATTATGTTTTATCATCAGTGCGGTAGCTTTGACGGTGAGTGCGCAATCCGATAATGTATCCAGTGAAGTAACCCAGGCAGTAGCCGAAATGACCAGTTTGTACAGCCTTGATGCCAAACAGGTAGAACAAATGACCGTCATTCAACAGCGCTATTTCAGGAATATGGCCGACATTGCTCCATTGCAAAATACCGACAAAACAAAATACCTTCAAAAGTTATCTGCCAACCGTAAAGGGACAGATGCTTCTATCAACAGAATGCTCACCCCGACCCAGCGTGTCATTTTCAGTGAACAACAGGCACAACGCCGCATCACCGAAGCTCAAATCATCAAGGAATTGAAAGCCCAGGGTTTATCCAATGAAGAAATCAAACTACAGGTAATCGAAAGAACCAACGGTTAATCGATAATTCCAGACTGTATGAATTTTTCCTTGCCGGGGCTTGATTTTTCAATAAACTATCAAGCCCCGGTTATTCTTTGTAAAATGTTAAACGAACAATGAGTTGGAGGTGTTACTTATTAAGTACTTTTGCGGCAGGTGATTTTCCCGCATTCAGTACCCATTTTTTTAATTACACCCAAGATAAACACACTTAATATGGATCCGTTAAAACAAAAGTTTTTTGAAAAATCAAGTAAACTCCGTGATGAATTAAAAGCTACGCTCAAGAAGCACGGGACAAAAAAAATCGATGAAGTAACCTTGAGTCAGGTCGTTGGTGGAGCCCGCGGGATAAAAATGATGATCTGGGAAACTTCCCGCCTCGACCCCGTCACAGGGATTCAGTTCCGGGGGTATTCCATTCCTCAACTTAAAGAATTACTCCCCAAAGGCGATTGCGGTAAGCAGCCACGTCCGGAAGGGCTGTTTTGGCTGATGCTTACCGGAGATATTCCAACGGATGAAGAAGTACGCTGGTTAACTGACCAATGGACACACAGGTGTGTTATCCCGCAGCATACTTTCGATGCTATTGACGCTCTGCCAGTTGAAACCCACGCCATGACGCAGTTCAGCATTGCCATCAGCGCGATGCAAACAGAAAGTATTTTCGCTAAAAGATATAATGAAGGATTAAACAAAAACGAATATTGGGATCCGATCTATGAAGATACCATGAACCTCATTGCGCGCTTACCGAGAATTGCAGCATACATCTATCGCCGGAAATACCATGGTGGTGTTGATGTTTCGCGTGATTTCTCTCAGGATTGGGCTGGTAACTTTGCACACATGCTGGGGATTGAAGGAGAGGATTTCAAAAGCCTGATGCGACTTTACCTGACTATTCATGCTGACCATGAAGGTGGAAATGCTTCTGCACACACCACTCACCTGGTAGGATCTACCTTGTCTGATCCATATCTTTCCCTGGCAGCAGGAATGAATTCCCTTGCGGGTCCTTTGCATGGTCTTGCCAATCAGGAGGTAATTCACTGGATCAATAATATGATCGATGCCATCGGAACCAAGACACCTACGACGGAACAAATTGTCAATTATGTTAAAAGTACCCTCGCATCGGGAAGAGTTATTCCTGGCTATGGCCACGCTGTTCTTCGTCGTCCAGATCCAAGATTTATGGCACAGAAAGAGTTTGCGGAAGAGTACTGCAAGGACAGCGATATAGTTAAAGTGGTCTGGCAGGTATTTGACGTAGTGCCACCGATCCTTGAAAGTCTTGGTAAAGTCAAAAATCCATGGCCAAACGTCGATGCCCACTCTGGGGCTTTATTGGTGCACTATGGATTGAAGGAATATGGTTTTTATACTGTATTGTTTGGTGTTTCCCGTGCATTAGGTGTACTTTCGGCCATGTGTTGGTCCAGAGCGCTGGGACTGCCGCTGGAAAGGCCTAAATCTGTGACTACAGACTGGATAAAAGAATGGCTCGAAGAACAATCGAAGCCTCTGACTAAAGGAAAAAAACAAAAATAAAACCACTATAATTATGAATTTTCCTAACGATCTCAAATACTCTGAAGACCATGAATGGATCAGAGTTGAAGAAGGGAACATTGCCTATGTAGGCATTACCGATTTTGCCCAAAGTGAACTGGGGGAGCTGGTTTATGTAGAAGTGGATACAGTAGATGACGATCTGGCACAGGGGGATGTCTTCGGGACTATTGAAGCCGTAAAAACTACTTCTGATTTGTACCTTCCGGTGGATGGCAAAGTATTGGAATTTAATCCTGACCTGGATGAAAATGAAGGGGATGATCCCGGCCTTATCAATTCAGACCCTTACGGAAAAGGATGGATTGTCAAGATTGAATTGTCAGACCCGTCACAGCTGGATGGCCTGATGGATGCAGAGGCTTATGAGGCTACGTTGTAATTTTTTTTGAAAAAAAATTTTTTACACACGCCAAAAAAAGCGCGGCCAACATCTATGTTTATAATTGAGTCACTTTGAGGAACTTTATCCCGGCTATTGTCTGGGCCGCAGTTATTTTAATATTATCTGCAACGCCCGGAAAAAATCTTCCCCAGATAGATCTGGGAGATTTGCTGGAAGCGGACAAGATCGCACATGCAGGCGTCTATTTCATCCTGACGCTTTTGATTTTTCGGGGACTCAGCAGGCGAAAGCGCCTGACTATCCGAAATATTGTGTGGGCCATCCTGATCGCTATTGGATATGGAATCTTTTTGGAATTGGGACAATATTATTTTTTTCCCGGGAGATATTTTGAATTCTTTGATATTGTTGCTAATATTATCGGCTCAATAAGTAGTTTGATTATTTTGAAATTTATTAACTCTTAAGATAGCAGGGAAAATTTCCCTGCCTAATTTTAAGCATCATTAAACCTTGTCAGTATGTTGTTACTTGATATTGCCATTAGTGGTAAGGCATTAGGTCTGGCGGTTTTGGGTATTATGGTTGGTATCCTGGCGTTGATTTATCTCGTCAGAATGCGCCTTCGCCAACAATCCGAAAAAGATCTTGCCTCTACCTTTGATCAGCACAAACACACCTCTCCTCTGGAGGGCAGGAACAAGTATCCTGAGGTAGACGCGTTTAAATTCAGCAGCACTTTTTTTAACCTCGGGCTGGCTATTTCTCTCGGTGTGATTGTTCTGGCATTTGGCTGGACTCAGTACGAAAGTGAGATTGATGTTTCCGACCTCCTTGCAGACCTGGAGATCGATATGGAACAGGAGATCGTTCGTACTGCTGAACCACCGCCACCACCACCTCCGCCACCACCACCGGTGATTGAAGAGGTTCCTGATGAATTAGTTCTGGAGGATGAACAACCGGATTTCGTGGATAACTCTATCGATGATGATACAGAGATCCAGCGTCCTGATCCGGTGCCGGATGCTCCACCTCCACCACCACCTCCACCACCGCCACCACCACCTCCAAAAGAAGAGGAAATTTTCAAAGTGGTAGAGCAAATGCCTCGCTTCCCGGGATGTGAAGACATGGCTGGAACGCAGGCGGAAAAGAAAACCTGTGCGGATACCAAACTGTTGCAGTTTATCCAGGGAAATATCAAATACCCTGCGATTGCACGTGAAAACGGTATTCAGGGGCGTTGTTTCGTAACTTTCGTTGTCGAAAAAGACGGCTCTGTAACCGATGTGCGGATTGTCCGTGATATTGGTGGCCAGTGTGGGCAGGAAGCCCTCCGCGTTGTGAATCTCATGGAGAAGAAGGGAATCAAATGGACTCCCGGAAAGCAGCGTGGACGTCCTGTACGTGTGCAGTTTAACCTGCCCGTACACTTCAAACTCGAGTAGTAATACATTATTCTGCCATAAAGAAAAAGGGTTGATCTCGTGAGAGGTCAACCCTTTTTCTTTGGTGTGTATTGCGGGCAATTTACTTGTTTTCAGGTTTTTCCTGAGCATGTTTCTGCTTGCTCTTTTTCTCATTCAAACCCCAAAAATTCGGGCTTCACCTCCTCCGTCAGCCACACCCCGTTTTGGGAGCGGTAAAAGGCATGTCCCTGGTCAAACATGGCTTTGGCCATTACTTTCAGGACAACCACCTGGCCATGGCGCTGCCCGACCTTGACAGCCGTATCCAGATCCGGAGACAGGTGTACGTGGTGGCGGCTGCGTTTTTGAAGGCCCTCCTTGAAAATGGCATCCAGGAAGCGTTTGGCGGTGCCGTGGTAGAGGATCTCGGGAGGCTCGACGGGTGTATAGCCCAGGTCAATTGAGATGGAATGGCCCTGGCTGGCCCGGATTTTAGTGCTATCCTCATTGAAGGCAAATCGCTTTTTATCATTGGTGGCCACGACCTCTTCCAGCAATTCCCGGGTCAGGGGCGTACCGTTTTCCTCAAAGGCTTTGAGGAGCTCGTCTACTTTACACCAGCCCTGTGCATCCAGCGTCAGGCCGAAGACATCAGGATTGTGGCGGAGGAGGTAGGATAATTTTTTGCTGATTCTCCTGGTATTGTTTTTCATTTTATTGGGTTTTCAGATTGAAAATTAATTATTGTATATAAAGAGTTGGTCTTTTTTGATATAAAATTTTACAACAAAGTATTTTTATAAAATTATTGTTTTTTTTAATTTTAAGTCGATTCCCGATTTCCCCGAATCTTTACGCTCTCCATGTCTAAAACAATCATTTTGGGTAAAAATTCCGGAAAAACGCTCATTTTTTGAAAAAAGTGGGACTTTTTATGTCACGTTTGGGGAACTCGTGGCTTATATATAAGACAGGTGGATTGTATCGAAGCACAATTCGTCACATTGAAAAAATGGAAAACTTAAAATCATGAGAAATTTTACGCTGCTAATTACCCTTATAATTAGCCTTTCAATTCCAGCTTTTTTAACTGCTCAGGGTACTTATAATCCTAATCAAATAATCGTTGACTTTGCGGAGGGGGTTTCACAGGCAGATATTGATGCGTATCTGGATCTGATCAATGGTACTATTGTTGATCAGATTGATGATGATAAATTTTTGATTGAAATAGAATCATTTCCAATTGAATATACCGATATAAATGGGGAAGAGGTTGTTTTTTATAATGTGATAAATATTATTGAAAGAGATCAAAATAATGCGGACATAGATCATTCGAACCTGAATTTCGATATTTCAGGTTCGCCGTTAACATTTCAAGAATTGATTGAAAGTCTACCAGTGGATTCTTATTCTCCTATCCCTGGTTATTTAAATAATTATCCTGGAGTTTTGAGTTGTCCGGGTATTTTTATGAATAGGAAGGTAAAGGTTGGAATAATTGATACTGGTATAGATCATGGCCATTCTTTTCTTACCGATTATGTGGTTTATGAAGCCAATGTAATTAATGATCAATTTTCTGCAATAGATGATAATGGGCATGGAACCGGTGTGGCAGGAATTATAGTCGGATTGGCCAAATCTGCCGGGATTTTACCAGAGTTTTTGGAGATTTATGTTATTAAGGCGTTGGATGAGAATGGTGTTGGAAGTTATTTTAATTTGGTAAAAGCTGTAGAAATGGCTAATGATTTGGATTTGGATATTATAAATCTTTCCTGGGGATTCAGGTATGATTTAGATTTACCAGAGAACATTTCAGGAGGGGGGCCAGCAGCTATTGTAGATTGGAAACTTACGACCTCAAAGTTAGAGGAGTCAATTGGAGCGGTCACCGACCGTTTAGTTATTTGCGGCGCTGGGAATGATGGATACTTATTTACGGAAACGGATGATGAAGATGGTTTTTTTTATGGACCTGCAGATTTTGGACTTCTTAATAAATTAACAGTTGGTGCTTTAAATCAATTAAATCAAATTGCTGAATTCAGTAATCGTGGATTACCAATTGATGTTTTTGCTCCTGGAACAGGCATTCTAGCTCCCACATTAAATGGCCATTGGGCGAACTCAAATTCGGGCACTTCCTTTTCTTCTGCAATAGTGACTGGTATTGCTATCCAATATTTTGTTAACTCTGGTTCCGAATCAGGTGGATATAGTAGCAATGGAAGTATATCTCTTTCCTCCGATTTTCAATTGCGACAAGACATAATAAATAATTCAATAAATACAGGTGTTTATTTTGTTCCTATAAATAGGAGAGAATTGATCCTCAAAATCTATGCTGTTGATATGACCTCTGTTTGCACTGAAAATAATAATTTGTCTATTTCCTCTTTTGCGAATTCCACTCAAAATTATTTCACAGAAGAAATTGAAAAAAATGGTGGCGTTTCTTTTCAATACTTTCCTAATCCGTTTTTTGAAAACATCAAAATAAATATTCTGAAATTAGAAAAAGGGGAAGGGCGTTTATCAATACTTAAATTGAACGGTGAAAATGTTTTTTCTAAAAGTTTTTTTATTGAGAATGACGGCGATGAATATTTTATTAGTCTTAATTTGACTAATTTGAATTTGCCTAGTGCCATGTATTTATTAAAAATCCAGCAAGAAAATAATATTATTATTGAACGGATAAATAAATACTAAATGAAAAAGGGGTGTTAATTATTTGATTCCAGAAATAGAACTCGGAGATCAAAGAATTTTTTTTGAAAAGATATGTATTATGAAATATGTACTTATCATACTTTTTTGTGCAATTGCTTTTCAGCGTTCAAATGCCCAAAATGTTGATTCCTTAATTGCATCGACCATAAATCAAGCAGAAAAATTAAGAAAGGAATCACATCAATATGGTGATGCCATTGCACTCCTATTAAAAACACTGAATCATTGTAAAGGAAGGGAGGAAGTTATGGAGATTCAAGTAGCTCCCTTGTATCATAAATTAGGGGTGAACTATTACTTTAAAGGAGATATGGATAAGGCATTAGAATATAATTCAATAGCTCTTGACATTAGGGAAAGGCATTTTGGAGGCAATCATATTGATGTTATTCGAGGGTATTTCAACAGAGCAAGTATGTTGAGAAAAATTCAAGATTTTCAAAAAGCAAAAAGTGATCTTGAAAAAGCTATTTCGGGTATGGAGTTATTGATAGCAACCAATAAATCCATCGATACCTTTAGACTGATAAATATGTATACTGAGATGTATAAGTTGAATTCTTATATTCAGGATAATAATACTGCCATAAGCTTTCTGCAGCTGGTCTATAATTATTTGTCTAAGGATACTCTTATGAACAAGGAAAAAATTGCGGATTTATATCTTTCAAAAGGGGTGATTTATTTTGATCAAAAAAAATATCCTTTAGCTAAGGAAAGTTACTTAAGATCAAAAGCAATTTACGCTACATTTGAAGATGAAATACCTGAAATTGTGACCCCCATTCATAATTTAGCACATTGCGAGCAGGCCATGGGAGAATTTCAATCTGCAAAAAAGTATTATCTCCTTGCTATTGAAAAGTATACATATTTTTTAATGCACCAGAAATCCTTAGAAATTCTTCAACGCCTCGGTAACACCTACACCGACCTCATCAACCTCTCCGCCAAAACCAAAGAATGGCAAGAAGGCAAAAAATACTTTGAACTGGCCCTAAAATACACCACTGAGGGCTGGGGAACCTTTTTCCATCCCAGAGTAGCAGAACTTTACCGCAACCGTACCAAAATAAGCCTGGGACAAGGACTTTATGAAGAAGCATTGGTTTACAATCAAAAGGCGCTACAGGCTTTATTGCCGGATATGAAAACAGCTGATCCTTTGGTTGAGATAAACCTCCTTCAGTATAGTATAAAGAATAAAAACTCATTGCTGGAAACTTTGAATCAGAAGACGGAAATTTTTTTGGCAATATATGAAGAAGAACGCAGTAGAGAGGATAAATACCTGAAGGCTGCCTTTCGAAATTTCAATACGCTGGATACCTTAATTACCCAGATTCGTCAGAGTTATGAGGCACAGGGTTCACAGTTTGACCTGATAGAGCAAACCTATCCGATTTACGAAAAAGCGATAACCACAGCACTGAAGTTATTTGATAAGAGTACGGATCAAAAATACCTCGGGGCGGCCTACCATTTTGCTGCAAAAAATAAAGCCATGGTATTGCTTGCCGGTATGCAGGAAGAGGAAGCCAAAGCCTATTCTTCCATCCCGGAAGAACTTAAAAATAAGGAGAAAAATCTGAAGCGTTCCATTTTTCAATTAGAGTCCAAAATTTATCAGCAGGCAGGGGGAACTCCTGATGGGGAGTTGCGCGATAGCTTGTTTGCCTTAAAAAGGAATTACCAAAAACTCATCGACCGTTTTGAACGGGAATATCCTGATTATTATGGGTTAAAATATCGCTTTGATAAAACCATTGGTGTAGAGGAGCTGCAAAATAAAATGCCCCAGGGCCGCTGCATAATTGAATATTTCGTAGGCGATGAGGCCATTTTTATTTTTACGGTAACGAGAAGCAGTTTCAATTATGAAAGGCTCGCTAAACCGGAAGGATTTGACCTTAAGCTAAGAAGCCTTCGTTTAGCAATGGAAAACCCTCAAAAGGCTGAGAATTTCTTTCCGGATAGCTATCAGGTTTATCAGTGGCTGGTAGAACCTTCTTTGGAAAAAATGGGGGATGGATCAAAAATTCAACAGTTGATCTTTATACCCGATGGCCCGTTACTACAACTCTCTTTTGATGTATTGATAACTGCGCCAACGGAAACCGTCCCGAATTATCTTTTGAAAAAATTCCCAATAAGTTACGCCTATTCCAACAGGTTATTATTTGATAATACTCAAAGGGAAAATGCTCCCAAAACCTTCGCTGGTTTCGGCCTTGAATACGACGATTTTACTTTGGAAGATTTAGCCACCTTTGTAAATAATCCGATGTCCAGTCTTCCACTATCCAGGGCCCTCGGCCCTTTACAATTTTCAGATGACGAGATAAAAGAGATCTCCGAATTGCTGGACGGCCAAATCTGGATCAACGAAGCTGCCACCCGGGAAGCATTCCTGGAAAACGCCCCAGATTACGCCATCCTCCACCTGGCCACCCATGGTGTTCTCAACGAGCGCTACCCCATGAATTCGGCCCTCATCTTCACCCGCCAGAACGACAGCACTGATTATTTCCTCCGCGCCGCAGACCTCTACGGAATGGAGCTTCAGGCCGATATGGCCGTGCTCAGTGCCTGCAATACCGGCAATGGCATCGTCGAAAGGGGAGAAGGGGTGCGCAGTCTTGCCCGGGCATTTGCCGCGGCCGGTTGCCCCAGCCTCGTCGCCAGCTTGTGGAATGCTTCGGATGCTTCAACCAAAGAAATCCTCGTTTCCTTTTACGAAAATCTCGAAAAGGGCCAATCCAAAGCGGAAGCGATGCAGCAAGCCAAACTGGCTTACCTGGAAAATTCCTCACCCGCTTACCGGGCACCTTATTATTGGGCGCACCTGAACGTCATCGGGGAGAGTGGGGAGCTGGAAGTGCTCAGCAAGTCCTGGTGGCAGGTGTACTGGTATTTGTGGGCAGTAGGCATTGGCATAGCAGGAGCCCTGTTGATCAGCCGGCGTAAGGCCGCCGCCTAGAAATACTATTTTTGGAAAAATTGTATTTCTTAAGGAGGGGTATTTTTTCCTAGATAGTATCATATGATAGTATCATATGATAGTATCATGTAGTAAAAATATTATGATACCCTTGCTGCTTCGGATAAGGAAGGTATTGCTACTATATTTGTAGAATATATGCTGGAACTAATTGCCAGTAGTCTGCAGGAATTGGTTGTAGGACAAAAACAAGTACTAAGTGATGTAGATCGATTGACTTATTTTCTGGAACATGCCAAAGTTGAAATTTTTTCCAGAAAAGAATACATGGAATTGTTTAAAGATATTTCCTCATTTACAGCCTCCCGCGATCTTAAAAAAGGTGTAGCTTTGGGCATATTAATTAAGCTTGGAGACAAAAGGCTTACAAAATATAAGTTTAAAAGTATTTAAGAGTAGTAATGATCGACATCCAAATCAAATCCACTCCCATCCGGCCGGAAGATTGCATCAACTTCGCCGCTTCCCCTGATGCCGGAGGCTCCACCGTATTCATCGGTACAGTACGCAATGCTACCCAAGGCAAAAAGGTGACGCGCCTCGAATTTGAAGCCTACGAGCCCATGGCCATCAAGGAATTGCAAAAGATCGCCGAAACAGCCGTCGAGCGTTGGCAGGTGATCCACATATCCATCCACCACCGCGTAGGCGTTCTGGATATCGGGGAAACAGCCGTCATCATCGCCGTCACCACCCCCCACCGCAAAGCAGCTTTCGAGGCCTGCGAATACACCATCGACACGCTAAAGGAAACCGTACCTATCTGGAAAAAAGAAATCTTCGAAGACGGCGAGGTTTGGGTAGCTGCGCACCCATAGGAAACTTCAACACCTGCTGACTGCAGGAAGGCAGGTTCGATATTCAGAGTTGGATATTCAATATTCTGCCATGTTTTTCAATTAGTAACTATCCAGGCCTTAAGATACATCAATAAAAATTGCTGAAAAAAATCAACCACCAGTTTAAACAGAGTACCCCAAACTCCCTTTACCTACTTTGTGTACTATGTGTTTCATAAAATGCGGAGCACCAAAAATCACCCTATGTGACATTGGTACCCCGCTATGGTAAAGGTCCAATTTATTCCTCTAAAGCCTTCAAACGTAATTCAATCAACTCAAGCTTTTTCTCTATAGTATTTATTTGCTCGGTCAGGACCTTTATTTGTTCGTTTTGTTTGTCAATGATCGCCTGCTGCTCCTGTATGGCTTTGATGGCCACGACGGATAAGCCGCTGTAGTTCATGGTCAGGATGGTTTCTCCCGATTTCTCATTAAAAAACTCATTAACCAGTTCAGGATAAAGGGGCTGCACTTCCTGGGCAATGAGACCGATACGCATTCTTTTTGAATCGTCCGATTTCATTGTGTATTCAGATGGTTTCAGTTTCAGCAGCTTATCCAGTGTATTGGAAAGTGGATTTATGTCCGTTTTGAAACGCCTGTCTGACAGGGGACTGTAGGTGCCGTCTCCGCCGTCAAAACTTCCCCTGAAAGCGTTATTCTCCCGGAAAAGGGATAGTTCACCATTGGAAGATCCTGAGGTGAATAATTCCCACAGTTTTAAGGTGCCGTTATTGCGAATAGCCATGCCGTAGGTAGTATGCTCCTGAATGAGTAAAGGGTAATCACCCGGCCAGGCACTTTTTATGCCGACATTACCTCCATCCCGAATCCAAATCCCATCGGTATTACTTGGAGCGGCGGAGGAAGTACCGGCGGTAAGGCCAATACCAAAATCACTAAATACAATATCCCTTCGATTACCTGTCACATTTTGAAATGCAATAATTCCAGGCCATCCACCGGGAGATGAAATATTGATGTTTCCGTAACCTATATCAAATTGGCTGGCACCGGAAACATGTAGCTTTTGCTGTGGAGAAGAAGTACCGATTCCCACATTACCATTATTATAATAGATTGCACCACTGGTCCAGTCCCAGAAGGTAGGAATTCCAACACCATTTCCATTAGAAATATGAAGGGAATCATTGTAATAGTAAACGTACTGAAGTTCATTGGTAGGGGAATCATCTGCGGCACTGATCACATCACTATTGATGGTAATGCCATTACCAGGCGTATAAGTCCCGGCCGGTCCTACAGGTCCCTGCGGTCCCTGGATGCCTTGCGGTCCCTGTGGTCCCGGATCACCTTGTACCCCCTGTGGTCCCGGATCTCCCATGGGTCCCGGATCACCCTGCGGCCCTTCCGGTCCCTGCAGTTGTCCCCAGTCTTCCCAGTCGGTACCGTTCCACCCATAGCCGTGGCCATTTTCCTCTACCATAACGATATCGCCGGGCTCCCCTAAATAATTAGGATCGAGGTTGGAAACATAAAGCACAGTATACACAATACGCATACTCGTTCCCGGAGGCCCTGGTTCTCCTTGTGGTCCTTCCGGTCCTTGTTGCCCTTGCGGTCCCTCTGGTCCGGGTTCCCCTTGCTCCCCTTGGGCTCCTTGTTCCCCTTGCAGACCTTGAGGACCCTGTGGCCCTTCCGGTCCCTGATCTCCTTGTGGCCCTTTTATCTGACCAACATCATCCCAGTTAGCGCCATTCCAGACATGGCCATGGCCATCATCCTGGGTGATGAATATATCGCCTGTATCCCCGGGATAATTGGTATCCAGCTCACCGGCATGACCAACCGAGCCTACGATCTGAATACCTGTCCCTTGTGGTCCTTGTTCTCCCTGTGGTCCTTGTGGTCCCGTTTCTCCCGGCTCTCCCTGCGGTCCCTGTTGCCCGGGTTCTCCCTGGACTCCCTGGATTCCCTGCGGTCCCTGAGGGCCTTGCTCCCCTTGTGGCCCTTGCAGACCAGGTTCCCCTTGTGGCCCTTGTGGACCTGCAGGTCCCTGGATTTGCCCGACATCATCCCATCCGGTGCCATTCCAGACATGTCCGTGGCCATCGTTTTGGGAGATGAACATATCCCCTACGTCCCCGGAATAATTATTGTCCAGGTTAGCTGCCGTAGCGACGGAACCAATTATCTGTACGCCCGCTCCGGCAAGCCCCTGCGGGCCCTGAGGTCCGTCGGGTCCTTGTGGTCCCTGTTCCCCCTGCGGACCTTGTGGTCCCTGTGGCCCTTCCGGACCTTGTGGGCCATCTTCTCCCTGTTCCCCTTGCGGACCTTGAGGTCCCTGCAGTCCCTGTGGGCCCGGAGATCCACCACCTTCTGCGGCAAACAGCGCATAGGGTACTGACAGTAATTGCTCGGTTCCCATGTTGGTATAATCATTGCCGCCATCTGGATCTATTTCGGTTTGGACAAAAATATTTTTATTGCCCCAGTCAATTTCGGACAGGTCGCCGAAGTCATTTTCGCCATCGCCGATGATTAATTTAAAAGTTCCCAGTCCCGAAGTGATCACCGCATGCCTTTCGACAAAAACAATCGTTCCTTCAGGGCTGTCGGATAATAAAGTGATGCGAACCCCAAGCAGTGTGTTCATCATGGGATCGCCATCAATATTACGGGCAACCGCCTGATAGTTGAATGCCAGGGGGGCATCCTGGGCAACCATCCCAAAACCCGTTAAAAGCAACCCGATAAGAATAATATATTTTAGCTTTTTCATTATTTGCGATTTAAAATTGTTTGATAAACTTGTAAAAAGCATAGTTGCCCAGGTCGTCTTTGATCCGTAACAGGTAAATACCATTGTTCATCCAGGAAACATCTATTGAAGTGTTGATACTATTCCATTCCTTGCTGCCAAGTTGTTGTCCTGTTACATCCAGAATTTCAATTTCAAAACTATCGGTTCCTTTTTTCAGGAAGTAAAGCCGGTTGCTGACCGGGTTGGGGGAGATCACGATCTTGTTTTGCCAGTCCGGAGAGTTGTGTAATTTATTGATCAGACCAGTGCCCTGATGAAAGCCCTGTGTAAGCCGGAAATTGCTGGAGGCGAAATTGCCTGTGAAGCTTTCCCCAACAGACCACTCCAGTTTGAGTACACCCGAAGCAACCTGGTTCCCTGAACTGCTGACCAGCGATCTTTCAATAAACTGGGCATGGGCGGTTCCGAAAAACAAAAACAGGATCATCCCAACTAAAGGCCCTGTTATTTTAAATCCTCCCATGATGATTCATTTTTTTGTTATCAAGAATATTTACTTAACCCAAATGGAGCCTTCTGTTTGTGGTAAATCAAAACTCCGTTTATGGCCAGGTCAGCGTGGTGGTCCGTAAATTGAGAAGTCAGTGGTCAGGTCAATTATTGATGAGATACTTATACAATAATGCTTGGGTAACAATTGGGCATACAAGAAAAGCGTACGGTATGGTGTCCGGTAAAATTGAAGTGGGAATATTGCCTGTTTAAAGAAGAAGTGGTACAGGCATTACGAAAGTTCAAGTTACGAATAATGACAGATTAATGCAAATATCTTTTTCAGTCCAAGGCCCCGTAAATACAGGGTAAAACAGATAAGAATGTCTTTTTATGGCAAATTAACCCGTTGGGCTTTTGTAATACTTCTAAAGGGTTTATCTTCGCCCCGTGAAAAATTTAGAGCGTTTGCTGGAAGTCTTCCGGCAAGATAAACGCACCGGGAAGATCGTCAAGGCTTTAAGCCAAACGAAGCAATCCGCTTCGGCAAAGCCGGCCAGGTTACAACTCAAAGGAATGGTCGGTTCGCAGGAATGCTTTGTCCTGTCCGGAACGATCATAGCCGATGCCGGCCATCACTTATTCATTGCTACAGACAAGGAGGATGCTGCTTATATCCAGAATACCCTGGAAGGTATTTTCCATGAAAGGTCCGTACGCTTTTTTCCGGATTCCTTTCGCCGCCCCATGAATTTTGAAGTATTGGACAATACCAATATGCTCCAGCGTACAGAAACGATCAATAAAGTCACGGCCGCAGTAGGCAGTGAGATCATCGTTACCTATCCGGAGGCGCTTTTCGAAAAAGTGGTCGCCCCAAAGTTCCTGGAAGAGCATAGAGTTGAAATGAAAGTTGGCGAGGACCTCGATGTACCCACCCTGACCGATGTATTGGTGGAATTTGGCTTTGTCCGGGAGGATTTCGTTTACGAACCCGGGCAGTTTTCCATTCGTGGAGGGATCGTGGATGTATTTTCCTATGGCAATGATTATCCCTACCGCATCGAACTGTTTGATGAGGAGGTGGAAAGCATCAGGACTTTTGATCCCACCACCCAGTTATCGGTAAAATCTATTGCACACTTATCCATTATTCCCAATATCCACACCCGGTTTGAGCAGACGCAAAAAGTATCTTTGTTCAGCGTGCTCAATGAAAACACAACCATCTGGATCAAGGACTTTCAGATGTTAATCGACCGGCTGCAGATGTGTTTGGATAAGGCCGCTGAATTTTCTAAGGGGTTGACCATCCTTGATGAGGGAGACCTGGCAACCATCTTTCGGGACAGGGCATTTATCCGCCCGGATGAGGTGGTGGATGATATTGAAGAGTATAATCTCGTTTTTATTGGTAGCTCAAAAGTACCTGTTGAAACGGATGAGATACTTACTTATTCCGCCCGGCCCCAGCCGAGCTTTAATAAAAATTTCAACCTGCTGATTGATAACTTCAAAAAGAACTCAAAAGCAGGTATAGAAAATTTCCTGTTTACAGACAGTACCAAACAGATCGAGCGCTTCTATGCTATTTTTGAAGACCTGGAAGCCCATGTCGAATTTCATCCGATAACCAAAGCCATTCATGAAGGCTTCATTGATCCAGATCTCAATATCGCCTGCTATACGGATCACCAGATATTCCAGCGTTTCCACCGGTATCGGTTGAAGAAGGGGTTTACCAAAGACAAGGCGATGAGTTTGCGGATGTTGCGGGAATTGAAGCCAGGAGATTTTGTTACCCATATCGACCACGGGGTAGGCCGTTTTTCCGGCCTCGAAAAGATTGATATCAACGGACATATCCAGGAGTCGGTGCGCATATTCTATAAAAACAATGATGTGCTTTATGTGAGCATCAACTCCCTCCATAAGATTACCCAATATGTTGGCAAAGAAGGTACGGTTCCCAAACTTAATAAACTGGGCTCAGATGCCTGGAAACGACTCAAGGCCAGGACCAAAAAGAAAGTCAAGGATATTGCCGGGGAGCTGATCAAATTATACGCCAAACGTAAAGCCTCCGAAGGGCATGCTTTCCCTGAGGATGGTTATATGCAAAACGAACTGGAAGCTTCTTTTTTATATGAAGACACTCCTGATCAGTTTTCAGCGACCAATGACGTCAAAGCAGGATATGATGAAACCGTCTCCCATGGATCGGCTTATTTGCGGGGATGTGGGGTTTGGAAAGACGGAAGTGGCTATGCGCGCTACCTTTAAAGCCGTGGTTGGCGGCAAACAGGTAGCTATTTTAGTGCCAACGACTATTTTGGCACTGCAGCATTACCGTACGTTTCACGAGCGTTTGAAGGAATTCAGTGTTTCCGTAGATTACATCAATCGATTTCGCACAGCTAAAGAAAAACGGGAAATATTCAACAGACTGAAAGAAGGAACGCTCGATGTTGTCATCGGCACCCACGGTTTGCTGGGAAAAGATGTTGGCTTTAAAGATCTCGGACTGTTCATTATTGATGAAGAACAAAAGTTCGGAGTAGCGGCCAAAGAGAAGTTGCGTAACCTGAAAGTCAATGTGGATACCCTCACCCTTACGGCAACACCTATACCACGAACCATGCAGTTCTCCCTGATGGCAGCACGTGACCTTTCGATCATCCGAACACCACCACCCAATCGGCAACCGATACATACGGAAGTCCGTATTTTCAGTGAAGAGCTTATTCGGGAGGCGGTTTATTATGAGGTCAACAGGGGAGGGCAGGTATTTTTTGTACACAACCGGGTTAAATCGCTGCCGGATATAGCAGCCATCATTCAAAGACTTTGCCCTGATGTGGATGTCGGAGTTGCCCACGGACAAATGGAGGCTAGGAGCCTGGAAAAAGCATTGTTGTCATTTATTGAAAAAAAATTCGATGTTCTGGTCTGTACCAACATCATTGAGACAGGACTGGATATTCCGAATGCCAATACGATGATCATCAACAATGCCCATGAATTCGGCTTGAGCGATCTCCACCAACTGCGCGGACGAGTAGGGCGAAGCAATCAAAAAGCATTTTGCTATCTTGATTCAGCCACCGCAAGTCAATGCTCACTTCCGATGCTAGAAAACGACTGAAAGCAGTCACGAAGATCATTGACTTGGGCAGCGGAATGAACATTGCCATGCGCGATCTCGATATTCGAGGTGCGGGAAACTTATTGGGAGGAGAACAAAGTGGATTTATTTCCGATATCGGTTATGAGACTTTCCAGCGTATTTTGGCGGAAGCCATCCAGGAATTGAAGGAAAAAATGGGAATTCCGGGAACTCTTCCAAGAATACTGGGAAAAACAGGACCTATGCAAGCAGATGCAAATCGAAACCGATGTGGAAATGCTCATTCCGGACGAATATTCCAAAATATCCAGGAGCGATTGAGCCTTTATATCCAATTGGATGCCCTGGAAACAGAAGAGGAAATTGATGACTTTACGAAAATGCTGGTCGACCGTTTTGGAAAATTACCCAAACAGGTCAAGGAACTTTTCGATGGTTTGAGATTGCGTTGGCACTGCAGACGCCTCGGATTTGAACGCGGGATCCTGAAAGAATAATAAACTTCGCTGTTATTTTATCGATAACCCGCAATCCCCTTATTATGAGAGTCCGATATTTAATCAAATAATAGCGTTCTTACCTGTTGGCGGTAAGGAGTCGATTGCAAACTCAAACAATCCCATAAATACCTGATCATCAAAGAGGGTGTTGCTTCCCCTGAAAGCTTCGGAATTACTGCTGAAGGCACTGGAGAGCAAGTTAGGGGAGTGAAAATTTGATTACAGGATAGATCGATAATTGCTTGTGTTGTACAGGGTTATTGTACAATTCTGTTTTTTCCTATATCTTTGTAGAAAATTAAAAGGGGGGGGGGGGGGGGGGGGGGGAATGGGAATACAATGGATATAACAACTTATAGTAATTTCCGGCAAAAGTTGAAGTATTATCTGATATGGTCCTGGATAAACATGAACCGGTTCAGGTTACACGGAAAAATGGGGAAGATGTCATTGTAATGCCCAAAAGTGATTACGATGCTATAGAAACTTTTTATTTATTGAGAAGCCCTAAAAAGTGCGGAAAGGCTTTTGAAAGGTATTCAGCAAATATGAAAAAGGAAAAGGGAAAGAAAAAGCATTGATCGAAGAATAGACTCCCTGAATGAAAAAAAGATATTTTTTGACCTCGCCTGGGAGGATTATTTATATTGGCAAAAACGGATACAGTACTCCAAAAGATAAATAACCTCATCAAAGAAATTGAACGCACACTACATGAAGGATCAGGTAAACCTGAAGCTTTAAAATACGATCTGACAGGTTGGTGGTCCCGAGAATTAATTTTGAGCATCGGTTGATTTACATAGTCGAAGAAGGTGCAGTTCTCATCCTACAGTGTCGTTATCATTGATTCACTTCAGGAGGAACTTTTCCAAAAAAAGTTGCTTTTACGATGACTACGGGCTACTCTGTCGCGGTTCGATGAAAATCGAAATGAGGAAAGTGACAACGTGCGGTAAGAGCGCCACACCTCGTGGCCCCCAGACAGTCACAGAAAATACACCGCCTTAACGGGTAAGGGTGAAATCGTGCGGTAAGAGCGCATGGCCGGGTCCAGCCGGTGGTAAACCTTGTGGGTTGAAATGCCACGTACATTCGGATCATCCCGAAGGGAAGCTCGTCTTCCCGGAAGGAAGTCAGGCTGACTCGGCCTGTTTTTCGTGGAAAAGTCCGGAGGGGTAGGCAGATGGATCCCGGGCGCGAGCCCTGGACTAGATAAATGACAGAGATGCTGCCTCGGCAGTTTTACAGAATCCGGCTTATTGGCCCGTAGTTATTTTTTTCGAAACAAAAAAGCGTATAAACAAATAAAAGAATTCCCCCTGCCTAAATTGTTGACTCAACTTTTGATTGAAACCAATATTCATTATTCTATGGTCTATAAATAGTACGGAAACGCAGAATTATGAATATCCAATGACGAATAATGAAGTACTTAGGGGAACACATAATAAAAAAGGCCTCCGAGGTATTACAAACCGCCGGAGGCCTTTTTTTTAGCAACTAGTTAACTGGAAACCAGCAACCAGGAACCAATTTTCCTTACTCCCCATCCGCATCAAACGCGCTAAAGTCAAACAACAGTGAAAAACGCAATGTATTATCCAACGGGTTACGCTGCGTAGTCGTAGGAACCAGGTAAGAAATGTTCATTCCGAAGATGTTGTATTTCAATCCCAGTCCAACCGTGAAATATTTTCTGTTTCCTTTTCTGAGCGCCTTCAGAGAAATAACCGGCTCTAACAGCAAATTGCTGGTCATACCAGTATTCCACACCAATAGAGTACATCAATTCTTTCATCTCTTCGCTGAATCCTTCCGGCGCATCTCCAAAAGAAGTGAATATACCCGAAATGGATCCAATTTCCTTTATAATCGGGTCCGTTTCCGTCTGTATCGCAATCGTCCCCCTGACAGGTGTTGGCACCAGAAGTTTATTCACATCACCTGCAATGGTCAAGGTATTGTAATCATCGATATTCCATTCATAAGCAGCTCCGATCCCGAGGTTGCTGGGATAAAGTCTTTCAGCAATGAACGGGCAGGTTACTTTGGATCCAATATTGGTAATGGCTAAACTAAAGTTGAGGTTAATTGATTTGAGTTCATTCTTGTAGTAAACAGAAATATCTGCCGCACCAGCCAAAGCAGGTTCAATAACATCACCACCTTCTGTCTGCTGGCCTGAAGCCAGGTTGGGAGGC